>NZ_AKJE01000030.1 GCF_000282495.1 Pseudomonas sp. GM79
ATCTGCCGTCAACCCCTGATTTCACAATTCTGTCATATAAGGCAAAGAAGCCCCGAAAACACGAAGGCCGGCCCCTAAGGGCCGGCCTTCTTCCCTTCTACTTACAAACTAGGGAATGCGAATTGCGAAGCCTCATGGCTCGCACGTTGCGGCCAGCGCTGGGTAATAGCTTTGCGACGGGTATAAAAACGGACGCCATCCGGACCATAGGCATGCAGATCGCCGAACAGCGAACGCTTCCAGCCGCCAAAGCTGTGATAAGCCACCGGCACCGGCAAAGGCACGTTGACGCCGACCATGCCCACTTCAATCTCATCGCAGAACAACCGCGCAGCTTCCCCATCACGCGTGAAGATACAGGTGCCGTTGCCATACTCGTGATCGTTGATCAGTTGCATCGCCTCTTCCAGGCTGTTGACCCGAACGACGCACAGCACCGGCCCGAAGATCTCTTCTTTATAGATGCGCATCTCTGGCGTGACGTTATCGAACAGGCAACCGCCCAGGAAGAAACCTTCTTCATGACCGGCCACGCTCAGACCACGACCATCCACCACCAAGGTCGCCCCTGCTGAAACGCCGTCTTCTATATAGCCACTGACTTTATCGCGAGCCTGACCGGAAACCAGCGGCCCCATGTCCAGGCCACAGGTCGTACCGGCACCGATTTTCAACGCTTTGACCTGCGGTACCAGTTTGGCCACCAACGCATCGGCCACTTGATCGCCGACGCATACAGCCACCGAGATCGCCATGCAACGCTCACCACACGAACCGTACGCCGCGCCCATCAGTGCGCTGACGGCGTTATCCAGATCCGCATCCGGCATTAATACCGCGTGGTTCTTCGCCCCGCCCAGCGCCTGGACGCGTTTGCCGCGCTTGGTGCCTTCGGCGTAAATGTATTCGGCAATCGGTGTCGAGCCGACGAAGCTCAGCGCTTTGACTTCCGGCGCTTCAATCAAGGCATCCACCGCAGCCTTGTCGCCATGTACCACACTCAGCACGCCTTTCGGCAGGCCGGCTTCCAACAGCAGCTGAGCAATCAGTAGCGTCGAGCTTGGATCGCGCTCGGACGGTTTCAGGATAAAGCAGTTGCCGCAGACGATCGCCAGCGGGTACATCCACAACGGCACCATAGCCGGGAAGTTGAACGGGGTAATACCGGCCACCACACCCAATGGCTGGAAATCCGACCAGGCATCAATGTTCGGCCCGACGTTACGGCTGTACTCACCCTTGAGAATTTCCGGCGCAGCGCAGGCGAACTCGACGTTCTCGATCCCGCGCTTCAATTCACCAGCAGCGTCTTCTAGGGTCTTGCCGTGTTCTTCGCTGATCAGTTGGGCGATGCGGGATTCGTTCTGTTCCAGCAGCTGCTTGAAACGGAACATCACCTGAGCGCGCTTGGCCGCTGGCGTATTACGCCAGGCCGGGAACGCAGCTTTGGCCGAGTCGATGGCTTTTTGAATGGTTTCACGGCTGGCCAATGGCAGTTTGTGGATCGCCTGACCGGTGGACGGGTTGAACACGTCGGCCGTACGACCGTCTTCGGTCACCAGTTCGCCATTGATCAAATGCGGAATAAGGCTCATGCAGGGCTCCAGAAAAGTTGTCCACAGGCGCCCATCACCGGGCGCCTCTATATAGAAGGGAAAAATCAGTCGAGTTTGTTCAGCACTTCGCCGACCGCGTCGAACAAGCGATCGAGGTCTTGCGGCTTGCTGTTGAAGGTTGGGCCGAACTGCAGGGTGTCGCCGCCGAAGCGCACGTAGAACCCGGCTTTCCACAGAGCCATGCCGGCTTCGAACGGACGCACGATGGCATCGCCGTCGCGAGGCGCAATCTGGATGGCACCGGCCAACCCGTAGTTACGAATGTCGATGACGTTTTTCGAGCCCTTCAAACCATGCAATGCATTTTCGAAATGCGGTGCCACTTCCGCCACGCTCTGCACCAGGTTTTCCTTTTGCAGCAGGTCGAGTGCCGCCAGGCCCGCAGCGCAAGCCACCGGGTGGGCGGAATAGGTGTAGCCGTGCGGGAATTCCACCGCGTATTCCGGCGTCGCCTGGTTCATGAAGGTCTGATAGATCTCGGAGCTGGCAATCACTGCGCCCATCGGGATCGCGCCGTTGGTGACTTGCTTGGCAATGCACATCAGGTCCGGCGTCACGCCAAAGCTGTCGGCACCGAACATCGAACCGGTACGACCAAAACCGGTGATCACTTCGTCGAACACCAGCAGGATGTTGTGCTGATCGCAGATCTCGCGCAGACGCTTGAGGTAACCCTGCGGCGGAACCAGCACGCCAGCGGAACCAGCCAATGGCTCGACGAATACCGCTGCGATGTTCGAGGCATCGTGCAGCTCGATCAACTTGAGCAATTCATCCGCCAGCGCGATACCACCCTGCTCCGGCATGCCACGAGTGAAAGCATTGCTCGCCAGCAAAGTGTGCGGCAGGTGATCAACGTCCATCATCGCCTGACCGAACAGTTTGCGGTTGCCGTTCACGCCACCAAGGCTGGTGCCGGCGATGTTCACGCCGTGATAACCACGAGCACGACCGATCATTTTGGTTTTGGTGGCCTGGCCTTTCAGGCGCCAGTAAGCACGCACCATTTTCACCGCCGTGTCTGCACACTCGGAACCCGAGTCGGTAAAGAACACGTGATTCAGATTGCCCGGCGTCAGGTCGGTGATTTTCTCGGCCAACTGGAACGACAGTGGGTGACCGTACTGGAAGCCCGGCGAGTAATCGAGGGTGCCCAGTTGCTTGGCCACCGCTTCCTGAATTTCCTTGCGGGTGTGCCCGGCGCCGCAGGTCCACAGACCAGAGAGCGAATCGTAGACCTTGCGGCCCTTGTCGTCTGTCAGCCAACTGCCCTCGGCAGCCACGATCAGTCGCGGGTCGCGCTGGAAATTGCGGTTCGCGGTGTAGGGCATCCAGTGAGCATCGAGCTTGAGCTGGCTGGCCAGGGAAGTCGGGGCGTTTTCAGGCACGTTCATGGGCAAAACCTCGCAGGGCAATAAGCGGCGTGGAGATGAAAAGCTTTCTTGCAGCTAAATTGCCACGGAGATAAAGTCGGTGAAATCCAACTTTTCTAACCTTCAGTCAGCCCGCCACTAAACTTTGAGCAAACAAAGCATGAGCAGCCGTCGTCCCGATCCGCTGGCGCAAGTCAGTGACTTTGATATCCGCCTGTTGCGGATTTTTCGCAGCGTCGTGGAATGCGGTGGCTTCTCCGCGGCAGAGTCGGTGCTGGGGATCGGTCGCTCGGCCATCAGCCAGCAGATGAGCGATCTGGAGCAACGCCTCGGCCTGCGTCTGTGCCAGCGCGGTCGCGCCGGTTTTTCCCTGACCGAAGAGGGCCGCGAGGTTTACCAATCGGCGTTGCAGCTATTAAGTGCGCTGGAAAGTTTCCGCACCGAGGTCAATGGCCTCCACCAACATTTGCGCGGTGAGTTGACCATTGGCCTGACCGACAACCTAGTCACCCTGCCCCACATGCGCATCACCCATGCCCTGGCGCAATTGAAGGAGCGTGGCCCGGATGTACAGATCCAGATCCGCATGATCGCGCCCAATGAAGTCGAACAAGGCGTGCTCGACGGGCGCTTGCATGTTGGCGTGGTGCCGCAGGCCAGTGCGCTGTCGGGGCTGGAATATCAGCCGCTCTACAGCGAGCGTTCGCTGCTGTATTGCGCGGTTGGCCATCCGCTGTTCTATGTCGACGACAGACAACTGGACGATGAGCGTCTCAACAGCCAGGACGCCATCGCCCCGACCTTCCGTTTGCCTGCCGAGATCCAGGCCCACTATCAGGCGCTCAACTGCACCGCCAGTGCATCGGATCGCGAAGGCATGGCATTTCTGATTCTGACCGGGCGCTACATCGGTTACCTGCCGGACCACTACGCCAGCCTCTGGGTGCAACAAGGCCGATTGCGTGCGCTGAAACCCAAGGCACGTTTTTATGACCTGAGCCTGGCATCGGTCACACGCAAGGGACGTCGCCCCCATTTGGTACTGGAGAGTTTTCTGGAGAGCCTGGCTGCAACACGCTAAAACCTGTGGGAGCGGGCTTGCTCGCGAAGAGGGAGTATCAGTCGACATTAATGCAACTGACACACCGCCTTCGCGAGCAAGCCCGCTCCCACAGGGATTGTGGTGTTCAGGTTTTATCGCAACAGGACTTGTCTGCGACCTGCGGGTGCGCTATCAACGCATCTGGTTACACCCATCTACCCGTTCGGAAGTGCCTATGACCTTTGAAGTCCCAGCCCACGGCGGCAAACCCGCCAGCCGCATTCGTCAGAAGAACGAAGAGACCATCATCAAAGCCGCCGAAGACGAGTTCGCCCGTCACGGATTCAAAGGCACCAGCATGAACACCATCGCGCAGAAGGCCGGGTTGCCCAAAGCAAACCTGCATTACTACTTCACTAACAAACTCGGTTTGTATGTGGCGGTGCTGAGCAACATCCTTGAACTCTGGGACAGTACTTTCAATACCCTGACCGTCGAGGATGATCCGGCAGAAGCATTGACGCGATACATTCGCGCAAAAATGGAATTCTCCCGGCGCCAGCCACAAGCTTCGCGGGTCTTCGCCATGGAGGTCATCAGCGGCGGCGAATGCCTGAGCGAGCATTTCAACCAGGACTACCGCACCTGGTTTCAGGGCCGGGCCGCAGTGTTTCAGACCTGGATCGACGCCGGCAAAATGGACCCGATCGACCCGGTGCACCTGATCTTCCTGCTGTGGGGCAGCACCCAGCATTACGCCGATTTTGCCACGCAGATCTGCCGTGTCACCGGGCGCACCAAGTTGACCAAGCAAGACATGGAAGACGCCGGCAACAACCTGATCCGCATCATTCTCAAAGGCTGCGGCCTGACGCCTGCTATCTAAGACACCTATGCCTTTTACCCTCAGCGGCTTTTGCGAATACCGCGAAGATATTCGCAAAAGCCGCTTCATCACCCTCGCCGGACCAATCACTAGCGCATCCGATGCCCAAGCGTTCATCGAGCAGCACAGTGATTTGAACGCCTCGCACAATTGCTGGGCCTGGAAACTCGGCGATCAATATCGCAGCAACGATGATGGCGAACCCGGCGGCACCGCTGGCCGGCCGATTCTGGCAGCGATCGAAGCGCAAGATTGCGATCAGGTCGCGGTGCTGGTGATCCGTTGGTATGGCGGCATTCAACTGGGCACCGGCGGCCTCGCCCGGGCCTATGGCGGCGGTGCCAACAAATGCCTGCAAGGGGCGCCGAAGGTCGAGCTGATCAGTCGGGTGCCGGTGAGTTGTGCCTGTGCATTTGGCGAGTTGGCGCTGGTGAAGCTTCGGGTAGCGGAACTGGGTGGTTTGGTCGTGGAAGAAACCTTCACGGCCAATGGCGTGGAACTGCAATTGGCGATCGGCGAGGGGCAGATAGATACCCTGCAAACGCAGCTGGCGGACTTGAGTCGCGGGCGCATTTTGTTGCAGCGATAAAAGAAAGATCAAAAGATCGCAGCCTTCGGCAGCTCCTACGCCGACCGTGTACTTCCATAAGAAATGCAATCCCGTAGGAGCTGCCGAAGGCTGCGATCTTTTGGGGCGCCCCGGTTTTCCTTATTCTCGATACTTGCCCACATCTGCTGTGCACCCGGCTGTGGATAACCTGAGCACATTCCCCTGTAACCCTTCTGTCATGCGGCTTTGCGGGCTTTGCTCATTTTTCATCCAAATTCCCAACGACAACATTTATTCCACGTAAAAACAAACAGTTAGAGCGGTTTATCGCCATTAGAAGAAAGCCCCTCAGTGCTTATGCCCCTCCGCTCGGCTTGCGCACAAATACTGTGGAACAACCTGTGGATAACCCGTTCATGGCTGGCGCAGCCCCGTATCCGACATAGCTTGCAAGGTATTGCTCGTTTTTTGATCAATTCACAGCGCGCAAAACCAGAGCCTGATCAAAGAACGTGCCCTCAAGTGGTGCCTGATTCGGAGTTGGAATAAGGCGAGACACCGCCCACAACCCTAAACCAGCAAGACCTTGCCGATTTCCTGACTCAATGGCCAGGAAATTGCTTTATCCCCAGGCATAACTTCTGTCGACCTGAGCCTGTCATGTCCAACCCCGTGCCGATCCCCGATCAAATACCCCGCCTGCAATTGCGCAGAATCAGCAAACGTTATCCCGGTTGCCTGGCCAACGACGCCATCGACTTGAGTATTGCGCCCGGTGAAATCCACGCCCTGCTCGGCGAAAACGGTGCGGGAAAAAGTACCCTGATGAAGATCATCTACGGCGTCACTCACGCCGACTCAGGGGAAATGATCTGGCAGGGCCAGCGCGTGACCATGCGCAATCCGGCCCAGGCGCGCGGCCTCGGGATTGGCATGGTGTTCCAGCATTTCTCGCTGTTCGAAACCCTGAGTGTGGCGCAGAACATCGCGCTGGCCATGGGCGCGGCGGCGGGTACGCCGAAGCAGCTCGAACCGAAGATTCGTGAAGTGTCCCAACGCTACGGCATGGCCCTGGAACCGGAGCGACTTGTCCACAGCCTGTCCATCGGCGAGCGTCAACGGGTGGAAATCATTCGCTGCCTGATGCAGGACATCCGCCTGTTGATTCTCGATGAGCCGACATCTGTACTGACCCCGCAAGAAGCCGACGAATTGTTCGTCACTTTGCGTCGACTGGCGGCCGAGGGCTGCAGCATTCTGTTTATCAGCCACAAGCTCGGCGAAGTGCGCGCGTTGTGCCACAACGCTACGGTGTTGCGCGGCGGTCGGGTAGCCGGGCATTGCGTGCCGGCGCAGTGCTCGGATCGGCAACTGGCGCAGTTGATGGTCGGTGAAGCTGCCGAGCTGATCACTGACTATCCAAAGGTCATGGGGGCTGATGCGTTTTTGAACGTGACGGGGTTGTCCTGGCACAACCCGGACCCGTTCGGCTGCTCTCTGAAGAATATTGATTTCGACGTGCGCCGCGGCGAAATCGTGGGGGTCGCCGGAGTGGCCGGCAATGGTCAGGATGAGTTGCTGGCCTTGCTCAGTGGTGAAGAACGGTTGCCCCGCGATGACACCGCAACGATCAGTTTCGGCGGGCAACCGGTGGCGCATCTGCGGCCGGATGCACGACGCAAACTTGGCCTGGCGTTCGTCCCCGCCGAGCGTCTGGGTCATGGCGCGGTGCCGGAGCTGAGCCTGGCAGATAACGCCCTGCTGACCGCCTTTCAACAGGGGCTGGTCAGCCACGGGCTGGTCCAGCGCGACAAGGTCCAAGCGCTGGCGGAAGACATCATTCGCCGCTTCGGGGTCAAGACACCTGATTCCCTGGCACCGGCTCGCAGCCTGTCCGGCGGCAACTTGCAAAAATTCATCCTCGGTAGGGAAATCCTTCAGCAGCCCAAGCTGTTGGTGGCCGCGCACCCGACCTGGGGCGTGGACGTCGGCGCGGCCGCGACCATTCACCGGGCGTTGATTGCCTTGCGCGATGCTGGCGCGGCGATCCTGGTGATCTCCGAAGACCTCGACGAACTGTTCCAGATCTGCGATCGCCTCGGCGCCCTGTGCGGCGGTCAGCTATCGCCATTGCAGGCCACCGTCGACACCCATCTGAGCGACGTCGGCGGCTGGATGGCCGGCCAGTTCGACACACCTCAATCACCTGCCCCCGTAGCGCTTTAACGGAGTTTCACATGCTGCTTTCTCTCGAACCCCGTGGCCAGCAATCACGCCTGATGTTGTGGTGCTCGCCCTTGCTGGCGGCCGTGTTGACGCTGGGCTGTGGCTCATTGCTGTTTGTCGCGCTGGGTCACGATCCGTTGCTGACCTTGCACACGCTGCTGATTGCACCGATCAGCGACTTGTATGGCGTTTCCGAATTGTTGGTCAAAGCATTGCCGATTCTGCTCTGCGCATTGGGCCTGGCGGTGGCGTATCAGGCACGGATCTGGAACATCGGCGCCGAAGGTCAGTTGCTGCTCGGCGCCCTCGCTGGTAGTGCATTGGCGGTGAACATCATTGACTGGCAAGGCCGCTGGGCGCTGGTGTTGATCCTGCTCACAGGCACCCTGGCCGGCGCCGCATGGGCCGGGCTGACGGCGTGGTTGCGCACGCGCTTCAACGCCAATGAAATCCTCACCAGCATCATGCTCAATTACATCGCCCTGAACCTGCTGCTGTTCTGCGTCCACGGGCCGCTGAAGGACCCGGCGGGGTTCAACTTTCCAGAGTCGGCAATGTTCGGCGATGCCAGTCGACTGCCACTGTTGATGGAGGACGGCCGGGTTCATGCCGGTGTGTATTTCGCCTTGCTCGCGCTGGTGGCGGTGTGGGTATTGCTGCAGAAAAGCTTTGTCGGCTTCCAGATCAAAGTGCTCGGGCTGGACAAGCGCGCCGCCGGTTTCGTCGGCTTTCGCGAGAAGCGACTGATCTGGCTGGCGCTGTTGATCAGCGGCGGCCTCGCGGGACTGGCCGGCGTGTGCGAAGTCACCGGGCCGATCGGCCAACTGGTGCCGCAGGTCTCACCGGGTTACGGCTATGCGGCGATCACCGTGGCGTTTCTCGGGCGGCTGAATCCCATCGGCATTCTGTTTTCCAGCCTGTTGATGGCGCTGCTGTACATCGGTGGCGAAAGCGCACAGATGAGCATGAACCTGCCGCAAGCGATCACTCAATTGTTCCAGGGGATGATGCTGTTTTTCCTGCTGGCCAGTGACGTACTGATTCTCTACCGACCGCGTTTGAACCTGCGCTGGGCTCGCCGTGCACCAACCACCGCCGTACACGCAGGAGCCTTGTGATGGATATCGATCTGCTGAGCAATATTTTCTACGCCATGATTCGCTGCGGTACGCCGTTGTTGCTGGTGGCGCTGGGCGAGCTGATTTGCGAGAAGAGTGGCGTCCTCAATCTCGGGCAGGAAGGCATGATGCTGTTTGGGGCGGTGATCGGTTTTATCGTCGCGCTAAACAGCGGCAACCTCTGGCTTGGCGTGTTGCTGGCAATGCTAGCCGGGATGCTGTTGTCGTCGCTGTTTGCCTTGGTGGCACTGGTGTTCAACGCCAATCAGGTGGCGACCGGGTTGGCGTTGACGATCTTCGGCGTGGGCCTGTCGACCTTTGTCGGCGCAGCGTGGGTTGGCAAACCATTGGCGGGTTTCGAGCCGGTGGCGATTCCGTTGTTGAGTGAAATCCCGCTGATCGGGCGGATGCTGTTTGCCCAGGACTTGCTGGTGTACCTGTCGTTCGCGCTGTTCACGTTAGTGGCCTGGGTGATTCTGAAAAGTCGCGTCGGGTTGATTATTCAGGCCGTTGGCGAAAACCCGGACGCGGGGAGCGCCATGGGCTTGCCGGTGTTGCGCGTGCGTACGCTGGCGGTGCTGTTTGGTGGGGCAATGGCGGGGTTGGCCGGGGCTTATTTGTCCCTGGCGTACACGCCGATGTGGGCGGAAAACATGAGCGCCGGTCGCGGCTGGATTGCCCTGGCGCTGGTGGTGTTTGCCAGTTGGCGGGTGTGGCGATTGCTGCTCGGAGCGTATCTGTTCGGTCTCGCCAGCATCCTGCATTTGGTGGCACAGGGATTGGGGCTGGCGATTCCGTCGAGCCTGCTGGCGATGCTGCCGTATGTCGCGACCATTGTGGTGTTGGTGCTGTTGTCCCGGGATGCCGTGCGCACACGGTTGTATGCGCCGGTGTCGTTGGGGCAGCCGTGGCAGGCTGGGCATTAGGGTCGGCTTCAAGGGCCTCATCGCGGGCAAGCCCGCTCCCACAAGTTTTGTGTCGATAGAAAATTCCGTGTTCGCCAAAATCACTGTGGGAGCGGGCTTGCCCGCGAAGGCGCCCGAACAGGCAACACTTGAACAACGCCCCACGCCAATTCAAAGACCAAGAAAACAACCAGCAATGAGCTTGCGCCGTGGAGCAAGGCATACAGCTGCCAAGCCGAAAACAGAAACCGCCCCACCGCGTCATACCGCCCAAACACCTGCTGCGGATCACGAATCCGCAGTACCGCCCACACGCACACAATCGAACCCAACAAATTCGCCATCAGCATGTGCATCGGCTCGAACGGCGGTAGCTCGCCAGGCAAATTGAAAGTCTGACTCAGGCTCGACAACACGCCATGCAACGCCGCAAAACTCCACGGCGTCACAAAAGCAGCGGTCACGATCAGGTCGTACCACGCACTGCCACGCACCACTTGACGATATTGCGTTGAAGTCCACATCCGTCTTGCTCCATAAATTCAGGGAGCAACAAGGCTAAAGCCTGGAGTATGCTCCAGGGTCAAGCCCTCTCGAGACATCAAGATGCGCATCGGTGAATTAGCCCAGGCCAGCGCCGTCAGCCGCGACACATTGCGCTTTTACGAACAGCGCGGATTGATCGCCGCGCAACGTAGCGCCAATGGTTATCGCGACTATCCGGCGGAGATGGTGCAACTGGTGCTGTACATCAAGACGGCTCAGCGACTGGGCTTTACCCTTGGCGAGATCGGCAGCAGTGTCGCCGCGTTGTGGCAGTCGCCCGACCCGGCCAATGCCGTTACCCAACTGCTGCAAGACAAACTGAACCTGATCGAAACCCGCATCGCCGAACTCGATGTCTTGCGTCAGGAACTGCAACATCGGCTCGGTCAACGTTGTCCATTAAATCCGTGATTTTCATCCATCAAGGAAGCCATTCATGTCCAAGGCAAAAACCGCACTCATCATCGGTGCCTCCCGAGGCTTGGGCCTCGGTCTGGTGAAAACCCTGCTGGCCGACGGCTGGCAAGTCACCGCCACCGTGCGCAACCCGCAGGGCGCCGAAGCCTTGCAAGCGCTGGGCAAGGTGCGGATCGAAAAACTCGACATGGACGATCAGCAAGCGGTCATCGCCCTTAGCCAACAACTCAAGGGTGAAGTCTTCGACCTGTTGGTCGTGAATGCCGGGGTCAAGGGGCCGGAGGTCCAGACGCCGGGTGGCGCGACGTTGGCCGAGGTGGGTCAGCTGTTCTTCACCAACGCCGTGGCGCCGATCAATCTGGCCCAGCGTTTCGTGGGGCAGATTCGCGATGGCAGCGGCGTGCTGGCGTTCATGAGTTCGGTGCTGGGCAGTGTGACCATGCCCGACGCGCCGGAGTTGGCGCTGTACAAGGCCAGCAAAGCGGCGCTGAACTCCATGACCAACAGCTTCGTCACGCAATTGGGCGAACAGAAACTCACCGTGCTGTCGCTGCATCCGGGTTGGGTGAAAACTGATATGGGCGGTGAAGGCGCGGACATTGATGTGGAAACCAGCACCCGCGGGTTGATCGATCAGGTGAATGCGTATGCCGGCAAGGGCGGGCATCATTTTGTGAACTACAGGGGTGAGACCATTCCCTGGTAACACACAGATCGAGTGTGGAAGCGGGCTTGCTCGCGAAGAGGGAGTGTCCGTCGGCATTGATGTGAATGACACACCGCCTTCGCGAGCAAGCCCGCTCCCACAGGGGTTTTGCGTTGTCCTGTCGGGCCGGGCTTGCCCGCGAAGCTTTTTTGTTCGAAACTCCGCACCTCGCCCTCGCGGCGACCCTGGATCAGCAGACAGGGCAACACTGAGCTGGCAACCCTGAACCCAACTTTCAGAGGAGCCGGCCAACATGCCTGCGACCCGTACCTGGTTAAAAAGTCCCCTCGCCATTTTCACGGCCAACGCGCTCGATGCCCGTGGCGGTCTGGTTGTGCAAGACGGCTTGATCGTCGAAGTGCTCGCCGCCGGTCAACAACCCGCCGCGCCCTGTGACCACGTTTTCGATGCGCGCGAACACGTGATCCTGCCAGGGCTGATCAACACCCATCACCACTTCTATCAAACCCTGACCCGTGCCTGGGCGCCGGTGGTTAATCAGCCGTTGTTCCCGTGGCTGAAAACCCTCTATCCGGTCTGGGCTCGTCTCACCCCTGAAAAACTCGCCCTCGCCACCAAAGTCGCATTGGCCGAGTTGCTGCTGTCCGGTTGCACCACCGCGGCCGATCACCATTACCTGTTTCCGGAAGGTCTGGAAAATGCGATCGACGTGCAGGTCGAGAGTGTTCGCGAACTGGGCATGCGCGCCATGCTCACTCGCGGTTCGATGAGCCTCGGTGAAAAAGACGGCGGCCTGCCACCGCAGCAGACCGTCCAGGAAGGCGAAGTGATCCTCGATGACAGCCAACGTTTGATTGCCGCCTACCACGAGCGCGGTGATGGGGCGCAGATTCAAATAGCCCTGGCACCGTGTTCACCGTTCTCGGTGACCCCGCAGATCATGTCCGCCAGCGCCGAACTGGCGAATACCCTCGATGTACGGCTGCACACGCACCTGGCGGAAACCCTCGACGAAGAAGACTTCTGCCTGCAACGTTTCGGCCTGCGCACCGTGGATTACCTGGACAGCGTCGGCTGGCTCGGCCCGCGCACCTGGCTGGCCCACGGCATTCATTTCAACCCCGACGAAATCGCTCGTCTCGGCGCGGCCGGCACGGGTATTTGCCATTGCCCGAGTTCGAATATGCGCCTGGCTTCCGGCATTTGCCCGACGCTGGACCTGACCGCTGCGGGTGCGCTGCTGGGGCTGGGCGTTGACGGTTCAGCGTCCAATGATGCGTCGAACATGATCCTCGAAACCCGTCAGGCGCTGTACATCCAGCGGCTGCGCTATGGCGCGGAAAAAATCACACCGGAATTGGTACTGGGCTGGGCGACCAAGGGCTCGGCGAGTTTGCTCGGGCGCACCGATATCGGTGAACTGACGGTGGGCAAGCAGGCGGATCTGGCGCTGTTCAAACTGGATGAACTGCGCTTCTCCGGCAGCCATGATCCGGTATCGGCGCTGCTGCTGTGCGGGGCGGATCGGGCGGACCGGGTGATGGTCGGCGGAAAGTGGCGGGTGATCGACGGTCAGGTTGAGGGGCTGGATCTGAAAGGGTTGATTGCCGATCACAGCCAGGCGGCTCGGCAGTTGATCGCCGGCACCTGACACAACATCAATCAAACTGTGGGAGCGGGCTTGCTCGCGAAAGCGGTGTGTCATGCAACATTGATGTCGGCTGACACAACGTCTTCGCGAGCAAGCCCGCTCCCACAGTTTTGTGTGAGACGCCCGCACCAGTGGATGGCGTGTATTCGAGACGGTGCACCGGGATGGTTCTGTGGTGGTCGTCAGGGACTCTTCGCGGGCAAGCCTCGCTCCTACGGGATTTGCGCAGGTCATGTGGGAGCGAGCTTGCCCGCGATGGCCGTTACGCGATTTCGATCCATTTGTTGTCCTGTTGGTCAGCAATTTGCATTGCCCTGACCTACCTCACAACAAAATGGAGTTCCCGTTCATGCATATACGTCCGTTGAAGCAGCTGCTCTGCGCTGTCGCCGCAGCCATCGGTCTGAGCGCCAGCCTGACCGCCAGTGCCGCCGACCCGCTGAAAGTCGGCTTCGTCTATATCGGCCCGATCGGTGACCACGGCTGGACGTATCAGCATGAACAGGGACGCAAGGCGCTGGCAGAGAAGTTCGGCGAGCAGATCACCACCAACTACGTGGAGAACGTCCCCGAGGGCGCCGATGCCGAGCGGGTGATCCGCAACATGGCCAAGGACAAGTACGACCTGATTTTCACCACGTCTTTCGGCTACATGAACCCGACCCTGAAAGTCGCCAAACAATTTCCCAAGGTGACCTTCGAACATGCCACCGGCTACAAGCAGGACAAGAACCTCGGCACCTACCTGGCGCGCACTTATGAAGGCCGCTACGTCGGCGGTTTCCTCGCAGCGAAGATGACCAAGACCAAGAAAGTCGGCTACGTCGCCTCATTCCCGATTCCGGAAGTCATCCGCGACATCAACGCCATTCAACTGGCCCTGAACAAGTACAACCCGGGCACCGAGATCAAAGTGGTGTGGGTCAATTCCTGGTTCGACCCGGGCAAGGAAGCCGACGCCGCCAATGCGCTGATCGACCAGGGCGTGGACGTGGTGTTCCAGCACACCGACAGCCCGGCACCGATCCAGGCGGCCGAGCGTCGCGGCGTGTATGCCGTCGGTTATGCGTCGGACATGGCGCACTTCGGGCCGAAAGCGGTGCTGACGTCTATCGTCAATGACTGGGGGCCGCATTACATTCAGGCGACTCAAAGCGTGCTCGACCACACGTGGAAATCCCAGGATTACTGGGGCGGTCTGAAGGAAGGCACGGTTGAGCTACCGATCAGCGACCTGGTGCCGGCCGCGGTAAAAGCAGAAGCCGAGCAAATCATCGCCGACATCAAGAGCGGTGCCCTGCATCCGTTCACCGGACCGATCAAAGACCAGGCCGGCGTGGAGACAATCCCGGCGGGCGCGACGGCAACCAATGCGCAGCTGGCGTCGATGAACTACTACGTCGAAGGCATGAAGGCCGAGATACCGAAGTAATTCCGGCCGAACATAAAACCCTGTGGGAGCGGGCTTGCTCGCGAAAGCGGTGTGTCATGCGATATTGATGTCGACTGACACACTGCCTTCGCGAGCAAGCCCGCTCCCACAATGGATCTTCGGTACTCTTGAGCCAGCGTAGGACAGCAACATGAACCAACTCCCGATCATCGACATCGCCCCACTCTACAGCGATGAACAAAACGCCTGGCAATCGGTCGCCACACAAATCGACCATGCCTGCCGCGAATGGGGCTTTTTCTATATCAAGGGCCACCCGATCGCCCCGTCGCGTATCGACGCCGTGCTCGACCACGCCCAACGCTTCTTCGCCCTGCCCACCGCCGAAAAACTCAAGATCGACATCACCCAGACCCGCCACCACCGCGGCTATGGCGCTATCGCAACCGAGCAACTCGACCCGAGCAAACCCAGCGATCTGAAAGAAACCTTCGACATGGGCCTGCACCTGCCGGCCGATCATCCCGAGGTGATTTCGGAAAAACCCTTGCGCGGTCCCAACCGTCATCCGTCGATGCCCGGCTGGGAATCGCTGATGGAGCAACACTACGTCGACATGCAGGCGCTCGCTCAAACCCTGTTGCGGGCCATGACTCTGGCATTGGGCATCGAGCGCGATTTCTTCGATAGCCGTTTCAAAGAACCGGTCAGCGTGCTGCGGATGATTCATTACCCGCCGCGCCACACTGCCAGCACCGAAGATCAGCAAGGTGCCGGCGCTCACACCGATTACGGCTGCATCACCCTGCTCTATCAGGATGCCGCTGGCGGACTGCAAGTGCGCAATGTGCGGGGCGAATGGATCGATGCGCCGCCGATTGAAGGCACGTTCGTGGTCAACCTCGGCGACATGATGGCGCGCTGGAGCAACGACCGTTACCTGTCGACGCCGCACCGGGTAATCAGCCCGTCGGGTGTGGATCGTTACTCGATGCCGTTCTTTGCCGAGCCGCACCCCGACACGCCTATCGAATGCCTGCCCGGCTGCCAGGATGAACGCCATCCGGCAAAGTATCCTGCCACCACCTGCGCCGAATTCCTGCTGTCGCGCTTCGCCGACACCTACGCCCATCGACGGCAACAGGAAGCCGTGTAATGAACCGGCTGGTCAGGTTTTGCTCATTGTTTCTGCGGGCATCTGTAGAATGCCCTCATTGCACCTGATGAGATTTCAAAAATGTACGACTGGCTGAACGCTCTGCCCAAGGCAGAATTGCACTTGCACCTGGAAGGTTCGCTGGAGCCTGAGCTGCTGTTCGCCCTGGCCGAACGCAACAAGATCGCCCTGCCGTGGAGCGACGTTGAAACGCTGCGCAAGGCTTACGCCTTCAATAACCTGCAAGAATTTCTCGACCTGTATTACCAGGGCGCCGATGTGTTGCGCACCTCTCAGGATTTCTACGACCTGACCTGGGCCTACCTGTTGCGCTGCAAGGCGCAGAACGTGATTCACACCGAACCGTTCTTCGACCCGCAAACCCACACCGACCGTGGCATCCCGTTCGAAGTAGTGCTCAACGGCATCGCCGCCGCACTGAAGGATGGCGAGCAGCAACTGGGCATCACCAGCGGTTTGATCCTCAGTTTCCTGCGTCACTTGAGCGAAGACGAAGCGCAGAAAACCCTCGACCAGGCGCTGCCGTTCCGCGATGCGTTTGTCGCCGTGGGCCTGGACAGTTCGGAGATGGGCCACCCGCCGAGCAAGTTCCAGCGCGTGTTCGATCGTGCCCGCAGCGAAGGCTTCCTGACCGTGGCCCACGCCGGTGAAGAAGGCCCGCCCGAGTACATCTGGGAAGCCCTTGACCTGCTGAAAATCCAGCGCATCGACCATGGCGTGCGCGCCATCGAAGACGAGCGCTTGATGCAGCGGATCATCGACGAGCAGATCCCGCTGACCGTGTGCCCGTTGTCGAACACCAAACTCTGCGTGTTCGATCACATGTCCCAGCACAACATCCTCGAGATGCTCGAGCGCGGTGTGAAAGTCACGGTGAACTCCGATGACCCGGCCTATTTCGGCGGGTATGTCACCGAGAACTTCCACGCGCTGTACACCGATCTGGGCATGACCCAGGATCAGGCCAAGCGCTTGGCGCAGAACAGCCTGGATGCGCGGTTGGTGAAACCTTAAAGTCAAAAGATCGCAGCCTTCGGCAGCTCCTACAGGGTTATGTGTACACCTGCAGGACCTGCCCAAGGCTGCGATCTTTTTTGCATCTACCTCACAGTAAAAATCACCGCAAAACCCAATGTGGGAGCGGGCTTGCTCGCGAAGGCGGCGTGTCAGTCAACGATGATGTCGACTGGCATACCGCTTTCGCGAGCAAGCCCGCTCCCACATTTAATCGGTGATTAATTGATAACCACCGGCTCACTCAATTCTTCCAACGTCTTGCCCCGGGTCTCCATCCCGAACATCCACACCACCCCCGCCGCAATCGCAAAACACATCGCCCCCAGCGCAAACACCCCGCCCTGCCCGGTCATCGGGAACACTAGCCCGGTCACCAACGGCCCGAGCAACGACCCTACGCGGCCGATGGCTGACGCGAACCCCGAGCCCGTGGCGCGTGCCGACGTCGGGTACAACTCAGGGGTGTAGGTGTAGAGCACCGCCCACATGCCGAACAGGAAAAACTGCATCAGCAGCCCCGAGGTAATCAACAGACTGACGTTGCCGCCGAACACTGCACTCTGGCCATAAAGAAACGCCATGACGCCACCGCCGAGCAATGTCACGACGCATACCGGTTTACGCCCCCAACGCTCCACCAGCCAGGCGGCCATGAGGAAACCGGGAATCCCGCCGAGGGAAATCAGCACCGTGTAATACACCGATTGAGTCACTGCGAAACCCGATTGTTGCAACAGCGCACTGAGCCAGGACGTCAGGCCATAGAAACCCAGCAAGGCGAAGAACCACACGCTCCAGATCATCATCGTGCGCTGGCGATACTGCGGCGACCAGATCTCCCCTAGCGCAGAGAAGAAAGTGCCCGGTTGACTCGCCACCCGGGGCAGACGAATCGGTTCAGGCAAATCCGCACGGCCCAATGAAGCCCGGACTCGATCTTCGATGCCGAGCAAGACCTTATCCGCCGCGTCATGATGTCCGGCTTGCTCCAGCCAGCGCGGTGACTCGGGAATGAAAAAACGAATCGCCAGGACGAACACCGCCGGCACCGCCAACACCAGAAAGATGTCGCGCCAGCCAATCACCGGCAACAGGAAGTACGACAGCACCCCGGCCGCCACGAAGCCGAGCGGCCAAAAACCATCCATCAACGCGATGTAACGCCCACGTCGCTTTGCCGGAATCAGCTCCGACAGCATCGACTGAGCAATCGGAAACTCCATGCCCATGCCGATCCCCAGCAGGATTCGGAACAGCGTCAGCGTTTCAACGTTTTGCGCCGTGGAACACAGGTAACTGGCGATGCCCCACAGCACAATGCTCCACTGGAACACTGGTTTGCGCCCGAAGCGGTCGGCCAGCATGCCCGACAGCGATGCGCCCAGAACCATGCCGAAAAAACTCGAACTGGCCAGCAACCCGGCCTGCGCCGTGCTCAGGCCAAACTCGGTTTTGATCGAGCCGAGCAGAAAGGTCATCATCGCCAGGTCCATGGAGTCGAAGAAAAACGCCAGGGCAATGATGATGAAAATGATGCGGTGATAACCGCTGATGGGCAGCCGTTCCAATCGTTCTGCCGCGCTGAAGCTTCGTGTTTCCATGCCACATTCCCCCAATCCTGAAATCCCCGGATCGAGTGTGCGCGATAGCAGCTGGGGATTATTGCTGGATGCGACCTGTCCACAGCTATGAACGACGTCTGAAACAAATCCCGGACGTCGCACCTCAACGGCTCTAAAGCGCCATTTCCAGTTCGGTTTCCTTGGCGAAGCGATGGATTTCCTGTTGCCCCAAAGCGGTGATCTGCAACGCTCGCGAATCGTTGGGCAGGCTCAACCAGCCCGATTGCATGAACAGCTGCAACAACGCCGCGCCCAATGAACCGCCCATGTGCGGGCGTCTTTCGCTCCAGTCCGGGCAAGCGCAGGCGACTCTGCTGTTGCGATGAGCCAGCGCCTGGATGAACACACCGCGTGTTGCCAATTGTGTGGCGCCCTTGTGAGTGATCATGACCCGCTGATCGAATTGCTCGATCCAGCCCGCATCCAGCAGGCGCTGGTAGAGGTCGGCGGCCAAGGTGCCGCCCAGATGGTCGTCGCAGAGCCTGGCCCGCAGCAATGACGAAGGCGCCGCCTGAGGTTTGGCGATAGGGCTCGTGCGTTTGAAAACCTCTGGAATGTCCCGAGGCGCGCTGGCCAGGGTCGCGCTGGCCAGGGCCTCTATCGCGGCGCCGACTTCGGGCGCGGCAAGCCGGAAAAACCGTTTGCGGCCACGGGTTTCGACCTTCAACAGACCTCCGGCGGACAGACGCCCTAAATGCGCACTGGCCGAAGACGGCGACAGGCCGGCCAGCAACGCCAGCTCTTCGGTTTGTCGCGCCGAGCCGTCCATCAAGGCCCACATCATTGCGCTGCGCTTGGGGTCAGCCAGTAATGTGGCGATCTGGCTGATGCAAGGTGCATGTTCCATGTATTCACTCCCTGTTGAATCGTTTCGTCTACTGCTCAGAGACATCTTGACCAGTAATGTGTCGTCGGCCAAGACGCGAAAACCGCCATGGACCGGGCAAAGCCACCCACTCACCCAAGCCATTGCTTCGTGGGTGCAACGAAGGTCCGGTGATGACCATCGGGTATGACCGAATCGAACCTGGACTCGCCATTGCGAGGTCGACGGTGCGTACATGAGGCGGGCGCTAGTATAAGCGGGTTAACCGCTGGTTCCTGCCCTTGGGAATCCATTGGTGGTGATAGTTGCTGACAGAAATTTCGCTATTTACCTGCGACTAATGATCGACATCCGATTTCGTCGGAAATTGACTGCTTATGTGAGCGCATCGGCTGGCAAGCATTTCCCGCAAAAGGTTCACCGGCTTACTCAATTGTGCGCGATGGGCGCACAGCAAATTCAGCGGTAGGCGCTCGTATCGAACAGCAACTCGGCGCGCTTGCTCGCCCGTCCTACCCGTAGCCTGCGCCTGACCGCTGAAGGCGAGGCTTTCTGGAATACGCCCGGGGCAGCCTTGAGCAATCTCGATGAGGGCCGCCGCCTGCTGGTCAACGGGCAGGATCAGCTCATCGGGATGGGACAGACGGACGGAACCAATGGGCCGCGTTCGCCGCGACCCGTTGAATCCAGCTTGCGGGCACGCAAATGGGCGCGCTTGGTCAGCTCTCCTTCTGCACGGGCTGGTAAGGGCCGCCCATCGAAGCTCCCCAAGGAATACCACTGGTGCTCACCGAGCCTGGGTCACGCGTTCCGTTTGCCAGAGAGTTACCTATCGCGCCGCCTACGATAACGCCGACTCCTCCTCCGATTAGCCCGCCTGCCATACCCCCGATCGTCCCCCCGACTGCGCCACCCACGGTCTCTGGCGATACAGTCATCCCCGATCCTGCGCCGGAAACCATCAGCAATTCTTTGTCCGTTAAATTTCTCATCTTGCTTCCTTAGTTAGTACCAATTCAATTGAATTTCATACTGCACAATTCAAACTTGTCGACCACCCCCATTTTTATAGCCCAACAACCGAAGAAAAATAGTTATAATCGCAGCCATCAACACATACTTGATGTATTTATTCACCTCCCAATACTCGGCAATTGTACCAACTGCAACCCCAATTAAAATTGCAATTAAAAACACGACAAAGCCTTTCAATATATTCATCCTTCTCATTTAACGGTATGCGGTCGCACAACTGTTTTTACTGGCATCGTTTCGCACATAGCGGTGACGCTAATTCTGGCCAGACCAACTGGCTCATTACATCAGTCATATAATCCTTCCCGATACGGTGCCACTGACTCTCGCAGCCTGCACCGCACTTTTTTTCTGACTGAATAATCTGCGTTCCTGCGCACCCAAGAGACCTGTTCAATACCCTGCGCTCGAAAAATATCCTTTAGCTGATGGAAAGACTCCTTACTCCCACCATAAGGAAAGCAGTAATCAATGATCCAAGTACGCCCACCCTCATTCCACTCGGCCGGATGAAGCAGAAAGTCCGGGTCCGTTATCAAACGGTGTTCGACATCATCCGCCAGATGTGCCTAGGTGACATAACCTATAGGGGTGGCTGTCCTATTAAACCATCTCCTCCATAGCGCTCGGCCTTAAAGGTTTTCAATGGCAAGTCACGATGGCGCTCCGATGCGGACTTCACCATATAACTATAATCTCGGAGTATGTCGCCTGAACGTTGCTTGCCTGCTATCGAATCGTTTAAGTAAACAATGTTGCACCCTTCGATCCAAGGGCCGGTACCTCGCCCAATAAAAACCACTCCAACGGCAAGGTGGTAATTGCTATCCACAACCCTAGAGGAAATAGCAGCAAAACACCACCCTACACCTGTAGGTGTGGCGCTCAGCACAACTTCACGCAACAACAAACAACGCCCAGCTGCTTATTGTCGCTAGTGCTTAATATCAGAACATAGCCATCTTCAATATAAGTGCTTCTTGATAAAAAAATTAGAAGACTATGACTACCTCGCGACGACGTTTATTTCGAAATAGCACACCAGAGGTTTTCTTTCATTCCAACAACCAAAACGGCTAGCTCGATACGACTTGTGACATCCATTTTTTCAAATATGGATGAAAGGTGATCCCTGATTGTATATTTACTGATACCCAGTTGCTGAGCGATTTGTTTATTAGTCAATCCATTTACTAGTGACAGTATAACTTCGCGCTCTCTTCTGGTAATTCTCAAGTACTGCTCCATTCGTCATTCAGGCAACGTTTGCACAATCAATTCCCGGTCACCGGCCATGCTGTTCCTACAGCCATGTAATGCGAGATAGCTGGGGTGATACGAATAGCCAGGCAAGAAATTTACCCGTCCACCCCAGAGCGAGCCTCGAAGGCCTGGCGGAGCCCACAGGAATCTCCGCAACGGATCAGCACGCGAATTGATCAGGTTCCCCGATTACTTCAAAAGGCGCCTATATCTTCCCCCACGCTTCTGGTTGGGCCCGAAAGGTACGCTAACCCCACTTCATCGTGACGACTCCGACAACCTTTTTGCTCAAGTTTGGGGTGAAAAGGCGATACTGCTAGCCGCGCCGCACCACCGCGAAGCATTAGGCAGTTGGTCAACTTCACCCCAGGGCGGGCTGGAGGGCTGTGACTTCAACCCGTCCTCTCCGGACTTCGACAGGTTTCCTAAGGCGAGGCAGGTGAAATTCTTTCACCTTCAACTACGACCTGGCGATATGTTGTATTTACCCGAGGGCTGGTACCACGAGGTCAGCTCGCTGAGCTTGTCACTCTCAATAAACTTTTGGGTGGACGCCATTCGTAGCGAGACCTATGCATTGCTGGGGGATTAAGCATCTCTCGTACTCATTTGGCGTGTCTGCGACTAATGATCGACATCCGATTTCGTCGGAAATTGACTGCTTATTCGAGCGCATCGGCTGGCAAGCATTTCCCGCAAAAGGTTCACCGGCTTACTCAATTGTGCGCGATGGGCGCACAGCAAATTCAGCGGTGCACGCTCACAGAGCAGCTCCGGCATCAGCACTTTCAGCCGACCGGCCAGCACATCGGCGGCGACATCGAGCCAGGACTTATACGCAATCCCCGTCCCCGCGACGGCCCACAGACGCACAACATCGGCGTCGTCACTGAAGCGATCGCCACTGACCGTCAGGCTCACTTCGCGTTTGCCATCGTGGAAACTCCAGTGATCGTGAACCCGACTACCGAGCATGAATAACAGGCAATTGTGCTGAGCCAATTGCTCCAGATACCGAGGTTCGCCATGCCGGGCCAGGTAACTCGGCGCCGCGCAGAGTACACGACGGTTCTGCGGGGCGATGGGCAACGCCACCAGGCTCGAGTCTTCCGGCTCGCCATACCGCAGGGCAATGTCCACCGGTTGGCGAAACAAGTCGGCGATGCGGTCACCCAGCAGCAACCGTACCGTGAGTTTCGGATGCTCGCGCTGAAACTCATCGAGCCATGGCAACAGCAGGTTGCGACCGAAATCCGAAGGCGCCGACAGCTGCAAAATGCCGCTGACCTGATCCTGCCCGCTGGCCAGCAAGCGGCGGCCCTCATCGAGATTGCTCAAGGCTGCCCGGGCGTATTCCAGAAAACCTTCGCCTTCGGCGGTCAGGCGCAGGCTGCGGGTAGAACGGGCGAGCAAGCGGGCACCGAGTTGTTGTTCGATGCGCTTCAACGCCGCACTGGCCACCGCCGCCGACATATCCATCACCCGCGCCGCCGCCGACAGACTGCCCAGGTCCGCGGCCCGAACGAACAACTGCAAGTCATCGAAACGCAACATCTTCAGCCCTGATTATCAAAAAAATATTGAAAGAGACTGCTCTTTTAGCGGGTTTTATCTTGCCGGGAAATAACCAATCATCTGTCCCATCGAAATCATTCCCTCCCAAGAGCCCACATGAAAGCCATTGCCTACTACACCTCCCTGCCCATCAGCGACGAAAAATCCCTGCAAGACATCGAACTGCCAGAACCGGTCGCCGGCCCGCGCGACCTGTTGGTGGAGGTCAAAGCCATCTCGGTCAACCCGGTGGATACCAAGGTTCGCCAGAACGTCCAGCCGGAAGGCGGCGCGGCAAAGGTGCTGGGCTGGGACGTGGCCGGTGTGGTCAAGGCCGTCGGCAGCGAAGTGACCTTGTTCAAGGCCGGCGACAAAGTGTTCTACGCCGGCTCCATCGCCCGTGCCGGCGGCAATAGCGAGTTGCATGTGGTGGACGAGCGAATCGTCGGCCATATGCCGAGAACCCTCGGTTTCGCCGAAGCTGCCGCCCTGCCGCTGACCGCCATTACCGCGTGGGAATTGCTGTTCGAACGCCTGCAAGTGCGCGAAGGCAAAACCGATGAAGGCCAGAGCCTGCTGATCGTCGGTGCCGCTGGCGGAGTGGGTTCGATCCTCACGCAATTGGCCAGCCAGCTCACCGGCTTGAAGGTCATCGGCACCGCTTCCCGTGCACAAACCCAGAGCTGGGTGCGTGACCTGGGCGCCGATCAGGTGATCGATCATAGCCAGCCGCTGGGCGAAGAACTCAAACGTGCCGGGTTCGAGCAGGTGACCCACGTCGCCAGCCTGACCCAGACCGATCAACATCTGGATCAATTGGTAGAGGCTTTGGCGCCGCAAGGCAAACTGGCGCTGATCGATGATCCGAAGTCGCTGGACGTGACCAAGCTCAAGCGCAAGAGCCTGTCGCTGCACTGGGAGTTCATGTACACCCGCTCGCTGTTCGAAACCGCAGACATGATCGAGCAGCACAACCTGCTCAACCGCGTCGCCGGGCTGATCGATGCGGGCACGCTGAAAACCACGGTCGGCGAGCACTTCGGGACCATCAACGCGGCCAACCTGCGGCGTGCCCATGCTCTGCTGGAGAGCGGCAAGTCCAAGGGCAAAATTGTGCTTGAAGGGTTCTGATCGCAGCCTTTGTAGGAACTGCCGGAGGCTGCGATCTTTTGATCTTGTGTTTTAAAAGCAAAATCAAAAGATCGCCGCCTTCGGCAGCTCCTACGTGGATCGGCGTACATCCCGGATGTTTCGGTCTTGTAGGAGCCGGCGAATTTTTGCCGTCAGTCAGAGAATTGACCGTTGTCACAATTGCGATCGTATTCGGGTCTACAATCGAAAACTCTGCGAACAATCATTTATGTGATGTCTTTTACGAGACGTCTTTTACGATAGGAGTTCAGCAATGAAGATCCTGATAAAAGAAGTGGCAACATCCCGCTGGCAGGTCCACCTGGATCAACACGCTGTGACGTTCCGCAGTGAGGCCGAAGCCCTGGCCTTCACTAAAACGCTTGAAGCGCGCTTGCACGCGCCCCATCAGATTCCCGACCGTCAGCATCGCGCTGCTGGCTGAGTCCGTCCTCAGACCTGGGCTTGCGTCAGCGCCCGGGCATTTTGCAAACGCCGGGTGAGCGTCGCCGCGCTCACCACCAGAATCCCGCACAGGCTGATGACCATGGCCATGGGCATGGCGCTGCCATCGTGTAAAACACCCACCAATGCTGCGGCCCCGGCGGCAACGCTGAACTGCAGGCAACCGAGCATCGCCGAGGCACTGCCCGCCCGCGCGCCCTGCCCGTTCATAGCGCAGGCCGACGCGTTAGGCACAATACAACCCAGGCTGGCGATGCAGAGGAAAAGCGGAATCAGCAACGGCCACAACTGTTCGGTGTGCAACGCGCTGACCGCCAACAGGGCCAGGCCGCCCGCCAGATAGAACCAGACAGTACGCGCCAGTAAAAAAGCCGGACCACGCTTGGCCAGCATCCGGGCATTGACCTGGGCCACCAGAATGAAACCCGCCGCGTTAATTCCAAACAGCCAGCCAAAATGCTCGGCCGGCACGCCATAGAGCTTGATGAAGACGAACGGTGAACCGGCGATGTAGGCAAACATTCCGGCGATGGCGACACCGCCGGTCAGGGCATGGCCGAGGAAGATCGGGTCCGCCAGTAACCGACCGTACTGACGCAGCGCGCCCGACAACGGTTGGCGCGGCACATGGGCCGGCAGACTTTCCGGCAACCCGAGAGCCACCGCCAACCCTGCCAGTGCACTGAAACCGGTCAGCGCCAGAAAGATCGATTGCCAGCCCGTCGTGTTGACCAGCAACCCGCCCAGCATTGGCGCAAGAATCGGCGCCAGGCCCATCACCAGCATCAACTGCGAAAAGACCTTCGCCGAACCCACCGCATCGCATTTATCGCTGACCACCGCCCGCGAAATCACCATGCCCGCGCACCCGCCCAGCGCCTGGACGAAACGTGCACCAATCAGCCATTCCAGCGTCGGCGCATAAGCACAGGCCAATGAAGCGGCGGTGAACAAGCCGACACCTGTCAGCAAGGGAATGCGTCGCCCAAAGCGATCGGCCACCGGGCCGTACGCCAGTTGACCAATGGACAGGCCGAGGAAATAGGCCGCCAGGGTCAGTTGAACGTGTTTTTCGTCGGTGCCGAAAGCGAGCGCCATCGCCGGAAATGCCGGCAGATAGAAATCGATCGCCAGCGGACCGAAAGCGCTCAAGGCGCCGAGAATCAGGATTGTGCGAAAGTTCATCAGGCGTCCAGATTAGACAGGGATCGGCAGGCCGACAGTCTAGCCTTGCGTGGACGCCTTGAACATTCCGTTAGGTCGCTAACTATTAAAAAACTCAGGCCAATTTGACGCCATAGCCCTCTTCGCTGATCGCGGCGATCACCTGATCGGCCGTCAGTGCGCTTTCAACGCCGACTTCTTTTGCCGCCAGATCAATGCGCACACTGGCCGCGGGATCCTTGGCTTGCAGCGCCTGAGTGATGGCCTTGACGCAGTGACCGCAAGACATGCCTTCAACATTGAACACTTGCATGGGACAACTCCTGGAATGAAACCCTTTAATGAGGGGTGCAG
Source organism: Pseudomonas sp. GM79 (assembly GCF_000282495.1). Lineage (GTDB taxonomy): Bacteria > Pseudomonadota > Gammaproteobacteria > Pseudomonadales > Pseudomonadaceae > Aquipseudomonas. Next base: position 25,999 of record NZ_AKJE01000030.1, read on the forward strand.
GCAGTCTCGAGCTTGCCACCATGGCAAGGTCAAGTTCTGAAGCAAGCTGCCGGGCTGGCAATCGGCGCCACGCTCGGCCAAGCTGCGTCCATCTATGACTCGACATCAGGAGATTTCAGCCATGCGCTGGTCAGCTCTCAGCCTGTTTGGCTTCCTCAGCCTATTTGCCGCGACACCTTCGGTTCAAGCCGCCGGGGAGGATTATGGCGTGCTGATCATTTCCCGCGAGCGCCTGGAGGTTTCGACTTCCTGCGAGATCGGCGTGTACATCCAGGATCAGCTATCGGCGCGACTGTTCCAGGAACAGAGCACCTCGTTCAACCTGCCGCCGGGCAATGTGTCCCTGCGCCTCAAACTGCTGCCGGGCCAGGTGCCGGGTTGCAACCCGGGCATGCTCGCGCCGGGTTCGCAGAACATCACGCTCAAGGCCGGGGATGTGTTGAAGTTCCGGATTGCAATGACGCAGGAAGGGATGTACCTCAAGCCTGCCGCCCTCGAGTATTGACGCAAAACCAATGTGGGAGCGGGCTTGCTCGCGAAGGCGGCGTGTCAGTCAACGATGATGTCGACTGGCATACCGCTTTCGCGAGCAAGCCCGCTCCCACATTAGACCTGCGGCGATTTTCAGAGTGGCGCTTGACCTTGCCAGCATGGCAAGGTTGATCCTGTAGGTAATTTCTACAGGGAGCGTGACCGATGTCCGAATCTACCACCTTCGATCTGCCGATTGCCGGCATGACCTGCGCCAGTTGCGCCGGACGTGTCGAGCGAGCCTTGAGCAAAGTCATCGGCGCCACGGCCGTCAGCGTCAATCTGGCCACCGAACAGGCTCGGGTTCAAGCGCCCAGTGATAGCCTGCCTGCCTTGATGGACGCGGTGCAGCAGGCCGGTTACAGCGTGCCACAGCAGACCCTGGAATTGAGCATCGACGGCATGACTTGCGCGTCCTGCGTCGGCCGCGTCGAACGGGCGCTGACCAAGGTGCCGAGCGTGAAGAGTGTCAGCGTTAACCTGGCCAACGAACGTGCGCACCTCGAACTGCTCGGCCAGGTCGATCCGCAAACCCTGATCGACGCCGTGACCAAAGCCGGTTACTCCGCCAGCGTCTGGGAAGTCGAACACCCGCAAGCCAACGTTCAACAGCAACGCCTGCATCGCGAACGCTGGGCCTTGCTGGCGGCCATCGCCCTCGCTTTGCCGCTGGTGCTGCCGATGGTGCTGCAACCTTTCGGCGTGCACTGGATGCTCCCGGCGTGGGTGCAGTTTGCGTTGGCCACCCCGGTGCAGTTCGTCTTCGGCGCACGCTTCTATGTCGCTGCGTGGAAAGCCGTGCGCGCCGGTGCCGGCAACATGGATTTGCTGGTGGCCCTGGGCACCAGCGCCGGATACGGCTTGAGCGTTTACGAGTGGGCCACCGCTGTCGGTCGCCTGCCGCACCTGTATTTCGAAGCCTCGGCGGTGGTGATCGCCTTGGTATTGCTGGGCAAATACCTGGAAAGCCGCGCCAAGCGCCAGACTGCCAGCGCCATCCGCGCCCTCGAAGCTTTGCGTCCGGAGCGAGCCATTCAGGTGATTGATGGCCGTGAGCAGGAGGTTGCGATCAGCGCTTTGCGCCTCAACGATCTGGTCATGGTCAAACCCGGCGAACGCTTCCCGGTGGATGGCATCGTTGTGGAAGGCCAGAGCCACGCCGATGAAGCACTGATCAGCGGCGAGAGCCTGCCGGTGCCAAAACAGCCGGGTGACAAGGTCACCGGCGGTGCCATCAATGGCGAAGGTCGGCTGCTGGTTCAGACCTTGGCGCTCGGCGCAGAAACCGTACTGGCACGGATCATCCGCCTGGTCGAAGACGCGCAGGCGGCGAAAGCGCCGATACAGAAACTGGTGGATAAAGTCAGCCAGGTGTTCGTGCCTGTGGTTCTGCTGATCGCGCTGGCGACCCTGCTCGGTTGGTGGCTGTACGGCGCGCCTCTGGAAACCGCGTTAATCAACGCCGTCGCAGTGTTGGTGATCGCCTGCCCTTGCGCACTCGGACTGGCCACGCCGACGGCAATCATGGCCGGCACGGGTGTAGCGGCGCGCTACGGGATTCTGATCAAGGACGCCGAAGCCTTGGAGCGCGCTCATGAAGTCAGCGCCGTGGTGTTCGACAAGACCGGCACGCTGACTTCGGGCACACCGCGCATCGCGCATCTGAGTGCCATCGAAGGTGACGAAGCCGCCTTGCTGCAAATGGCTGGTGCGCTGCAACGCGGCAGTGAACACCCGTTGGCCAAGGCTGTGCTGGATGCCTGCACCGAGCGCGGCCTGACCGTGGCTGATGTCAGCGACAGTCAATCGCTGACCGGGCGCGGCATTGCCGGCAATCTCGATGGTCGGCGACTGGCTTTGGGCAATCGGCGCCTGCTGGAAGAGAGCGGCCTGAGCGCCGGACCATTGGCTGACTCCGCAACGGCCTGGGAAACCGAAGGCCGGACCCTGTCCTGGCTGATCGCACAAAGCCCCGAGCCACGGGTGCTCGGCCTGTTCGCCTTCGGTGACACGCTCAAACCCGGCGCCTTGCAAGCGGTGCAACGCTTAAGCGCACGGAACATTAGCAGCCACTTGCTGACCGGCGATAACCGCGGCAGCGCCAAGGTGGTCGCCGAGGCGCTGGGCATCAGCGATGTCCACGCCGAAGTATTGCCGGCGGACAAAGCCGCCACCGTCGCCGCACTGAAAAAAACCGGTGTGGTGGCAATGGTCGGCGACGGCATCAACGACGCACCGGCCCTTGCCGCGGCAGACATCGGCATCGCCATGGGTGGCGGCACCGACGTCGCCATGCACGCGGCAGGGATCACCCTGATGCGCGGCGATCCACGGCTGGTGCCGGCGGCGCTGGAGATCAGCCGCAAGACCTACGCGAAGATTCGCCAAAACCTGTTCTGGGCCTTCGTCTATAACCTGATCGGCCTGCCACTGGCGGCGTTCGGCTTCCTCAACCCGGTGCTGGCCGGCGCAGCCATGGCGCTCTCGAGCGTCAGCGTGGTCAGCAATGCGTTACTGTTGAAAACCTGGAAACCCAAAGACCTGGAGGATCACCGATGAACATTGGCCAAGCGGCCCGCCAGAGCGGTCTGAGCGCAAAGATGATCCGTTATTACGAATCCATCGGCCTGCTCAAGGCTGCCCATCGTACCGACAGCGGCTATCGGGTCTATGGCGACGACGATCTGCATACTCTGGCGTTCATCAAGCGTTCTCGGGATTTGGGTTTCTCGCTGGAAGAGGTCGGCAAACTGCTGACCCTCTGGCAGGACCGTCAGCGAGCCAGCGCTGATGTGAAGGCGCTGGCCCGTCAGCACATCGACGAGCTGAACCAGAAGATTCGCGAACTCGGCCAACTGCGCGACACCCTGCAAGACCTGGTAGAGCATTGCCACGGCGACCACCGCCCGGACTGCCCGATCCTCAAGGAGCTGGCGTCGGGCTGCTGCGCCGAACCCGCCCATTCCTGAGCGCCAACCCCTTCACCACCAGCAACGTGGTGAGGGGAATGCCGTGAAACAACAACACCACTGCGCCGGGCGTCCACCACGAATAGAACGGCGCGGCGATCAACATGCCGATGCCGAACCCGGTCATTTGCAGCAGCGTCAAAAAGCTGAAAATCGGCAGGCGCAGGTTGTCCGGTTCACGTTGCAGGCGCGACATCAGGCCAACTTCCGAGAACCCGTCGCCCAAGCCTGCGGGCAATGAAAACAGCAGCAAGCCGTAAAGCGTTTGCTGCTGAAACATCAGGATGAAGCCGCAGGACATCAGCAACACGCCAAAGAAAAATCGCCGTTCCAGATGAACGTTGTCCGTACCTTTCAGGCGACTGGCGATTCGCGCTCCAATGAATTTCCCGCTGGCCCAGACCGCCAGCATCAGGCCCAGGGTGGTGCTGGCCGACTCGGGTGTCAGCAGTTTTGAAATGATCGGGAAGCCGACGTTGTGTGCGGCGCTGCCCAAAGTGTCGGCCATCGCGACGGCAAGCATCGCCGCCAGCACCGGCGCTGTGCGTAAACCCTGACGCAGGGCTGACCATTCGCCTTGTTGGTGATGGGGTTCATCGCTGGGTGCAGGTCTGGGAAACCGCAGCGGCACAATCAACAACGCCGCCAACAGGTAAGTGGCCACGTTCAGGGCAAACACCGTTTCAAAGCCAAACCCCGCCACCAACAACCCTGCCACCAGACTCCCGCCGACCATCGCCGCAGATGATGCCGAGGTCATCCAGGCGTTGGTCTTGAGCAACTGCGCCTTATCGATCATGTGCGGTAATTGGCTGTTGAGGCCAATGGCGAACATCGAATTGCCGAACCCCAAACCGAACGCGATCAGCGGTAGCAGCAGCGCTTGTTGAGTGACCGGCAACACTAGCAGCAGGCCCAGCAAACCGGCGCGCAGCAGGTCGAAGGCAATCAGCGGCAGTCGCCCGGCCCAGCGGCGATAGAACCGGGTGCCGATCAAACTGGCAAAGATCCCCCCGGCTACACGGCTGGCGAGGAAGATCCCGACGCTCATGGCGCTGTTGCTGAGCAGGTAGACGTAGGTGGCCAGGGCAACCATGTTGAGGAAAGCGCCGAAGTCCGAAATCAGCCGGGCGGCGATGATCAGTTGGGCATTGCGGGTGGAGTTCACATTCAGTCCTTGAGTGTGGGGGGTTCGAAGATCGCTGGTGTAAGGGCGTGGTGTGAACACGGCTTCACTTACACCAACAATCTACTGTGGGAGCGGGCTTGCTCGCGAAGGCGGCGTGTCAGTCGACATCACCGTTGACTGACACGCCGCCTTCGCGAGCAAGCCCGCTCCCACATTGGATCTTCGCCAAGTTTTGGTATTCGATGATCCACTGAACAAAAAACCCGGCCGAAGCCGGGTTTTGGGTCAACCGATCACTGCATCCAGGGCGGAGGCGGTTCTTCGGCTTTGCTCGGTGGCGCGTCGTCCGCTGCGCGGATCGCTTGCTTGCGCTCTTCATCGAGACGGGCCGCCTCGATCTCGCGCATGATCCCGCCGACGTCCGCCAGCTCTTCCGGCTCGTCGAACTCGCCGGTCAACACACTGGCCGGGTGCAAGGTGCCGGCTTCATACAACGCCCACATTTCCTTGGCGTACTTGGTGCGTTTCAACTCCGGTGCAAAGCGACCGAAGTACGACGCCATGTTGCCCACGTCCCGTTCCAGCATGTTGAACGCGTGGTTGTTGCCCGCCGCATCCACCGCTTGAGGCAAGTCGATGATGACCGGGCCGGTTGGCGTCAGCAGCACGTTGAACTCGGACAGGTCACCGTGCACCAGGCCGGTACACAGCATCAGCACGATCTGCGAAATCAGAAACGCGTGATATTCGCGCGCCTGGTCCGGCTCCAGCACCACATCGTTCAGACGCGGCGCGGCATCGCCGTACTCGTCGGCCACCAGCTCCATCAGCAGCACGCCTTCGAGGAAGTCATACGGCTTGGGGACTCGCACACCGGCACCGGCCAGGCGGAACAACGCCGCCACTTCGGCATTCTGCCAGGCGTCTTCGGTTTCTTTCTTGCCGAACTTGGAGCCCTTGGCCATCGCTCGAGCCTGTCGGCTGTTGCGCACCTTACGGCCTTCCTGATACTCGGCCGCCTGACGAAAACTGCGTTTATTCGCCTCCTTGTAGACCTTGGCACAACGCAGCTCGTTGCCGCAGCGCACCACATAAACAGCTGCTTCTTTACCACTCATGAGTGGGCGCAGCACCTCGTCGACCAGACCGTCCTCGATCAGGGGTTCAATGCGTTTTGGAGTCTTCATCAGCTTTTATTGTGGGTCCTTTATTACCAAACACGCGAAAGTCATTCGTTATACGGCAATCCACTCATTCGCGGGAGGGGTTGCCGACCTATGAACGTTCCCATGAACATCAAGAAGCACACAATGTGCCGGATTAATCAGACACAACTCATCGACCGCTCAAGATCATAGCTGAGCCTGCGCCACTTGTTGACGAAGGGCTACAAGGGCATTTGCGACAGAATCTGACACGTAGATCCCTACCCTTCGCCGGATTTTTCTCAACAGGCCTCAATTTCCACGTTCCTCAGCCGAAGTCATTAGAGAGAAAAGGAATTGTCCGACAATCGCCCCGACAATGATAACGAGGGCGCACTCAAGGATCGGGGTGTATCAAACGTTTTCGGCTGCCAATAATCCGCGAGTCATCTGCACTGCGTGGGCCTACAAGAAAAAACTGGAGCGCGGATGAACATTAAACAGAAGTTGACCTGGGCGTTTGCAATCATCGCCTGCTTGCCCGTGGTGCTGGTCGCCACCCTCGTGGTGCTGAACTTGCGCAGCGATGCCAAGGATAATTTTGTCGATGGCAGCGGCCGCGAGATTCGTCAGGTCAGCAATGCCATGCAGCTGTTCTTTGATGGCATCAGCCAGAACGTCGATTACCTGGCCACCCAACCGCTGATCAAGAACTCCGACGACAGCCTCAAGACCTACATGAGCGCCAACGCCGAGAGTATTCCCCAAGGCGAGTCGGACAAAAAGGTTTTCGCCCTCCTTCAGGACCTGGGCAACAGCCACCCGGCCTACGCCTACGCCATCCTCGGTACGGCGGCGGGCGGTTACGTGTCCTGGCCGGACGATGCGAAGCTGAGCAATTACGATCCGCGCCAGCGCCCGTGGTACAAGGCCGCGCAGGCCAAACCCGGCAAACCATTTCGCACCGAAGCCTATTACTGGGCCCAGGATGACGCGACTTACGTCAGCACCGTGCGCACCATCGACAACAAACTGGGCACCAACGGCGGCGTGGTCAGCATTGATGTGACGCTCAAGCAGCTCACTGAAATCGTCAAACAGATCAAACTCGGCGAAACCGGCTACCTGATGCTGGTGGAAAACACCGGCACGGTGCTGGTCGATCCGAAGCAACCAGCAAACAACTTCAAAGCCCTGACCAGTCTCGGCGACGGTTACGCGCAACTCGCCAAGGCCGGCAAAGGGCTGGTAGAAGTGGAGCTCAATGGCGAGCGTTACATGGCCAACGTCTGGCCGTCGGAACAACTGGGCTGGACCTTTATCGGCCTGATCAAGCAGACCGACGTGATGAGCTCGGCCACTCAACTGACCTGGCTGATCGCGATCATCGCGGCGGTACTGGCGGTGTTCTTCGCCATCGTCGGCGCCAGTTTCGCCAGCCTGATCGTGCGACCGATCCGCAGCGTGGCCAGTGGTCTGGAAGGCATCGCCCAAGGTGAAGGCGACCTGACCAAGAACCTGCAAATCCGTGGCAGCGACGAAACGGCTCAATTGGCCAACTGGTTCAACCAGTTTCTGACGGCGATTCGCAATTTGATTCAAAGCATCGGCGGCGCCGCGACCAAGATCCTCGCCACCTCCCAGAGCTCGACGCAGGTGTCCAGCGACATGGCCGAAGCCGCCGGGCGCCAGCGTGAAGCGGTGGACATGGTGTCCACGGCGTTCCACGAAATGGTCGCCACCGCCAACGAAGTCGCACGCTCCTGCAGCCAGGCCGCCGAGTCGGCCGACAGCGGCCAGCGCCAGGCGCGCGAAGGTCAGCAGCAGATCGATGCCGCAGTGAGCAGTGTTGATCGCTTGAGCCAGGAAATCGAACAGTCGGCGCAGTCGATGCAACAACTTGAGCGCGATAGCAACGACATTCAGTCGATCCTCGGGACCATTCGTTCCATCGCTGAACAGACCAACCTGCTGGCCCTGAACGCCGCCATCGAAGCGGCCCGGGCGGGTGAACAGGGTCGTGGTTTTGCGGTAGTGGCGGATGAAGTTCGCGCCCTGGCCAAACGGACGGCCGATTCCACGGCGGAAATCGACGGGCTGCTGGGCAACCTGGCCAAGCGCACCAGCCAGGTGACGCAGCAGATGCATGCGAGCCTGGAAGTGTCGCAGCAATCGGTGACCCGCATCGGTGAAGCGCGCAGCAGCTTTGGGCAAATTCGTGAATCGGTGGATGTGATTCGCGACATGAACACTCAAATCGCCACGGCGGCGGAGCAACAGCATCAAGTGGCGGAAGACATCAATCGCCACATCAGCCAGATTCATGGCGATGCGCAGTTGGTGGCGGAACTGGCGAACTCGGCGCGACTGGACTCGCAGAGCCTGGCTGGGTTGTCGAATGAGCTGGATGGGTTGGTTCGACGGTTCAGGACCTGATATCCAAGAACACCGCAGATCCAGTGTGGGAGCGGGCTTGCTCGCGAAAGCGGACTATCAGCCAACAGAGATGTTGAATCTGACGGCCTCTTCGCGAGCAAGCCCGCTCCCACATTGGTCCGGTGGTGTTACTGTTTGAACAATTCCCCCGGGGTAAACCCGAACAACCCCTTGAACGCCGCAATAAACGCCGACGTCGAGTCATACCCACAAGACAGCGCGGCATTGGTCACGCTGTTCCCCTCCTCCAGCAAACTCAGCGACGACAGCAGCCGCATGCGCTGCCGCCAGCCGCGGAAGCTCAACCCGGTTTCACGCTGGAACAAGCGCATCAAGGTTTTCTCCGACGAGCCCAAACGCTCGGCCCATTCTTGTAAGGTCGCATTGCGCTCAGGGCTGTCGATCAGCTCGTTGCATAAACCCAGCAAACGTTCATGCCGGGGCAGCGGCAGGGAAAACCCCACCTCAGGCAGACTCGCCAACTGATCCAGCAGCACGCCCACCAATCGCGCTTCCTGGCTGTCGCCCTGTGGATATTCCACGGGAAGCAGGCAAAAGCGTTTGATCAGCTCCCGCGCCAATGGCGTGACTTCCAGCACCCGGCAACGCCCCTCCGCCCATTGGCAGTCCTCGCGGCGCACGTAAAGGCTGCGCATCTCGGCACGCATCGACGTCACGACCTGATGCTCGAGATCCGCCGGAATCCAGATCCCCCACTGTGGCGGCGCAAAGAAACTGCCTTCGGCGGTATGCACACCAAGAACGCCGCTGATGGCGTAGGAAAACTGCACCCAATCGTGACGATGAGGCGACGTCCACGAACCGGCGTTCAGACTTTCCGCTCGTGCATACAACGGACGCGGCAACGCCGTCAGTGCCGGGATGGTGCGTTCGAGGGAAAGTTGTCCGTTAGTCGGCATTGATTGGCCTTATGTCGCAAGACGGCTGATGGAGCCGACGTTAGGCTAAGTCATCAATTCTTACAAACGTATTCGGTGCCGGTATGCATGCCTTCAAACACCTCAAACGCGTGGTCACCGACTGGTTCTTGTGCGGCATGCTGATCGCCACGCTGCTGGCGTATGTCTTCCCGACTTTCGGTGCTATTGGCGGCGGGATGCACGCGGAGTACGTGATCAACGTCGGCGTGTTTCTGGTGTTCTTCCTCCATGGGGTCAACCTCTCCAGTGAGCAAATCAGCCACGGGCTGAAAAACTGGAAGCTGCACGTGATGGTTCAAGCCTTCACCTTTGCGGTGTTTCCGTTGATCTGGCTGCTGAGCGACAAATTGCTGGGCTCGCACTTTCCATCACTGCTGATGCTCGGCTTCCTCTACCTCTGCGCCCTGCCTTCGACCATTTCCTCGTCCGTGGCCCTGACCGGTAGCGCGGGCGGCAACGTACCGGCAGCGATTCTCAACGCGAGCCTGTCCAGCGTGCTGGGGATTTTTCTGACACCGTTGCTGGTGAGCTTCGTGGTCGGCAGCGGCGCGGGTGGCATTGATCTGGGCTCAACCCTGCTCGATTTATGCGCCATGCTGCTATTGCCGCTGGTGCTCGGGCAATTGCTGCGGCCGCTCCTGGGCAAGTTTTTCGCTCGGCACAAGCGCTACACCAACATCGCCGACAAACTGGTGATTCTGCTGCTGGTGTACTCGGCGTTCTGCAACTCGATGGTCTCGGGGATGTGGCAGCAACAGGGCAACAGCGTGATTCTGACTGCGCTGTTGGGCAGTGCGATGTTGCTGGCAATCATCCTGTGGATGACCACCCGCACCGCTCGCGCGCTGAAGTTCAGCCCCGCCGATGAGATTGCCGCGGTGTTCTGCGCCAGCAAGAAATCCCTGGCGGCCGGCGCACCGATGGCGGCGCTGATCTTCGGTGCCAACCCCGGCCTTGGCTTGATCCTGCTGCCGATCATGATCTATCACCCGTTGCAGCTGATCGTCTGCTCGGTGATGGCCGAGGGTTACGCCAACCGCAACCGGGAACTGGCCGCGCAGCAACGCGCGGCACTGCTCAACCCCCAGTAATCCGCAATCAGCGCTCGATAATTGCCGTCACGCCCTGACCGCCCGCGGCGCAGATCGAGATCAACCCTCGGCCCTTGCCCGCCGCGTCCAGCAGCTTCGCCAGGTTGGCGACGATGCGCGCACCGGTGGCGGCAAACGGATGCCCGGCGGCCAGTGAGCTGCCCTTGACGTTGAGCCGGCTGCGGTCGATGGAGCCCAGCGGTGCGTCGAGCCCAAGGCGGGTTTTGCAGAACTCCGGATCTTCCCAGGCCTTCAACGTACACAGCACTTGCGCGGCAAACGCTTCATGGATTTCGTAGTAATCGAAGTCCTGCAAGGTCAGGCCATTGCGCGCCAGTAACCGCGGCACGGCATAAGCCGGCGCCATCAGCAGGCCTTCGGCACCGTTGACGAAATCCACCGCCGCCGCTTCGCCGTCACGCCAATAGGCGAGGATCGGCAAGCCGCGCTCTTTCGCCCATTCCTCACTGCCCAGCAGCACCACCGACGCGCCATCGGTGAGTGGCGTGGAGTTGCCCGCGGTCAGGGTGCCCTTGGCGCTTTTCTCGAAGGCCGGTTTCAGTGAGGCCAGTTTTTCCAGGGTCAGGTCCGGGCGCAGGTTGTTGTCCCGGGTCAGGCCGAGGAACGGCGTCATCAAATCGTTGTGCCAACCTTCGGCGTAGGACGCGGCCAGCTTCTGATGGCTTTGCTGGGTCAGCTGATCCTGCTCGTCACGCGGGATGCTCCAGGTTTGGGCCATCATTTCACAGTGTTCGCCCATCGACCGGCCGGTGCGCGGCTCGCCGATGCTTGGAAAGTCGGGCATCAAGTGGCGGGGGCGCAGTTGCAGGAAGGTTTTCAGTTTGTCGGCGGTGCTTCGGGCGCGGTTGGCTTGCAGGAGGATCTTGCGCAGGCTTTCGTTGACCCCGATCGGTACGTCCGAGGCAGTGTCGACGCCGCCGGCAATGCCACATTCGATCTGACCCAGGGCGATTTTGTTCGCCACCAACAACGTCGCCTCCAGCCCCGTGCCGCAGGCTTGCTGGATGTCATAGGCCGGCGTCATAGGCGACAACCGCGAGCCGAGCACGCATTCGCGGGTCAGGCCGTAATCACGCAAATACTTGAGCAGCGCTCCAGCCGCCACTTCACCCATGCGCACACCGTGCAGGTTATAGCGCTCGATCAGGCCTTCCAGCGCTGCGGTGAACATCGCCTGGTTACTGGCAGTGGCGTACGGCCCGTTGGACCGGGCAAAGGGAATACGGTTACCACCGATAATCGCGACGCGACGCAGCTGAGTCATGAAAAAGCTCCTTTTAATCAACTATGAACACCAAACCCTGTGGGAGCGGGCTTGCTCGCGAAGGGGCCGGCCCATTCAACATCTCCGTTGACTGACACACCGCTTTCGCGAGCAAGCCCGCTCCCACAGGGGGCTGCATTTCCTGAAAGTCCTGCTAAACCCAATCCCAAACCAACCTGCAATGTTCAAGCGTAGGCCGTATCTCGTGGATCGAACGACTAATTGCCATTCCTGGTCCACACTTTTAACCCCAGCTGCTGGAGCGTGATCCATGTCTGACCGCTATATCGACTTCGCCAATTCGTCCATCGGCCATCGTGTGGTCGGTGCCCTGGGTCTGCCGTCACCGGTACGACTGGAACGCTGGCAAGCAGGCCGGTTGCGGCCTATCGAGGGGGCGCTGTTGATTGGCGGTGGCCCGTTGGCGGAAAAAGTCAGCACCCTCGCCAACCGCCTGACCGACACGATTTACAGCTACGGCACCGATCCGACCCTGGCCAGCGCGTGGATTCCCGGCCACGGCCAGAAACTCAAAGCCGTGGTGTACGACGCCGGTGATCTGGTGCAGGTCGATCAGCTGAAACAGTTGCGCGAGTTCTTCCAGCCGCTGATGAAAAACCTCGATCATCATGCGCACCTGGTAATTCTTGGCCGGGCGCCGGAGACCTTGAGCGACCCGTTCGCCGCCAGTGCCCAACGCGCCCTGGAAGGTTTCAGCCGTTCGCTGGCCAAGGAACTGCGCAGCGGCGGCACGTTGCAGCTGATCTATGTCGGCGAAGGTGCCGAAGATCAACTGGAAGGCCCATTGCGGTTTTTCCTCTCGCCCAAAAGCGCGTTCATTTCCGGACAAGTCATTCGCTTGAAGGCGTGTGAGGCGCAGGTGATGGACTGGAGTCGCCCCTTGTCAGGGCGCAAGGCTCTGGTGACGGGCGCGGCGCGCGGCATCGGCGCTTCGATCGCCGAAACCCTGGCCCGCGACGGTGCCGAGGTGATCCTGCTCGACGTGCCACCGGCCAAGAACGATCTCGAGGCCCTGGCCGCACGCCTCGGCGGGCGCGGCATCACGCTGGATATCTGCGCCGAAGACGCCGCCACACAGCTGATCGAACACTTGCCCGACGGCATCGACATCGTGGTCCACAACGCAGGCATCACCCGGGACAAAACCCTGGCCAACATGACCCCGGAATTCTGGGACGCGGTGCTGGCGGTCAACCTCAACGCGCCGCAAGTACTGACCAAGGCGTTGCTCGACAGCGGCACCTTACGCGACAACGGCCGAGTGATCCTGCTGGCGTCCATCAGCGGCATCGCCGGCAATCGCGGGCAAACCAACTACGCCGCGAGCAAGGCCGGGTTGATCGGCCTGGCCCAGGCCTGGGCGCCGCTGCTGAGTGAGCGCGGCATCAGCATCAATGCCGTGGCGCCAGGGTTCATCGAAACCCAAATGACTGCACACCTACCCTTCGGCGTGCGCGAAGCCGGGCGGCGCATGAGTTCATTGGGCCAGGGCGGCCTGCCGCAAGACGTCGCCGAAGCTGTGGCCTGGCTGGCACAACCGGGCACCGGAGCGTTTACCGGGCAGGCGTTGCGCGTCTGCGGGCAAAGCGTTTTGGGAGCCTGACCATGACCACCGACTGGCACACTCTCCATAGCGAACCGGGCCTGCAAACGCTGTATGTGAAGGCGGCAACGCGCCGCAAAATCACCGGCACCACGCTGCCTGACCTGGGTTATCACTGCTGGGTCAATGTCGATCCGAAACGCCTGGAGGCTTATCGAAAAGTCTGTGGTTTCGCCGACAACGGGCTGCTACCACCGACGTATCCACACATCCTGGCATTTGCCTCGCAGATGCAATTGCTTACCGCCAAAGCGTTTCCGTTCCCGCTGTTGGGGCTGATTCACTTGAGCAATCGCATCCGCGTATTGCGCCCCATGGGCGGTGTGCACCGGGTGCGGGTCAGCGTGAACGTGCAGAACCTGCAACCCCATGCCAAGGGGGCGACGTTCGATTTGGTGACGACGCTCGACGATCAGTTGGGCGTGCTGTGGGAGGCGGAAAGCCAGATGCTCTGTCGCGGCGTCAAACTGGAAGGCGAGCCGGTCGAGGAAGCGTTTGCATCGACGCTGTCGCTGACCGAAGTGGCCCACTGGAAAGCGCCTGCAGACATTGGCCGGCGGTACGCCAAGGTGTCCGGCGACTACAACCCGATCCACCTGAGTGCGATCAGCGCGAAACTCTTCGGTTTCCCTAGCGCCATCGCCCATGGCCTGTGGAACAAGGCGCGTACGCTGGCAGCCCTGAGCGATCATTTGCCGACGGCCAACGTCGAGATTGCGGTGCAGTTCAGGAAACCGGTGCGCCTTCCCAGTGAAGTGACGCTGATGTCCAGTGCGGCGGGGGCCAGCGGGGATTTTCAGTTGATGGGGGCGGGGGAGATTGAGCATATGGCGGGGCAGTGGCGGCCTGTTGCCTGATTATCCGGTACATACGCGGCTCCACTGTCTGATCGTTCCCACGCTCTGCGTGGGAATGCAGCCCGGGACGCTCCGCGTCCCAAGAGCCGAACGCAGAGCGTCCGTAGAGGCGTTCCCACGCAGAGCGTGGGAACGATCAAAAATCCTCATACCGCTCTTCATCTGGGGATTGGCGAGGGGGCCGACTCAGGAACTGACCACCCCAGGAAACAAATTATTCAACGTCTCCAACAACCGCACGTGATAAATCGGCTTGCGAAACAAATCCAGCACCTGCAACCGCAACATATCACTCACATCATCCATATCCGCATGCCCCGACGTCACGATCACCGGTAAATGCTGACGAGCCGTATGCTCACGCAACCGCTTGATCAACGACATGCCACTCTCCTCCGGCATCCGCAAATCGGTAATCACCAGCGCAATATCAGGGTGACAAGTCAAATGCTGAAGGGCGAGTTTGACCGACGTTGCCGTAAAACAAGTAAAGCCCTCGCCCTCCAGCAACTCGGCCAGTTCCAGCAGCGCATCCTCCTCATCGTCGACCAGAAGCAGCTGTTGGCGTAGCAGCGCGGGAGCATTCATAAATAAACACCTGCAATGGACTAAGCGTTGACGTTAGAACCGCCCTGGCAGGTTAGCAAGCTGTCGGCATCAAGAAGCAGGAGGAGGCACTAGCGAATCCCGGAGCACGGTAAAAATATCGGTTACCGCTCCCGAAATAGGTTCCATGAACACCACCAACGCAACCGCTGCCATACCCGCAATAATCGCGTATTCGATGCCCGAGGCACCTTCCGTATCTTTGGCCAGGTATTTGAACAAAATGATTTCGGATTTGATCTTCTGAATCACTTTAGTAAAGGACATGACGTGTCTCCTATGACAGGAGGGTGTTGCACGGCCGCAACATGATTCCCCTATGCCAGCATCAGCATTGTCGGCAAACCCCAGACCAACAACTGTAAGAACCTATTAATACTTAAGTAGTAATCGGTTCACTGGCGTCATAAAACTGTGCTTTTGGCTTCAGTCCGTTACTTTTGTCAGATATTTACCGCCCTGTAATGGCTTTTTGCTCTACCTGCGCTACCGTCAAATAGCGAAATAGTTCCATGTTCATAGCTGCCTGATTGCGAAGTCATCTCATTAGAACTCTTGGGGGCGTTACGCAGCAGGAAAGGGAGAGCCGTCATGAACAGTCGCGTCACCATGGGCCTGGCCGGGCTGTTTCTGGTAGGCGCCATCATTGCCGGTTACTGGGGGCTGGCGCTGAGTCGCCAACCGGCACCCGAATCCGTCGCGCAATCCGGCACATCATCGGCCCCAATACTGGCACCGGCAGACGACCCGACTCGCCAGCCAGTGGTTGTGCTGCTGCGTGACATCGCGCCGTTCGAGCAAATTAGCGCCGCCGACGTGACGCTGGAGAAACTCCGTACCGCCCCGGCCGGCAGCCTGTCCCGTCTCGATCAAGCCATTGGCCGTACGCCCTGGCGCACGCTGACTGCCGGCAGCTGGCTCAATGATGAAAGTTTCGAAGCCGGCGGTGCGCTGGCGCGAATGATCCGCCCTGATGAGCGTGCCCTCGCCGTGGCGGCGGATGACGTGGTCAATGTCGGCGGTCAACTGAGCCCCGGCGACTATGTCGACGTCTTGCTGTTTCTGCGCATGGACACCAACAACCTCCAGCAATCGGCCCAAGTGGTGATTCCGGCATTGCGGGTGCTCGGTGTCGGTGACCAGTTGGGGCTGATGAACGATGGTCTGCCTGCCCACCCGGCGCGCAGTCACGAAGAACGACTCAAGCAAGAACAACTGCGCGCCAGCGCTCGCACCGTTTTGCTTGCGGTCCCCGAACCCCTCTTGAGTCGCCTGATGCTCGCGGCTCAGGTCGGGGTTTTGCGCCTGGCCGTGCGCAGCGCCGAAGAAAAACGCCTGAACCAATACTGGGCCGGCAACCGCGATTCAAAGGTGAGCCTGGCCAGTGTCAATCGCGAACTGGTGCAATTCAGTCAACTGGCCCTGGTCGGCACACCCAAACCCGCCACTGGCGGCGCAGCACCGCGCAAGTCGAGCGTGGAAGTCATCCGCGGCAATGAAGTCACCCAACAAACGCACTGAATCCAGCGAGGACGCTTCTCCATGCGCAGACGCTTCACGCGGTACTTCCTCGACAACGGCCACTTCGATAAACGCGGCGGATTATCGCTATGAGCCAACCCCAGAACCTGAGCCAGACGTTCCTCGCGATCACGCGCAACAGCACCGACTTCGAGTGGCTGCAAGGTGCGCTTGCCCCTTTGGGCCGGGTGATCAGCGCCGGTGGCGGCAACCTCGATGAACTCTTGACGCTGGTGGACGTGACCTTCGCCAGCCTGGTGTTCGTGGGTCTGGACCGGGAGCATGTGGTGGCCCAGAGCGCGTTGATCGAGGGTGCCCTGGAAGCCAAACCGATGCTGGCAATCGTTGCCTTGGGCGACGGCATGGACAACCAACTCGTGCTCAATGCCATGCGTGCCGGTGCGCGGGATTTCGTTTCTTACGGTTCACGTTCCAGTGAAGTTGCCGGCCTGGTGCGACGCCTGAGCAAACGCCTGCCGACCGTGACGCCGAATATGCAACAGAGTCAACAGGGTGGCCTGACCGTGCTTTACGGTGCGCAGAGCAATGCCGACGGCGCGTTGCTCGCCAACCACCTGGCGCACGTGGTGCAAAAGAGCGGTCAGCAGACACTGTTACTGGATCTGGGCCTGCCGCGTGGCGACAGCCTTGCGTTGCTGGGGCTGGAGAGCTCGTTTCATTTTGGCGATGCGTTGCGCCATCTGCGGCGTCTGGACGCGACACTGATCGACAGTGCTTTCACGACCTGTGACGCCGGGCTGCGGATTCTCGCCTACGCCAGCAACGACGAACCGCTGGAACAGACCAGTGCCGCCGAGCTGTACATGCTGCTCAGCGCCTTGCGCCAGCATTTCCAGCACATCGTGGTGAACCTCACTGGCCAGTCGGACAGCGAGGCGTTGCGTACCTTCGTCAGCCATTGCGACAAGTTGCTGTGGTACACCGATCAGAATGTGCTCGACTGCCGACGCAACCTTGAGGTGCTCGGCCGCTGGCGCGAAAAAGGCCTCAAGCTCGACCACGCCAGGTTGCTGGTGGACCGCTATCTGCGCAATGTCGCGCCAGACTCCGATACCTTGAGCAAAAGCTTCGGCATGGAGGTTATCGCGGTCCTTGCCTACAGCCCGGAAGTACGGCTCAACGCCAAGAATCAGGGGGTGAGCCTGTTCGAGCTGGCCCCGCGCGAAAACCTGACCCAAAGCCTGCGCGCCCTCGGCGAACGACTGGCCAAACGCTCCGAAGACCTGGACAAACCCAAGGCTGGCTGGTTCGACCGATTGAGGGGCGCGCCATGAGCGGGGAAAAACTCTTCGGCGCGCCCCCCCACGGGCCGGCCGGCAATACCGACCATGAAGGCCTGAAACTGGTGCTGCACCGCTACATCATCGACGCCATCGAAGAGTCCGGAAAAAACCTGCTGGAAGGTTCGCGGCAAATGCTGTCGCAGTTCGTCATCGACAAAGTCGCCGAGTACATCGCTCGTCTGCACCTGGCGATTTCCCGTTATGAGATGGAGCGACTGGCTGAGGAAATCGTCGACGAGCTCACCGGTTTCGGCCCCCTGGAGGTGTTGCTGCGTGATTCGACGGTGACCGAAATTCTGGTCAACGGCCCGCACCGGGTGTTCGTCGAACGCGAGGGTGTGTTGCACCTCAGTGACCTGCGATTCATCGACGACCACCACGTCGAACGGGTGATGCAACGGATTCTCGCGCCCCTGGGCCGACGGCTCGACGAGTCTTCACCGATGGTCGATGCGCGTTTGCCCGATGGTAGCCGGGTCAATGCAATCATCCCGCCCATTGCCCTCGATGGCCCGTGCCTGTCGATTCGAAAATTCCGCAAGGACATGCTCAAAAGCTCCGATCTGATGGCGATGCAAACCATCGATCAGGCGATCTTTGAGTTTATTCAGGAGGCCGTGGGCAAGCGCTGCAACATCCTTGTCAGCGGCGGTACCGGCACCGGCAAGACCACGTTGCTGAACATTCTCAGCCAGTTGATCGCCCCTCACGAACGCCTGGTCACCATCGAAGACGTCGCCGAGCTGCAACTGGGCCATCCTCATGTGGTACGCCTGGAAACCCGACCGCCGAATGCCGAAGGCCACGGCGAAGTGAAGGCCAGCGATCTGATTCGCAACGCGCTGCGGATGCGCCCGGACCGGATCATCCTCGGCGAGATTCGCGGTGTCGAAGTGGTCGACGTGCTCACCGCGATGAACACCGGGCATGACGGTTCCATGAGCACCGTGCACGCCAACAACGCCCAGGATGCGCTATTGCGCCTGGAGACCCTGGTGGGCCTGACCGGCCGCACCATCGCTGAGCGCACGCTGCGGCAAATGATCTGTGCCGCGCTGGACGTGGTGATCCAGTTGACGCGCCTGCCCGATGGCCGCCGCTGCGTCAGCGAAGTGGTGGAGGTCGTGGGTATTCGTGATGACGTGTATGTGACCAATACGCTATTCAAGTTTGATCGACGCACCGGTTTCGGTTTTCTGCGCGAGGCGGTCAACCCCGCCGGCGAAAAGCTGCGTCGCGAATCGGCGCTCTCTCCCTTATCGCACTAAGGATCACGGCATGCTCAAACCGGCGCTGCTCATCCTGATTTGCCTGACGTTGCTGGGTTTGTCGATCCGTTTGTTCTACAACGGCCTGCGCCAGACCGGCATCGATCGAACCCTCGGTCGTTTGATGCAGGGACAACCGCAACTGGCGGTGGCGAAATCATCCTGGGCCGGCCTGGAACGGGCCTTTCTACGCGCCGGCCTCGGTCGTCCCACCGAGCGCCTGAGGTTGTGGCTGTTGCTCTGGGCCGTGGGCATTTTGCTGGGGTTTGCCCTCGCCAGCTGGATCGGTTTGCTGGCGTTGTTGCTGATGCCACCTCTGGCTCTGCGGCTGTACATCAGTTGGTGCTATCAGCGCCGGCTCAAGCGCATGATCGAACAACTGCCGCCATTGCTTGATCACACCGTGCGCAGTCTGAAGTCCGGACGCACCCTGGCCGATGCGGTGCTGGTCGCCATCGACGCCGCCGAAGACCCACTGAAAAACGCCATGGGCCGGGTTCAGCGCAATGTGCACCTGGGCGTCAGCCTGCCTGACGCTGTCACGGACTTCGCCGAACTGTACGAGAAAGACGAGTTTCGATTGTTTGCGCTGGGCCTGAAGGTCAATCACCGCTACGGCGGTAATGCCAGTGAGCTGTTTGAGAACCTGATCAAAATGGTCCGTGAACGCGACCAGGCTGCGCGCCAACTGCGCGCCATGACGGGCGAAACCCGCATCACGGCGATGGTGCTGGCCCTGATGCCTGTGGGGCTCGTCGGCTACTTCTTGCTGTCCAATCCGAAGTACCTGCTCGCCATGTGGAACAGCAGCTCGGGGCAAATGATGCTCGCGACCGCGTTTGGCCTGCAGGTTGTGGGTTGCCTGGCGCTGTGGCGCATGTTGCGCAGCGTATGAAAATAGCCCTGCTGATCAGCGCACTGTTGTTTCTGGCGGCCACGCTGTTGCTGCTCAGTGGGCTGCTGGACCAACATCGACGTGCTCGCCAAGTGGCTCAACGACTGGACGGCAAACCGCTGAACGACCATCGCGTCAGTCACTGGTTGCAAGCGCTGGGCAACAGCCGTATCGGTCAACGCTCGGTCAAACTGGACAACGAAACCCAAATGCTGCTCAACCGCCTCGGCTGGCGCAGCGCCCGGCAACGCTCGCTGTTCGCCGCCTGCCAGATCGGCATACCGGTGCTTGCGTTGATCCTGAGTCTGTTGATCCAGAGCGTGTTCTTCCCGCAGGTGAACAACCACTGGATCACCCCGGCCTTCGCCACCGCCTTCGGTTACTTGCTGCCCAAACGCTTGCTGGCCGCCGCCGCGTACCGTCGGCAAAGACAACTGGCGATCGAGATTTCGACCTTCATTCCGCTGCTGCGCATCCTGTTCGAATCCGGCATGGCGGTGGAGCAGTCGCTGCGAGTACTGAGCATCGAAGGCAAACAGTTACTACCGGCCCTGACCCATGAACTGCGCCTGATACTGACCCGGGTCGATTCCGGACTGGAACTGGGCGAAGAACTGAACAAGGCCACCCAGTTACTGGCGGTGGACGAATTCACCGACACCTGTGTGATTCTTCAGCAATTGATCCACCAGGGCGGCGGCGCCATGAAATCGCTGCTGGGACTCAAACTACTGCTCGATGACCGGCGCCTGACACGCTTGCAGGAATACATCTCCAAGATGTCCGCGAAAATGTCTGTGGTGATGATGTTGTTTCTCTTCCCGGCGCTGCTGATCGTACTGGCTGGCCCCAGCTTCACCGCATTGGCCCGGGCTTTTGGTCGTTGAAAAGCACCGCTACGATCCCGTAGGAGCGAGGCTTGCCCGCGAAGGCGACCTGACAGCCAACCAATTTCTTGCGGATATACACGGTTCAACTGTGGGAGCGGGCTT
>NZ_AKJE01000031.1 GCF_000282495.1 Pseudomonas sp. GM79
CCTTCGGCAGCTCCTACGTTGAGAATGTGTGTAGGCAGAGGGTTTTGTGGAAATGAACAATAATCCTCTTGACCGCTTGTGCAGCGGACCGGCGTTATTGTTCATGGCGGCTGGCAGCATGGACGCATTGGAACTGGAGAATTCGCATGAAAATCGTCATTGCCCCCGATTCATTCAAGGACAGCCTGAGTGCTCAAGGTGTGGCCGAGGCCATTGCGCTGGGGCTGGCGGAAGTCTGGCCGGATGCACACTTGATCAAGTGCCCGATGGCTGATGGCGGGGAAGGCACGGTCGAGTCGATTCTGGCCGCATGCGACGGCGAACTGCGCCGTACCCATGTTCGCGGGCCGCTGGGTGCCACGGTCGATGCCGCGTGGGGCTGGTTGCCACAGAGTCACACCGCGATCATCGAAATGGCCGAGGCCAGTGGCCTGCAACTGGTTGCGCCGAACCTGCGCGATGCCTGCACCAGCAGCACCTACGGCACCGGTGAATTGATCCGCGCTGCGCTGGATGCCGGCGCGCAACGGGTGATCCTGGCGATTGGCGGCAGTGCCACCAACGACGGCGGCGCTGGAGCGATGCAGGCTTTGGGGGTGAAACTGCTGGACGCTCAGGAGCAAACCCTGGTGCCGGGTGGTCTGGCCTTGGCGCAACTGGCCCGCCTCGATCTGAGTGAGATCGATCCGCGTCTGGCCAAGGTGCGTTTCGACATCGCCGCCGACGTCAATAACCCGCTGTGCGGCCCTCACGGTGCCTCAGCGATTTTTGGACCGCAGAAAGGTGCATCGCCCGAGCAAGTCGAGCAACTGGACCAGGCCCTCGGGCACTTTGCCGAACTCTGCGCACAAGTTTTGGACAAGGACGTGCGCGACGAACCAGGCAGCGGCGCGGCGGGCGGATTGGGGTTTGCCGCCAAGGCGTTTCTCGGTGCGCAATTTCAGGCCGGGGTGGAAGTGGTCGCTGAACTGGTCGGGCTGGCCGAGGCGGTCAAGGGCGCCGATCTGGTGATCACGGGCGAAGGTCGTTTCGACGCCCAGACGTTGCGCGGCAAAACCCCGTTTGGCGTGGCGCGCATCGCACGCCAGCACGGCGTGCCGGTCATCGTCATCGCCGGCACCTTGGGCGAGGGGTATCAGGCGCTGTACGAGCATGGCATCGATGCGGCCTTTGCCTTGGCCAGCGGACCGATGACATTGGAGCAGGCCTGCACCGAGGCGCCGCGTTTGTTGCGTGAGCGCGCCCGTGATATCGCGCGGGTGTGGCGGGTGGCGGCCCGCAAGGCCTGACCAATGCCCGTCAGTTAAACGCAATCCATGTGGGAGCGGGCTTGCTCGCGAAGACGGCGACACAGTCAACATCAATGTCGTCTGACACACCGCTTTCGCGAGCAAGCCCGCTCCCACAGGTTTCGCACCTTAGCTGAGAGTGTTTCACCGCTGAAACACTCGTTTCCGTCGAAAAATATTTCTCCAACCCCCTGCAAAAAACCTCAACCCCGGCCGATACAACTAACAGGCGCACACAAACCAATTACAACAGTGGCGCCAAGCTGAAAGGTGCGCGCCATCGCCCGCCTGACAGTGATCCCCGCAAGGATGCTCGCCGCCTCAATTACCGAGATCATCCTATGTCACTGCGTAATCTGAAAATCGCGCCTCGAGCTTTCCTGGGTTTCGCCTTCATAGCCTTGCTGGTCATCGTGCTGGGTGTGTTTGCCGTGAACCGCATGTCGATCATCCGCCAAGCCTCTGTCGATATGGAAATGACACAGTTACCCAGCATCGGGTTTCTGGGTAACGTGACAGAAAACGTCCTGCGGCTGCGGATTCTCTCGTTCCGCGTACTGGTCAACCGTGATCCGGCGGCGTTGCAGGAGGCCCAGACCCGCATCGGTGTGCTCGTCGACAAGGTGCGCAGCGCCCAAGCCAGCTATGCCGCCTTGCCGGCCGGCCCTGAAGAAGCCGCGCTGTACAAAACCTTCGCGACAACCCTCGACAACTACATGCAGGCCCAGAGCCAAATGCTGGACCTGTCGCGTCAGAACAAACTGGAGGAGATGCGCGCCCTGATCAATACCCGGATCAAGGAAGGCACCGATCAGATGGGCGAGCAACTGAACAAACTGGTGGCGCTCAACGCCGCCGATGCCAAAGCCGCGTCGGCCAAGGCGGGTGAGCATTACAGCGAAGCCTTTATCGGCATCGTGACGGTGGCGGTAATGGCTTCGTTGCTGACCGTGCTGCTGGCCTGGCTGTTGACCCGCAGCATCCTCACACCGCTGAACCGTGCGGTGCTCGCGGCAGAAACCATTGCTGGCGGCAACCTGAGCAAGGTCATCGAAGTCGACGGCAACGACGAACCGGCGCGTTTGCTCGGCGCCTTGGCCGCCATGCAAACCAACCTGCGCAAGACCATCGAACAGATCGCCGGCTCCGCGACGCAACTGGGCGCCGCCGCGGAAGAACTCAGCACCGTGACGCAAGAAGCGTCCCGGGGCCTGCAACAGCAAAACAACGAAATCGAACAGGCCGCCACCGCCGTCAACGAAATGACCGCCGCCGTGGAAGAGGTGGCGCGCAACGCGGTGTCGACCTCCGAAGCCTCAAACCAGTCGACCCAGGCGGCCCGCGAAGGTCGTGACCGGGTGGTGGAAACCGTCGACGCGATCCAGACCATGACCCACGACGTGCAAAACACCGCGTTGATGATCGAGGGCCTGGCGACTCAGGGCCGGGACATTGGCAAAGTGCTGGACGTGATTCGTGCCATCGCCGAACAGACCAACCTGCTGGCCCTCAACGCCGCGATTGAAGCGGCCCGTGCCGGGGAAGCCGGGCGTGGCTTTGCGGTGGTGGCGGACGAGGTCCGGGCGTTGGCCCATCGCACCGCGCAGTCGACCCAGGAAATCGAGAAGATGGTCGCCGGCATCCAGAACGGCACCGGCGAAGCGGTCTCGTCGATGCAACAAAGCAATCAGCGCACCCAAAGCACTCTGGAAATGGCTCGTGCGGCGGGTATCGCCCTGGAGCAGATCACCCAATCGATTCAACTGATCAACGAACGCAACCTGGTGATCGCCAGCGCCTCGGAAGAACAGGCTCAGGTGTCCCGTGAAGTCGACCGCAATCTGGTGAACATTCGCGACCTGGCTACCCAGTCTGCCACCGGTGCCAACCAGACCAGCGCCGCCACCCACGAACTGTCGCGATTGGCGGTTGATTTGAATGCGATGGTGGCGCGTTTCGTGATTTGAGATAGGGTTGAAACTGGAACTCGCGCGTTAGGAGAAGTACATGCGCTATTCAGCCTTGACCCAACGAATCGATGGTGACGGAGCCGCGGCCTGGAAGATTCATGATCGAGCGCTGGAATTGCGCGAGCAGGGCGTCGACGTGTTGCTGCTTTCCATTGGCGACCCGGATTTCGACACACCGCTGCCGATCATTCACGCCGCCATCGATAGCCTGTTGGCCGGTGACACCCATTACTCGGATGTACGCGGCACCCGCACGCTGCGCAGCAGCATCGCCAGCCGTCATCAGCGGCGCAGCGGCCAATTGGTGGATGCCGACCATGTGATCGTACTGCCTGGCGCGCAGTGCGCGGTGTATTCGGTTGCCCAATGCCTGCTCGACCCTGGCGATGAAGTGATCGTCGCCGAACCGATGTATGTGACCTATGAAGGTGTGTTCGGTGCCTGCGGAGCCCGCGTGGTGCCGGTGGCGGTGCATCCGGAAAATGGCTTTCGGGTTGAACCGGCAGATGTCGCGGCGCTGATCACCTCAAAAACCCGCGTCATTTTGCTCAACAGCCCGAATAACCCCTCCGGTGCCAGTCTGTCGTTGAAGAGTTGGCAAGCGTTGGCAGCGTTGTGTGTGCGGCATGACCTTTGGCTGATCAGCGACGAGGTCTACAGCGACCTGTTGTTTGAGGGCGAGCACATCAGCCCGGCCAGTCTGCCGGGCATGGCCGAGCGCACCGCGACGATCAACAGTCTGTCCAAATCCCATGCCATGACCGGCTGGCGGGTGGGCTGGATGATCGGCCCGAAACCGTTGGCTGAACATTTGATGCATCTGTCGCTGTGCATGCTGTTCGGCCTTCCGGATTTCGTTCAGAAGGCCGCGCAAGTAGCGCTCGATAGAGACTTGCCGGAAGTGGCACTGATGCGCGAGGAATATCGCCAGCGTCGCGATCTGGTGTGCACAAGGCTAAGCGATTGCCCGGGTATCCGGCCGATCAAACCGGATGGCGGGATGTTCGTGATGGTCGATGTGCGCCAGACCGGGCTCGGTGCGCAAGACTTTGCCGAGCGTTTGCTGGAAGGGTACGGCGTGTCGGTGCTGGCTGGTGAAGCCTTCGGGCCGAGCGCGGCGGGGCATATTCGCATTGGCCTGGTGGTCGATCAGGCGAGGCTGGCGGATGCGTGTCAGCGGATTGCATCGTGTGCGGCGCAGTTGCTGCAGGTGCGACGGGCCTGAAGGATGTGTGTTGAGTTTGATGGCCTTTTCGCGGGCAAGCCTCGCTCCTACACGGGATTTTGTGGCGTTCACAAAACCCCGCGGGAGCGGGCTTGCCCGCGATGGCTGTTGTACTTTCCAGGCTTGCCTCTACGGTATCGCATAGACCTTGAACAGCTTTTTGTCCGTGTCGGTAATGCCTTCCAGGTAGGTGTCGTATGCCTGCTCGATCTCGCCCGATCGATACATTTCACTCAGCGCGGTGTCGACCAGCAAACGGAAATCTTCATCGTCGCGATCCACCGCCATTGCAGTCGGCGAGTACTCAAAAACTCGATCCAGCAGGACCAGATTCCCTACGGAATAGTGATTGGCGAGGAGATTCTTCAGCATCATGCGTTCGGCGAAGAAGGCATCAGCTTTGCCTTCGGCGACCAGTTTGAGGCCCGCTTCAGTGTTCTCGACTGTGACCAGGGTGGCTACCACCCCGAGTAATCGCATCTGCTGACGGATCCATGCCTCGGTCACGCCACCTGCGGTGGCGGCATAGGTTTGGTTGGCCAGCCCATGATTGATGGTCGCACGCCAGGTCGGTCCGGTATGGGCTACTTTGCCATTAAGTACATTGAGCAACGCCTCAGGCGCTTCCTGGCGCACCACTGCCGAGAGGCCGGCGGTGTAGATCGGAACCGAGAAGCTCACACGCTTGCGTCGCGCCAATGTGGGGGGAGTCGGCGTGCAGAGGATGTCGATCTCGCCCGAGCTCACGGCACTCATCTCGTCGTTGATGGAGACGGGGCGGTAACGTACCTGCAACCCGGGCAAACCCAGCTCGGTTTTGATTTTGTCGGCGACTTTCAGACAAAGCTCGATCGCATAACCGCTGGCTTTGTCGCCTGCCTGGACGGTAAAGGGTGCGAAGTCCGACAGGTAACCGAGGGTGAAGGTATTACTTGCCCGTACGCGTTCAAGGGTATTGGCACCAGCCAGTACCGGCACCATTGTGAACAGGCAAACGAACAGCAAGTTAGTGGCTTTGGTCAGTTGTACGTTCATATCCTTGGCGCCCCACATTCGGATGTCTGTGCTGTCTTGAAGATTACAGCTAAGGATTGCCAGCCCTGGTCTGAGCGGTTGGAGACAAATCGACAAAACGCTTGGAGAGGAAGCCATAGAGCAAGTAGCCGAATGCAAGGACAATGAGGCCACCGAAAACGGCATCTTTGCCGCAGGCATAAAGGGCGTACAACGAATAGGCCACGGCGATCAGTAATAGCGTCGTGTTGCGGGTGTAGATCCCTGTACTGACTTTGGCTTTGTACATCATGACCAACAGGCCGGTGGCGGCTGTCACGTATGGGATCAGGTTGGTCACCGCTGCCAGGCTGACGAGCTTTCCGAACTGGGCGCTGGCATTGGGCGAGATGGTCGACAGTGCCATCAAGGTCTGAAAGACGCCGCAGACGAGCATGCCGACGATGGGCGCATCCTGTGCGCTGACCTTGCTGAACAATTTCGGAAACATGCCTCTGTCAGCGGTCATCTTGGCCGTTTGCGCCAGGGTGAACTGCCAGCCCAGCAGCGAACCAACACAGGCCATCACCGCCAGCGCCATGACGATGTTGCCGACCGTGGGGGTGAACATATGTGCATAAACGAGCGCGAAGGGCGCCGAAGAGTTGGCCAGTTCGGCATTGGGTACGATGCCCTGGATAACCGTAGTCGACAGCACATACACCACTGCCGCACCCAGCGTGCCGAACAGGCAGGCCAACGGTACGGTGCGCTTGGGATCTTCCACTGCATCGGAGGCCTGTGCCGCCGACTCCATGCCGAGGAAAGCCCACAGGGTAAGGGGAATAGCCTTACTGATAGCGTCGGAGATCGGCAGGTTGTTCGGATTCCAGGCGGCAATCAGCACATCGGGCTTGAACCAGAACCAACCGATGATGCTCAAGCCGGCCACCGGGATGATCACCCCCCACACGGTAATCGCGCCGATCTTGCCGGTGATACCGGGGCCACCGAAGTTGGCCACGGTGGTCAACCAGAGCAGGCCAACCGTACCGATGAACAGAGGAATGGCGCCACTGCCCAGCCAGGGCACGAACGATGTCATGTAGCCCACAGCGGAGATGGCCACGGCCACGTTGGCGATGCCCAGCGAGAGAAAGTACAGATACGAACAGAGGAAGAAGCCTGATTTGGCGTGCGCCTCTTCAGTGTAGGCAGACAACCCGCCTGAGCGCAGGCAGTAAATGCCGCACTGGGAAAAGCAGTAAGCGATGGCCATCGAACCGACGGCAGTGACGATCCATGACAGCAACGAAACGGCCCCGAGTTGGGCCATGCTCGTCGGCAACATGATGATACCCGACCCCATCATGTTCACCGTCACCAGAGTGGTGAGCCCCATGAGGCTCATTTTCTTGCTTGAGTCGGCCATATCGGAAACTCCTTGATCTGCTCAACACATTGACCATAGCCCTGATTGCCATGCTCAACGTCGGGAAATAGCCCATCGAACAGATTTATCGCCAGTTAGTCTCATCGAAGATGGCTTTTGGGGTTCTGAACAGCAAAAAGAAATGGCCGATACGGTATGACTCCAAAGCAGGAGACTTGAGACAACAAGCTGACTTCGTTTGTTGTTCAAGCATCTGATTTAGATCAATCAACGGTCATTGTAGGGGGACTTTTCTTTAGCTGGCTCTGTCACATGTACATACAAAACACATATGAGGTTTTACATGTCCAAGCTCGCAGAGTTCCGTCAACTAGAAAAACATCTGGCTAAACAGCTCCAGGCGCTCGAAGCAATGAAAGGTGATGCAGGCCTTCAAAAGGAAATTGATTTCGAAAAGAAGCTGCGTGATTTGCTAGCCAAATACGGCTATAGCCTGAAAGACGTGATCAATCTTCTTGAGCCACAAACTGGTCGTCGCGCATCAGTAACCGCGCCGAAATCCGGCACACGCAAGCCGCGCCAGGTGAAGATCTACAAAAATCCAAACACTGGCGAAGTCGTCGAGACCAAGGGCGGCAACCAGAAGATACTGAGGGAGTGGAAAGCTAAATTCGGCTCTGCCACTGTTGAGTCCTGGCGGACCAAGTGAGTTTGGTTTGTAGGAGCCAGGCTTGCCGCACCGCTGGCTTCTACATGTCCTAACTTGCTCACCCGAAACCACAAGATACGCCTTGGCTGTCTTGTGTTATTTCAAACGATGCTCGTCGCGGCAATCCCAAGCGGGATACTGCGGTGTTGCGAGGGCAGGGTAGCTATAGAGTCAAGCTGACGAATTGCGTTTGCTCACCCTTTTAAACGCTATCGAGATAAAACGACTAAACAACCATTTAGCATAGTTATAATCTATCGAATAGCTATTAGTAATAGCTACAGTGTTTTAAGGAGGGCAATCCACATGACCAACAGTGAGCTCAACATTCAAATTCCCAACGCTGAAGCAGTCATCGCCGCATTGGCTCTGGAGCCTCACATGGAAGGTGGTTTTTACCGAAGAACCTTTCAATCTGATCACCACGCTATGGTCGAGATCAATGGAGGTCAACGTCACTTGATGACTTCAATTTATTACCTGCTGACCAAGGATTCGCCTATAGGTCATTTTCACTTGAATCAATCGGACATCGTTCATTACTACCATTTGGGAAACCCGATTCAGTACAGCCTGATTTTTCCAGACGGCACGTTGAATACTGTGGTGATGGGCAGCGACGTTATCGCCGGGCAATGTCTGCAGCTGCATGTACCTGGTGGCGTCTGGAAAGCTTCGCAGCTGATGAATGGTTTAGCGGAATACGGTTTGATCAGTGAAGCGGTTTCACCAGGATTTGATTTTGCAGATATGGAGATGGGCAGTCGGCTGTGGCCCTCCTTTAAAAGTGGTTAAACGCTCAAGCCCTTAGGATCCGTGGCTTCTAGCGATTCTGACTTTTAAAAATGGCTGAAAGCTTAGATGCATTAGTGGATTTGATCGTTTTAAAAGGAGTGCAGTCTTAGCCCGTAAATGCAGGAGAGGCTGAAATAACCTCTGTATCCTGGTTGTGGTGATGGAGTCCAACCTGTTGATTTGTAGCGGTTTTTTTTAAAGGTTTAAGCCCATGAGGCCTTGAGAAATATGCCAGTTCTAAAAGTCCAGAAAGATCGCTTCCCGTTCGCCTCGTAAAGCTGTTGCTCAAGGCGCGTTTGCTAACACGGGGTATCAGGGAGGACTCCAATCGGCGGTGCCTACTCTCAGCTACAGCCTTGTGCACGGAAACAAAGTTGGATACATGCCACGAACGATGGCGCAGCGCGCGGTAAAGCCTTCTGCAAGCCCCATAGGGTGTTGGAGGGCACATTACGTGACGTAACCCCCGCTGGCTACAAAGGGGGGGGAAGAGGCTAGATAACCCCTTGCTATGCCATTGAATGTGGAGTGCAGCTCACAGACTGAGATAACAGGCGCCCCGATAGACTGACTTGGCTCGCTGCCAATATAAGTAAAAGCAGCTTTTTTGACTCAATAATTAGCCTTTTTTGCCGTCGGATGCGGCGTCTCAGACTCCAGTTTACAGAGCCGTGTCATTATCTTGGCGGTTTGTTCGAGTCGCAAAATCCAAGAAGCTCTTTCAAAGCTGTTAATTAACTCGGGGCTGGCTCAGGAAATACCCTCTCCAACGTGAATGCGGTTCATACACCAAGAGCTCGGACTTAAATTTTATTCATTTTATTTGTATATATTGAATAATTGACACTTCAGGCGGCGAGCGGAAAATAATATCAAATAATAATCCATGAGTCGTGAATTCGGGGTTCACAGTTGCTTGGCTCGCTTATTGCTAAATGCGGGCGTGTCAATTGATTAAATTTGTTGAAGTTTGGCGTCAATTAACACAATATTAGTTCAAGTCCTTCGTCAATATATGCAATTTAACTCAGTGCTAACGCAAAATTAGTTGATGCCTAACGCCAATTTTATGACCGTTGACAAGCTCGGTAGTCATAGAGCTATGCTTGCGCACCTAGAATTTAAAATAGTCGGTGCCGAGTCCTTATGTTGCAACCCATCGTCGAAGGAAACTTAGTTAGCTTTGAGGAGAAAGTATATCGAGTAATAGCTTGTGGCGCTGACGGTGCCATTACCCTAAAAAGCCTGGAAAGTGAACACTCCTTTGATGTGCTCTTTACTCAGGTAAATCTGGTTGAGGTCGATCAAGAAAAACATGAGCTATACAATGATCGCCGTTTGATTTGGCTGGAACAAACAGAAGTCAATCCCAAAGAGTTGGCTATTGCTTCGGATCGAGCAAAAAACATTAACGACTACTTTCAGGGGAAAGTTTCACGGGCAGAGCTTATCGAAAAACTCGGCTCATCAGAAACAACGATTCGACGTCTATTGAAAAGATATGACCCAGAACTTGGTGCTGTTTCGCTTGTTAGAAGTATCAGGGGGCGTAAAAAAAATTCGCGATTGCTTTCTGATATTCAAGAGCAAATCATGGAGAAAGCAATTTCGAAACGCCTTAATGATAAGACTAAAAGATTAGAAGCGTTTGCTTCTCTTTGGGAATATGTCGACTCTCTATGTCACAGCATGAGTGTTAAAACCCCGAGTCTTAATGCTCTGAAGCGAAGGCTTGAATCGTTCGGGCAGAAAGCCGTTTACTCCCTTCTGCACGGCAGAGAGCCGATGCTTCAAAAGTTTGATCTGAAGCCAGGGATGATTCATGTAGATACCATACTTACTATGGTGCAAATCGACCACACACGGGTGGATGTAATTATCTGCGACGAGCATGGTCGACCACTCATGCGGCCTTGGCTGACGGTAGTTATCGAACTTAAGAGTCGCGTTATTCTTGGTTACTATCTTGCACTCCATCCGCCTAGCTCACTCAGCGTTGCCATGGCGATGCTTTCTGCCTGTTTTCCTAAGCGAGACTTTCCAATCGCTCTCGGTGGGGGTCAGAATACTCGCCACAGGTACTGGGGAGTGCCTGGTGCAATTGGTATGGATAACGCCGCGGAATTTACTAGCCCAGAACTTGAAGCCACCCTGCAATATTACAAAATCGTCCCTCTGCTGCGGCCTGTCGGGAAAAAGCATTACGGAGGGCACGTTGAGCGAATTATCGGTACGCTGATGGGGAAGGTGCATCTTCTGCCAGGTACTACCTACTCGAATGTGCTGAAGAAAGCAGACTACGACTCTGCCAAGCATTCAGCTATGACCTTTTCAGCATTTTGTGAGTGGTTCGCAAATGAAGTGGCGATCTATCATGGGCGTGCTCATGAAGGGTTGAACAGACTTGCGCCGTTCGAGGTTTGGGATGCAGAGATGGCCAAGAAGGGGCCGGATTATGTACCTCCTATGCCGGGGAACTTTCAAACATTTGCTCTTGACTTTTTTCCAAGTGTGATACGAACGGTGCAACCAAAGGGTGTCGAGTTTAGTAGGTCATTTTACTCTTCGGCGATACTCAGAAGGTTCGTTGGTTCACGATTTTCGTTTAAGTACAATCCATTGAACCTTTCAAAAATATGGTTACGCCAAGATGGCCGGTATCATGAAATTCCTTATTCTGATTTGACGAAAACTCCTGTCTCGTACAGCGAGTACTGGGCGTTCTCGCGACATCGCGACCGTCGCCCGGGAACACTGGTGGACGAGGAGTTGCACCAAGTTCGCTTGGAGAATCATGAGTTAGTGGAAAATTCAAAGGCTACGACCAAGCGGCTCCGGCAAAACGTCGCCAAGAAAGTTACGGCCGCTGAAACTATGTCTTTTCTTTCCTACGGCGGGGAAGGGCATTTGCTTCAGGGGAATACCAAAGAACCGAGCTCTGATCAAACTCGAAAAAAACTTAAGTGGGAAGACTGAGAATGGATGGAGAACATTTGCATGAGAGCCGGCGTTACGCTTTGATTCTGTCAGACGAGGAACGCTGTAAGATTATTCGGCAGGATATTAAGGTCGACACCGAACACTTGCTTACCGTGTCTAACATTGTCCACAACATGCTTAGCATCGTTCGCGGCAGTATGGAGGCACCGTGTCTAGTCGTATCTGCCGGATCTAACCATGGAAAGACCACAATTTGCAATGCGGTCAGGGGGATGGATGAGTCATGGCGTCATAAAATCAGGTATGTGACCTTTGTCAAAGATACTGGGAAGACAAAGCCTATGGTGAAGCTCCTGACGGCTTTGGGCATGGAACCTGGGAAAGCTGGGATACCCATTAGCATGGTAGCCGAATACTGTATCGCTAACGATATTCGCGGTGTGTTTATGGATGAGTTTCATGACTCCATCAAGGGGCTTTCTAAGGGCGAGCAGGATACATTTCTCTCCTTGCTGAGGGGTTTATGCGGCGCGCCTGCTTACCTAAGCTTTTTTGTTTTCGGTATCGATGAGGCCCTCAATGCTCTCGCAATTGACGCCCAGTACGTCCGCCGATTTGAGCTCTATGAGCTTACTCCTTGGTCAAAAACCGATGCAGAGTATCTTAACTTTTTGGATACTTGGGAGGAGATCGTTCCGCTTGCAAAGAGATCACATCTTTCTTCTAAGTCAATGTCTGACTATATCTATACTAATACTTTGGGGGTTATTGGAAATATTTGCACGTTACTCCGAGCGGCTGCTTGCCTGGCAGTGATATGGGGCGATGAGAAAATCACACTTGAAAGCTTGCAGGCTGCTACTCGTTCGAAGTGGAATACCCGCGTACGACCAAAGGGTGCTGTCGAGTGAAGTATTTATTGTGTCCAAAACAGTATCAAGCTGAGCAGAACGTCTTGACAGGTTTTTCCGCTAACGTACTAACTATTCTAGGTGGGGAGACTTGGACAGGAAAAACCACTGTTGCCAAGCGGTTGCTTAAAAATGCAGATCGGGCAAAAGTTTATACAGCTTACGTGCCTGGGAGTTTCACTAAGGTATATCGCAATGTGGATTTGGCATTTGCGTCAGCGCTAGGCCTACCTCTGACTAGCCAGTTCATGTCATTTCGAAATATCGAACGCTCACTTGAAGATATGATTGGTGGTCGGGAGTTTCGTCTAGTGTTTGACGATGCCAGCGTCCACTTTGGCGGTGGTAAGGAGCAACGGAACGCTTCTCTTGGATTGATGCAGGCACTCCAGAGACGTTTTCCGAACATAAGATTATTGTTAGTTTCTGGGCCCAATATTTTAGATGGCGCTCTGAAAGAGATCATGGCTAAAGAGATGCACTATGTCGACATCGGTGTGTGGGAGTATGACCAACAGTATCTAGCATTTATTAACCAAGTTGGGGGGGCATGTGGCTTCAAGCGCTCGCAGTTGGCCAATGACGACTTCACAAAAATTCTTCTGGATAAAGCTCATGGCGCCAGCGGGGCCCTCATACAAATTCTACAGACACTAGCGCGAAACCCCATCTACAAAGCTTGTCCATCGTTGCCTGTTGAGAGCCTACGTAATATGTGGAAATTCTGAGTTGTTCGACGAGTTCTCATCAGGGCAACCGCCCCGTTTCATTCTGGGGGAGACACTTCTTTCCTGGGTGATGCGGTGCCTGGGCCAGAACAAACTCCGAAACCCTCATTTATTTCGGGGTGCAATTAACCAGAGCCTCGTACCTCCAAAACGAATGGTTCCCGGCGTCGTGGCGTCTTGGCCACCTCCAGCCTTTGAGGACATCGAGTTTGATCTTGATACCATGCTATTTAAAGTTATGCATGACACTTATGGTACCGGAGCGACTGTCTTAAGGAAGCAGTTTGCTGCGCGCCAGTCAGGGTTGCTTGACATCCATTTCCGGCACACATATTGCCCTGCTTGTCTTCTCGAAAGTATGGTGACGAATGGATTTCCAATCTGGCGTCAATCTTGGTGCTACACGACCAGCGTATATTGCGTTGAACACCGACGCCCGTTGATGAGACCGCGGGATACTTTTACACCTGAAAGACGTATCTGGGATGCGTACCTCTATTCAGCGGGTGAGCAAACAGGGCGGAGCTCTCTCTTTGACCGGCGAATTGCGGGAATCGCAATACGCATGCAGCATTGGATTGAATCGTTGATACCAGGGCAGGAGCTCACCGAAGGAGTGGAAGCCCTGTATGGACTGTTGCTTGCGAAGCGAACGACATTTGCACCTGGTGGGATAGCGTCAGTGGGGTTTTCTCGCACCCAACAGGTTTTGTGCAGACTAAATCTGGATCTGCATGAGCGCATCAAGTACGGATTGAATGACAGTGATCCGTACCAGCGGATGGGGGCTTTGCTATTGACCGGATGGTTGAGCGGTATGGTTTCACCGGCAGAAATCGTCTACTTGGGGCACCATGACCATTGCGTCCTCAGAACGCTGCCACCCTCACCGCAGCAATTGGGGCGCATGGTAACTCTGACCCTAAGTGCAGAGGAAGTGATGGTCGTTCGAGACAAACTGGTCAAGTTGGGGGAGATATCGTCCACCATGATGTCGAGTTTTTTGGAAGGTTTTGACGAAGCCACATCCCGCACCCTTCGTTCAAGCCGGCCAAAGCGTTGAATCGTCCACGCGGTACTGGGCCAACTCATTCCGCAGGCGGTGAGGCCTTCAAGACCGCCAATACCGGAGCGCCGCCAAACTCAGTCAGCCAGGTAGCGCCGGAGTGAAGACTTCAGCCATCGTCCTCATTCATTTGCCGCTCTTGACAAATTACTTAGCCTGCCAGCGAAGATACCTCGGCTATCG
Source organism: Pseudomonas sp. GM79 (assembly GCF_000282495.1). Classification (GTDB taxonomy): domain Bacteria; phylum Pseudomonadota; class Gammaproteobacteria; order Pseudomonadales; family Pseudomonadaceae; genus Aquipseudomonas. The sequence goes on from NZ_AKJE01000031.1 coordinate 14,203, forward strand.
CTTTCTCCAATACTCCCTCACCGATGTCAACGCCAGCCCCAACTGCGCCGCTGCCTGCTGCTGCGTTGCACCTTCCGCTTTAAGAGCCAGTACCGCTCTCTCGTTATCTGCGTTTAGCGGCTTGCCGCGTCCTCGTTTTATGAGGTTACCGTTAGCGTCGAACTGGTCACTGAGTACCTTCATTCCACCTTCAGCTTCGAAAGCCGCTACGTCGGTCAATGCACGGCCTATTACAGTCAGCGGTTTCTCGCCCTGGCGGTGAGCAATGCAGAGGGTAAGCATCGCGATCGGATCTAGGCCAAGGGATTGCGCCAGCTCGTCAAATTGCTCGACGGTGATGCTGGTTTGCGCGTTCTCGAGGGCACTGACTTTACGTCGGTGAGTCGCATCCGAGACGTCAGCGTACCTGGCGCGCCGGATGAGACGGAGCGCCCGAAGTACCCCTGCAAATGCGGTTCTCAGTTCCATGACTTTCTCAAAAGTCAGGATATAGCCATAACTGAGCTTTACGAATAAACGTCAATATAGTGTATTATCCGTTCTGTCGGGTGCTCCTGTGGGCCACATGCCTCGGTTCGAAGGTAGTAGGGCGTCAGCAAGGCTTTCTCTAGGAGCACTAAAACCGATGTACCTATGGTGGGTGCCCAGTTCGAGAGATCCTCCGGATGGTGATCGCTCGATGAACACACCAGTTGTATTGATGGAGATTACGAGATTGAGCACAGATAAAAACGAAGGTGCCGAAGGGTTACTCGGCGGGCCTGGTAATCCCCGCCAAGGATCGACTGACAACGACGAGATTCTCATCGAACTGGTTAAGGCTCTCTTCCCCCGAAAGCCTTACTGCCTTGTAGAGGACTGGACAATCTTCAACGTTGAGGTCACCGAAGGCGAGCTACAAAAAGTCCACGCAGCTGGAAAGCTACCGCTGGTGTTGTTTGCTCACAATGTCCGCTTTGACAGCGAGCGGCGTTTTGATGTCGGCGACTGGGTACGTTCCACAATGGCAATGTCATTTCAAGACGGTTTCCTTTTTGAAACCTGGAATACGGTTTATGTGTTGGTAGGGCCCGGTTGCGAAAAATCAGCAAGCCTCGAAACAATCTTTTCTTACTTTTAGATGACGTGTTGCCCAAGCACGATTTCAGATTGAGACAAAAATGTTCAGAACCAACATCGAAGACATTGAAGGTAAACCAGGAATGTTCGGGGAGGGCCTCGCGCATTGGCATGGTATTTCGCGTGCGCTGAACATCCACTGGTATCACGTATGCGTGAAAGAGAGGCTAGATGGTCGATTCAAAAACATGATTGAGATGTTGAATGACGAGACACGGCTTCTCGAGGTTCTTGAGTCGCAAAATGAAGACTATCTCATTACTGAAATTCAAGGCTTCATTCCTCCCTGGATGACCGGTTGTAAGAGTTGGCGACTGGAAACACTGAATGCGGTCTCCATTGGCTATGACGGAAATGGCGCCGTGGTCTGTTTACTCGAGGTCGAAGGCGGCAAGATTTACGCTGACACTCACGTTCGCTCTTTCGACCCTAAGTCGTTAACCAACGTCCGGAAAATCTACTGCAAAACAACAGCAAATCCAGTATCTGAGCCCGCTTAATCCTCGTGAGCTCTATAAATGGCATGGGAGAAGGTCAGTGAGTGACAGTACCGAAGTCGAGTTACATTCCAAGCGTCTATCGGATTTTCATCTGCGCAGAATCCTACGCGCAAGCAAGCATTTGTATGGTGAGCCCATTACTGCCTGCCTAAATGACGTCTTCATAAGCGCAAAATCAGCCGTGGGTATCGTTTTTGGCCATGTAAATCAGGGCCCCCATGGCCGGTACGCTGACGGACGCCTTCTGCGCACCAGCGATATCCGCCAAGTGCAAAAGGAAGGACGATTTTGGGTGCTAACCACTCAAAATTCCCGATACGTCGTCGCTTCTTTCAAGCGAGATAACGGCAGAGCTAGTTTTAGAAGCTTTCTACGGCGAGCTGAATATTGTTTTCACTAGACGAGCTCTCACTACGAACGACGCTCAAAAAGGCTGCTGGCCGCTAGGGGCGTCTATCGGATGATCCGCGAAATTTGCGAGGATAGAAGGTGGAATTACTCATTCGAAAAGGGGAGCCGCTCAGCTTATCGTACGGCATCTTTGCGTCATACCATCGCTGCGGCCCATTCAAAGCCCTCCGAGATTTCGACCTTCTAGAGGCAATTGAGGTATACAAAAGTCAGAACTCTGATGCAACGGACGAATATTCCCTGCTGTCTAATTTTCCTGATTACCTAATCGCACACCGGTACATAGAATTAACGCCGTGTCGAAATATTCACCTCGGCGAGTTCAATGGGTTTGATGTGAGGCAGAAGGTCGATTCTGATGAATGAGCGTCAATGTTGAAGCTCTTTTTGGACTGCGAGTTTACTCGGCTCAACAAAGACACAAAGCTCATCTCTTTGGCGCTGGTGGCTGAGTCAGGTCAAGAGTTCTACGTCGAGCTTCTGGATACCTATGACGTCACTGACTGCAGTGAGTTTGTCATCGAGCACGTACTCCCACAGCTCAATCCATCGCTTTACGGCCAAACCTTGGCGGAAGCTCAAGCATCCTTAAGCGGTTTCCTTGCGTGCTTTGATGAGGCCCTGGAAATATGCACGGACGCCCCGGACTGGGACTGGGATTTTTTCTGTGACCTGGCGTATGTGGATCACCACTGGCCAGCACATGTCATGAATCGACCGACCAATCTCACCACACTATTCAGCAAGGCAAACACCGACCTCCTGCAAGACATGGAGCTCCCTGACCTGCCACATCACGCCCTATTGGACGCACGGATCCTTTCGTTGCTCTATAAGGGCTTGGCATCAGCGTCCTAGCCCATCAAAGATTAGAAAATATGCGGAGATTGAAGGTGGCCCATGATGACGACACTGTGTATTGCGATGTTCAGATGCCGGTCGCTCAAGGTCGAGAGCTTCTGCATCTTGTGACCGTGTTGCGCGAGTCGGGGGCTCATCCGAATCTCGATACGGTTTTTGCACATATGCAACTGGAATTGAGGATGTCGATCGATATAGTCGAAAACCCACCAGATTGGGGGGCTGCCGAGCCTACTAAGCATTGAAGGCCTAAGGCTAGCCGCGTACGCGAAGAAACGACTGCACTATTGCTGACACCGTGACAAAAATAGTGTTGTAGATTAAGCATCAGCTTGGTAATCGGGGTCTCACGGGAGACAAGACATGCCCATCGATGAAAACAGTAACCTCTCTGTGAAATTTGAGCAGGCTTTGGCCGATGCCCTGAGGACGAAACAGTCCGAGCTATGGCTGGCAGAGAACAACGAAGCCGTTAATGTCTACAACGAACATGTGAAAGCTCACGGAGTGTTCAGCGAACATTTACGGAGCTTCTGATGCCTAAGTTGAGTGTCCACGGGCGGACATGCCACATGAGTAAAACAGAGGAGAAAACCCTTGGATACGACTGATCAAGCACGCGGCCTAGAAAACTCGATGTTCGTGTACGTACCCTAAACCCTGGCCTCCGGCGTGCGTCTGTCCTAAATCTGCCCACATTGCGGATAGGGGCCGGGAGATAAACCCCGATATTCGACTCCAGTCAGCCACAGGCCACGTAATCCGGGATGTACACCAAATACCGGTCGAGGTGCATAGGCTCAGTTGCCCTGCGCCGGATAGCCGCTTACGCGAAGCAGCGACTGCTTTATTGCCGGCTAGCGTTTGGAGTTCATTGCTTCGTCACGCCTCCTTTCTACTTCCTGTTCCCACTCCCATTCCCACCGGAGTTCCTCATCCCGATCACTAGAATAGTCTGGTGCAATGTCGCCGAATTTAACAATACCCATTTCGCCCACAACCTCAATTTCATTTGGGGCAAGAGAGTTCCCTAATTCTTTCCAGTCGCCTTTAAAGTGAATTAGCACATCTGCTTCGTAGCTCTCGTTCCTTTCCTCTACGGAGCCACCTAAAGATACATAATCTTTATCAATTGAGTCGTACTGAGAAAAAGAGAAGGTAGTCATAATTTTGGTGTTGATCAGCGCTGTTAAACTGAGAACTACAAGATCATCTTCGATCAGGACTATTCTGACCTTAGGCTTGTTATCTTCTCCCTGGGCGAATTTATGTCCAAGATATTCGATTTGAATTTCATCATTCTCAAAGTAAAATAGTGAATTCGCTTCAATTTCAGGTGTTTGTTCGCTCGCACTTTCAGAGATTGCGTTTTTTATGCTATGGAACAGCGTTCCGTCTCGGTCGAGTAGTCCGTCCGCTTGGAGCATTTCAATGAGAGTTTTGACTTTCGTATGAGGCTGGAATAAAGCTAGGGCATCAGGTAGATCTTCGACAACGTGGAGGTATGGTGACCCTTTCGCAAACGCGTGCCAGCCTTTGTCTTTGCTAACTAGCACCGTCCTCTTGTCATTACCTACGGCCCAGGACTCCAGTGTTAGTAGCGCAATGGCATCGGGAAATTCGTGCTTTTTGTCGTTCGTGCTTTCGAAGGGCGCCTCGGTGGAAAAGTACATGCGCATTAAGTCGCTTATACTTACTCGTGAACTGGCTATGACCATTCCGTTGATTCGCTGATAGAAATTTTTGAGCTTATCTTCAGCCATCACTGCCGGATTTATATTTTGTAGGTGTGAGTCACCAAATTTTGATATTTCACTGTTGTTAGCATACTTAGCAAGAGTTCTAAGATTCCCTCTGGCTGTTTTAAGTGCCTCAGCAATCTCGGAAGAGAGGTGCTGCACTCCTTCGGAGTGAATAACATCAGGTTGAACTATCTGGACGGGGCTTCCGTGAAATTGCTCCAGTTGCTTTAAAATACCCCCATCAAAATTGTAACGCTGGCCTCGAAGGATGTTGCTATCTATGGATAACGCAGCGAAATCTAAATAGGGTTCTGATGGCGGCATGTGCAACTCCATTTTTTTGGTGAGCGTATTTTTAACTCGCCTATGCATGACCGTAGAATAGCGCATCTCACGCGATTGGCTTCAGCACAATACCTGAAGACAATGTCCATTGGGTTTAGAAATCTCATGAGGTTAGGGGCATTTTGATGAAGACCCGTGTACTATTTTGCAGGTGAACCGAACTCTCTTACAGGAAGCTATTCAATGTCGCGCCTAGCTGAATACCGAAAGCTCGAACAACAACTGGCCGCCCAGCTTGCGGAGCTTGAGTCTATGAAAAGCGACTCCGGCCTGAAAAAGGAGATGGAGTTTGAGAGCAAGCTGCGCGCTCTGCTTGCCGAGTACGGCTACAGTCTCCAGAACGTGATCAACTTGCTTGACCCTAAGGCTGGTCGTCGCGCACCAGCTGCCGAGGCAAAATCCGGTTCTCGCAAACCGCGCCAAGTGAAGGTCTACAAAAACCCGCACACCGGTGAAGTCGTAGAAACCAAAGGCGGCAACCACAAAACGCTGAAAGAGTGGAAAGCTGAATACGGCTCCGACACAGTCGAGTCTTGGCTGACCAAGTGAATTCGGGTTGAGTACAAAAGGGCCCGAGAGGGCCCTTTTTGCTGTGTGGATTTTATTCAGAACCGGTCTTTACCTGGTCACTGATAAGTTGGGCCAAAATTCGTACAGGCTCGGTAAAACTCCGCCGAGACCGATGTACGAGCCCGATATCGCGGTGGAAGGTGTGTTGTCCGAGATCGAGCGCTCGTACACCTACGGGCCATACCTGATGGGTTGCTGTCTGCGGCACTAGAGCTACACCGACACCATTTTCAACCAGCTTGATGATGGCCTCTAGTTCATCCAGCTCGCAAACTTCACGCAAGGTGAAATGCATCTGCCGAAGGAAGCGATCCACTTGTCTACCCCCGGATGATGATCGGTCATACCGAATGAACGGTTGGCTGGAAAGTAGTGCTGACCAATCTTCTCCCGGCAGTTCACACGGCACAATCAGTCGGTAGGGCTCAAGCGCTAACATCGTCCAGCGTAGATCGCTCTGGAGCGAGAAGGGTGCAGACATTGCCTCAGCGACAGAGGTCAGCTCTATGCCTTCGCTATGATGGAAATCGAGCCAAAGAGCAGAGCCGCAATAAACATTACAACGCAGGTACCAATCATCCATTTCATGGAGACGCGTTGGTTATCGCCATAGTCCAAATCGAGTAATCCACACAGAAGGTAAGTAGAGGCCACCAGAGGGCTAAGCAGGTGTACCGGTTGACCAATAAGGCTGGCGATGGCCATTTCCTGAGCACCAATTCCGTAGTGGCTGGCGGTCTCGGCGAGGATCGGCAAGATGCCGAAATAGAAGGCGTCGTTGGTCAGCACGTAAGTGAACGGCATGCTTAGAAATGCCGTAAACACGGACATGAAGTGTCCTGCCCACTCAGGTACCACATAGATCAAGCTCGCAGAGATTGCCTTGATCATGCCTGTTCCGCTCATGATTCCAACAAATGTCCCCGCTGCGAAAATCAGCAATGTCACCGCTAAGACGTTATCGGCATGTCTCGCTACCATTGCTTTCTGATCTTTGAGCTTTGGAAAATTGACCAGAGCACCAATAGCGAAGGCGAGCATGAACAGGATCGGCAACGGCATGAGGCTGATCATCATTGCTGCAATGAGGCTAATGGTAAGTGCCGAGTTGAAAATGAATCTCCAATCTCGCATGCGGATATGTGCCATTCCTTCCAGCGCGGCTTCTTCATCGAGTTGAACCACACCGAGACGGCGGTACTCCACGCGGCCCAAGTACCATGCAGAAAAAAGAACCCAGATCGCACCAGCGAACATGATAGGAATCATCTCAACGAACAGCTCGGTGATGTCTACATGCATGGCGCTTGCCGCACGCGAAAACGGCCCTGCCCACGGGAGAATATTCATCACCCCGATGGTCATCAGCAGCACGGTTGCCATCACTTGCATGCGGATTCCGGTCAGACGGTACAGAGGTAGCAACGCAGCCGTGGTGATGATGTAGGTGGTCGCACCGTCACCATCAAGTCCGACACAAAGTCCAAGAATCGCAGTCCCTAAAACGATTTTCCGAGGATCGCCTTTCACCGTTTTCAGGATCAATTTGACAAGGGGATTGAAGAGCCCGGCATCTGTCATCATGCAGAAGTACAGGATTGCGAACGTAAGCATGATGCCGGTTGGTGCAAGCATTTTTACCCCGTCCAGCATCATTGGCCCCAGTTGGGTAGCGAAGCCGCCCAGAGAAGCGAAGGCGACCGGAACTAGCAGCAGAGCTACCAGAGGCGAGAGGCGTTTGCTCATGATCAAATACATGAAGCAGGTGATCATTGCGTAGCTAAGGAGAGTGAGCATGTTTTCCTCTTTCTTTTTATGAGTTGTTTCATGGTGCCCATGCGCTTTTAGCTTTCTTATGGACGAAGTGGGCCTATATGCACGAGGGCATATAAGGAGTGTTGCGTATAAGGATTACGTCGAGGCGTGGGAAAACATGGGGTTGCCCGAATGTTCCAAGTCCGCGACCAGGATGCTTCCAGTGGAAGAATCGATGATGTGCAGGGAACGATTACCAGGCCCGCCAAATGCGAGGTTGGTCACCGTTCGTCCTTCAGTGCATGCCTCTATTCGATACAACGGCACCGCATGCCGATCAGTGACCCACACACAGCCATTCCCCGCATCGCAGATATAGAGATTGCCTTCGGTATCAAGCGCCATGCCGTCGGCCCCGCTGACACCTCCAGCCATGGTCAGGAATATGCCAACTTTGGTGGTGCTCCCATCCGTTTGAATGGGCAGGCGCCACACGGCATTGCCCCGGGTCATCGCCACCAACAAGGCTTTCTGATCGATATCCATCACGAGTCCATTCGGACTGGGGCCGTTGTCTATCAAGCAAGTTAGTTGCTGTGTATCCAGATCGTAGCGAAACACCCGACCGCTGGGATCGTGCTGCCCGGTCTGGCCTTGGTCGGTGAAATAAAGCAAACCCAAGTCATCAAAGAACAGGTCGTTCACACCTTTGAAGCCTTCACTACGATGGTGAGTGAGGAAGGGTGTGATTTTTCTATCAACTGGATTTAACAGAAGAATGCCGTGCTTGTAATCGGCAATGAAAATGCGACCGTCCTGGTGAATTTTCAGGCCATTAGGCCAGCCGTCATATTCCACAACTAGCTGCCAATCACCCGAAGGTGCAACCCGAAAAATTCGCCCATAGGGGATGTCAGTGACGTATAGGTTGCCTTCGAGATCGAAGGACGGCCCTTCCAAAAAGCTCTTGACCCGCTGCCCAGGTTTGTTCGCCCTTACCCAATCGGAGTCACCGTCACGCCAGAACCCTTCAGGTAATTGGCTGAACAGACGTGTCGGCAGCACGCGAGGAGGGGCGTAAAAACTCATGGCAGTCTCCGGTGTAAACAGACGTGGCGGCTGTTTAGCCAGTCCAAGCCTTTTTTGTTATGTTCTATCTGGCAGAACGCTATTCTTTTAGCTGGAACAACTTTCAGGCCATATGCTTCGTTCTGTCAAGCCTGTTTTTTCGGATGACTCTCCCGTAAGCGTTATCGCGTGAATGAATTTTGCCGTTGATCACGATGTTGTTGACAGCTACGGTGACTCATCGCAGTATTTTAAATAGAACACTGTTCTGCCAGATAGAACAAAAGCGCTTTTTCATGTCACCTCTCCGAGCGAGCTGTGTGGCATGGGGAAAAACAAGAAGAGGTCTAGCGATGCATAACAACAACGACATCGACATTTTGATCAGTGAAGTGGGGCCACGAGATGGGCTTCAGAGTGTGAAGGCCACAATGCCGACCGAACTCAAGCTTCAATGGATATCGGCACTGGCCGGTGCCGGTCTGCGTGAAATTGAGATCGGCTCGTTTGTCTCGCCCAAGCTCTTGCCTCAAATGGCTGATGCCGCGCAGTTAGTCGCTCATGGACGTAGCTTACCGGGCTTGTTCGTGACCGCACTGGTGCCAAACCTCAGAGGCGCGCAGGCGGCCTTCGAAGCCGGCGTACATAAAATCACCATGCCGATTTCTGTTAGTGAGCCGCACTCGCTGTCGAACATCCGCAAGACGCACGCTCAGGTATTCGAGGAAGTGCGCTCTGTAGTGGCCCTGCGTAACAAGCAGTTCCCGCATATCCAGATAGAAGCCGGTCTGTCGACAGTGTTCGGATGCACGATTCAGGGCGAAGTACCGGAGGACGATGTCATCCGCATGGCCGTTACGATGGCCGAGATGGGGGTCGACGAAGTCGGCCTGGCTGACACAGTCGGGTACGCCAACCCAACCCAGGTTCGGCGCCTGTTTACCCGACTGCGCGATTCAGTAGGTACGGTGGCTGGCAGTGCTCACTTTCACAACACGCGCGGTCAAGGCTTGGCCAACGTTGTAGCGGCGATAGAAGTAGGAGTCACTACAATCGATGCCTCCCAGGGCGGGATAGGCGGGTGCCCTTATGCACCGGGCGCCTCGGGCAACATTGTGACTGAGGATTTGGTTTACCTGCTTGAGTCCATGGGGCTGCGCACGGGCGTCGATATCGAACGTTTGGTGGCTGCCCGTGAGTGGCTGCAACGGGGTTTGCCCGGTGAACCGCTATACGGTTTCATTCCGGACGCAGGCGTCGGCAAGAACTTCCATTACGCGAAAAAGGATGCATGAGCATGCAGCAGACTTCTGAAAAAGCCCTGCCGCTCGCCGGCATCCGTGTCATCGAATTTGTGCATATGGTTATGGGCCCAACCTGCGGTTTGGTACTCGCGGATCTTGGTGCCGAAGTCATCAAAGTCGAACCGGCTCCGGCAGGTGACAACACTCGACGTCTCATGGGATCCGGCGCGGGCTACTGGATGACCTACAACCGCAATAAAAAAAGTTTTGCCGTGGACATGAAAACTGAGGCGGGCATGGAGGCGGTGCGCAAGCTGATCGCCAGCGCTGACGTGGTGACTGAGAACTTCCGCCCAGGTGCGATGGAAAAGCTTGGGCTCGGATTTGAGCAAGTCAAAGGAATCAAGCCCGACATTATTTACAGCTCAATGAAAGGCTTTTTGCCTGGCCCCTACGATCACCGCACGGCGTTGGATGAAGTGGTGCAGATGATGACAGGGCTGGCCTATATGACGGGCCCTGAAGGGCGTCCGTTGCGCGCTGGCGCCTCAGTCAATGACGTCATGGGTGGCATGTTTAGCGCGATCTCGATTCTGGCGGCTTTACATCAGCGTAATGCCACTGGGCAGGGGCAATTTGTCCAGACTGGTTTGTTCGAAAATTCTGCATTCCTAGTGGCTCAGCACATGATGCAAAAAGTTGTGACTGGGAAGGCCGCAGCGCCGATGCCAAGCCGCATTTCCGCATGGGCCATCTATGACGTATTCAACACCTCTGATGATGACCAGGTGTTCCTGGGTGTTGTCAGCGACAGTCAATGGCAGAGCTTCTGCACTGCTTTTGACTTTACCGAACTCGGTTCCGATCTTTCGCTGCAACAGAACAATGAGCGTGTTGCGGCCCGCGATCAGATCATGCCTCTGGTTATCGAGCGCCTAGGCAGCATGAGCAAGGCTGAAGTGATGGCCCGTTGTGAAACGGCAGGATTACCGTTTTCGCCGATCCAGCGTCCGCAAGATCTGTTCGAAGATGAACACCTGAATCAATCAGGTGGCATGGCTGAGCTGACGCTGCCTGATGGTGAGGTAGTGAAAGTGCCGATGCTTCCGTTCGAGATGGACGGTCAACGATTTGGCACTCGCCTGAACGTGCCGACGTTGGGCAGCCACTCCAATGAGTTGTTGAGCCAGATGGGTTATGCACCAGCCGATATTGAGGCTTTGCGTAGTGCCGGTGTTGTTAAAGGCTGAGCTTTTGTCATCCCAGGGTGTGTTACCGGCGGCATGACTGAGCCGCCGGCTTCAATAAGAACAATATCGAGGATCACGTCATGGCCACCGTCACGACTTCCGCAACTGAATCGTCCGCTCCTGTCTCCATAGTCCTGAGTAGAGAGCAGACACGTGTCCTGCACAAAGCCGCCTGGCGCTTGATACCTCTTTTGGCACTCGCTTATTTTTTCAACTACCTTGACCGTACCAGCGTGGGGTATGCCGCACTGCAGATGACCGATCAGCTCGGTTTGACAGCATCCCAGTTTGGTCTGGGCGCAGGCATCATGTTCGTCGGGTATTGCCTTTGTGAAGTTCCAAGCAATCTGGCAATGTTCCGCTTCGGCGCGCGCCTTTGGATGGCTCGAATCATGATCACTTGGGGCCTTGCCGCCGCGGCGACAGCACTGGTCATTGGGCCCTACAGTTTCTACATTGCGCGCTTTGTACTCGGAGTTGCTGAGGCTGGTTTTTTTCCTGGCGTAATATTTTTTCTGACGCTGTGGTTTCCAGCTCAGTATCGAACTCGGGTGCTTGCCTGGTTCACCATAGCGACCCCCATCTCGTTTCTGGTCGGTGGGCCACTGTCCGTTTGGTTGTTGCAGATGCACGGCATCTGGGGTCTATCTGGTTGGCAATGGATGTTCCTGATTGAAGGTCTGCCAGCTTGCATCCTCGGGTTGATCACCCTCAAGGTCATGGTTGACCGTCCGGCTGAAGCCAAATGGCTCACCTCTGAAGAACGCAATGTTCTTGAAGAGATGCTTGCCGACGAGAAGCGCAGTCACCCCAAAAGCCATGGTTTCAAGGACGCGCTCAAAGACCCACGGGTCTGGATTCTCAGCTGTATTACGTTCAGCTTCACGCTCGGCTCCTACGGGATCGGCATCTGGTTGCCGCAAATGCTCAAAGGGCATGGGGTTGAAGTCAGCATGATTGGATGGGTGGCGGCGATTCCCTATTTCTTCGCGACTATTGGCCTGCTTATCTGGGCTCGTCATGTAGACCGTACTGGCAAAGGCATCCTGCACCTGATCCTGGCTTTGCTGCTGGCAGGTACTGCTCTATTAGTGGCAATGCAGATGAATACTTTGGTTCCTGCACTGCTCGGCATCACTTTTGCGCTGATTGGAACGATTTCGGCCAAAACCATCTTCTACACCTTACCCGGCAAGTTTCTTTCCGGTCGGGCGGCAGCAGGTGGGATTGCCTTGATCAACTCCATCGGTGCGCTTGGTGGATTTGCAGGCCCGTATCTGATGGGCTTTTTGAAAGACTTTACCGGTTCATTCAGCGCTGGATTAATGGCGATGGGGTGCATCGTGTTTGTAGCGGCCTTGATGGCAATGTCCCTTCGTCTGTTCATGCGTGACGCTTGATAGGAGGAGCTTGCTCAGTGGTAGCGTAGTCGAACCTGTGGCCATGCCTCATTCATTGCCTTCTGCAGCAGTCAATGAAAGAGGCTTCAGAATTTCAGTCTAGTCAGCAGTTGTTCCATCGTTGGGACTCATTGAGGCGAACGTTGTATGGGCTGGTTGTGAAACGATTTGGCAGCTAATAGGGGCAAAGGGTAAGGTTCACCCTTATCGGGCATTCGCTTTTGCACCGTACTCCATCGTTTTTTATTTTTCCGCGAGCGATCATGACGAGTGAACAACCCAAAGATGTCGAGCCTTCCAATCCTGCTGCAGAGGGTGGTGTGGCTGCGGTTGACCGGGCATTCTCGATTTTAACGGCATTCGATATTGACCAGAGCAGTCTGTCGCTGGCTGAGATTGCAAGGCGTACTGGGCTGTACAAAAGCACCATTCTTCGAATCATAACGTCATTGGAGTTCGCAGGCTTTGTGCGGCGACTACCCGATGGTAATTATGCAGTGGGCCCTGAACCACTGCGTCTGGCGCAGATTTATCAAACCTCGTTTCGCCTGCGTGATGTGATCTATCCGATCCTGGAATCGATTACCGAAGAGAGTGGTGAAACCTCATCATTTTACGTACTGGATAACGGCAGTCGCGTTGTGCTGTTCAGGGTTGAACCTAAGCGTGCTGTCCGATTCTCCATTCATGAGGGCGCGCGCTTTTCGTTGCAGGCGGGAGCTTCGGGCAAAGTGCTACGAGCCTTCAGCAAGTTGCAAGACCCGGCTCTTGCGCAGGAACGCAATCAGTTCTGGGCGGCGTCCAGTGGAGAGCGGGATCCCGAAACCGCGTCGGTTTCGGTACCGGTCTTTGCTGTAGGGTATGAGTTCAAGGGAGCTCTCACCCTGTCGGGCCCAGCCGAGCGTTTCAACAAACAACAGATGGATGCTGCGATTGCTATGCTGCTTCGAAACGCAGCTATTGCCACCAGTGCCCTAGGTGGTAACGATCAGGAATTGGTCAAGGCATTGCGTAATTTATAGGTCGTCAACTCAACGCGAAGGCATGTCGTGAGCACATCATATGGTTGACGTTTGAGCTATCGATGTGCGCGCGTCAACAGCCGACTCTCGCGAACCTACCCAAGTGAAGTGACACAAAAATCCGCACACTGGAGAAGTAGTCGAAACGAAAGGCGGCAACCATAAAACGCTGAAAGAATGGAAAGCGAAATACGGTTCCGACACCGTGGAGTCCTGACTGACCAAGTGATTTTGGTTTGAGTACAAAAGGGCCCGCGAGGGCCTTTTTTGTAGCAGATTGAGGGACATTGGATCTGGCGTTGCCGTAGTGGGCGATCACACCGTGGAGCACTCATGCGTGCTACACCGCACCCATAGAGCGAGTGTTCGTGCCAACGCCAATCACCTTTCCTGTCCTATGGCGGCGTTCAAAGAAATTCCTTTCGTATGTCGATACTCGACCGTTCGCCAATATTGCAGTAGTTCTCCGAGAGCCACGTCTCGGCCTCGCTTCGTCCGTTGTCGCGCAGCCCGCAAAGAAAGTCCCAGTCCGCGTTGTACTTGCTGGACACGCTGAGCGCACACATTGCCTCGTCTGACTTAATGGAGTGGATCAGCATCTCCTTCATCTCGTTGCGATCGACCTTGCCTTGCTGGATGAGGTCGGTGACAAAAGCGATCGTGCGCAGCTCACGCATCAGCGACGAATTAAAGCTGATTTCACTGATGCGATTAAGGATGTCAGCAGCTGTAATGGGTACGCCTGGGCGGACGAGTGGATTGATATGGACAATCACCACATCGCGTGTATTGCAGTGGTAGATCAACGGAAAAATGGCCGGGTTTCCCATATAGCCGCCATCCCAGTAGTTCTGTCCGTCGATCGTGACCGCTTGGAACAATGTCGGCACACAGGCTGATGCGAGTACCGCTTCGGCGCAAACCTCATCTTTCGTGAAAATGCGTATTTTTCCCGTTTCGACATTGGTTGCGCAAAGATAGAGGTCGAACGGGCATTGGCTCCGCAGGGCTGCGAAATCTATCTGTTTATCCAGCACATCCCGCAATGGACTCAAGTTGCGGCTATTGAACTGGTAAGGCGAGAATATTCGAAGTGCCATGTCCGCGAACGTATACATGGGTGAATAGTCCAGACCGAAGCTGTGTGTCCCTTTCAACCATGGCATCCAGCGCAACGGGTTATGACGCTCGGCGGACTGCGCCACGGCGTACCAGAAATCGTGCAGCGCCTGGCGCGCCCCGGCCTCGCCACCTTGCAGCATACCGTAAGCCAGCACGGTGGCATTCATCGCGCCGGCACTGGTTGCGCTCACCCCTTCAATGGCAAGCCTGTCATCCTCGAGCAACCGATCGAGCACGCCCCAGGTGAACGCACCGTGCATGCCGCCGCCCTGCAAAGCCAGCGCGACCGGCTTACGCTCATCACTGCCCCGAGGCCTTCCGTTCTTCGTGGTCATTCGAGGTCTCCTCGTCGGAGCTGATACGAATCGGAACTTGCTGCGGTGCTTCGTCCCGTCACGCGCTTGCCGACGACACGCCGATGCTCCATTCAGCACCATGCGTTATCGATCGTTCACTCCCCACTTGATGCCCATGCATCGAGCAGCGCCTTGGCTTGTAGTAAATCAACGCTGTCGAAGCCTTCGGTGAAGAAGCTATAGATGTCGGCCAACATTTGCCTGGCCGCCTCCTTGTCTCGTGTTTTCCATAGCTGAGCAAGGCTCACTGTGGCTCGTAGCTCGAGTGACTTTGCACCTTGTTGTCGAGCAACCGAGATCGCCTTGTGAAAGCATGCTAGCGCTTCCTGCTGCACGGCAGAATCCTGTCTTTCTTCACCCGGACATTGGAGAATAAGAGTTCCCTTCAGGCGATACAGCTCTGCTTCATAAAAGTGCTCGCCTGTTCTGTTCACCATAGCCAGAGCGTCGGTCACGGCATCCAATCCTGCCTGCGGTTGCCCGTCGCGTCCGTGAGCTGCGGCCAGCAGTGCTAGAAAATAAGAACATCCAAATTCTGCTCCGGCTGCCTGGTAATTGGCGATACCTTGGGTTAGCTGAGCGATGCCCTCGTCAATGTTTCCCTGCTCGATGCGAGCCCAACCTTGAAGAATATTCCCCCATGCCAAAGAAAACGGAAACCCTCGTTCGAGAGAAAGCTTAATGGCGGCATCTGCACACTCTTCAGCGAGTTGTACGTCGTGCCGAAACTGCGCGAGTATCGATGTAGCGGAGAGGGTGAAGGCCAAGCTAATCGGGTGGGAAATCTTCTTGTCCAGAGCAAGGGTATCCCGGCTGCGCGTGCTTGCTTGATCGGGAAAACCCAAGTACCAAAGACTCCAGGCCGAAAATGACAGGGCGTAGCCCGGATCCAAGCCGTACGTAATGGCATGTGTGCGATGCCGGTCTGGGATGTAGAGCGCACGCGCCTGCTCCTGATGGTCATGGGCATTGCGCAGATCACCTTGGAAGAACAATGTCTCTCCGAGTGCCGCATGGGCATCCACGAGCAAGTCCGGATCCTGCGCAGTTTGCGCAATGCTGAGCAATCGTTCAGCCAGTTCGCATGCAGTGGAGTATTCAGCACGCAGCTCGTAGTAATTCCACAGCCCCAGCAGCGTAGGGAAAAGCGAGTCGTCACCTACTTGCGCGCACAGCGCCAGTGCGCGGGTGTAAGTGGCCGCTACCTCGGGCGCACCATAGCCTCGCACGGCCATCAAGGCCGGCCCCAGGGCGAGTAGCAACGTCAGTTCCTGATGAGCACGCGCTGGCGTATCAGGCAAATGCTTGAGCAATTCCAGCGCCGCGCCGAGGTGACGCATTGCATCGAGATGGGCGGAATGCTGGAGGGCCTGTTGCCCGGTACGGTGCAGGTATTCCACGGCCTTCGGAACATTGCCGCTCAGCCTATAGTGGTGCGCCAGTTCGCTGCAGTAATCCGCGATGCGAGTGGGGAACAGTGCCTCGATAGCCTGCGCCGTGCGCTCATGCAGCGCGCTACGCCGCTCCGTGAGTAGCGAGTGGCCCGCAACCTCCTGGGTTAGCGCATGCTTGAACGAATACTCCACCTCCGGAAATGCGGGCCGCTGGTAAATGAAGTCCGCAGCCTCCAGTCGGGCGAGCAGATCGCACAAATCTTCGTCCAGCCGAGCGTCCCGCCCATCACAGATGCACTGGATCAGACTGAACGGAAACTCTTTGCCGATAACGGCGAGGATCTGCAGCAATTCCTTCTCCGCAACGGGGAGGCGGTCGATACGGGCGGCGAGTACACCCTGCACAGTGGTGGGAATATGCAGCGCAGCCGGAGTTTGCTCGATTCGATATTGACCGGGTTCACCAAGCAGCAATTTCTCCTCCGCCAGCGTTTGCACCACTTCTTCCATGAAGAAAGGGTTGCCCTCGGTCTTATCCAGGATGAGCTGTTTGAGAGGGGCGAGGGTGGGATCGTCCCCAAGCAGGGTCGCCAGCAGTCCCTGGGCTTCGGCTGGGCCCAGCGGTTCGAGCCGCAGTTGGCTGCAATGACTCGCGCGCGTCCACACAGGTCGATACTCGGGCCGGTAGTTCACGAGGAGCAGGATCGGGGTGCTCGCCAAGTGGTCGATCATGTACGCGAGGAATGCTTCGGTCTCGCAGTCCAGCCATTGCAAATCCTCGAACAGCAGTTCGATCGGTTGATTGCGGCTCTCGCGCGCCAGCAGTTGAGTGATCGCATCGAAGGTGCGATCGCGCCTGATCTGAGGATCCATTTCCGCGAGCACAGAACTGCTTTGGCCGATACCCAGCAGATAAAGCAGGTAGGGCACGAGATCCTCGAAGCTTCGCTCGAGTGTAAGGGTCTTGCCCATGACCTTTTCCCGGCACCGGCGCTCGTCGTCCTGGGCGGTAATCTGAAAATAGTTGTTCAGCAGTTCGATGAGCGGGAAATAGGCAAAGGCCCTGCCGTGCGACACCGAGAACGTCTCCAGCACCAAACAGCCACGCCGCGAGCGCTCCTTGAACTCATGAAACAGCCGTGACTTCCCGACTCCGGCCTCGCCTATCACCGCGACGACCTTACTGTGGCCCGCTTTGGACTGCTCGAGCGCCTGATGCAGGTGGTCGAGCTCGACCTGGCGGCCGACGAACCTGGCCAGCCCGCGATGTGCCGACAGTTGCAAGCGCGTGCGCAACGCGCCGAGACCCTGCACCTCGTACACAACGAGGGGGGCGGGAATGCCTTTGACCTGGGCGGCCCCCAGAGCCTTGAATTCGAAATAACCCTCCGCCAGCTTGTAGGTGGACTCGCTCACCAGGATCGACGATGGTGCGGCGATGCCCTCCATCCGGGATGCAATGTGGATCGTGTTCCCGACCGGATCGTAATCGGTGTGCAAATTGTCCGTGCGGATCGAACGCACGACGACCTCTCCGGTATGGATGCCGACGCGGATTTGCAGCGGAATGCCTTTCTCCAGGCGAATGCGGTCGCCATGTCGGCGTATCGCCTGCTGCATGCGCAGTGCCGCATACAGCGCCCGCTGCGGATGATCCTCATGTGCGATGGGGGCTCCGAACAGCGCGAGTATGCCATCGCCCAGCGTCTTGGCTACGTAGCCTTCGTAATGGTGGACGGCTTCCATCATCAGCGCGACGACGGGTTCGATCAGGTGGTGGGCCTCTTCCGCATCGAGGTCGTGGATCAACGCCGTGGAACCAGCCATGTCGGCAAACAGTGCCGTGACGGTCTTACGCTCACCGGCGGTCTCGCCCCGGGCTTCCATGGCTACCTGTTCGGCGCGGATGCGCTCGGCAAGGTGGTGGGGCGTGTAATGAATGGGCGCTGGAGAAGGCCCTGAAACAGGCCGGGGGGGCGGTGATGGCGCAGCAGGTACATTGGTTAGCGGCGCGCCGCATTCACTGCAAAATTTGTCGGAAAGGCGCGCCTCGTGGCCACAGCGCAGACAGCTGCAAGACAGCCTGGCGCCACACGCGTCACAGAAGCTGGCCCCGGAGGGATTCTCGAATCCGCAGTTTGCGCAACGCATACGATCTCTTCCCTTTTGCTCGCGTTCAAGTAGACCGCTCAAGATGGAAAAGCGTGACATCGATCTGGCAAAAGACAGATTGAAGTCATCGGGCCAGCAGGCTCAGAAAGCCTTGGAGCCCTTCTGTTAAAGATAGTTTGTACCGATGTATCGAGAAGTAAAATTCGCTTATTGATGACGACCGAAGTTCATCAACAAGGGCCTCAATGCCTGCGGCGCTTTTCTCATTGAGCAATTCTCAGTTCTGCTTGTCCTCGGAACGATGGTAGGTCAGCAGAAAGATCTGGGCGAGTACAGCTACAGCCTGAAAGACGTGATCAACCCGCAGTCGGGCGCGTCGCGCTCCAACCCTCGAGTCCAAAGCTGGCAGCCGTAAACCTCGCCATATGAAGGTGTACAAAAATCCGGAAACCGGCGAAGTCGTGCCAACCAAGGGCGGCAACCACAAAACACTGAAGGAATGGAAGGCTCAGTACGGCTCCGCCACCGTGGAATCTGGCTAACCAAGTGATCTTGGTTTGAGTACAAAAGGGCCCTTCGAGGGCCATTTTTGTTGAGGGTTATGAGGTGAGGTGGACTTATCAGTTGCCTCAGATAAGATCCACGTTTTTTCGCTAAATCGGGTAATCGTCGATGTCCATCAGAGCAGATCATATTGCTGAATATCAAGCCTTCGCCGAGCAGTTAGCCGAGGCCGCAGCTGTAGCTATTCAGCCGTACTTTCGAGCAAAACTGGATGTGGAGGATAAGGGCGGTCATGTTTTCGACCCCGTAACCTTGGCGGATAAGGCTGCCGAACGAGCGATGCGCGAACTGATTCAGGATCGGTATCCCACACACGGCATCTTTGGCGAGGAGGAGGGCTCAATCGTAGGCAGCAGCGAGCTGACTTGGGTGCTCGATCCTATCGATGGTACCCGAGCTTTCATCACCGGCTTGCCACTATGGGGAACGCTAATAGCCCTCAACGATGGTCAGCGCCCTGTGCTCGGAGTGATGAATCAGCCCTTCACGGGTGAGCGCTACATAGGCAGTCCGGATGGTGCATGGTGCAATGGGACGAAGCTAAGAACACGCCAGTGCCAAGGCCTCTCCTCAGCAACACTGATGTGCACCACACCAGATATGTTCGAGACACCAGTGCGTCGAGAGGCTTTTCAATCTGTGGCAAGCCAAGCGAAATTGGCTCGCTTCGGCGGTGATTGCTATGCGTACTGCATGCTCGCTTCAGGATTCGTAGATGTGATTATCGAGGCTAGTCTGCAGCCCTATGACGTCCAGGCGTTGATTCCGATTATCGAAGGTGCCGGTGGAGTGATCACAGCCTGGGATGGCAGGACTGCTCAAAATGGCGGGACTGTTGTTGCTTGTGGTGATCCTGCAATGCATGCCCAGTTGGTGGAGTTGCTCAGGCACGCGGTTTAATGTGGGCAATCATCGCAATGGCTCAGGCTTAACGGTTCATAAGGTGTGAGAAAAAAAGCCCGGTCAAATGGCCGGGCTTAATTAAGCGTTACCCCTAGAACGTAGGGGCGCTAATCACACAGGAATAGCCTGGCGACCATGGGCGTTTGCTGCCAATTGCTCTGTATTTACTCGAACAAAAATAGAGTCACCAATAGCTGTCAGCACCTCTCCGGCATAGACCTCGCAGATCACACGAGTCTTGCGTCCGATATCGCCTACAACTTTGGCCCGCAGAGTCAGTGATATCCCCATTGGTGTGGGTTTGATGAATTTGATGCCAAGGTTTCCAGTGACGCAGGTGATACCGGGTTCGGTGCCGGGCTCACGGTGCTCAGCTCGGTAGTGATAGGCCATCGCCGTCCAGCTGGAATGGCAATCAACCAGCATCGCAATCATCCCGCCGTAAACCAGATCGGGCCAACCGCAGAACTTGGGATCAGGCAGGTGCTCGGCGATGACGTGTACGCCGTCCTCATGCCAGAAGCTCTTGATATGCAGTCCGTTAGGATTACTGCTCCCACAGCCGTAGCAAACGCCTTCTGGTGCGGCACTGTCTTGCAGAGATGTATCGAGTATGGCCATGCCTTGGTAGTCCTCAAAAAGCTTAACCCAATCGAAGTTTTTAACTCTGTATTTATTGCTTATGCAAGTCACGACTGGCAGTAAAGAGCCGTATTTTGTATGTCAGGATTTTATAAGTCTGTGGTGGCATCTCTTCAACAATTAACGATCATTCAACCAGCAATTTGGCCTGTCTGGTTTGTTTTTGGCCGAATCAGCCATATCACAGCACGGTTGCGTAGGTAACAATCGTTTCAGGGCATGGATCAGTGATGCACGGGATTAGCTTCCGATGTCATAAATCTAATTGCCTTTGAATAACAAATATAAAATATCAGGTGATTTTATGTGTGTAAGAGAGCTTTTCGAGATTTTTCTTTATTCTCTGGCAGTTCGTGGTGAGTTTGCCGGAGGACAAGTCTAGGGAGTCTGCTCGCTAAACATAAATTATCTGAGATGCTGCAAAGGATCTGCGATTGCATTTCATTTAACTCATTCTGCCATAAAAATAATCATGAGGCTGGGTATGAACAAGGCGGCTGTGTGTGCTGTTGCTGGGGCTTTCGCATGTGTTGCACAATCTGTGTCGGCAATTCCGTTAAGTGATGATTTCGAGCTAATCACAACTGTTGGTGCGTTTTCTGAGTATTCGATGAGAGGTGTTTCATTTACTCAACGAAAACCTGCGGTACAAGCTTCTGCCACTCTTGCCCATTCGAGCGGATTGTATGCTGGGGTGTGGGCTTCCAATGTAGATATCAATGGGCTAGATACTCGGACGGAAAATGATTTTCTCGCTGGATACAATTGGAAAATAAGCGACGATATCAATCTTGATCTCGGATATATTCAATATACTTACCCAAAAAGCTCAATTCTCAACGCTGGGGAAGCGTATGGTGTTTTGACCGCTTATGGATTTAAGGTTGGGACGTACTACTCAAATGACTATTATGGTGACCAGGTTTTCACCTATAACTACATAGGTTATGGCACTAAAGCGTTACCTTATGATATCGGCTTAGATCTTCGTTTCGGGGTGGCTGATTACAAGGATCCAGCATTTTTCTCTTCTGATGGTAGCTCCGAGGAGTCGTATAACGAGTGGGAGGTCAAGGTGACCAAGAACTGGGTTGGCTTGGATTGGTCTGCAAGTTACATCGACACGAATCTGTCCGAAACGGAGTGTCTCTCAAATATTGGTGACAAGGAGTCATGCTCCGCACGGCTGTTGGTTGGCGTGAGCAAGACTTTCTAAAATTTGCACCAACAGAAGCGCATTTTTGCCAGGCACTCCCAGTGCCTGGCTTTTTTTTTGCCTGCTCGTTCACCCCGGTCGTGGCTGACACAGGAGGCATCCTTCGGCAGGAAAGGCGGTCACTCGTCGGTTTTCTTTTCATAACACAACAGTCGTGTTAAAAAGAAGCTGACTGCTCAAGCTTTGCCTCGCGACCCTACAAAGGGAACGTCCCTCTATCTCGCTTGACCAGTCCCATAACAACTTCAAAAAACTGGAGAGACCATGAGACCACTGGCTGATATCACCGTCGTCACCCTTGAGCACGCGATTGCCGCGCCTTTTGCTACGCGCCAACTCGCTGACCTAGGCGCTCGTGTGATCAAGGTGGAGCGTCCTAAAACCGGCGATTTTGCTCGTGCTTACGATGGACGAGTTCGCGGTATGTCTTCCCATTTCATGTGGGTGAACCGCTCAAAGGAAAGTTTGACCCTGGATCTCAAAAACGAACGAGCAAATCAGCTCCTTCGCAAGTTGATCCTTGAGGAGGCCGATGTCGTGGTGCAGAACCTTGCTCCAGGTGCTGCTGCACGTCTCGGCATCTCTTATGAGGAGCTTTCCAAAGAGCGCCCAGATCTCATAGTCTGTGACATCTCCGGTTATGGAGACAGTGGCCCTTACCGTGACAAGAAAGCGTACGATCTCCTGATTCAAAGTGAGGCCGGTTTTGTCTCGGTGACGGGCACAAAAGATGAGCCAGTCAAAGCAGGGTCTTCAATCGCTGATATTGCAGCCGGGATGTACGCCTATACCAATATCTTGGCAGCGCTTCTCGAACGAGAAAAAACCGGGAAAGGACAACGTCTCGAGATTTCCATGCTGGAGAGCTTGGTTGAGTGGATGGGGTTCCCTCTCTATTACTCATTTGAGGGCGCATCGCAGCCTCCACGAGCTGGGGCAGGGCACGCTACCATCTTCCCATACGGCCCCTTCGTGGCAGGAGATGGCAAGACCGTAATGCTCGGCTTGCAGAACGAGAGAGAGTGGGCTTCTTTTTGCGAACACGTACTTCAATCCCCAGAGTTGGCCAATTCCGAGCTGTATCACTCCAACTCCAAGCGTCATGAAAACCGCGAGCAACTTACCCAAATTATCACTGAAGTCTTTGCTGGGAAGACGCGTGATGAGGTGATCGCGCGTCTGGAGAAAGCGCAGATCGCTAATGCGCAAGTGAACAACATGGCGGAGGTGTGGGATCACCCTCAGTTGAAAGCTCGTAATCGCTGGCGGAACGTGCAGAGCCCGATTGGCGAGTTTCCAGCGCTTCTTCCACCTGGTGGTTGGGCTGTGTCCGAGCCGCGTATGGATGCAGTGCCCGCAGTCGGAGAACACTCCAAATCGATTCTCGAATCGCTTGGTTGCTCCGCAACCGAGATTGAATCGTTGGCCAGTGTAGGAGCTATCTGATGTCTCGTTCCTATTCTTGGCGGTCGATGCTTTTTGTGCCAGCGAACAATCCGAAGCTGATCCAGTCTGCGATCAAGCGGGGAGCAGATGCGATCATTTTGGATCTGGAGGACTCTGTAATTCCCAGTGCGAAAGCGTCTGCGCGTGAGTCGCTACAAGAGTCAGTCGATTGCGTGGCAGATGCTGGCATTGATGTCGTGATTCGAGTGAATTCTTCGCTAAAAGACATGGTTAAAGACATCGCAGCGGCGGATCTGTCGCAGGTTACGGCAATCCTGGTACCTAAGTGTGATGACAGCTACCGGGTTAAAGCTGCGGCTGAGCTGATTGAAAGCTACCGTAATGATTATGAGCTTTCACCGGTCATCATCGCTTTGATTGAGTCCCCAATTGGCATCCTCAATCTCAATGAGATTGCACAAGCCTCCCCGTTACTGAAGGGCTTGCTTCTAGGGTCAGAAGACTATTGTGCGGCATTGGAAACTGCTCCTAGTGAGGCTGTTCTCACGCTCCCTGCTACTCAGGTTGCTATAGCCGCTGCTGCTCACAACCTGCATGCACTGGGTTTGGTTGGATCATTGGCTGATTACTCCGACCTCGACCTTTTCGCCGCCAGAGTACGTGCTTCACGGGCAGTTGGGCTGAAGGGGGCGGCGCTAATCCACCCCAGTCAGATCGCGCCAACGAATCTCGGTTTCTCTGCCTCCTCAGTTGAGGTCGAACTGGCAGTTAGGATCGTCTCGGAGTTCGAACAGGCCAAACTCGAAGGTAAAGGTGCCATTGCTGTGGACGGCAAGATGATCGATGAACCGGTCTATCAAAGAGCGTTGCGTCTGGCTAACGCCAAGCGTTAATCACTGAGGTCATGGTGGCTGTGTTTGGCCAGCCACCGCTCGTTGAATTCATGACAGTCGTAAGGGTGGTCTATGAGCAGTTGGAGAAGTTGTTCGTTAACATCAGTTCATCACTCCAGCCGCCTTGTCGCAAAAGTCGAGCAGGCAGGCCTTGACCCTCAACTCGCGCTTCAGCGAAGCAGCTTGACGCTGGAGACGATCAACGAGCTTTCCACCAAGGTTAAAATTACCGACGAGTATTTGGTTTTCCGAAACGTTATTGCGCTGTTGCCAGGCAGAAACATCAGTATCGAAATAGGCCTCGCAGCTAGGGTGTCGGTGTACGGCTTGCTGGGGTATGCGTTTCTCACCGCTCCCACGTTAAGAGCCGCATTGGCAGCAGCCGCTGAGTTCCCGGCCCTGATAGCGAACGGATTCAATATTTCGCTAGAGGAGTCGGATGGTATTGCCAGATTGAATTTCAGTGATTACACCGGCGCCGTCGACCTTAAGTCGGAGTATGCGGAGTTGGCGATAGCGTCCTTCAAGCGTACCTGCAGCGATATTTTGGGCGAGGAGCTGCAGCTCTTGAGTGTCGGGTTCGAAGGTAAGCGAAGCGACGAGCACGGTGAACGATGTGCTCAACAGCTCACCTGCACCGTGCTCAACGAGCAACCAAAGAATTATCTCCGTTTTTCCGCGCAGTATTTAGACAAGGCTCTCCCGCTGGCCGATCCTGTTTCCCATCTGGAAATCTTGGAAATATGCAGAAGGCAGAACCGGGAATTTGCTGCTGAGCGAGAGTGGCTATTCCAAGTGAAAGCCATCATCGCTGAGACGTTGCAAGCACCATTGCCATTAGAAGAAATTGCCTCACGCATGCATTGTTCGTCACGCACATTGCGGCGCCAATTGGGTGTTTTTAAAACGAGCTATCGGCAACTGTTGGATGACGTTCGGTTTGAAAGGGCCAAAATTATGTTGAAGGAAGAAAAGCTCCAGACGGATCAGATCGCCGAAAAATTAGGTTTCTGCGACGGCGCAGGATTCCGACGCGCGTTCCAGAGATGGAGTGGCCAGGCACCTGGTGCCTACAAAGCGTGAGGGTGGCTACAGAGCCCGGGAAAGGTTGCCTCCTGGTCGGGAGCGCCTATCTAGAGCATGTAACGAACGGAAGAGTGCCAGCAGTTTTCAACAGAATATTCGCCTCTAACAAGGGGAGACGATGCAGTTCGTTTGCGATCACGATCGATTGATTTTTCCAACACCGACTGCCATTCTTCCCTCATTTTTGTCATCGAAGGACGCTGCATAAACTTATGCCTAAGATAGTCGATCACGAACTGCGGAAAGCAGAAATCACCAAGGCGGTGCTCAAATCGATTGGTAAGAATGGCCTGGCCAATACCACGATTCGCGGGATTGTTCGTGAGGGTGGCTTTAGCAGCGGTACCTTGGCGCACTACTTTTCTAATAAAGATGATCTCATCGACTTTGCTTTTCAAGCTGTCGCGGAGGATACATACGCTAGAATTGAGAAACGTGCAGCACTGTGCACCTGTGCGGTGGATAAAGTACGTGTTGTCATTGAAGAATTGGTGCCTAGTCCAGAAGGTGAAATCGATTCAATAATTTCATTGTCGTTTTGGTCAGTAGTCCCGTATGACGCAAAACTGAAAAATAAGTTTCATGAGGTGTACGAAGGTACGCGGAGCCAAATTCGTAAATTCATCAGCGAGGGTGTGGCGAATAAAGAGATTAAGCTGCAAGGTGAAATTGACGATGAAGTTGATTTTATTGTCGCAGTGTCTGATGGATTGTTAGTTTCCTTTTTGCTTGATCCCGCCAGGTTTCCAGAAGAGAAACACACCCGTCTGATTACCGCTGCTCTTTCCAGGCTCAAATAAGCCTACTGGCTCGATCGTTTGCCGTAAGTCGGGTGCCATCGATGCACCTAAACTGGGATATGAATATTGACTGAGTCTGCCTTCCATATGTGATTGTAGATGTTCGATTTCAGCTTTTTAGTTTCTGCAGAGGGCACGAAGTTAGGTTGTGACCATCTGCGTATTAAGCGAGGTGTGGGACGAGTTTAGCCTGAAAAGTCCTGCTTTTTGAGCGTGAAGTTCCGCCCTCTTGTAGACGAGCTTTGCTTTAAATCAGTTGCCCCACATGAAAATTTTCGATCAACGCACGGGGTTCGGCAGCCAGCCTCGCTGACCTTTGATGGTTTTGCAGCTAGCGGTGCTGTGGCTGAAGGAAGAGCCCGTGTGTGGAGCCAGAAGTGGTGCCCAGTCGTAATCGGTGGACACCATGAGCTTCGGAGTAGGAACGTGAAGTTGTTTTCGCCGTCCTATCATCCAAGAGTTAGACTAGGGTTGGATTGGTAAAAATGGTATCTCCCAACCCTTCCAGCTCCGCACACTTTCGAGCAGCAGGGCGAT
The DNA here is from genome assembly GCF_000282495.1 of Pseudomonas sp. GM79. GTDB lineage: Bacteria > Pseudomonadota > Gammaproteobacteria > Pseudomonadales > Pseudomonadaceae > Aquipseudomonas. The sequence goes on from NZ_AKJE01000031.1 coordinate 40,522, forward strand.
TCTCCAGTGCATGGAGCATCGAGTGCAGTGAGGGGTACTCTTTGCTCGAGATGTGGGCGGGATGGCTCACGTCAAAGCCATTCATCCAGCGCATCAACAGGCCAAGGTAGTAGTTGAGCGCGGTCGGTTTGTCTGCACGCAGCCAGCTGGGCTGATCGGTGGCCACCATTGAATCGATGATGCCAAGCGCCACTTGGATCTGCGCCCTCGCATTCTGCATGGTTTCATCTGCGCTAGCCGCGCTGGAGACCCGGTCTGGATGGAAAAGGGACAGGATGTTGTTGTGGATTGCATTATTGATGAACAACAGCCATTTGAGATAAGGGGCTCGCTCCTGTGAGGACGGAGCCGGAGAAAGGCCAGGGTGCTGATCGCCGAGCCACAGTAGGATCGCTGTGGTTTCACACATGTCGCCATGAGGTGTTGAGAAAGCAGGGATGAGCCCTAGTGGACTCATTTTTCTAAACCTCACGCTATCTCTCTCATTGGTTTCGTTGTCGATCAATGCGGCTTCATATGGAATCTCGAACTCCTCCAAGGTGAGTCGCACAGCCAGCGACGCCCAATCGGGCACGTAATACAATGTGTACATTCTTTACTCCTTCTGCTGTTAGCGCTGGTGGGTCATCCAGTTTTCTGGAATGAAATAGTCCGCCTTCTCAGGTTTCAAAAGAGGGCGCTGCAATATCAAGTCGGCCGCTTTTTCAGCAATCATGATGGTCGGAGCGTTCAGGTTCGCATTGGTGATGACTGGAATGACTGAAGAGTCGACTACCCTGAGTTTGTCCAGCCCAATTACTTTGAGACTGGAGTCAACTACGGCGTCTGGATCCGTCGGGCTGCCCATCTTGCAGGTGCCGGAAGGGTGAAATCCGCTCTCGACATGATTGGCTATGAAGTGATCCAACTCTTCATCGGTCTGTATGCGAGCGCCAGGTATAATCTCTTCACCTGCGAACTCTGCTAATGAAGGCTGTTTAATAATCTCTCGTACCAAGCGAATACAGGCACGCATCTCGACCCAGTCTTCGGGCTGACTGAGGTAGTTATATGTGATTTTCGGCGGATCCAAGGGATCCGAACTATTGAGCTTGATCTGACCGACACTTTTGGATTTGGTCGGCCCCACGTCGACCTGAAAGCCATGATCTCTGAACTTCGGGTCATCTTTCTCCCTCACTGCGATTGGGAGGAAATGAATCTCGATGTCAGGACTTTTGATCCCTGCGCGTGAGCGAATGAAGCCCCCACATTCGAAGTGATTGGTTGCCCCAAGGCCGTCACGCTTGAGAAGCCATCTTGCACCGATCTTTGCTTTATCCACGGTGTTTATCGAATTTAAGCTGACTGGCTTTTTGCACTCGACCTGCAGGTACAGTGAGATGTGATCCTGGAGATTTTTCCCCACCCCAGGTAGGGAGTGAATCGGCTCTATGCCGTGTTCAAGTAGCTCTGTTTTGTGCCCGACGCCAGAAAGCATAAGCAGCTTTGGGGTATTGATTGGGCCGCTCGACAGCACGATTTCGCGTCTCGCCGAGTACACATGCTTTTCACCGTCGCACGTGAACTCCACGGCTTCAGCTTTGCCATTCGCAATGTTCAATTTCGTCGCTACGGCGTTGTAGACGACGTGCAAGTTTTTCCGTCTAAGCGCGGGTTTGAGATAGGCTACTGCTGTCGACCAACGTTGTCCGTTGTGGACTGTCATGTCGAAGCGACCAAATCCTTCTTGGCGGTAGCCATTAAGGTCTTCGGATTCTGCGTACCCAGCGTCAACTGCGGCTCCAATGAATGCCTTGTACAGAGGGTTGCTCAAAGTTCCGTAGCGCGTCTTGAGAGGCCCACCAGATCCGCGCCACGTGTCACCACCTTCTGCTCTGTGTTCGGCGCGCTTGAAATAGGGAAGAACGTCGGCATAGCTCCATCCCTCGGAACCGTTGGCTTCCCATTCGTCAAAATCAAGAGGGTGCCCGCGCATGTACACCATTCCATTAATCGATGAACACCCGCCAATAACTCTTCCACGGGGAGAGAAGATCCGCCTTCCGTTTAACTGAACTTCGGGTTCTGATTCGAATGGCCAAGTGTATTTTGGAGTTGCGAGAGGTACTGCGACTGCGCAAGGCATTTTGATGAAAATGGAGTTGTCAGAACCGCCAGCCTCAAGTAAGCAAACCTGGAATTGACCGCACTCCGACAACCGGTTGGCCAATACGCAACCGGCTGATCCGCCGCCCACAATGATGTAGTCGAAGACATTCTGCATGACGCTCGGAATCCTTTAGAAAAAACCTCTGGCCGCGCTGCTTGGCGAGGAAATTGTATTTATGGTGAATAGATTTTCGGGGAAACGGGGGGCAGGGGATATGGCGAAAAAGGCCAAAAATAGGCGGCGATGGTCAAGTGGATGTTTGACAGCAGGAATGGTATAGCCCCGTGAAGACTACCTATATGGCCCTTAAGAAGGAGATTTGATCTGAGAGGCGTATCGGGCACAGTACACGAGCATTGTGATTGAATGCTTTGGCGCTCTCGGATTGCTCACAGGACTCAATGTGGTAAGCGCCTTCCATGGCGCTTACCATCAGGTGCGAATTTCGTCAGTGAGGATTTGATCCACTCCTTCAGAAAGCGCATGTGAGGTACGCAGGTTGCTGCGAATGCTTAGCCAAACAAGAACGCCAAGGAAACCAATCAGCGACACGCCGATAAATACCGCCCAGCTGACGTACCAGCTTTGTCCCGCTACTTCGCGTGGCCAGGCTGAGTTGGCAATTTCAAACACAACCCAGCAAGATGCCCCGACGACAACCGGAAGCGTCATCGAGCCCAAACCAAATACTCCCGACTTCCACTGCTTGGAGACTAGACGGTATAGCAAGCCGATGACGGCAAAGCCCATTGTGATAAAGAAGCTCGCAGTAGCTGAAGAAATAAGGGTGGCATAGACACGCTCTGAGAACGCGAGCAACGTGACGAGCATGGCGAGTACACCAACAACTGTTACTGCTCTGTCCGGAGTGCCATGCTTCTTCGAAAGCTTCGATAGAAATTCAGAACCAGGAAGGATTTTGTCCCGCGAGAATGCCCAAATCACTCGGGAAACGCTGGTTTGTGCCATCATCATGGACGCAGCGAAGCCGATGATGACCAAGATGAAAAATGCTTGGGCGATGTTCTCACCGAATGCTGCTTGGACGGTCGAGGCGGCGGGATCGACAATCGCGCCGCTTACAATCGCTCCGAAGTCAGGTGTAGCGAGGATGAGTGCGAGAGCGCTGTAGCTCACGACTAAACCAATCGCGAGTAGAGCACCAATGATAGCTTTCGGGATGTTCTTCTCAGGCTGATCGATTTCTTCTGCCATACAGCAGACTGATTCAAAGCCTGCCAAACCGAAACCTATAAATCCAAGCGCGACAAGAAGGCCGCCCAGTACGTAATTATCGCCGCCCGCACCTGCTGTGGTGAAAAGGATGTCGAGGTCATGCTTCCTATGCCAAATCAAAAGTACAGTAGCGAGGCCTAGCGATCCAATGATCTCCGCGCCCAGGCTCAATTTGCCCAAAAGTTTCAGCGTACCTGGGCCGAGGAGGTTGAGTCCGGTTGCCGCGCAAATAATGACTAGCGCAACCATAATTTGAGTCGACGGTGTAAACGGTTCAATACCCAGTGCTGAAGGAAGAAAGCTTGCGATGGCATAACCATTAGATGCAAAGACAAAGATCAGCGTCCAGATGTAAAACCATCCAGTGATCCAACCTGTATTATCACCAAGTAGGCGACGCGCCCATTGATAACTACCGCCTTGAAGAGGCCAGCGGGAAACCAAAACGCCCAGCGAGAGCGCGATTAATAATTGTAAGCATAAGCCGATGGGGAAGACCCACCAACCCGCAGGCCCAGCTGCCTGAACAATAAGGCCGAAGACAGCATAAAGCGCGACAATCGGTGAGATATAAACGAATGCTAAAGTGAATGCATCGTGCATTTTAAATTGGCGCTTCAGTGGCGCAGTGGGATCGGAACGTGTTTGTGCGGTATTGATTGTCATAGCTAGAAGGCCTGATTGTTCTTGATTTTTGAGTTTGCACAAAGCATTTTTTTCACGCCCTTCGATGAGTACTACTGGCTATGCTGTTAACGATAGTGTCAACATGAATGAAATTTCTTCACGGGGCGCAGCATTAGAGTTGTTATATAGCCTAACAACGTTTTCTGTTAAAGAGTCTCGTCAGCATAGCCAAAAAGGGCGCAGGGAACCGGGAGATGGCGTTTTTGAGACTTCAAGGCTTCCCCGGGCGCGCTTACTGTTTACCGACTATTGCCGCCAGTGAAACTACAAACGGCCCCGGCACTTACCAGGGCTTAGTTCATTTCAGTGGCTGGCCTGGGGTCGAGTCTTTGATCGATATGCCATAAAGATGAACAGCGCCGGGACAATACACAGCAACTGCATCACCACTCCGAAGTCACCTAAAGGCCGGAATCCAGCGTCGAGATTCAGTGTCACAGCAGCCAGCACCGGCCCAATCACCATACCCAAAGAGTCTGCGCCACCGACCGCTGCGGTTGAGCGACCACTGCTATCGAAATCGGCGGAATACATGCGGGCATAAGCGATCAGGAAGACGTAAAGGAAGGTCATGGTTATACCAATCGTCCAGTAAACGGAAGCGCTCGGCACTACGTACAGGTAGGAGGTAACAGCCATCAGAAGGCACGCCACCAGAAGAGGTAATACAGATTTGACTCGGTTGAACACCAGATTGGCAGCAACCGGTACCAATATTGAGCAGAGCATGCTGACAGAGCCAACCACACCCACCTGAGCCAGATCCAGGCCCGCACTCTCACCTACTTGCTCAAAGTACAGCCAGCAGGTGTTTGCACCGATACTGGTGAGTAAGCAGAGAACGAACAGAGAAACACTGCGGATGTTGAACGCGTTTCCAATGGAGGAGTTTTCGATCAGACGGTCGATTTTTTTGTTCGGCAGTGCGAAAGCGAGAGGCAGGCATATCACTGCCCCTACAAGCATGAACCAGAACATCGCTTTCGAGCCAATCGTCGCTTGCAGCGAGGGAACAGCTAGGAAGGCAGCGAGTGTTAGCGCAGCTGTCAGTCCGCTTGCGTAGGACAGAAGACGGGTGCCGCCGTTCATTTGCGCGAGACTTGCCAGGCCAATGGCAATGCATAGGCCCTCACCAATGCCAGCTATGCCACGATAAAAGACCACGTCATAAAATTCAGTAGTCTGAATGGTGAGCGCCTGACCTACGATAGCAAGCATAACGCCTATTACTATCGTTGTTCTTGGTCGAAGATGGCTGAGCACAAGAGATACGAAGAGCGATGCGATGGAAATGCAGATAATCTCTGCAGTTGTCGCTGCCGTAGCGGTTGCAGCACTTACAGTAAAGCCATCAATAATTCCGCTAAACGACATCGGGATTCCGAGCATGGCAATATATGCGTAGCACGGTAGTAAAAGTGCGGCAAACTGTTGTGGCTTAGTTGCCTGATAGTGTTGGTTCTCAGTACTCATAACACATCCTCTGGTTTTTTATTATATGTCAAAAAAACTAATGACACATTTGACAGGATGTCCGCGCACGCTGGCGGCACTAATTTTATCGCATAAGCATCGTGCTATTTATTATTATTCCGTAATGCTCCAGCAACAAATTTTTCGTAGATTGACGTCTGATTGGTATTTTGCGCCTCCTGCCACATGTGGGATATGGCAAGGTTGGCCAAAATAAAGCCTTACTGGCCAAGCAGATGACCTGCGTGAAGCACGGTAAATCACACGAATTTTTCTCTGGTTTTCATTATAAAGCGCCGTTTGCCTCTAACTATTTGCTTATATGCAGTACGGCTTCAGGCGTTTGTATCTACGCCTAGACAGAAAAAAAGCCCCGAGTGTGCCGGGGCAAAACATAGCCGGTGCCTGGTGTCACCAGCTAATTCGGATTAACGACTCTCTTGGTCGCTGTACCATTTGGTTGTGTCATCCAGAGCCATCGAAAACCTATCGACGATTAATCCGATTTCTTTCTCTGTTGAAATGAGCGGAGGGCAGAACGCGATTGCATCTCCGATGTTCCTTGTGATCATTCCGTGATGCTGCGTTCGTGCGGCGAGATTGCGACCCAGATGCCCAACGGCTGCGAAGGGAGCCTTTGTCTGCTTATCAGTCACTAACTCAACCGCCGCAATCAGGCCGGTGCCGCGAATCTCACCTACGAGTGGATGGCTCGTGAATTGGCTAAGGCTCGCATGCAGCATCTGACCAAGGTCACGAGCTCTGGCAACGAGATTGTCTTCCTGGATGATTTTCAGGTTTTCTAGGGCAACGGCGGTTGCGACTGGATGACCAGAGCCGGTAAAACCGTGCCCCAAATTGCCATAGATATGGCTTTGGTCAGCGATGCCTTGGTAGATGCGTTCGTTGATCAGCACTGCAGCGATAGGCTGATAGGAAGACGAAAGCTGCTTTGAAAGGATCATCGCATCTGGCTGAATATCAAAGGTCTCGCAGCCGAACATCGCACCAGTGCGACCGAATCCACAAATCACTTCGTCGGCTACCAAGAGGACGTCGTATTTTTTGCACACTGCCTGGATTTTTTGCCAGTAGGTACGTGGTGGAACAATCACTCCACCGGCACCCATCAATGGCTCGCCAAAAAATGCGGCGACTGTCTCAGGCCCTTCGCGAAGGATCAAACTTTCCAGCTCTGCGGCAAGCCGATCCGAAAATTGCTCTTCGGTTTCACCTGGTCGGCCATTGCGATAATGATGGGGGCACGTCAGGTGGTAAATGTTTGGTAGTGGCAGGTCAAAGCCTTTGTGGTTACCTGGCAAACCCGTAAGGCTTGCGCTCATGACGGTTACACCGTGATAGGCGTTCAAGCGGCTTATGAGTTTTTTCTTGGCCGATTTACCAATGGCATTATTTCGGTACCAGATCAGTTTAACGATGGTGTCGTTGGCTTCTGATCCCGAATTCGTGAAAAACACCTTGCTCATAGGAACAGGGGCCAGACGAATCAATTCGTCCGCCAGCAACACGCTGGAAGCATGCGTCTTATGATTGAACGTGTGATAGAAAGGCAGAGTTCGCAGTTGCTTCTCCGCTGCTTTTATCAGGCGTTCATTGTTGAAGCCCAGAGCTGCACTCCACAGACCAGACATGGCCTCAATGTATTGCTTACCCTGGTCGTCATATACGTAGATTCCTTCGCCCCTCTCGATTACCAGAGGGCCGATTTCCTCGTGCATGCGAGCGTCGGTGTAAGGATGCAGCTGACTCTGCATATCTTTTTGAGCAAGTGTGCGAAGGTTGTTGTTCATTTTGGTACCGCTCACAGGCTTGAAAGGGCTGGACAAATCCAGCCCTAAGTTTTTGGCAGGCGTGTTTAGTTGAACGGCAGAGGAGCAGCCGCCAGGTCGCCAAGATTCATTGAAACCTCAGCACCACCATCAACGATCAGATCCGTACCGTTGACCCAAAAGCCCTTCGGATCGAGCATGAGCAAGACGGCGTTGGCAATTTCTTCGGGATAGGCATCACGACCACCGGCTTGTAGCTTTAGACCATCCAAAAGCTCCGTACCCATGGTGCTGTAGAAGTCCTGCAGAATGGGGGTCTGCACCGCACCAGGGCTGATGGAATTGACGCGAACCCCTCTGTGTCGCTGTGAGCTGGAAATTAGCATGGTGTAGAGGATGACAATTTCTTTGGTGAAGTCGTACGTGGTGATCGCGTTCATGCCCATTGCTTTGAACGTGCGCAGACTGTCCTCCCAGTCGCTTTCACTCAGGATCTCTACGCATGCCTCTTTCCGGTTTCTCCAACCTGCACCAGCGGTAGAGGCGCAGTTAACAACTGAGGCACCGCTTTCAAGTCGCGGCAGCAACGCATCAGTTAAACGGCGCAGACCAAGGTAATTGACCTTGAAAACCAACTCGCTCGGGAAAATTCCCGGGATGCCCGCGATGTTGGCCAAACCATGAATTGGCTCAATGATCTGAGTTACCGCTTCATCAATGGAGCTTGGGTTCGACAGGTCGCAGAGGATGAACTCATCGCAGGCGCCAGCGACTTCTTTTACATCGATGCCCACCACAATTGCGCCTGCAGCCTTGAGCAGTTTGGCAGTCGCATTACCCACACCAGAGGACACGCCAGTTACGACATAACGCTTGTTGGCAAATGACATGGTCTTTCCTCAGGCTGCAGTAAAACGGATAGGAAGCGAGGCAATTCCGTTGATGAAACGGGACGGAATCATCTCTGGTTCTGCAGTCAGTTCGATGTTCTTGAACTCTTTGAGAGTCTCTGCAATCAAGAACGGCAGTTCGAGTCGTGCGAGGTGTGCACCCAGGCAGGTATGGCGACCGCCACCCCCGAAACCGAGATGAGGATTCGGTGAACGAAGCACGTCGAATTTATTAGGGTTTTCGAATTTGCTGTCATCGCGGTTAGCCGAGTTGTACCACATGACGACTTTCTGACCTTCAGCGATGTGTTGGCCATTGATCTCAGTATCACGGGTCGCCGTGCGGCGCATGTGCATCACTGGAGTGACCCAGCGAACCAGTTCTTCAAACCCTGTCACCGCAACTGCAGCCGGGTTGTTAGCCCAGATCTTCATCTGATCCGGAAACTCGAGGAAGCACTTCATTGCATGTGCACCCACAGTACCGGTGGTCTCCATGCCCGCAGTCACCAGCAGTTGAAAGAAGTAGCCGGCCTCTACGTCATTGAGCTTCTTGCCTTCTACTTCGGCAGCCAAGATCAGCGAAAGAATGTCGTCCCCTGGATTCTTACGCTTTTCTACCGCGAGCTGACGCCCATAGTCATTGAGCTCAGCAAAAGCGCTGGTGATAGCTGGGATTGCATTTTCACCTAGGGTGTCGCCTGCCAGTGCAGTGACGGTGAGTTCGTGTAGACGTTTGCGGTTTTCTTTCGGTGCGCCGAGGAAGTCACACACAACTTCCACTGGAAACGCTTGGGCTACGTCTCGGGCGTAGTCACATTCGCCACGCTCCTTCGCTGCTGCTACTACTTCAACGGCATAGCGTTTAGCTGCGTCCGTCATTTTGGCCACGCCTTGTGGAGAAAAGGCGCGAGCAACGACCTGGCGGAGCTTGAAGTGCTGTGGTGCATCCATGTTGAGGAACCAGCCCTCTTGATGCGCCTCTTCAACACTCTGATCGCCTAGGATGGTTCCTTGTCCGCTGATAAAGGTTTTTGCATCGCCGCTCACGGCGACAACGTCGTCGTATCGCGTAACCGACCAAAACCCTTCGCTCCCATACTCTGGGGATCCCTCAGGGAACTCGCTCCAAGTGACTGGTTTATTGGCCCGAAGGGCTGCGAAAGCTTCCTCGCGATCATGGCGCTTCCAGAAGTTGAGATCGGCCAGGTTTATGCTATCGACATCAATGCGGTTCATGGACTTATACCTACAGATGTTTTTTATTAGACGTTGTGATATTTGACGCCCGGCAGTACGCAGAGCATTTCAAACAAAAGGTTTGCACCAAGCAGAGAGGTGTTGCCGGATTGGTCATAGGGCGGTGATATTTCAACCACGTCGCCGCCGATGACATTCAGCCCCTTGCAGCCGCGTACGATTTGTTGACCTTGATAGGCGGTTAGGCCACCGATTTCGGGTGTGCCAGTGCCCGGTGCTACCGATGGATCGAGCCCATCAATATCGAAGGAAATGTAGACTTTGTGATCGCCGATTTTTTCTCGGATGCTCTTCATCAGAGGTTCCAAGGAAATGCCGTAGCACTCATCGGACGTCACGACGGTAAACCCTTTGCTTCGCGACCAGTTGAAGTCATCTGGTGAGTAGCCGGTGCCTCGCAATCCAATCTGGAACGTGAGGTTCGGGTTGATCAACCCATCTTCATAGGCGCGTCGAAAGGTGGTGCCGTGAGCAATACGTTCACCGAACATGTGTTCGCCAACATCAGCATGCGCATCGATATGGATGAGCGCGACTGGCCCATGCTTCTTCGCAATTGACTGAAGAATTGGGTAGGTAATGGTGTGATCGCCACCGAGCGTGAGAGGTGCGACATCATGCTTAAGAATGATGTCGTACGATTCCTCGATACGTCTGACCGCGTCAGGCAAATTGAATGTGTTGATTGCGACATCACCGATGTCTGCGACCTGAATACTTTCAAAAGGCGCCGCGCCGGTTGCCAGGTTGAACGGTCGTAGTAGGCACGACTCTGCTCGAATGCTACGTGGCCCCATCCGAGTGCCTGAGCGGTTGGAGGTGCCAATATCAAGCGGTACTCCGACAAAGCACGCATCAAGGCCTTCGGTTGTTTCCGCTGACGGAAGACGCAGCATGGTCGGAATGCCGCCGAAGCGAGGCATTTGGTTTCCGCCCAAGGGTTGATTGAAGTTCATAGGAGTACCTCTTTATCCAACAGTGATGTGGCCAGATCAGCTTTGCTGACTTGGTACATTGATGACTAAGCCTTCCATCTCAGGAGTGATCCTAAGCTGGCAAGAAAGTCGGCTGTTGGCATCCGGCTCATATGCGTATTCCAGCATGTCGGCCTCCATGACTTCGGCGCCCTGAAGCTTTTCTCTCCACTCGGGGGCGATGTAGACGTGGCAGGTCGCGCATGCGCACGAGCCGCCACAATCAGCTTCAATTCCTTTGACCAGGTTGTTGACCGCTGCCTCCATGACAGTGCCGCCAACTTTTGCGTCTACGTGTACTGAAGAACCATCAGGTTGCACGAAGGTAATCTTGACCATTTTTATTATCTCGACTGGTATGGAGTTATGCCTTCATCGCCAAGGCAAGGCGGGAAAGTCCGATTTCCAGGATGTCGTCATTGATGTTCAGAGGTGTTGATACGCGAATGGTGTTGCCGTAATAGCCGCACGGCAGCAACAGCAAACCAAGCTCTCGAGCGGTAGTCGCAACGCGTTTGGTTGCTTCCGCGTCCGGAGTGTTCGAACCGCGCTCGGTGACAATTTCAAAGGCGACCATTGCACCTAGAGCACGGATATCGCCAATCGGCAGAACAGTTGAATCGCTGCTGTTTTTGAGGTCGGCCAGGAACGCCTGAATCCGCTCGCCAATCTGCGTGGCGCGCTGGAGCAGTTGTTCACTTTCAATTACGTCGAGCACCGCGTTTGCAGCAGCACAGGCAAGTGGGTTGCCCGCGAAGGTGCCGCCCAGGAAGCCTGGAGGAGGGCCGTCAATTACCTCGGCGCGACCGATCAAGCCTGCAAGTGGCAAGCCACCGCCCATTGCTTTACCAACGCAGATCAGGTCGGGCTCAATGTCAGCGTGCTCAACAGCAAAGAACTTGCCTGTGCGACCAAAACCGGATTGCACTTCATCAACGACTAGACAGATTCCATACTGATCGCAGATGGCGCGCAGGCGCTGAAGGAATGGTTTCGATGCTTGATAGAAACCGCCTTCGCCCTGGACAGGCTCGATTACGATAGCTGCGACTTGATCGGGAGCGATGCTCGCGCGGAACAGATGATCGAGTGCTCGCAAGCTTTCCTCTTCCGATGTCCCGTGGTGAGGGATCGGGAACGGTACTTGGAAAATGCCTGCTTGCGACGGCGTCACACCCGAGCGAAGTGGCAGAACCTTTCCTGTCATCGCGAGAGCGAGTTGTGTCCGACCGTGAAACGAACCGGTAAAAGTCACAACGCCTTGGCGACCAGTGTGAAAGCGAGCGACTTTGACGGCGTTCTCTGTGGCTTCGGCCCCCGTGGTGAAAAGCACAGATTTCGCATTTTCAATTGGAGCGAGCACGTTCAGTCGTTCGCAGAGCTGCACATAGGGCTCGCAAGAAACCACGGGAAAACCGATGTGCGCGTACTGCGTGAGTTGATGCTGAATTGCCTCGACCACTTTTGGGTGCAGGTTGCCGGTATTGTTCACGGCGATACCCGAGGCAAAGTCTACGTAATGCTGGCCTTCAACATCCCAGAGTTCGCTGCCTTCGGCACGCTGAACGAATACGGGATGGGAAGTCGCAGCACCGCGAGGTAGAGCACGGTCACGTCGGGTCAAAAGGTCTTTGTTAGTCATCGCCATTTCTCAATTCAGTACGTCGGAGCGCCAAACCATCATTTTCTCGATCTGCATTTCGTGCATGGTGTAGGGAATGCCACCTACGCCATGACCCGAGTGACGTGCCCCAGCAAATGGCATCCAGTCGACCCGGAACAAGGTGTTTTCGTTAACCATCACGGCAGTCCCGTCCAAGTGCCTGTAGCAGTACAGGGCGGTATCCACGTTCTGAGTGAACACGGCCGCCTGGAAGGAGAAGGGCAGAGAATTTGCTTCGTGCAGTGCCTCATCGAGGCTGTCGTAGCTGTATACGCAAATGACCGGGCCGAAGACTTCCTTACGCATCACGTCAGAGTCTTTCGGTGGGTCGAGAAGAACGGTTGGGCTGTAGCAGCTTTCCGAGATGCGCTCACCACCACAGATAAGTTGTGCACCACCATCGACTGCGTTCGTTATCCACTGATCGATTCGGTTGATCTCGCTGTGCGAAATTAGTGGGCCGATGTCAGTATTGAGAGACAGGGGGTCTCCAACGATAGCTTTGGCTGCAAGCTCAGCGAGTCCCTGTGCGACCTTCTTCGCGATTTTGCGATCTGCGAAAACGCGTTGCACGGATACGCAGGCTTGTCCGGCGTGCCAAAAGCCACCACGGGCCAAGCGTGGAAGAGCCATTTCCAGATCGGCATCTTCGGCAACGATCACAGGTGCGACACCACCGTGTTCCAATGCACAGCGGGTACCAGCCGCCAACTTGGAACGCAACATCCAGCCCACTGCAGCCGAACCGATGAAGGAGAAAAAACCTACACGGGAGTCAGCGACAAGCTTAACGATGAGATCGTTGCTGTTTGGTAAAACGATCTGGGCCCAGGCTTTAGGCAGGCCTGCCTCGTAAAGAATATTGATGAACGCGTAGGCGCTCATCGGCGTTTTTACCGCTGGCTTGATGATTACCGGTGCCCCCACAGCGATGGCTGGGGCAGCCTGGTGGACGACTAGGTTGAACGGATGGTTGAACGCACTAACGCCCACTACGACACCAATAGGCTCATGCTGTGTGAAGGCGATGCGGCCGGCCGACGTTGCGTTCAAGTCCATGGGAATGACGGAACCGGCTTTGCCTCGGATTTCTTCGATGCAGATGTGCAGACAATCGATGCCACGGTCTACTTCGATCAACGAATCTCTAAGCGGTTTTCCGCTTTCTTGAGCAACGATGCGCGCCAGCTCTTCACGACGCGCACCAATCAGCGTCGCGGCTTTGCGCAAGATCTCGATCCGCTCAGCCTTCTTCAACCAGCCTTTACGATTGCGGTACAAGTCATAAGCAGTGGCAAGTGCCTGCTCGATTTCTTGTTCTGTATTTGCGCGGATTTCGGCAATTTCTTCGCCGTCAAAGGGCGCGATAACTTTGATCATTTCGCTCATGGGTACATGTCCGTAGAGATGAAAAATAAAACTCGGGAATTAGCTGGCCAGGAGCGATTTCAGCTCTACATCCAGAGAGCTAACCTTCTCTGGAATAGGGCTGAGGCCTGACGTAATCAACTTTCGCGCAACCATGTGGTCACCAGCGGAATTGATACTTTCAACCGCGATCAGTTTTCCTTGGCGGTAATGGAAAACGCTGAATTTGCGTTGCTCCAGATCCCCGCGAACTACGTACTGATCCGTACCAATAGGGAGGCCGACCGTTTGGAGTTTTATCTCGCCTTGATCCGACCAGAACCAAGGTGCGATGTGATAGGCAATGCGCTGTCCAAGAATCGTGGAGGCGACCACCTTTGCCTGGTCGATAGCGTTCTGAACCGACTCCAGACGGAATCGGCCACCGGCATACTGATTGGGGTGATTGGTGCAGTCGCCAGCTGAGAGGATGTCTGGGTCAGAGGTCACGGCGAACTCATCAACCAGGATGCCGTTGTCGCAATCCAAACCAGCAGCTACTGCTAGTTCAACGTTGGGCAGTGCACCGACACCTACGAGAACCAGATCGCAATCAATTGTTTCGCCATTTTCCAGATGCACCTGCTGCACACGCTCCGAACCGGAAAGCTTTGCAATGCGGGCGCTGGTGACTACGTTCACACCGATGCTTTGCTGATAGGTTTTGAAGAATTCGGAACTAACCGGTGAAACCGCTCGCTCCATCAGGCGCGACGAATACTCAAGAACCGTTACATTTTTACCGAGCCCTGCTGCGCAAGCCGCGACTTCCAGGCCAATAAATCCACCGCCGATGATGACGATGTTTTGGTTGCTGCTGATGTCGTCCCGCAGGTTTGCGGCGTGCAGGAAGGAGCGCAGCGAGTGGACGCCTTGTAGGTTGGAACCTTCAAGTGTCAGCTCACGCGGACGTGTACCCGTGGCCAGTACGAGCTTGTCATAATTGAATGACCTGCCACCTTTGGTGAGTACCGTTTTGAGTCTGCGGTTGATATGCTCAACCGTATCGCCACACACCAGCTTGATGTCGTTCTCGGAGTAAAACTCAGCTGGTCTCAGTTGAATAGAAGTCTCATCCGCCTGATGCTTAAGGTACGCCTTGGAAAGTGGAGGGCGCTGGTAAGGGATGTTGGACTCATCGCCGATAATCACTAGGCGCCCTTTAAAGCCACCCTGGCGTAGCGAGGCCGTGACTTGGAAGCCTGCTTGCCCAGCTCCGATGACCACGATAGTTTCGTTGTTGTTCATGGCCCCTACCTCAGTACTTGATCCAGGTGGTTTTAAGTGCTGAATACTTTTCGAAAGCGTGCAGTGAGTTGTCGCGTCCGTTACCGGATTGCTTCACTCCACCAAATGGCACTAGAGGAGAAATCATGTCGACCGTGTTCACCGTTACGGTGCCGGCTTTGAGTGCTTCGGCAACGCGGTGGGCACGGGAGAGGTTGGACGTGAATACAGAAGCCATCAGCCCATAGATCGAGTCATTGGCAATGGCTACAGCTTCTTCTTCAGTTTTGAATTTCATGATGCTGAGGACAGGGCCAAAGATTTCTTCCCGTGCGACCTGCATTTCGTTTGTGACGTTGGTGAAGATGGTTGGGCGGATGAAGTTTTCGCTGTCGTTGATGCAAACCAGCTCACCGCCATAGGCGAGCGTCGCTTCTTTCTTTCCTTGCTCAACGAATTTCATGACGCGCTGGGTGTGCAGTGTTTCTACCATTGAACCCATGAGTGCTTCTGGTGAAAGAGGATCAGCTGGTTCGTAGGCTTCGGCGTATTTCACAACCTTGCTAACGAACTCGTCGTGGATGCTTTCTTCAACGAGCAGGCGAGTCGGGGAAGAACAGACCTCACCTTGATTGTAGAAAACTCGAGCGGCCAGCTCTGCTGCCAGATCGAGGTTCTCGGTGTCTGCGAAAACGATGTTTGGACTTTTGCCACCGCACTCCAACCACACCAGCTTCATGTTGGATTCGGCGGAGTAACGGAGGAAATATTTACCGACTTCAGTTGAGCCTGTGAAAGCCAGGCAGGCGATGTCCATGTGCAGGCCGAGTGGGGCACCGACAGTTTCACCGTAGCCGGTCACGACGTTGAACACACCATCCGGAATACCAGCTTCCTTCATCAGTGCAGCGAGCTTGATAGCGGTGAGTGGCGATTGTTCAGCGGGTTTAAGCACAACAGAGTTGCCCATCGCCAGCGCAGGAACGCATTTCCAGATGGCCATATCCAGCGGGAAGTTCCACGGCACCACGCAAGCGACGACACCCAGCGCTTCCCGCCGGATAAGCGCCAGGTCACCTTGGCCAGTCGGCGCAACTTCGTCGTAAAGCTTGTCGACGGCTTCGGCGATCCATTGGACATACGCCACCAGTTCCGGCATTTCGTAGCTATAGGAAACCTCAACAGGTTTACCCATATCCATGGACTCGAGAAGTGATAGCTCCTCCATGTTGTCCTTCAGGAGCGATGCCAATTTCAACAGAACGTTTTTTCGCTCGGTAGGGGAGCGCTTTGCCCAGACGCCGCTTTCGAAGCGCTCTTTGGCGACCTGTACGGCCAGATTCACATCGGCTTGGTCGCAGTCGGCAATTTTCGCGATTACTTTTCCGGTCGCTGGATTAACGCAGTCGAAGGTTCTCCCAGAGACCGAATCGACGTATTCGCCATCAATGAAAGCTCTACCTTCTGGGCTCAAGCCTGCACTCTTGACCTGCCAATACTCACGAGTACGAATCATTGAATTTCAACCTCCAGGTACATTTTTGTAGGTGTCCTAGAGGTAGATCGGTGGCCGCGTGGAGCTTTGCCGAAATCCTGTAGGACGTTTTGAATCTTTATAGCACGACAGTTGTGTTAAAAAAAGACCGTTGGTCTTTCTCATTCATTGAAAGGAGAGGGCAAGGATCCCTAAACCTTGAAATGATCCATCAAAACCTGCTGCTGGCTGGCGAGGTCGTTCAGGGTGCTGCTGATTTGGGAAGATTCGTCAGCTTGTGTCTTCAGGGACTCTGTGACCCCCCGCACGCCCGCGATATTGCGATTGATTTCTTCGGCCACGGAGCTTTGCTCCTCGGCTGCAGTAGCGATTTGAAGGTTCATGTCGTTAATAACGCGCACAGCAGCGCCAATGCGTTGAAGGGCTTCCACGGCAGAGCCGACCTGCTCAACGCTATCCTGGGCCTGTCTGTGATTACCCCCGATAGCACCCACGACATTTCGAGTGCCTTGCTGCAGTCCCTCAATCACCAACCGGATCTCTTCGACCGACTCTTGAGTTCTTCTGGCGAGATTTCTGACTTCATCTGCGACAACGGCGAAGCCACGGCCAGCATCTCCTGCTCGGGCTGCTTCAATTGCGGCGTTCAATGCCAGAAGGTTGGTCTGTTCGGCGATGGACTTAATCACGTCTAAAACCGAACCTATTTGGTCGCTGTTGACGGCCAGCGTCTTCACTTGGCCCATCATTGCGTCCATCTCTTGAGCCAGCATTCCAATTTTCTTTGTCGTAGCATCAATTACTACGAGACCTTCGCTCGTTGCATCATCTGCATTCTTGGCTGCGGTGGCTGCTTGAGCGGCGCTTTTGGCTACGTCCTGGGCTGTGGCGCTCATTTCATGTGAGGCTGTGGCGACTTGCTCAATTTCGCGGTATTGCTGAAACATCCCTGCACTTGCTTCTTGGGCGATTTTCGAAGAGCGATCTGCAGTGTCCCTCGCTTGATGAACTGACTGCTTCACCTCGGCGATGATTGGCTGAAGCTTGTCGAGGAACGTGTTAAACCATGATGCAAGCTCCCCCAACTCATCCCGTGCACGGTGATTGAGCCTTCGCGTTAGGTCACCTTCACCGGTCGCAATGTCTTTCAGCATTGTTGATACCGAGACTATTGGCCTGGTAATACCCCTTGCAGCGAACCATAAAACGATTAGGCCTAAGAGCGTTGCGCCTATCCCGATCAAAAAGTTTTGCCGACTGGTTTGACTGGCTTGAGTATCCAGCTCGCTCTCTAGTTTTTTTGCGGGTTCAAAAAGTACAGATTCTGGAGTGTCGAGTAGGATCATCCAGGCAGGCGTTTCGGGAATAGGGGAAAAATTTTTCATGACACGTAGCTTGTCATGCGTGCGAATTACTGAGCCCTTTGGAGAATTTAAGCCTTCACGTATTTGTGAGGCGTCGGGGCCGTAGACTGCATCCAATTGGTTACCCAACTGATTTTCGTCACCGCTGTGAGCCGCTAGTAATCCAGCTGGGCTGATAATGCTGACATTGCTAGCGCCATCATAAAGGCTTTCGCTACTGATCTTTGCGAGGCTTTGTAACTGCTGCAGACTTATATCCATTCCAAATACAGCGATCACCTTCTCATTCTCAATCAATGGGAAGGTGATTGATGTTATCAGGTTTGAGTTCGAGCCGAGCTCTTCCTTGTAGGGGTTTAGAATGCAGGGTTTCATCGTTGTCTTGGGGCAGGTGAACCAAGAGTTGAATGGCGTGCCATCTAGCATTGGTGACGTATCGCTTATCATCTTCTCGGTGACGGTAAGCGCATTAATCGCGCCTTCCTTTCTAATCCAGTAGCTGGCGAACCTTCCGCTATCTGTGCTGCCAAGGTCGGTTCTGCCTACAAATTTCTTGTCCTGACCGTCTAGGGCATCGTTATTGAAAACAACATAGAGACTTAAAATGTTGGGGTTTGTCGCCAGTGCAAGCTTTATCTGTTGGTTCAACGAATCTCGGGATTGTTCGGTAGTAATGGCGAAATGATTTCCCAGTTCTCGCTGTTTTTTGATCTGCTCTGCGACACCAGAACCGTATAAGTACGACCGGATAAAATAGGCTTGTATTTTTAAGGCCTGTATCTCGCCGTTAGATTGCATTCTACTGATGGCCGCATCGTCTATCATATTGAGGGTTTTTGTTTTTATATAATTAATATTTGATTTCGATTGGGAGGCTGTGCTCCCTAGCAATACGGCTACGACGCTGAGCAAGCAAATTCCGGCCAGTATCGTAATTTTATTTTTTATTGTTATTTGCACGTGGATACCCTTTGAATGTTTCTATGTCTGTTACTGGTTGACGGAGTGGGTGAGAGCAATTGACTGATATTGAAGTATCTTTACGTGGGCAGAAATGCCTCAAACGGCCAAAAAAATACCGCTGCGGCCAATTTTACTAAAGACTCAATTTTTTTGCTTCTTATGCTCGAATAAGCATGCTAAGAAAGGGCTTTGAGGACTGAGTGTTGGTGGGCGTTATGACTTCCTTTATAGCTTTCATGCTCAAGTGGCTGGACACCCAAATTTCTGCAGCTTCCAAGTTGGATGACTCATCCGATGAGCAAGATTGCATAAACCACTACGTTAGATTTTTTATATTCCCAAGATAACTCCGCGCAATCATATATTTTAGTGCTCGCCTCTGCCGAGATACCGGTTTGTGAACCCGGCGCGCTGTAGGTGAGTCTATGCAGGGGATTGAAGTCGCCAAACATCCCACAAGCCTGGCTGATGTGGGCATCACAAATCGCAGCGGGAGGCGACCTTCCTTGGTTTTCCTCGCTCAAATGCCCCATCGGTATGCCAATGTGGCATCTGAGTAACATTCCCTTTGAAAGTGCGATTCAAATTTCTGTAGGACTTGTGTTCAGCTTATTTAATGTTTCCAATAGGGCTATTCCCTCCAGTTCACTCCATGAATGAGAAAACCCGTCACGATAAGCATGCTAACAATGGTGTAACCGATCCATTCGTTTTCCACGAAAGCTCCATTTGTAATAAATATGGTTTAAAAACTCTAAGCCTGTAGTGATCACGTACCTATATCATTTTTAATGCCCTGAAGTCAGCTTCAACCCTGCGATGCAAGCAATGAGACCTAGAATAAAAAGTACACGCGTTATCGTGGATGGCTCCTGAAACCATATCATTCCTATTACGACAGTCCCCAATGCACCAATTCCTGTCCAGATAGCGTAAGCGGTACCTAATGGGATATTGCGAGTCGCCAGTTCGAGGAAATACATGCTCAAGGCAATACAAACTATGAATGCTGACGTCCATGGAATATTTTTGAAACCATCCGTGTAGCGCATGCACGTCGTAAATCCGACTTCAAACAAACCGCCAATAATTAGATAGATCCAAGCCATCACATGCCCCTTTAACTTTTCGATTCCGTTGCATAGTCGTAATCAACGTTGCTCGGAGGGTTTTTCTTTCGTTGAACACCTGTTAGAAGCCTTGCAGAGCGACCACGAGTGAACCAGGCCCATGACCAGTTCAAATACACGGAAGTGCGGCTGCGGAAATCAATCAGGAGCAAGAGATGAACGAGTGACCAGGCTAACCAGCCGGTGAAGCCCTTCAGGCGAATCTTTCCAAAGTCGGCAACCGCGTGGGATCGACCAATGACTGCCATCGTTCCCCAATTGCGATACTTGAACGGAGAAACTCTGGGTTTACCTTGTATACGGGCAAGGATCGCCTTGGCAACATATGCACCTTGCTGTTTGGCAACTGGGGCAATCCCTGGAAGTGGTCGATTTAGACCTGCTTGGTAGCAGGCGACGTCACCTATTGCGAAGATTTCTGGATTGCCCGGCACCGAGCAATCGTCATTCACGATGATCGCCTTATTGCGAGCAGCCTTAGCACCAATCCAGGTTGCTGCCGGTCGGGCTTGGGTGCCGGCGCACCATATGACGCTATTGCTCGCGATCCAGGTGTTACCCAACATGATCCCGGAGTCCGTAATTGTCTTCACTGGCCTGCCCAGGTGTACTTCTACGCCTAACGTTCTTAACGCTTGAACGGCGTATGACGACAGTCCCTCAGGAAAAGCCGACAGAGCTGTACTGCCAGCCTCAACCAGAAGGATTCTCAGATGCTTGGTGTCAATGCTTTTGAAGTCACGTGTAAGGGCAGTCTTAGCGAGCTCCGCGACAGCTCCGGCCATCTCCACGCCTGTTGGGCCCGCTCCCACCACAATAAACGTTAGTAAATTCTGAATTCGAGCGACGTCTTTGCTGCGTTCGGCTTGTTCAAAATTACTGAGAAGCTTCTCGCGTATCGTCAATGCGTCCTCTAATGATTTGAGAACTGGAGCATGCAGGGCCCATTCATCATTTCCAAAGAAACTGTAATCAGCACCCGTCGCCAGTATCAGATAATCGTATGGCAGATCATCATTGGTTTTAGTCAGTAGGCGCTTTTTACTCACGTCCACACCGATCACTTCTGCCATGACGATGCGAAGGTTCTGAGCTCTGATTATTGTGCGGGTCGCAGTCGCTATGTCTGCTGGAGACAGCATCGCTGTGGCTACTTGGTAGAGCAGAGGTTGGAAAAGATGGTGATTACTCCTATCCACCAAAGTGACTTCGCAGGCTTTTCCAGCCAGTGCTTTGGCTGCGGCGAGTCCGCCGAAGCCTGTGCCCACGATTACGATTCGCTTGGAAGTGCTCATGAGTAGACTCCATTCACAGGAATACTCAGGCAAGAAGGCATTGCGTACATGTATATCTCCAAAAGCTAAACACTCACCTTTCTCATAGTCAGTTATGACGCTGTAGAATTGTTTTTTGTATTTATTCTTTTGGTGATAGTTTTGTTTAAAGGGTAAAGCGTTAGATACTAAAACTTGAAACTAACCTTTGTTTGGTTGATGTTGGTTGGAGCTGTATTGGTTTTCTGTATTCGTTGGTGCTGATCCTGCTTGAGAGGAGATCTTGCCTTCATGCGCCCCGGTCATCTATAGCGCAGGAGGCCAAAAATGTGCTGATTAGACCAGCGAGCAGATTTTGCATTATTTGACCGAGTATTCAGGCTAGATATAGACGTTGATGATTACAATTGCTTACATTTTGCTCGTGTGTTATGCCCTTGAAGAATCAATAGAAAAAAGCATTTTCCGTGTTTCAATATTGATTATAGTTCGCTGGCGTTTTCAACGATGCGCTAAAGCGAAACTCTGAGCAGCAACCGCTCGTCTAGCAATCAGATCAGCTTTGTGTGGCACATTGAGGTAGGGTTTACGTCAAGTTAGCCACGACTGATCTCGTCTACTGAGCCGTCTAGCATAAAATCGAACACTGCAGGTCGAGCGAAAGGTCACTTCTCAGGCTATCGGCGTATCCCCGACATCATTGGTGCATAGGGCAAACATAGGGCGCTTCAGCACCGTTGAAAGCGACCGCTTGGTGGCATTGATTGCTGTCTTTGAGAAAGCCTAGATCCTGTTCGAGGATGACGTCACCGCTGCAACGGAATGGATGAGTTCGCCGGCTCGAGGGCTCGGTTCAAAGCGCCCGCTGGACATGTTGAGGGCGAGGGTAGAAACGAGAGCTTTCGTCGATTTTATCGGTCGACTGGAGAGCGGGGTGCTCGTTTAAATTTCGTCATGTGTCTCGTTCAGCGGTAGTACCTGACGTTGATTGTTGTAATCGTTCATTCGGGCAAGGCCCGGCTTGATGGTAGCGCTTTAGATTCATCACGGATCGCTGCTACAAGCGTAATCGACTCCTCATATGCCACCCCAGCTAGCGTCAAATCAGCCGGAGCCGGTGATTCAAAACCAGTTCGTGCAACTGAAACACTAACGAAACATTTCGGCCATATGATTCGCGTCACCGAAACCTAGGAGGGTTGGAGATGAATCGGCCATCAAGAAGCATGCGCAAACTACTCGACGCCGTTGCCACCAACAATGAGGCAGCGGCGCTTGATGTGATGCGTGCTGCTGAGCAGCTCCAAGATGAGGTGCTGCGCCAACGGTTGCTCAACCTCATTCATCGGCTCAACCAGGACGCCAATGACTTGCGAATGGCGCGGGACGATATCCAAGGCGGAGCCATCAAGCTCGCGTGATCCGCGTCCACCACTTTTAAGCTCGCTCGTCTAAGCCAAGCATTGGGTAGCGCGATGAGCGGCTTTATCTCAATCCAGACGATGCTTCATCTCGACTCTACTTGAAGCACTAAGACCTCAGTTGAGCCTCGACTGATTTATCTTCTGGAGTGCCTAGCATCATTCACAGCGGTGGTCGAACAGATCACTCGGGTGCCATGAGCACCGCAAGCGCCATGTTGATGAACTCCTCATTTGTTCTGATCGTGTCTAGCGCACCGCGCACGTTGCCTCCAATCTCACCCGATCCACGCTGCTCGACCCAAAGTGTGAGCTCCATGATGGC
The DNA here is from genome assembly GCF_000282495.1 of Pseudomonas sp. GM79. Lineage (GTDB taxonomy): Bacteria > Pseudomonadota > Gammaproteobacteria > Pseudomonadales > Pseudomonadaceae > Aquipseudomonas. Next base: position 63,253 of record NZ_AKJE01000031.1, read on the forward strand.
AGCCTCAAGGGCTTGCTGGTTTTCGTTAATCTTGAATAGCAGGGAAGGGAGCAGGTCTGAATTTGGCATCGCGATTCCTCCTTGAGTGAATTCACAGGATGCGTGCTGCCGATGACGCCCCGCCTAAGCAGCATGCAGAGTTATTTGGACAAGTCAGGCTGCCTGAAACGGTTTTTTTCGTGCAGCATTGCGATCTGATCTTGCCCTTTCGTAGACCTTCCTTCTCTTCGCGGCATCGCCAATGAGCTCGACAGCGACCTGGACATCACGTAGTAGTTGTTCAGGGGGCGGGATGGGTAGTTGACGCTCTGCGGGCGTATCGTGAGCTTCAATTGCCTCGCATGACCGGTCGTAAATATCGATTAGTGTTTCCCACTCTGCTTGGGTGTGTCCGATGACTGCTCCAAAGGACTCAACAGACACGACATCGCTGAAAGGCTGCACTGTGTTGTTCATGAACTCTTCGCGGACAGCCCTTTCAATGGTGCCGCGTAATTTGCCGTATGCCCTCGTCACAACCTGTGCGCTGTCGTCGTTCATATACGTACCAATAGTCGCTTGTATTTCTTGCGCAACCTTAGCGATATCTTCCAAACGCATTTTGCAGTTCATAGTTTCCCAGGTAAGCCCCTCGACTATCTGGCCTGGCGCGTTATCCCATCGAACGGATTTGTAGCTAGCCTCTACTCCCGCTTTCCGTTGAGCGGTATTTAGCTCTGTGAGAAATACTGCGTCATGGGTAAGCACAATGACTTGTCGCTCCATTGCCAACGATGCGAGTCGTTCTGCCATCTTTCGGCGATAGCGATGATCCAACGATGTGGACGGGTCGTCAAAAATGACAGCAGAGTGATGAGGCAGTGAGCGGATTTCGGCTAAGAACAGTGCCAATGCAATTGCTCGCTGTTCACCCTCTGAGAGCACATGGTGAGCGTCAAGGTTTGAGCCTTTGATTTTCAATGTGACCTTGGTTGTCCCTGCGCTCGTTCGCCCAGCGAGTTCAGGTTGAACGTCACGCCGGTAGCCTAGAAGCTGCAACTCGGTAGTCATGGCCTCGGCCAAAGCAGAAGTGACGTACTGCCTGGCGAGGTTAGTCATTTTTGTAGAGACACCAGTCGGGCTTAGTGCGGAAAGGCACTTATCGAGGTTTTGCCGCACGATGCTGTCTCGAACATATTGCTCCGCTTGTGGCAGCAACAATGCGAACGCCTGACGAGCCTTGAGCTGCTTAAGGTCCTCCTTAAGTCGCGCTCGATTCTCCGGATCATCCGTTTGGCGCAGTGTTTGGGCAGCTACTTTGTTTGCTTCTATTAACCGGCGTAGCCGGATTTCCAGTCGGTCGCCGTCAGGGAAGGCCGGAATCGCTGGAGTCCAATCATTGGTTTCGACGGCTGTTGTCAGCCATGTTCTGCGTAACTGCCAAGCATCGCAAACTGCTACCAAATGAGTATGCTCATCCGGTGCAACTGCCTTCAATTCGGCCAATGAGGGCGCGTCGAACGGCGTAAAGTTTGCGTTGTTCAACACAGCTAACGCTGCACGAAGTGTGTTCGCTGCTGCGGTTGCATTTGCGGCTGCATGTTCGTTGACAAAGGTTGAAAAATCTCGCATGCGCTGCTGTGCATCAGGGGCCAAAACTGTCTGGCATAAAACGCATTTCGCTCCGTCCTCTGTGTGTGGAAACGAGTGACCTGGGTATGCATCCGTAGTAGAAAAGCGTTCAGCAGCTTCAAAAAGTAACTTCCAAAGACCATTACCTGTTCCAGGAAGTGTTGCTTCATCCACCTCACGTAGGTTCTTCTGTGCAGCTTGGTAGGCCTCCTCGGCAGCTATGTTTTCAACATGAAGGCGCCTGAGTGTTTGAAAGGCTTCATCAGTCACTACCGCATAAGCCGATACGGCGTGCTGAGCGCCAACCTCCAACCGCTCAGACTGTCTGTCCAAGGCTTGAGCCTTGGGTTCCGGATTCATGTCCTGTAGGACTTGTGCGAGTTGCTGCAAACGAACTTCGTCTTCTTCGCTCAATGTGCCCAGCGTTTTCATGACATCCACGTCAGTCCCTACGCCCAGTCCTTTGATGAGATCACCCACCACTGTCTCACCCCGTATGGGGTCAAACAGCCCAGCATTAAGGGCTACTGCGTCACGCTCAGCGGTGATGATACGGTGCAGCTCTCGTTGTGCGACAACTAGGCGATTCATTTGCCCCAAGCCGTACGGTAAAAAGACGGGTGTTCCTTCTTCTTCTACGTAGTCCATAGCGCAAGCAGCGTCATACACGGAGATCATGCTCAAATCTGAGTTTGACGCTTCACCCTGAGTCCATGTGGCTTGTTGAGGATTACCGTCGACAAGAAATGAAACATCCGCCGCAGGTACTCCCGCTACACCGAACGCGTTTGGGCGGACATTGTCGCGGCGCCGAGCTCGACAGGTGTTCTTGAGCAGCCTTGCGTAACCCGACTTACCGACACCATTTTCGCCAAACAAGACGGTCAAACCGTTGGGCTGCAGGTCGACTCTACGCCCGGCCGGGAAGCCATTGATGTTGGACAGGTTGGAGAGCCCTAGAAGTTGGACAGTCGCACCACTACCAGCTCCAGCGACGTGAGCTTGGGCGAGTGGGGTCGGCGGTTCAGGGGAAGCGGAGCCATTTCCATGAGCTTCTTTAACCATGACTACTAGGCTGGCAAGGTCATCGGCACTCAACGCATCTTGGGTGAATAGGCGCCTAAGAGCGTCTCTTTGCCAACCTTTAAGTTCGGCAGACCACACCAATAGGTCATTAACCAGAGTCATAAGCTTTGCTCCATCCGTGGTGGAGCTTGGCGTTAGGCCGACCCCACAATCGGGATGAAGCATAGTCAACAGTTGGCCGCTTCACTCACTTGAGGCATCGGTTGATGTAGGCGCGGTTGGATTACTCATGAGCTTACTGGTGGCAAACCGCGCACGGAAACGAACGCGATGAGGCCTTCTTTTGCTTAGGCTGAGAGCTCATTCAGCAGACGCTCAAGCTGCTCACGCTCCCATCCGCTCAAAAGCTTAACTGGGTCGGTGCCATAGCGTTGCCAGGTTTCAATAGACCCGATACGACCGTCAGGAGACCTGCAATCCTCGCAGTAATCCAAGGTGCCGCCGTCTTTGAAAAGCGTGAGACGCCAGCCATCGATCTCAGCAGTCATGAGGCCGTTGTAGATTTCGCTCAAAGACTGGCTGCTGGTTCTTCTCATGATGCGTGTGCCCAGCGCAACGTCTTTCAAGACCTGGTAGACCTCGCGGGCGGTGAGAGGGGAGGTTGTGTTCAAAATCTGGCGTCCTATGGATGTTCCTTTTTCGCAGCCTTTCCCGCTTGATCGTAGGGCGACTAATACCCGCTATACGACATCCAGCGAGCGTATCCATTCGCATGCTAGAGCATGGTGTACATCCTTGTCAGGGGGACGTGGCAGACTGTCCGGATCGGAGATTGCCAAGCATGTGCTGGCTGCGCGTAGGTTTCCTCACTAGGAACAGGGAGCTTTGCTATATTCCTTTGATCTCTAAATGCCATGCAGGCCTTTTACAAGGATGTATTGATGCGCATTCCCCTGACACTCGCCTTAATTGCCGTGCTCTCTGGTTGCGCGGACTCACACCGCTGGTCACCACAACAAAATGGCTCAGCACGTATTACGACAAGCGAGCGGATCTTTGTCACGACGCCTGCTGACGGCGAATACGGTGATAACGTCTACAGCGGCTCTGGTCGTAACACTACGAAGATCATTTACAACGCCACGAGCACCAAGTCTCGTCTGGTGCGCATTGGCGGTTTGGCTGAAAATTTTGAGGATGCCGTCTCCCAAGCTCGGCGCGCAGATCAAGACATCTTAATCTTCCCAACCATTCTGCACTGGGAGGATCGAGCCACAGAATGGTCGATGATCCCTGACAAAGTAGAAATCAAAGTCGAAGTCATACGAGTTCAAACTGGCGACGTCATTAGCTCTGGGATCATCAAGGGCAGCAGCGGACTGGCTACTTTCGGAGGGGATCACCCCCAAGACCTGTTACCGGAACCGGTTACTGAGTTTGTTTCGTCACTGTTTTAATCTGACTGGCAGATACCAGTAAGGCCGCGATTGAGTTGTTCGGTGTTCAGGCGTGACTGCGACTGGTCGGGATGTCTCATCCTGGCTTATCGATCACCGCATGGCAGGCGTTGAGAAATCACCATTGATTTGATGCAGAGCCTGCTTCTCTTAAGCCTGGGTAATCATCGAGAGCAAGGCTGGGTTTGTCATCTTCAACAGGGTCGGACATCCGACGCTTAGAGTTCCGTACCGAGTGAATCAAACGCTCAGGGACGTACGACCTACACCGCTCTGACATGGATGCTCGGCATTCAGGTGCGAGCAAACAGCCTCTGCCTCCGTCCTGACTTTGAACACGCCATGCTTGCTGGCTGACCCGCCCTCTACAAGATCAACGACCCTGTATCGCTTACTGCCGTCGTCCAGTGTGGTGGTTTCAATCACTCTGAATCTTGCGCGCATGGTTGCTTTCCGTGCATGACATTGGTGTCCTACAAGTACCGGCAAAAGGAGACGATTTCAAGAAAGGGACGAGCTTAAGCTGAGACAATTTATGACGCTGCACCGTGCTTCTCATCGCAGGAACGACGGTAAAACAGCAGGTGTCCGTGTTGAGCCATTTTTCCTATAGTCGATGCTTCGGGCCAGCAGGGTCAGGCTAAGCTTTAGATTTTTCTGATGGAGGTACTGACGCTGCCCGTCGATCCTAATCCCAGAAGTTTCTGGCATACATCTCTCATGGCCTCGACCTTAGAAAAGAAGAGCGAATAACCTGTACAGAATTTCTGGCCGTGTACAGGAATCATGGCCAATTGTCCGATTTATCATTCAATCTTGACGCACCCCGTTGCGTCACTGCCTCGCTGCGCTAAGGTGAATTTTCCGATAACTAAGACTAAAGTCGTAGGAGGATGCGGAATGCGAATTCGTGGGGATGTGTTTTGGCAATGGGCTGATCCAGCACTTCACCATCGGACACACGATGAGACGTTAGACGATGGCACGTTCATTGATGTCCAAGTGAGGCTGTCGCCCTCGGGAATCACCCAAATGTTCATCGGAGTGTATGCGGCGAGCGGTATGGCTTTGCATGAAGAGGCATTTGATTCCAGACCGGGCGAATCAATGACTCGTGCTTTAGCTTGGGGCGTAGGGTGTGCAAGGCGGCTCGCGATTAGTCTCAATCAGACAGAAAGGCATGTAGCCTAGCTCTCATAACAGCAGCTTGGTAGGCACCTGGTCATCTGATCAGGCGTCAAGTGACGACCCATCATCCTTCACCCAAGCTGCTTTCTTGTACCCCCAAGATCAAGGACGGAGAAGCAAATTCTGTTGCAGCGCTCAGTCCGGCGCCTCATCAGTCCTGGCCGCATTTTGACGTTCGAATTATTTCGAGCCTTTTGTCGGGGCAGGGGAGTTTAGGCGAGCGCTAGGTGCCTTCGCCTATACCCTCGATAGATCGTGCGTAGAGGGCGGTTGCCTTCTCGATGAGCCTTGCTCGTTCTTGTGGACTGATAAAATCCTGATCTTCAAATTCATCCGCGAGATGCAGCAGTGCCTCGTACTGCTCTTCTGCGTCCATCCGAATCTCAGGCTGGCTAAACAGTTTTTCCCACGATGCCAGTGCTTGGGTTTTTGCGAATGTCGTTCATCACAAAAGACCATTAGGTGGATCCCCATGGAATCCGTGAAGTTCGAAGGAGAGGACGATCAGTAAAAGGTGTTTGGATAGTGTGTATGCATCATTTTGGCAGCCTGATTGGACTGACGTAAGGGGCATCGCCGATGGACTTTGCCGCAACACCTACGGTCAATATGGATAAAAGGTATTTGATTCCTCGGCAATAAGGCCTCGCGCCACGACCTTCGTGCTCGCTCTGGAGACGATCATGAACACAACACATTTTTCCCCGTTAAAACATGAACGTCATCATCCCCCTCTAGTGAGCGAAAGCCCGCAGGACGCCGCTAGGGCGGACTGGCTCTACAACGCAGCGGAAGAACTTCTGCGCGGCAACAGCGTGTCGTTCCAACGTCGCATGCGTCCTCAACAAGGCGTGACTGCTGAGGAATTTGCCCTGGCAGTGGATGAGTACGTGAACAATCGTCTTGCCGATAACGAGGTGCATACCTCAGCGCTGGGCTGGCTGATTATCACCGCCGAGCGAGGACATGCCGACAAGACTGCTACAGCAGAACTGCTGGGCAATTGTGATCACCCGTTGGGCAAGCTTGGCGAGATTGCCGAGGCGCTGCTTGAACCTCTCGCGGATGACGCTCTTCTAGCCAAAGCTGAGGATGAGCCATGAGCAGATACCTTTGGGATCAGCTAGTTTAAGAACCAGGATCAAGTAGCGACTCAGAGAGGAATGACAATGATTGACGATTCGAAAGTCCGAGAAAGAGCTTATGAGTTGTGGGAGAAAGATGGTCGTCGGGAAGGATCTGAAGAGTTTTATTGGCGACTTGCGCAAGAACAGCTTGAGGCAGAAGCCACACGTCAAGCTACTGATAGTGAGTGGCCGGCAAAAGGCGAAGCCAGCCGCGTTGATCGCTGATGACTAGGAGTTCTTCACTCCGCTTCCGATACGTTTACCTCGTGCGATTCCGCTGTTGGTAATGGCGTCTATGGCGCTCCAAAAGAGTGGCAATTTGACTGTTCCTGCTAACTCACAACAGGTCACCCGCCCACGAGCACGTAGGGCAAAAACGGGACGCTTCAGCACCGTTGAAAGCG
>NZ_AKJE01000032.1 GCF_000282495.1 Pseudomonas sp. GM79
GCTCCCTCGCCACAGGTTTCTCTGACTTAAAAGGCACCCGCTATGTTTAGTGAGTTGCAGAAATACTGTTATCGCAGGAGAAGGACTGCCCTCCTTGCCGTATCAGTCGCTCCTGCATCCGCTGGCAACGCTCCCGTTCCTGCTGCATCGAACGATCGATGCTGATATTGCCGGTCTGCTCCGGTGGTTTGCCGTCGCCCAGGCGCACAGTCACCCAGGGCTGTTCCGGCTGGAGCTGAAAGCGGCTTTTTTCTTCGACGGGCGTGGTGGGTTTGGTGGTTTGGATCGCGGCCGGTTTCGGCAGTTGATCAGAGGTGACCCCGTAACGGGTCAGAATCGAGCTTTGAGGCAGTTCTGCGGCGGCGGTTGCCGATAACAAGGCCAGCGCCAGACCGAAGGTGTACCTCTTGCTGTTACTCACGTTGCAAAATCTCCTGTACTCAATGGCGGCATGCAGCACCGGCGTCATAGGGATAACGCGTGGATGGGCTGATGGTTTAGTGCCAGATTCCTGTTGGTGCAGGTATTGGAGTCAAAGGGTGGCCGGTGAGTCACGGGGGCAGGCAGGTTTACCGCGTTATCGTTCTTCGCGAGCAAGCCCGCTCCCACATTCGATCTTCAGTGAACACCCAATATGGGTACGCCTGCGATCGAAATGTGGGAGCGGGCTTGCTCGCGAAGAGGCCCTTACCGGCGCCGCATCACCCTCAGGCGATCACAATCGCGCTACCGGACAAACTGTCCAGCCCGACACCCACCAGGGTCACCGAATCACTGCCAAATGTGAGCAACGTATCCTGCCCCACCGCCGTGGCATGGGCCCGGTAGTCATCGTTCGGCGCAACGCCCTGAACCCCGAGGAACACCAGTTTGTCGTTGGCTTGATAGCCCATCACCCGATCCTGACCAAACGCGCCGCTGAACAGGAACGTGTCGACCCCGCCGCCTGATACCAGCAGGTCGTCACCCGCCCCGCCGACAAACACATCGTTGCCGGTGCCGCCGATCAAATGATCGTTGCCATCGAAGCCAAACATCCAGTCGCCGGTTGCGTGCGCATTGAGGGTGTCGGCGCCGGTCGTGCCCTTCACGCTTGAGGCGTACTGGGTCAGGTTGCTGCCGGTCACAAGGCCATTGGCGGTGACGCTGTGGGTCACGTCATCCTTGAACACCCCCCAGAGAAAACCCGGCTCCTTGGTGACGATGCTGCCGATGTCGCGAGTGATGCTGATGCCGCCATTGGCGTCGCGCACGTACAGGTTGCCGGCACCGTCATTGGCGAAGACGAAGTTTTTCACCGACTGCTGCAGGTCCAGCACGTTGCTGCCCTTGCCGCCCAACAGGATGTTGTAGCCACCACCATCGCGGAAGGTGTCGTTACCGTCGCGGCCTTCCAGGTAGTCGTTGCCCTTGCCGCCCTGGATCAGGTCATTGCCGTCGCTGCCGATGATGAAGGTGCTGCCTTTGTGGGTTTCGGCGTTGCGGTTCAAGTCCTGGACCCAGGTGTTGCTGCGCGCCGGGTCCGAGAGGTTGGCGACGATGATGGTCGAATCCTTGCTGGTCAGGTCGTAGAACTGCGACTCCAGCACGCGGGTCATGCCGTCGCCGTAACCGGTGGGCAAGTGGGAAATCCAGGTGGGAATATTGAGGATCGAATACGGCAGCACGTTCCACGCCGTCGAGGCGTAGTGGTCGTTGAAGCTGACGATGTTATCGGACGTCGAATCCTTGGCGGCATCGTGCACGCCTACCGAGGCCAGGTTGAACGACGAGCCATCGAGGGCGCGGAACACCGGGTCGTTTTCATAACCGATGTTCAGCACTTTGTCGCTGCTGCTTTGGGTCGGTGAGGCGTAGGCGATGTAGTTGGAATCCTGGTAAAAACCGGACCACTTATCGCTGCTCAAGTCCGCCAGGCTATTGACCGCCAACCCGCCGAGGCTGTGGCCGCTGACCAGTACGTCCTTGCCCGAAAGCCCATTGGCCTGGGCAAATGCTGCAACGTCACTGAGCAGATTGCCGAAGGCTTCACCTACGTAGTTTTTCGCATAATCCTTTGGCCCTAGCGCTGCCATCAGGTCGTTGATCACATCACCGATGGAGTCGCCGATCTGGATTTCCCGCGGGCCACTGGTGCCGCGAAAAGCGATGCCGATTTCGGTGAGATAACCCTCGGCGTCGTACTTGCCGAGGATCTCGACTTGGGCGCTGGTGTAACCGGCCTTCTCGCCGAAGAAGGTTCCGCGAACGTCGGTCTTGCCGTCATAGCCCAATTGCGCGGCGGTGATCGGTGTCCAGCCGGCTTTTTGCACAGTCTCGAGCGCGGCCTTTTCCGAATCGGGGTTCCAGGGAATGCCGGGAATGACGCCCTGGGAATCGGTGCCGCCGATCAGCGCGGTCACCAGAGTTGCCGGCAAGCCCAGGCCGAAGCCGTTTTGCTGGTAACCGGTGGCGAAACCGTTGTCGAGGTTGTGATAGGAATACAGCGTGATCGCCATGGCGTCGCTGAACAACGCCTTGGAGTCTTCTGTGCCGAAGTTCTTGTAGTCATACACACCCATTGGTATTGCCTCTCTCTTTGTTGGAATTGTCAGAGATAGCTCACAGCCAGGACGCCTCAATCACGAGGCGCCCCGGAGCCTTTAGTGCATGCAGCTTTTACGCAAACGTAATTCCCGAAGCCGAGAGATTATCCAGACCTACGCCCACCAGCGTTACGGCGTAATCGCCAATCTTGAGCACAGTGTCGTTGCCGGCCTGGGTCGCGTGCTGGGTGTAGTCATACCCCTGCCCCGCGCCCTGGACGCCCATGAACACCAGTTTGTCGCTGCCCTGATACCCATTGATCGCATCGAAGCCGAAGGCCCCGCTGAACAGGAAGGTGTTGTTGCCGCCCCCCGAGGCCTGCATCACGTCATTGCCCGCGCCACCGACGAAGGTCACGTGGCTCTTGTCGCTGCGCAGCAGATCGTCGCCGGCGTGGCCGAACAGCCAGTCACCGTCGACGCTGGCCACCAGCGTGTTGCCGTAGGCATCACCGTTGAGCGAGTGGTTGTAATGGGTCAGTTCCGTGCCGTTGAGCAAACCGTTGGCGGTGACGTTGTAGGTCACCTCCTTGCTGCCCGACCACGAGCCCGATTCCTTGCTCACCAGCGCGCCGATGTCGCGGGTCATGCTGATGCCGCCGTAGGCATCGCGCACGTACAGCGTGCCGTCGCCGTCATTGGCAAAGCTGAAGTTCTGCAACGGCTTCTGCAGCTCGAAGGTGTTGCTGCCCTTGCCACCCAGCAGCAGGTTGTAGCCACCGTCATCTCGGAACCGGTCGTTCCCGTCACGGCCTTCGATGAAGTCATTGCCCGCGCCGCCCTTGAGCCAGTCATTGCTGTCGGTGCCAATGATGAAGGTGCTGCCGGTGTGCGGCTCGCCGCTGCGGCCCAGGTCTTCGACCCAGGTACTGCCTCGGGACGATTCCGACAGGTTGGACACGATCAGCGTCGAGTCCTTGTCGGTGAGGTCGTAGAAGCGCGAGTCGATCACCCGGTTCAAACCGTCGGCATAGCCCAACGAGCCGTGGGCCGACCAGTTCAGCGGATTGAGGATGCTGAACGGCACCAGGTTCTGCGCGGTGGAAGCGTACTGGTCATTGAAGTTGACGATGTTGTTGGTCGCCGACTCCTGATGACCGTCGTGCTTGCCCAGCGAGCCACTGCTGAAGGTGGTGCCGTCGAGCACTCTAAACACCGGGTCATTCTCGTAGCCGATGTTCAGCACGTTGTTGCCGGTGGCGCTTTGGGTCGGCGAGGCGAAGGCGATGTAGTTGGCGTCCTTGAAAAAACCGCCCCAGTTATTGCCGCTCAACTCCGCCAGGCTGTTAACCCCCAATCCACCGAGGCTATGCCCGCTGACCAGCACGTCCTTGGCACTCAAGCCATGGGCGATGGCGAACGCGGCGACGCTTTTCAGCAAAGTATCGAAGGCGTTTTTCGCGTAGTTCGTCGCGTAATCCACCGGGCCGACCGCGGCCAGCAAATTGTTTTTCATGTCGCCGAAGGTATCGCTGTAGCCCAGGACACCGGTGCCACGAAAAGCGATTCCGATGCCGATCAGCTTGCCTGCCTCGTCGTATTTACCGAGCACTTCGGCTTCGGCGCTGGTGAAGCCGTCCTTCTCGCCATAGAAGGTGCCTTGAGCCCCGACGTTGCCCTGATAGCCCAACGCTGTGGCGTCAATCGGCGCCCAAGCGGTCGCCGGCAATGGCTGACCGGTGGGCGTGTACGCGTAGAGCGTCAGCGCGATCGCGTCGGAGTACAACGCTTTGCCGGCCTCACTGCCGGCATTTTTGTAATCAAACAGTCCCATGTGCTTGCTTCCTTTGCGTCAAATCAGAACTGCCAGTCCAGGGTCAGGCCCACACCGTGGTCTTTTTCCCGGGAGCCGAGCAGCCCGTTGTAATCCAGGTTCAAACGGGTATCGCGGCCCAGCGCCAATCCGGCACGGGCACCGACCACCGCGGCATTGCGGTCCATGGACACGCTTTGCACGCTGAACGCGGTGTTGCCATTGACGAAGGCCAAGTGGTCTTCGGAACGGGTGTTGCTCAGGTTGTGCTGCCAGCCGAGCGTGCCGGACAGTTCCAGCTGTTGCTGGTCGGACAGCGCAATGGCTTTGCTCGCCCGAAAGCCAAGGGTCGAAAGCACCACGTCGCGGTTGTTTTCCCCGCCCTTGAGTGCAGCGGCGTCACCTTTTTCGCTGAAACTTTCAGTGTTCAAGTGCACGTAAGCCAAGTTAACGAATGGCTCCAGAGCGATCGGTTGCAGGTCCAGGCGATACGCCGCTTCGGTGAACAGTTGCGCGGAGGTCGCATCGCGTTTGGATTTCTGCTTGCCGCGGACACCGTTAAATTGCAGGTCACGTTTGACGTCGATGCGATGCCAGCTGTAGGCGCCACCGACGCTCAGGCGCAACGCGTCGATTTCATGGCCCAGGTACGCACCCAAGTGGTAGCTGTCGACCGAGGCCGACGAGTGCGTGCCATCGCCCATGCTCAACGAGCTGTCGCTATAACCGGTGACGAAACCCAGTCGGGTATCTTCAGTGATCAAGCCATCGACACCGGCCAGCAGCCCGCCAATGGAGCTGTTGGAACTGGCGTTATCATGCCCGCCATCGCTCTTGCCCCAGGCGCCGAGCACTTTGAGCCAGGCGTTGCTGCGGTCATCGGTGGGTGCCCCGGCGTCGAACAAATCGTGCTCACGCAGACGCTCGCCAACCGCATCGCGCAGATAGCGGCTGTCGTTAATCAGCAGCGTGCCGATTGCCGGATGAATCTCACCAGAGAGTTGCTGGAACGCTTGTTGCGCGACAGCGGCGGTCGGCGACAACAGCAGGGTTTCGTAGAGCGGATTGCCTGCGCCCAACTGCTCGGCGGCAGCGGCCACGGCGCGTTGGTTCGGGGTTTGGCCAACGCTGGTGAAGGAGGTCGCGTTGCGCACCACCGCCAATTGAATGCCGCCAGCGGAGTAGTCGAGGGTGCCGCCGAGGAACAGGTAGTCCGGCACCACCGCACCGAAGCGCCCTTCGATTCCGCCGGCCGCTTGCAGGATGTTGTACTGATTGCCGAGCAGGGATTTCGCTTCGCTGGTGGTCAGCAATGTCGGGCTGTTTTCCAGAGACAGGCTAACCGTTGCGCCTTCGATCACAGCCTTGCCGTCGGCAATGATCTGGTCGCTGCTGGTGGGCGACAGCTCTACGGCGTAGGTCGAGCCAGGCTCGAAAGTCACGTCGCCCGCCACCTGCAAGGTGCCGATGGAGTTGCCGGGGGCCACGGTACCGCCGCTTTTCGCGGTCAGCGCCGCGATGCTGCCGTTACCGCCGAGGATCCCGCTGTCATTGACGGTGACGGCCGACAGCAGCGAACCGTTGATGGCCAATCGGCCCTGATTGACCAGGGTCGGGCCGGCGTAGGTATTGGCGCCGGTCAGCACCAGTGTGCCGATGCCCTGCTTGGTCAGGCCGCCATGGCCGGAAATGTCGTTGCGCCAGACATCGAGCCCGCAATGCACGTCATTGCACACACGCTCGGTGGGTTTGCCGGCGTCGATGATCGCGCCGATACCCGGCAAGTCCGCGACAAACTGGCTGGAGCCGTAGGCGCCGTCGATGCGGAATTCTTCGGGAATGTCCTGCTCGGTCACGAACATCGCCGGGCCATCGATGCCTTTGCGCAGGTTGATCATGCCCCAGCCGTACAGCGAGTCGACGCCGGGTGCGCCGAGGTCGGTGGCAGTGGTGCGCAGTACGCTGGCGACTTGCGCGCCAGTCATGTACGGGAAGCGTTCCATCAATACCGCCACCGCGCCTGCAACGTGCGGCGCCGCCATGGAGGTGCCGTTGTAATTGGCGTAGCCGGTGGTCAGGTCATTGGCATTGGTGCCGCTAATAATCGAGCTGTAGATGCGGCTGCCCGGTGCCGACACGCAGAAGCTCGCGGTGTAGCCGCAACGCGACGAGAAGGTGCTGATGTTGTAAGGATCGGGGCTGCTGGTGTCCGGATTCCTCTGCAACGCGGCGACGGTCATCCAGTTCGGCGCGATCTCCGGGACGAAGTAGCCGAGGCCGGCGATGGCGTCCGGGTTGTTGAGGTTGTAGTCGTTGCCGGCGGCGAAGATCGTCACGATGCCGCTGCGGGCCGCCGCGATGGCGCCGTCGTAGGCACCGCCGGGTTTGGTCCCGAGCAAGGTCTGGATCTCGTTGAACTGCAGTTGCGCGTCCTGCACGGTGAAGTGCGGGTACGCCGGATCCCGACCACCCAGGTCGAAGCGATCAGTGATGCCGATGCCCCAGCTGTTGTTGATGATCCGCGCACCGCTGGCGATCAGGGCATCCCAACCGGCCTTGTACACCGCGCCGTCGTTGCCGCGAATGATCCCGTCTTCCGGGCCCGGGTCACCGTTGTCGGCGCTGATGATTTGCGCACCAAAGGCGACGCCGTGCATCGGACCGCCATCGCGACTGCCCGCGGCGATCCCGCCAACGTGAGTGCCATGGGCACCGAGTTTGCCGTTGGAGCCCACCGAGGGCGAACCGTCATACAAAAAGGCATCCCCGGCTTTGACCGGAATGTACGGGTCGGTGTATTCGCGGATGCCACTGGTGACCAGGGTTATCACCTTATTGGCCCCGGAAAACTCCGGGTGCAAGGCGTAAACCGGCTGATCGAAAATCCCCAGCTTCACGCCTTTGCCGGTGTAACCGGCGGCATAGGCCTCCTGAGCGTTGATCGCCCCCAGCCCCCAATCGGCGTTGAACTCGGTGCTGCGCCAGCTATCGGGATCGCCTGTCCTGCCGTTTTCCACGTAGGGCGCCGCGTGTGCGGTGCCCAGGGTGGCCAATGCGCAGAGCAAGGCAAGGTTGTTGTACTTGTTATTCATCGAACTACCGTCCTTAGTTGTGTTGCCAAAATCCTTGTGGCCAGGGGCCTACCCAATGCCTGTCAGTCAAGGCACAGAACCTGTGGGAGCGGGCTTGCTCGCGAAAGCGGTGTGTCAGACGACATCAATGTTGGCTGTGCCGACGTCTTCGCGAGCAAGCCCGCTCCCACATGGATTGCGCCAAGCCCCTCGCCACAACCGGTGTTTACCGGATTAAAACTGCCAATTGAGGCTCAGCCCGACGCCGTGGCTCTTCTCGCGGCTGGCCAGTTGGCCGGTGTAATCGAGGTTCAGCCGAACATCCCGGCTCAAGGCCAGGCTGGCATGGGCGCCCACCAGCGCCGCATCGCGAACCAGTGGCGAGCTTTCCACCACGAACGGAGTGCCACCGCTGGCAAACGCCAGGTGTTCCTCGGAGTCGGTGTGGCTAAGGTTGTGCTGCCAGCCGAGGCTGCCGCTCAGGTCCAGCTGTTGCTGACCGGACAGCGTCAGCGTTTTCAGCGCGCGTACGCCCAGGGTGCTGAGTACCGCGTCACGCCGGTCGCCGCGGTTTTTGAGCGCCGCTGCGTCACCTTTTTCGGTGAAGCCCTCGGTGTCGAGATGTACGTAGGCCAGGTTGGCGAATGGCTCCAAGGCCAGTGCTTGCAGGTTCAAGCGATAAGCTGCTTCGCCAAACACCTGGGTGGTCCCGGCGTCGACTTTGGCTTTCTGTTTGGCGCTGACGTCGCCGTATTGCAGGTCACGTTTGACGTCGGCCCGATGCCAGCTGTAGGCCCCCCCGGCACTCAGGCGCCAGGCGCCTATTTCGTGGCCGGCATAGGCGCCCAGGTGATAGCTGTCGACCTGCCCTGATGAATGAGTTCCGGAGCCCATGCTGGCCGAGCTGTCGCTATAACCGGCGACCAGGCCGACACGGGTTTCGTCATCCACTGCGCCATCGACACCGGCCAACAAACCGCCAATCGACGTGGTGTAGCCGGCGGTGTCATGGCTGTGATCGGTCTTGCCCCAGGCGCCCAGTGCCTTGATCCAGCCGTTGCTTCGGGAGCCATTGGCTTCGTTGAGACGCTCACCGACCGCATCACGCAGATAACGGCTGTCATTGATCAACACCGAGCCCAGCGCCGGGTAGATTTCCCCCGACAACTGCTGGAAGGCCTGTTGCGCCGAGCTCGCGGTCGGCGACAGCAATAGGCTTTCATAGACTGCGTTACCCGCGCCAAGCCCTTCCACAGCGGCCGCGACATTACGCTGATTCGGCGTTTGCCCGACGCTGGCGAAGGTCGTGGCGTTACGCTCAACGCTCAACTGAATACCAGTCGCGGCGTAATCGAGGCTGCCGCCGATGAACAGGTAGTTGGGCAGCACCGCGCCGAACTGGCCTTCAATGCCGCCCGCCGCTTGCAGGATGTTGTACTGATGGCCCAGCAGGCTTTGCACTTGTTGGGTGCTGAGCAAGGTCGGGCTGTTTTCCAGGGACAGGCTCACGGTCGCGCCGCTGATCGTGGCCGTACCGCCGGCAATAATCTGGTCGCTGCTGGTGGGTGACAGTTCGACGGCATAAGTCGAACCTGGCGCAAACGTCACATCGCCACTGACTTGCAACGTACCGATGGAGTTACCGGGCGCCACTGTACCGCCGGCATTGGCGGTCAAGGCAGCGATCCGTCCGTTACCGCCGAGGGTGCCGCTGTCATTGACGGTCACCGCCGACGTCAGCGAGCCGTTCACCGCCAGCAAACCGCCGTTGACCGTGGTCGGGCCGCGATACGTGTTGTCGCCGGTCAGCATCAACCGCCCGGCACCGGACTTGATCAGGCTGCCTTCGTAGACTCGGTTGGCAGCGGCGGAATCACGAGCCATGCCTACCGCGTAATCGGTTTGATCCTGCTGACTGGCACCGACCGGCACACCGTTCTGCCAGCCTTTGTCCAGCAATTCCTGTTGCCAGGCGCTGTGTTCGGCGGCGTCTTCGGCCTGGCGCTGAATCAGCGCCTTGTCCGTGATGTCATGACTCCAGACATCGCTTTGCCCTGCCCCCAGATTGGCGTCGAACGACCCGAGCAATTGCCCCGGCCCGTGCATCGCCCGTTCGAGGTTGGCCACGCCCCAACCGATGCGCGTACTCGGTGCCTCGGTGATCGAGCCGTCGAGCTGGGTCGCGGTGGTCAGCAGCACCTCCAGCGCCTGCTGGTTGTTCATGTACGGATAGCGTTCCATCACCAGCGCCAATGCCCCGGTGGCATGCGGCGCGGCCATGGAGGTGCCGGACTTGATCGCGTAACCGCCACCGGGAATGGTGCTGTCGACCTTCGCGCCCGGCGTGGTGATGCACCAATACTTGGCGATCCCGCACTGGTTGTATTTCTGCTGGTTGCTTTGATCCAGCCCCGACACCGCCAGCCAGTGGCCTTCCAGGTCCGGCTGAAAGTACGGCAAGGCCGAACGCACGCTGGCATTCGGGTAGCCGCTGTTGCCGGCGCTGAACACGTTGATCACGCCACGCCGCGAAACGTCGGCGGCGGCGTCGAGCCAGGTGCCTTTGTTCCAGTGTTGGGCGTAGGCGGCATGCAGGTCGTCGAGGGTTCGGTAGCTGACGTCCGGCGGCTGGCTGCCCCAGCTGTTGTTGATCGCGCGTACGCCAGCATCCGCCAGGGCGTTATAGACCGCAGTGAAGTAGCGCGGGTCGGGGTTGGGGCCAAACAGGAAACTATCGTTCTTGTTGGTGTTGCCGACGTAGATTTGCGCGTTGTACGCCACGCCGTGCATGCCGGTGCCATCCCGGGAAGCGCCCATGGTGCCGGTGACGTGGGTGCCGTGGGAGTCGTTGTTGGTGTTGAGCGTGCCGTCGACATTGAACGCTGAGCCGTCGACATAGCTGCCGCTGGCCGTCACCGCGTGATAACGGTCTGCGGCAAATTCGGGATGGCTGGAATCGAAACCGGAATCCAGCGCGCCGATTTTCACGCCTTTGCCGGTGATGCCGGCGGCATAGGCTTGATCGGCCTGCATGCGCGCCAGTCCCCAATCGCGCTGGAACTCTGTCGAGCGCCAACTGGCTGCGTCGCCGGGTTTGCCGGTTTCCAGATAAAGCGCCTGGGCTGGGCCTGGTACTGATGAAATCAGGAGCAATAACGTGCCGACCGACATCGGCTTGATCTGTACATCCATGTGCATGACTCTCGCTTTCTTGGCGTTTTTAGAGTTGTAGTCCCCAGTCCTGGGGCGGCGTTGCTCTGTTTCTGTGGCGAGGGAGCTTGCTCCCGTTCGGTTGCGCAGCAACCGCCATTGGGCCTGCTTCGCAGTCCAGCGGGAGCAAGCTCCCTCGCCACAATGTTTCTATGCGCTACTGAGCTTTCGGGCCTTGGCCGAAGGCCTCATCCACCTTGGCCAGGTCCTGGTCGCCCAAGGTTCCGGCGTAGTAATGCAATTTGGTCCAGGCCATCAAATAGTCGTAGCGCGCCTGGGCCAGATCCCGGCGGGTGGTAAACAGTTGTTGTTCGGCGTTCAGCGCATCGAGGTTGACCCGTTCGCCGCCCAAAATGCTTTGTTTGGTCGAGATCACTAGCGCTTCCGCCGACGTCAACGCCTTCTGATAAGCCCGCAGTTTATTAACCCCCGACAGGCAGGCGCTGAACTGGCGGCGCAACTGGATCAAGGTTTCCCGGGTCTTGCCATCCAGTTCGTATTCGGCCTGTTCCATGGTGCGGCTGGCTTGCCGGGTCGAGGCCGAGACGCCGCCGCCGGCATACAGCGGCACGTTGACTTCAATGCCAATGGTGTTGGTGTCGTAGCGCTGGTTGTAGGTGTTGCCGCTTTCCGATTCGTTCTGGCGCACCGAGGCATAGGCGCTGACTTTTGGCAGGTGGCCGGCGCGGTTGCGTTCGACTTCGTAGCGCGCCACTTCCACCGCCTGGCGCTGGGAGGCCAGGTTCGGGTTGTTGGCCACCGCCATCTCGTGCCAGGTGTCGTAATTGGCCGGTTGCAGGGTGAAGGTCTGGAAGTTCTGATCCAGTGGTGTCAGGTCGGCAATGTCGATGGTCGGCACGCCAATCAGTGCGCCCAGCTCACGCAGGGCCGCATCCTGTTCATCGTGCGCCTCGATCTCCTCGGCGGTCGCCAGTTCATAACGTGACTCGGCTTCGAGGATATCGGTGCGCGTGCCTTCGCCTTGGCGGAACATCTGCTCGTTCTGCTGAAACTGCTGCTCGAAGGCTTTCTTCTTGGCCCGGGCAATGTCGATCTGGTCCTGAGCGAACAGCGCCTTGGTGTAATTCTCCAGCACGCGAACCAGCAGCTCCTGGCTCTTGCCACGAAAGTTTTCGTCAGCGAACAGCGATTGCGCCACGCCTTTGCGGTACGCCGCGTACGCCTCGTAGTCGAGCAGCGGCTGTTGCAGGGTCAAGGTCGAGCCGTAACTGCTGTAGTTGCGGTCATCACTTTGGCGGTTCCCGCGATCGTTGAGGTAGGTGACCTTGGAGTCGTTGCGCCCCTTGTTGTAGTTGTAACCGAGCCTGGGCAGCAGCCCGGCGCGGCCGATGGCGCGGTTTTCAAGGCCTGCGTCACGCTCCTTGATGGCGCCGAGGAACACCGGATCATTGCGCAATGCTTGCTCGTAGATTTCGAACGGCCCCATGGCCATCGCACTGTTGCACGTCAGCAACGCCAGGGTCGCTGCGAGCAGGGAAAGCTTATTCATACAGCCGAACATCCTTATTCCTCGGTCAACGCGGAGCCTGCCCGGTCGAGCAGCGGTTTGAACAAATAGTTGAGGAGTGAACGTTCACCGGTACGCACGAACATTTCTGCCGGCATGCCCGGCTTGATCACCAGACCGTTGAGTTTTTCCATGGCCTGATCACTGACGCTGCTGCGCAGCACGTAGTACGGCACACCGGTTTTCTCATCGACCATCTGGTCGGCGGAGATCAGGCTGACTTCGCCGGGAACTCGCGGGGTACGGCTCTGGTTGAACGCGGTGAACAGAATGTCCACCGGCAAGTGCGTGCCGACCTTGTCGATCAGGTTGATCGGCAGGTGCCCTTCCACTTCCAGGCGTGTGCCTTGCGGGACGATCTCCAGCAGCGTGTCGCCCTGACGCACCACCGCGCCTTCGGTGTGAACTCCAAGGTTGACGGCGATGCCGTCGGCGGTGGCGATGATTTCGCTGTGTTGCAGGTCGAAGCCGGCAGAGGTCAATTGCTCTTCCAGGGTCACGCTTTTGAGTTGCGCGTCGGCCAGTTGGCTGCGGACTTCCTTCTGGTATTCCTCGCTGTGCTGTTGCAGTTTCAGCCGGGACTCAAGGATGCCCTGCTCCACCCGACCGCTTTCCCCGGAGTTTTCTGCCAGCTGTTGCTGCACTTGCGACAACTGACGCTGGTAATCCATCAAGCGGTTGCGCGGGATGTAGCCGTTGTCCGCCAAGGGCTGAAGATTGCTCAACTGTTGTTGCAGGGAACTGGCCTGGGCCGTCAGGTCGGTGCGTGCGCGGCGCATGCCGGCCAGTTGCGCGCTGGCGCCTTCGATGTTCGCGCGCAGGGCCGCTTGCTCACGGGAAAAGGCTTCGCGACGGCTGCTGAACAATTGCCGTTGGCCTTCGAGCACCAGGGCCAGACGCGGGTCAGGATCGTTGCTCAGTTCGGCGGGGAAACTCACCTGTTTGAGGTTGTCCCGTTCACTTTGCCAGCGTGCCAGGCTGGCCCACGCCATGCGGTACTGCGCTTGCAGGGATTGCACGTCGGCCGCGACCTGGGTCTGGTCGAGACGAAACAGCGGCTGGCCCTGCTTCACCACTTGCCCTTCGCGCACCAGAATCTGGCTGACCACGCCGCTGCTCATCGATTGCACGGCTTTGCGCTTGCCCGAGACCACCACGGTCCCCTGCACGGGAATGCCTTGATCGAGCGGCGCGAGACTCGCCCACGTGAAGAAACTGCCGGCACCGACAATCGCCAGAATCCAGCCCATGCGGGCGACGAAACGCGCGTCGCGCTCAGGGCGTTCGGCGATGTAGTCGTGTTCCATCGTCGCTTCGCTGTCGTCGTTCATGCGTGTGCTGCTCATACACCCGAATTCCTTGTCGTGGGCTGATACTGCCGGCTCATGCTGAGCCCGCCCGGTGCCTGTGCAGGTTTTTCACGTTGCTGCTCCTGAGCGCCGGACAGCGCCTTGAGCACCTCCTGGCTTGGGCCGAAGGCCTGCAAGCGACCTTCGTTGAGCACCAGCAATTTGTCGGCCTGGGCCAGGGCCGAAGAGCGATGGGTAACCAGAATCACGCTGGTGCCCCGGGCCTTCATGTGCGCGATGGCGCCGGCCAATGCCGCTTCGCCGACGGTGTCGAGGTTGGAGTTCGGTTCATCCAGCACCACCAGGCTCGGATTGCCGTACAGCGCGCGAGCCAAGGCCACGCGTTGCTTCTGGCCACCGGACAAGCCGCTGCCGTCCTCGCCCAGCACGGTGTCGTAGCCTTGCGGCATGCGCAGAATCAGTTCATGAACGCCGGCCTGTTGCGCGGCTTCGACGACTTTTTGCGGATCCGCCTCACGGAATCGAGCGATGTTCTCGGCGATGCTGCCGCTGAACAGTTCGATGTCCTGGGGCAGATAACCGATGTAAGGACCGAGGTCGTCGCGGTTCCAGCGATGAATGTCCGCGCCATCGAGCCGCACCGTGCCGCCGAGCGTCGGCCAGACGCCGACCAGCACTCGGGCCAGGGTCGATTTACCCGAACCGGAAGCGCCGAGTACTCCCAGCACTTCCCCGGCGCCCAGGTTGAAATTGACCATGTGCAAGGTCGCTGCCCGTTGCCCCGGCGGGCCGGCGCTGACTTGCTCGAAGGTGATCTGGCCTTTTGGCGCCGGCAGCGCCATGGCTTCGTCACCCGGCGGGAAAGCTTGCAGCAAAGCGTCGAGACGGCGGTAAGCGAGTTTGGCGCCGCTCCACTGTTTCCACACGGCGATCAACTGATCGATGGGACTCAGTACCCGGCCCATCAAGATGGAACCGGCGATCATCATCCCGGCGGTCATATCACCCTGAATCACCAGCAAGGCGCCCAGCCCCAGCACCAGGGATTGCAGGCACAGGCGCAGGGTTTTGCTCAGGGAGCTAATAACCGCGCCGGTGTCACTGGCCTGATTCTGCAAGCCGAGAAAACGCGAGTGCACCTCAAACCAGCGCTTGCGCAAGACACCGAGCATGCCCATGGCCTGAATGGTTTCGGCGTTGTGCAGGTGACTGGTGGCCAGTTGGCTGGATTTCTGGGAAAACCCCGCGGCTTCGCCCAAAGGCTTTTTGGTCATGGCCTCGTTGAGGCAGGCCAGCCCGATCAGCAGTACCGCGCCCGCGGTGGCCAATACGCCGAGCCAGACGTTGAACAGAAAGATCACAAACAGATACACCGGAAACCACGGTGCGTCGAAGAAGGCAAACAGCGCCGGGCCGGTGACGAATTGGCGAATATGGGTCAAGTCGCCCAGGGATTGCCCAGCGTTGCCCTCGCCCTTGAACAGGTTGCGCTCGAAAGCGGCTTGATACACCCGCAGGTTGAAGCGGCGCTCCAGTTGGCTGCCGATACGGATAACAATGAAACTGCGCACGATTTCCAGCAAACCGATAAAAGCGAAGAACCCGACCACCATCAACGACAACATTGCCAAGGTGGTTTCGTTTTGCGAAGACAGTACCCGGTCATAGACCTGCAGCATATAAATCGACGGGACCAACATCAGCACGTTAATCAGTGCGGTAAAACACCCGACGCTGATCAGGATGCTCTTATAGTCGCCCAGCGCCTTGAATAACGGGGCAGTGGCCGGGCTCTTCGCCATCTTCATTGGTTTTTCCTGAGGTATTAATCCTCGCCTTACTTGACGAGGTTCCAATTAACTGTCCGCCCATGGCCGAGACATTCTTTTTGCCGGTTATCGCTTGCACATTAATAACAACTCTTTGTGCTCTTCAGAGCGTTCCGGCTATTGATCTGCTGCTTATAACGGCAATAACTATTTTTATATTCAGTCAGGCATTATTTACTTAATGCGCAGTGCGCTCGAGCGTAATGATCAGACCTGACTTCAAGGTGCTTTTATAAAGCCCCTCACGCTGTCGGCTGAAAAACACAATTCTTGAGCCTTCTCTACCGGTCACGGCAATGCCATCCGGTTCCGGGAACCAGCCAATCGCCGACTGGTTCAGCCAGGCACCGAGGCAGGCGGCCCCCTCGCCCAGGGTCTGGTTCAAATTGAACTCGATCGTGCAAACATTCGACGGTTTGTCCTGCAGCGCCTGGGACTCGGGGGAGTCTTGCGCGGTATTCAAGGTGGCCTGCCATTTCCCGGCGAGTTCCGACGGGTCGGCTAATTTCAGACTGCTTGCCATGGCTACCTCTCCAAGAAACATCATCAGCGTTGCCAACAGCCACGCGGTTGCTTTGTAAGTAAAAGCGTTCTGGATCATAGGGCGTTTTACTCTGGGTTGTAGCCTTACTCATAACACTTGCCGTTCAAGGGACAGAGAGCGGCGCGTCAAGCGCCGCCCTCCTTTTTGCCTTGAATCAGGCCACGATGTCCGAGAACGCCGCCTGGCCAACGGTGCTGACCAGGAAGTCAGCCACTCCGTGCCCGGAGAAGTCCACCGACAACAGGCTATTGCCGCCCGAAGTGGTCAATACCGCATCGCCTGCCGCACCGGTGAACGAGTTCACGAAATGCAGGCCGGCGCCTTTGGTGATGCCGGTCAGGTCGATCTTGTCCAGGCCACTGACAAAGTCGAGGATCTGGTCGACCGCACCTGGCTTGGAGTCGCTGCTGGCCGCGAACACAAAGGTGTCCGAGCCCGAACCGCCCCACAGTTTGTCCGAACCGCCCGCACCGAAGAGGATGTCGTTGCCGGCACCGCCCTTCAGTTCGTTGGCCACGCTGTTGCCGATCAGCAGGTCGCTACCCGAACCGCCAATCGCGTTCTCGACAGTGACGCCCTTGGCAATGGACACGTTGCCCACCATGCCGCCAACATCGGAGAACGAGGCTTCATTGAGGTTGATCTTCTGGTTTTGGGTAAAACCGGAGAAATCCAGGGTGTCCTTGCCGCCCGCATCCCAGACCGAGAACACGATTTTGTCCGACGACGAAGACGCGCTCAGGAAGTCGCGACCGGCGTTGGAGTTGAAGCCGTAGGTGGTATCACCGGTACGGGTGGTGGTGTTGGCACCGTAGAGTTTCTGGATGGCGGCGATATCGTCCATCAGCGGGCCAGACGCATAGGCTTCCACACCGCCCTTGCTGAAGTTCTGATCGGTATTGCTTTCACTCCAGTAGCTCATGACGCTGTAACCGCGGGTGTCTTGCCCGTAAGTCGCGTCATTGTAGGTCGGCGCGCCTTCACCGGCGTTGTAGTCGCCAGGGTGAGCCAGGCCCAGGGAATGACCGATTTCGTGGGTCAGGGTCTGACGGCCGTAGTTGTTCAGGTCCGGCGTCTTGTTGACGTTATAGCCACTGCCCGTCAGATACCACGAAGTACCGTCATAACCTGCACCGGTGCCAGGCAGGTAGGCGAATGCTGCGGCGCCATCCTGACCACTACTGTAGTTACCGAAGGTCATGTGACCGTCGCCGCCAAAAGACTTTTCGGTAAAGGTGACATTGGCCACGTCGGCCCAGGATTGCATGGCAAGCACGGCCTGGGTTTTCTGTTGCGCGCTGAACTGACTGAACCCGCTGATGCCGTGCTTGTTCATGGTGCTCGACGAAGCCGAGGTCAGGAACGTGTAGGTGAGTTCGATTTTGCCGCTGCCGTCCTTGTCCTGGTAGGCAGCGCCGTCACGCAGCAGCTGGGTAGCAGCCTCGTCGACGGAGAAGGAGGGTTTGCCATTGACCGTGAGATTGCCACCCCGATCATACTGATGGCTGAAACTATCGATCTGGTTGTAGGCGGAACTGGGGGCAGCCAGCGCTTGCAATGGCGCAAAGCCCTGTTCGGCAAGATCAATAGCGTTGTCTTTTACTTTCGACATAAACACACTTCCTTGTTTAGCAATGGAACAGTTTTTGTCCGATACGACAATCTCTGGCGAGATCGTCCTATCACTCGCCCAATGAAGGCGTATAAAAACTGACACAATTCGAAATCAAACGTCTACATTTTTTTTGACGTCAAATTGAGTGGTTCCGGCGAACTCCAGCAAACAGTGCGTGCGCTGTCGAAATATAGTTTGTAGTTGAAGGTTTTAGCCGGATTGTCCGACAATTTGCTATTTAAATATTAAATATGGGTAAGTTGTTTTTCTGTAGATGAGTTCGCATTTTTTTCGGACTTATTAATATAAGTGCCAGTGTATTGCTATCAACTAAATTAAACGTCCAGTTAGTTGCAGCGGTGGCCGGAGACAGGCTCCGACGACCCGTTAATTCCAACACCGCTCCCGGACCATGCTTGTCATTGCAGCCTGCTAGAATGATTACGCCTTGGCTGCTGATCAGCGTTGCCAGGCCACCGCATCCGAGCGGTCAAAGCCCCTGTCTCCTGATCTGGAGGTATCCCATGAGCGACAGCACCGAACTCACTACTTTCACCGGTTGGGCTGCAACGTCGGCAGGCGCTCCGCTGCAGCGCTATAGCTACGATCCCGGTCCATTGGGGGGCGAAGAGGTGGAAGTCGCAGTGGAGTATTGCGGCGTCTGCCGCAGGTCGAGCACTTTCCCATGAGCCGGGTCAACGAAGCCATCGATCACCTACGCAGTGGCAAGGCGCGCTACCGCGTGGTGCTGGACGTCAGCAAATGACAGACTGGCGCGTCGGGTAACACCGCACGCGCCTTCTGCCGCCGCTACTCGAGGTCTCCCACCGTGAAAGCATGCGCCTTAGGCTGGAGGCTTGAGGCATCAGATGCGCAAGTGCGCACTCATGTAGTCAATGAACACGCGTAGCTTGGGCGAGGCATAGCGGCTGGCTGGCCACAGCATC
Source organism: Pseudomonas sp. GM79 (assembly GCF_000282495.1). Taxonomy (GTDB): domain Bacteria; phylum Pseudomonadota; class Gammaproteobacteria; order Pseudomonadales; family Pseudomonadaceae; genus Aquipseudomonas. The sequence goes on from NZ_AKJE01000032.1 coordinate 18,393, forward strand.
CAGAAGACAACCTGGCGGTCCACGTAATCGTCCAGCACTGTGACCAGTTGGCCGCGTTCCAGCGCTTCGCGCACCAGGAAGGTAGGCAGAAAGGCAATCCCCCTGCCCTGGATTGCGGCATAGGCAAGAGGCTCGATCGTGTTCGACGTCATCGTGGCGGGCAGCACCAATTCAGCCTCGGATGTTCCGAGCCGCAGTGGCCAACGCTCCAGCTTTCCCGTTGCGGGGAATTTGTGTTGCAGGCATGAATGGCTCTCCAGTTCACGCGCAGAAGTGGGTACACCATGCCGCTTGAGATAGCTTGGCGACGCCACCAGCACATGTGCGCAGGAGCCCAAGCGGCGCGCGGCCAAGCGCGAATCGGTTTGCTCGCCAGTCCGAATCACCGCGTCGAACCCTTCCTCGATCACATCGACCATACGGTCGCAAAAATCGATATCCAGTTCGACTTCCGGATACCGCTCCATGAACCCGTCAAAGGCCGGCATCATCAGGTCGCCCAGTAGAGGTGTACCCACGCGAAGCCGCCCACGTGGACTGCCAGCCAGGCCTGACAACTCGGACTCGGCAGCGGTGACCTCGCTGAGGATGCGGCGGCATCGCTCAAGGAACAGAGTCCCCTCGGCCGTCAACGTGATACTGCGTGTACTGCGATGAAACAGCCGTACGTGCAAGCGCTCCTCCATCCGAGCGATGGCTTTGCCCACGGTTGAAGATGACACCCCCAACTGCCGGGCGGACTCGGTAAAGCTGCGCGTTTCGGCAACTTGCACGAACATTGAGATGCCACTCAGACTTTCCATCACTTTCCTGCTTTCCCCGGTAGAACCCCACCAACAAGGCCGGATTACGGAAAAACCATCCGAAATGTTCGGCATCGCGGGACATTTTTCTTCACGCATTTTACGCCTACATTGCGCCCATCCCGCCACTGATAGGTATCGATGTCATGTCCAAACTGCATACGAGCGTCCAAATAGGTCCATACCAGATTGCCCATCGCGTCGTACTGGCGCCACTTACCCGCATGCGTGCCGAACCAGGCGCTATTCCTGGCCAACTGATGGCCGAGTACTACGCCCAACGCACCACTGCCGGTGGCCTGCTGATCGGCGAAGCCACTATCGCCGCACCCAATGGCAATGGATACCTCGGTGCTCCCGGTCTGTATGACGACAGCCAGATCGCCGGCTGGAAGCTCGTGACCGACGCCGTTCATGCCAAGGGCGGCAAAATCTTCCTGCAGCTCTACCATGCGGGGCGCCAGTCCAACAGCCTGCTACAGCCGGACGGCGCCCAGCCGGTGGCCCCTTCCGTCGTGGACCACGGCGGCCTGGCCTTCACCGAGTCCGGCTGGACCCCCGGCTCCCCGGCGCGCGAACTGACCATCGCTGAAATCCACGGGCTGGTAGACAGCTTCCGCGCCGCGGCCGCACGCGGCATCGCAGCCGGATTTGACGGCGTGGAGTTGCACTCGGCCAACGGCTACCTGTTCGATCAATTCCTCCAGGACGGTAGCAACAAACGTACGGATATCTACGGTGGCTCGTTCGAGAACCGCAGCCGGTTCCTGCTGGACGCAGTAGAAGCGGTGATCTCCGTCTGGGGCAGCAATCGGGTGGCGGTGCGTCTGGGGCCGAGCGGCAATTTCGGCGATATGTCCGACAGCGACCCCATTGGTCTGTTCACCCATGTCGCGCGCGAGCTGGACAAGCTGGACCTCGCCTATCTGCATCTGATCGAGCCGCGCATTTTAGGTGTCGCCGAGGACGAACGTCGGGACCAGAATCCGGTGGCGTCCCAACTCATACGCCAGCACTACAAGGGAACCCTTATCGCGGCGGGCGGCTTCTCTGGTGAATCAGCCAAGGCGATCCTTGAGGCCGGCGATGCAGACCTGGTCGCTTTTGGCCGCCACTTCATCGCCAACCCGGACTTGCCGGAGCGCCTGCGCAACGGCTGGCCGCTGAACCCATACGACCGCGAGTCGTTCTTCGGTGGCACCGAGGTGGGGTACACGGACTATCCTTTCCATACCGAAGCTGCCTGAAAATCTGCGCTGCTGGCAACTGGGAGCCAGAGGTGCCCCCAGTTGCCCCTGGACACCTGTTTCGTTTGCAAAGAGGTGCCAAGCCTCATTGCAGTCAACCCAACCGGCGCCATTGGCTACAAGATTTGACCGCTCAGCTACCCGTACGAATCTTGTTCCACACCCGCGTCCGCACCCGGTCAATATTCAACGGCATCGCCTCTAGCGCAAACAATTTGCCCATCATCTCCGGGCTCGGATAAACCTTGGTGTCGCTCTTGATGGCCGGGTCGATCAGGCTGTCGGCCTGTTCGTTGCCGTTGGCGTAGTGCACGTAGTTGCTGATGCCGGCCATGACGTCGGGGCGCAGCAGGTAGTTCATGAAGGCGTAACCGGCTTTCTCGTCCGGGGCGTCGGCGGGCATGGCGACCATGTCGAACCAGATGGCGGCGCCTTCCTTGGGGATTGAATAGCCAATGTCGACACCATTCCTGGCTTCCTTGGCGCGGTTTTCCGCCTGGATAATGTCGCCAGAGAAGCCGACGGCCACGCAGATGTCACCGTTGGCCAGGTCGCTGGTGTATTTGGATGAGTGGAAATAGCTGACATAGGGCCGGACTTTCATCAGCAGCGCTTCTGCCTTTTTATAGTCCTCGGGCTTCTTGCTGTGATGTGGCAGCCCCAGGTAGTTCAGCGCCGCCGGCAACAGTTCGGGGCCGTTGTCGAGAATGGCGACGCCGCACTTTTGCAGCTTTGCCATGTTCTCGGGTTTGAAGATCAGGTCCCAGGAATCCACCGGTGCGTTGTCGCCCAACACGGCCTTGACCTTGGCAACGTTGTAGCCGATGCCGGTGCTGCCCCACAAATACGGGAAGCCATGCTCGTTGCCCGGGTCGTTGGCCTGCAACGTCTTGAGCAGCACCGGGTTGAGGTTTTTCCAGTTGGGCAACTGACTCTTGTCGAGTTTTTTCAGGGCCCCACCCTCAATCTGTCGGGCCATGAAGTGGTTGGACGGGAACACCACGTCATACCCGGATGTGCCGGTCATCAACTTGCCATCAAGGGTTTCGTTGCTGTCGAAGACGTCGTAACTGAAGGCGATACCGGTTTCTTTCTGGAAGTTCTTGGTGGTGTCCGGGGCGATGTAGTCCGACCAGTTGTAGATTTTGACGGTCTCGGCGGCCTGGCTGAAGGTCGCGACGAGCGCCAGTGGAGCAAGCGTCAGTGTCTTTCGGATCATGGGGCGATTCCTGTATGAGTTGTTGTTGGCAGGCAATCAGAAGATCAAAAAATCAAAACGTAGGTCTTGCGCACGGTTTCCTGGATGTCCCAGATGCCGAGGCTGTTGGCTGGCAACATCAGTGCATCGCCGGCTTCTATGTAGAGGGTTTCACCGTCGTCCGGAGTGAAGGTGCAGCGGCCCTGAATGAAGTGACAAAATTCCTGGGCAACGATCTGCCGGCGCCAGCGGCCGGGCGTGCATTCCCAGACGCCGGTTTCGACACCATCGTCGCGTTCGACGCTGGTGGTCGAGGCCACCGCCACGGGCGTGCCCAATGGCACGGCGACCGGAGTCGACTCTTCCAGCGTCAGGGTTGCGGTGTTCTTGAAGTGAGTGATTGGCATGGGAGTACCTGTCGATTGAGAAAAATGCCGTTCAGTGCATGAAACCTTCCATGAACCCCGCGACCCGACTGGCCAGTTTGCGTCGCCAGGGCGCGGTGGTCGGCTTGGCCAGGGTCTGGTCTTCGTGGACGAAGCTGCGGATGATCGCGTTGTAGCCCAACCAGCGGCAGGGCTCCGGTTCCCAGGCTTTGAGCGCGTCGAGACCACCCTGAGGAATGACCCAAGGCTGGCGGACCAACTCGGTGTCGCGCTGAAGAATCAGGTCGGCCAGCGTCCGCCCGCCGAGGTTGCTGGCACCGACGCCCTCCCCGCCATAACCACCGGACAAGGCGATGCCGCTGGCCTGATCACAGAGCATGTGCGGCTTGAAGCGCCGGGACATACCCAGGTTGCCGCCCCAGGCATGGGTAATTCGGACGCTCTTGAGCTGCGGAAAAAGTTCGCTGAACAGGTAGCGCCGCAACTCTATTTCGCTGGTGGTCAGGTCGAAGTCATGGCGCAACTTGCCTGCAAATTGATAGCCACCTCGGGCGCCAAATACCAAGCGGTTATCCGCCGTACGCTGGCCATAGGTGACTTGGCGACTGCTTTCGCTGAAAGCCTGACCGTGGCTGAGGCCGATTTCGTCCCAGGTCGCGGCGGACAGTGGTTCGGTCGCCACCAGCAAACTCTGGACCGGCAACTGATAACGGTCCAACGGTGGCAATGTGGCCGCATACCCTTCTACCGCCGGCACGATCCAGCGGCTGCGAACCTGAGCCTTGGCCGTACGCAAACTGCCCGACTGCCATTGCGTGACCGGGCTGTTCTCATAAATGTTGACCCCCATGCGCCCCACCGTCCGCGCCAAACCTCGGACCAACTTTGCCGGGTGAAGGGTCGCGACGTGCGGTGCATAGATACCGCCATAAGGTTTGGCAACTCTGATCTGTTGCGCCAATTGCTCGGGACTGAGCCAGCGATAGTCGCTTTCGGTCAGCCCCTGGCGGTAGAGCGTGTCCAGATAATGGCGCAGACTGGCTTCCTGCTCTGGATAACGCGCAGCACAGTAAAGCACCCCGCCTTTGCGATAATCGCAGTCGATGCCTTCTCGTTCGAGCACGATCGCTACTTCATCAGGGATACAGTGCAGCAGTTCGAAAGAGGCGCGGCGCTGTTCGGCCGGTAGATCGGCGAGTAAGCGATCTTCGCCCAGCAGGTTGCCCATCAGCCAACCGCCGTTACGGCCCGAAGCACCAAAACCGGCGGTTTGGGCTTCGACGATGGCAATGTCCAGCTCCGGTGCCAGGCGCTTGAGGTAGTACGCGGTCCAGAGCCCGGTGTAACCGGCGCCAATGATGGCCACGTCGACATCCAGATCCTGCTCCAGCGCCGGGCGTGCCAGCAATGGCTCGTCGAGTTGATCCATCCACAAACTGATCGTGCGCCACGCTGACATGCAAGACTCCGCCACTGAAAACTTCGATGGCGTCGATCCTAGTGCGTGGGCTCAGGGATTGTCTTGCGCGCGTGCACGCAAAGAAATTTGTTTGGCGTAAGCCTTGGGCGACAGGCCGGTGTGTCGACGAAAACAGCTGTAAAACGCCGACAACGAATTGAACCCAGCCGCGAAGGCCAGTTCGTCGATACGCAGTGGCGGTGTGGCGGCGTCCAGTGCCGCAAGCAAATGCTGCAGCCGCGCCTGATTGACGTAACGGTAGAAGCTTTGCCCGAGCACCTGATTCAGCAGGTAGGAAATCTGATTGCGGCTGTACCCGCACTCCTTCGCCACCCGCTGCAGGTCGAGTTCAGGATCCAGATAAGGTTGCTGGCGCTGGAAGTACTGCTGCAAATCATCGGCCATGAAACTCAGCTGCCGCGGTGACAGCCCGAGTCGACTGACCGCCGGGCGCAGGTTGCGCGCGGCCTTGTCGGTCGCTTGCTCATGCACGAGCGTGGCGTATTCATTGACCCGCCAGATCAGTCCATCACGTACGGTAATCGCCTCGCTGGTCCGAAACGACACCAGCCCCTCGCCGCCGCGAAGGGTGATGCGGTACTGAATGAACGCCGTGTTGCCGTCCAGACGAATACGGTCTGAATGCTCCAAGGCTTCATCCGGATCGCGCGGCATGCTGTCGCGCACATACTCGCGCAATTCGTCCAGCCCCATCACGCGGTTCTGGAAAAAGTCGTTGTACTGAATATCCGGATGATAAAGCGCCATGACGCCGTCCAGATCCCGGTGTTTCCAGCGCAGGTGGTAACGCATGACCGTCTCGCCCGTGGCCAGGGTTTGCAACGGAGCATCATCATCGGCGTGCATAAAGGACTCAATGAGAAAAAACCGAGCTTGCCGAAGTTCTCGCCAGGCTTCAATGGCCCCGTGGAATGCCCCGGCAATATTGGCCTTTCGCCACAAAATCGGTGTCTCATGATCTGCGTCAAAAAAAATGAACCAATCGCTAAACGGACTGAAAAAATCCACATGACTTTCACATCTGGATGCTACTTTTAAAGACAGTCACCGGTTGAGCCATTGAAGGTTCTTCCCTCCTAACATGAGCTAAGGGAAGCGCTCGATGATTAAGGTGGGCAACACATGAATAAAGGTTCCTTCAGCAAAGTCACTTTTCCAAATGCCTGCCAGCTGATGCGCTGGCATTTTCATCCCATGGGTTTCGAAGCGACCATGGATGCGCCGGGCAGTATGGTTGCGCGGCTGTTCGACCGCGCCAGTGGCGAAACCATGATCGCCATTGCCGGCATTCCTTGCGCAACGGTCATGAATGCGGCGGATGTAGAACGAATCATTGAAGCTGTGGAAGATGAGCTGGAGGCGTTCATTCCGCCGGAGGCCCTCAGGAGTTATGCCTGAACAACCAGCGTTTCACAAAACATGTGGGAGCGGGCTTGCTCGCGAATGCGGTGTGTCAGGCAATATTAATGTTTACTGACACTCCCTTTTCGCGAGCAAGCCCGCTCCCACATTGATTGCGTTTAACCGATCCGCATCAGGGCCTGAGCCAGATCGGCACGCAGGTCTTCGACATCCTCAACCCCCACTGACAAACGCACCAACGCATCGCCGATGCCGAGTTGTGCCCGGGTTTCGACGGGGATGCTGGCATGGGTCATGATCGCCGGGTGCTCGATCAGGCTTTCCACCCCGCCCAGGCTCTCAGCCAGGGCGAAAATCCGCACACTCTCAAGGAAACGCTTGGCACCCGCCAGGTCACTGTTCAGGTCGAGGGAAATCATTCCGCCGAATCCTCGCATCTGCCGCCGCGCCAGTTCGTGCTGCGGGTGCGATGGAAGGCCCGGATAGTAAACGCGCGCCACCTGTGGCTGACGCTCCAGCCATTGCGCCAGCTCCAGCGCGTTGCTGCAGTGGCGCTCCATGCGCAGCGCCAGGGTCTTCACGCCGCGTAATGTGAGAAAAGCGTCGAACGGCCCGGCGATAGCCCCCACCGCGTTCTGCAGAAAACCCAGCCGCTCGGCCAGCTCTGCGTTTTGCCCGACTACCGCGATGCCGCCGATCACGTCGGAGTGACCGTTCAGGTACTTGGTCGTCGAGTGCAGCACGATATCGAAACCCAACTCCAACGGCCGCTGTATCCACGGGCTGGCGAAGGTATTGTCGGCCACACAGATGATGCCTCGCTGACGACAGATACGCGCGACGGCGTCGAGATCCGTGAGGCTCAGTAAAGGATTGCTCGGCGTCTCGACCCAGACCATCCGCGTGTCATCCTCAAGTGCCGCTTCGAAGGCCGCCAGGTCAGTCAGATCGACGAAGCTGAAACGATGCCCGGCACTGCGCCGGCGCACCTTGTCGAACAGCCGGAATGTGCCGCCGTACAGGTCATTGCCGGAGACGATATGGGCGCCAGCATCGAGCAGTTCGAGGACGTTGGCGATCGCCGCCAGCCCGGAAGCGAAAGCGAAGGCCCGAGTACCGCCCTCGAGGTCCGCCACGCAACGCTCCAACGCAAAGCGCGTCGGGTTGTGCGAACGCCCGTAGTCGAAGCCCTTATGCACACCGGGGCTCTGTTGCAGATAGGTGGAGTTGGCGTAAATCGGCGGCATCAGCGCCCCGGTGGAAGGGTCCGGCGTTTGTCCGGCATGAATCACACGGGTGGCGAAGGCACGTGGTTTGGCGGTTTCATCGTGCTGACTCATGCGAGGGATCTCCGCAAGTGATTGAGCATGTCGACGCGAGTAATCAGGCCGTGGAAGCCCGAAGTGTCGGCGATGATCGCCACCAACCCACGATCGAGCACCGCCTCCAGCTCAGCAAGACTGGCGCCGGGAGGCAGGGTTTCGAGCTTGTCGGTCATCGCGCTGGTCACGGTCATGCGAAAGTGCGTAGCGTCTTCGTGCACGCCAAACAGAATGTCGGACTCGTCGATGACCCCGACCAGCCGCTGCCCGTCCACCAGCACCGGCAGTTGCGACACATCCGCCAGACGCATGCGCTGGAACGCCGTGAGCAAGGTGTCGTCCGGCCCTACGCTGACCACCCGGCCATCCTCGAAGCGCCGCGCGATCAGGTCACGCAAATCGCCGTAGCGTTTGCGCGCAAGTAGCCCTTGGTCGTTCATCCACTGGTCGTTGTAGACCTTCGACAGGTAGCGGGTGCCGGTGTCGCAGACGAAACTGACCACCCGCTTCGGCTCGGTTTGTTCGCGGCAGTAACGCAGTGCCGCAGCGAGCAATGTACCGGTCGAAGAGCCGCCGAGAATGCCTTCGGCGCGCAGCAGTTGGCGGGCATGATCGAAGCTTTCCTCGTCGCTGATCGAATAAGCCTTACGCACGCTGGACAGGTCGGCAATCGACGGAATGAAATCTTCGCCAATGCCCTCCACCGCCCAGGAACCGGGCGTACCCAGGGTGCCGCTGCGACTGTACTCGGCCATCACCGAGCCGACCGGATCGGCCAGCACCATTTCCAGGTTCGGTTGTACGCGCTGAAAGAAACGGGTCAGCCCGGTGAGCGTGCCGGCCGAACCGACGCCGACAACGATGGCATCTACATCATGCTGAGTCTGCGCCCAGATCTCCGGCGCGGTGCTGCACTCATGGGCCAGCGGGTTGGCCGGGTTGTTGAATTGATCGGCGAAGAAGGCGTCGGGAATGTCCCGCGCCAACCGCGCAGCGACGTCCTGGTAATAATCGGGATGACCTTTGCCGACATCGGAACGGGTGATGTGCACCTCGGCGCCCATGGCCTTGAGGTGCAGAACCTTCTCGGTGGACATCTTGTCCGGCACCACCAACACCACTCGATAACCCTTGGCCCGGCCGACCAGGGCCAGGCCCAGGCCGGTGTTGCCGGCGGTGGCCTCGACGATGGTGCCTCCGGGGCGCAGGCGACCATCGCGCTCGGCGGTGTCGATCATTGCCAGGCCGATGCGGTCCTTGATCGAACCGCCGGGGTTCTGTGATTCGAGTTTGAGAAACAGTGTGCATGGGCCGGTATCGAAGCGGCTGATACGCACCAGCGGCGTATTGCCGATCAGTTCGAGCACGGCGGGACGGGAGTCATTCGGCATGTCGTCACCTCGCTGCATGTATCCGCACTGGATGGACAGCGACCTGCGGCGAATCATTGCGCGCCAGTCGCAAGCAAAGCCTCGCTTTGGACCATAGGCCGGGATTGCGCCCCCCGCAACTTTTCGCAGCCAGTCGGTACCTCTTCAGCCATGCCTGCCTTTGTGGCGAGCGAGCTTGCTCGCGCTGGGTCGCGTAGCGGCCCCAAAAATTCGACAAGCGCCCATTTTTTTGTGAGTGCTACGCACTCAAGCGGGAGCAAGCTCCCTCGCCACAGGTTTTCTGCTCAAGCCTCTCTGAATGGTCAGGCAGACACTTTGCCCTGACGGTGATCAGCGAAGAACGCCTTGCCCTTGCCGATCCGGTCGGAGGCCTTGGGCATATTCGCAGCCGAGGTATCCTGGCCATCGACGTACCAGTAGCAATGGCTCACGGCCCGGGTGATGCCCACGTAGGCTAGTCGCAGGATCTCGTCTTTCTGTGCACTGTCGTAAGCTTCGCTGTCGCCGGCCTTGCCGAGTCCGGCCATGCGATAGACCTGGTTCTTGTAGGGTGAACTGGTCAGGTGCTGGCAATCGCCCAGCAGAAATACCGCATCAGCCTGCAGGCCCTTGGCGCTGTGATAGGTCAGTTGTTTGAGCCGTCGAGCGTCGTATGGCAAGCTAGAATCCACATTAACTACAGACTGAATATGCTCTTCAATCAATGACTTATCGCTGCTTTTTCGATAAAGCATCAAGATTGAATCACCCTTTCCATAGTGCTCGATCAGGCGCTGGGCCATGCCCTGGTCATCCCGGTCTAGAACATTCACCGGCAGCAGCGCCTTGGGCTCACCGCTGGCCTTGGCCTTCTTGCCAGCAATCGCTGGTGCCGCGCGGACAATATGCTCCGCCGCGTCGATGATGTGCTGATGGCTACGGTAGTTGTCACTGAGCATCACTTTGGTCGTGCTCGGCGACGGGAATTCCTTGTTGAACTCCATGAAGTAAGTCGGCGAACTGCCGCGCCAGCCATAGATGGACTGCCAGTCATCGCCGACACAGAGCAATGACGAACGTTGCGCACCGCGCCCCACATGCATGGCCGGTCCGCGACTGCGGATCTCCGCCAGGCTGGCGCGAATCCACGAAACGATCTGCGGTGACACGTCCTGAAATTCGTCGATCATCAAGTGCGACATTGGCCTGAGCAGCTCATCGCTCAGCAACTTGAGATTCTCCGGTGAATGTTCACTGAACAAGGCGAACATTCGGTTGTAGGTCATCACCGGCGGCGATTGATCCAGCAGATGATCTTCCAGCGCCCGCCAGAACAGGCTCAGGGCCTCGAAAAAGAATCGGTCCGGGTCATCCTTGGCGAAACTCATCTGGCCCACAGCATTCGGCACATCCAGGCCGAGGTTTTCAATAAACCCGGCCGCCGCGACAAAACAGTCCAGCAACGGCGCGGAGCCGAGCTCGCCCTTGACCTTGTAATCGAAGCCGGGCCCCGCGCTGGCGTCGCCGGCAAGGGATGCCAAAACACGCTTTGAAGACTCATAACTGTCTAGCCATATCAAAGGCTTACGACAGAAAGCTTGAAACAGGGTGCGCTTTACAGCCCACTCTGCGCGCACTGAAAGTTTGGCATTCGGCCGGCTGACCTGAGGGTTTTCCCGAGGATCGAACCCCAGCACCACCCAGGCATCCAGCGTCGGAATGTAGCCGTGGCAATGAAAGGTTGAGCCGTTGATGTCGAAAGTCTGACGATTCGGTTCGATGCCCTTGATCGGCCAGGCACCGGCGCGAAACCATAGGTCTTCGATTGTGTCGCACAGTTCTTCATCGCGCTTGGCGGCGAGTTCAGTCACCGCCATGCGTTTCTGCACGTCCGGGTGATCACGCTCCAACTCCTTGAGCTGCAAGGCATGGCGAGACAAAGGCTTGATCAACTCGCGGAAACGCTCATCGCGGGTGTGCAAGCTGTGATAGCAGGCGTTGAGTTGCTGGCGCTGGGCATCGTTGATGCGCAGGTCGAAGGGGTTGCTGTCGACCTCCTCATCGCCGCCTTGCATGCGGTGACTGAGGTTTTCGAAGGCTTGCAGCCGCTCGAAACCTGGCAAGCTGCGAACCATCGGCAAGATGCGCGAATGGAAAGTGCGCACCAGATCGCGCGCTTCTTTAAGGCTGATGCCCCGGCCCCAGACTGCAAACAGTTCAATCAGCTTGTTGATGAAGTCCTTGCGCGATTCGCGGGTGAAGGTCACCACGGTCATCGAGCTCAATTCAAACCCCAGGTAATGGCTGAGCAACAGAATTCGCAGCACCAGGGTGGTGGATTTACCCGCGCCCGCCCCGGCGATCACCGAGGTCGACGGTGTGTCGCTGAAAATCATCTTCCACTGGGCAGCGCTTGGCTGGGCATGCGCGGGCAGCAATCGCGCCACGTCGGCCTTCATGCGCTTCTTCAACTCAGCACTCAATGGCAGCCGCCAATCGTCGAACAGATTGTCATCGACGCTGGGTGGTCGATGCTCGGTTGAGCGTGAGTCGCGAATCAACAGAACCTGCCGACCTTCCTCCAACCCCTCGAGTTTGCCTTCCTTATAACCGTAATCCACCCCGGCACTGTGACCGCTGCGAAAACCGTCGGCTTGCCCGTGCAGCCAGGACGCACGGTGTTGCGCGCGCAGGCGGGTAAGGCCGTGGCCAAAAAACCGGGCGGCCAGGCGCTTGAACAAAGGCATCTCAGCCAAAGGGCGAAGTTCGGGAGGAAGATCGGGGGTGTGTTGCGGCACGCGGACGGACTCCAGGGTGTGAGGCTGTTGAGGGCTATGGTGTCTGCATTTGCCGCCGAGTTCTAGTGAAATGCTTACAGGTCATTGGCTTATGCGATGAAGTGAAGGCTGGATGAGAATGTTTCGAGGTTATTTGACATCAACTAATTCGATTGTATTGAGGCATTTTTTACGCTTTTTATCGATGATTGCCTGATAGATGATGCTCGCCATCAACCACCGGTTCTCGTTTGTGGCTCAGGCGTTCTGCCCCATGACGAACCTTTTCAGGAGACGATCATGCTTGAACTCAGACCTTTCAACTCGCTCGGCGGCGCGCACCATGGCTGGTTGGATGCCCATCACCACTTTTCGTTCGCCGAGTACTACGACCCCAAACGCATGAACTGGGGCAACCTGCGGGTATGGAACGACGATGTGATTGCCCCCGGTACCGGGTTCCCGCAACACCCACACCGGGATATGGAAATCATCACCTACGTTCGTGAAGGCGCAATTACTCACCAGGACAACCTCGGCAACAAAGGCCGCACCGAAGCGGGCGACGTTCAGGTCATGAGCGCCGGCACCGGGATCGCTCACAGTGAGTACAACCTGGAAGCGACCGAGACCCGGATCTTTCAGATCTGGATCATCCCCAACGAAGCCGGTTCGGCCCCGTCGTGGGGTGCCAAGCCGTTCCCCAAAGGCGAGCGCGAAGGTTTCGTGACCCTGGCCAGCGGCAAGGCCGGTGACGATCAAAGCCTGCACATTCGCGCTGATGCGCGTCTGGTGGCGGCGAACCTGAAGGCCGGGGAGTCTGCGGAATATCACCTGGACAGTGGCCGCCGGGCTTATCTGGTTCCAGCTACCGGTGTCATTGAAGTCAATGGCTTGCGTGCACAAGCTCGAGACGGTGTTGCGATTGCCGATGAGCAGGTGCTGCGCGTAACCGCGATTGAGGACAGTGAGATTGTGTTGGTGGATGTGGCTTGATGCGGCGACACACGGAATAAAAAAAGGGGCGACCGTTGATGGTTGCCCCTTTTTTCATTTTCATTTGTGGCGAGGGAGCTTGCTCCCGTCCGGCTGCGAAGCAGTCGTAATCCAACCGGCGAGGTGTACCTGTTACACCTCGCCAACCGATTTGGGGCCGCTTCGCACCCCAGCGGGAGCAAGCTCCCTCGCCACAGGGCCCTCAATCACTTCGCGGAGATTGCGCCATCCACCAAGGTCTGAGCTTCCGCCACCAACTGCTTGAGATGGTCGTCGCTCACAAAGCTTTCCGCATAGATCTTGTAGATATCCTCAGTGCCCGACGGACGCGCCGCGAACCAACCGTTCTCGGTCATGACTTTCAGACCGCCGATGGCCTGGTCGTTGCCCGGTGCATGGCTGAGGATGCTCTGGATCGCTTCGCCCGCCAGTTGAGTGGAGGTGACCTGATCTGGCGACAATTTGCTCAGCAGCGCTTTCTGCTCAGGGTTGGCCTTGGCATCGACCCGTACCGAGAAGGGTTCACCCAGTTCATCAGTCAACGCGCGATAGGCCTGACTTGGGTCACGCCCGGTGCGGGCAGTCATTTCGGCCGCCAGCAGCGCCGGAATCAAGCCATCCTTGTCAGTGCACCAGACACTGCCATCCTTGCGCAGGAACGACGCGCCGGCACTTTCTTCGCCACCAAAACCGAGGGAGCCGTCGAACAGGCCGTCGGCAAACCATTTGAAGCCAACCGGCACTTCGTACAGACGGCGGCCCAAGCGTTTGGCGACACGATCGATCAAGCCGCTGCTGACCACGGTTTTGCCCACGGCCGCATCGGCGCGCCACAGCGGACGGTTCTGGAACAGGTAATCGATCGACACTGCAAGGTAGTTGTTGGGTGCCAGCAAACCACCGGACGGGGTCACGATGCCATGGCGGTCGTGGTCCGGGTCACAGGCAAAGGCCACGTCGAAACGCTCTTTCAGGCCGATCAAACCTTGCATGGCGTGGCTGGATGATGGGTCCATACGAATCTGCCCGTCCCAATCGACAGTCATGAAGCGGAAGGTCGCATCCACCTGTTTATTCACCACCTCCAGGTCCAGGCGATAGTGCTCGGCAATCGCCGACCAGTAGCGTACCCCCGCTCCGCCCAGCGGATCGACACCCAGACGCAGCTTCGCCTCGCGGATGGCGTCGAAGTCGATCACGTTGATCAGGTCGGCGACATAGGTGTTGAGGTAATCGTGGCGATGGGTGGTGCTGGCCTTCAGGGCCTGCTCGTAGCTGATGCGTTTGACACCAGCGAGTTTGGCCGCCAGCAACTCATTGGCCTTGGCTTCGATCCACTTGGTGATGTGGGTATCGGCCGGGCCGCCGTTGGTAGGGTTGTACTTGTAGCCACCACTTTGTGGCGGATTGTGAGACGGGGTGATGACGATGCCGTCTGCCAGGCCCGAAGTTCGACCACGGTTGTAGCAAAGAATTGCGTGGGAAATGGCAGGCGTCGGCGTGTACTCGTCGCCTTCGGCGATCATCACCGTCACACCGTTTGCCGCCAGGACTTCCAGGGCGCTGGCACCGGCCGGCGTGGACAGCGCGTGGGTGTCGATCCCGACGAACAATGGACCGTCAATGCCCTGGGCTTCGCGGTACAGGCAGATTGCCTGGCTGATGGCCAGAACGTGCCATTCGTTGAAACTCAGATCGAACGAGCTACCTCGGTGTCCGGACGTGCCAAAAGCGACGCGCTGGGTAGAAATGGCTGCATCGGGCTGGCCGGTGTAATAGGCCGTTACCAGTCGCGGGATGTCGACCAACAGTTCTGCCGGTGCCGGTTTGCCCGCAAAAGGACTGAGTGTCATGCAAAACCTCTGAGAAAGAGTGGTTCGGGAATAGAACGCAGTTTACTGACAGTTTGCTCCGGGCGCGACGTTATCAATTGTCAGGTACCGAGGAGGGTTTGCGCCTCGGCTCAGTCGATCGATTCGAGGCGCAAGGCATCCGCCAACAGACCCAATGCATCGGCGAGGTCGTGCTGACCACCGAAGGTGTGACTCAGGCGCAAATGCTGCCCGTGCAGGCCGTGCAGGCTGAACAGCTCCCCCGGCGCAATCACCACATGCTGCTTGAGCAAACGCTCGAACACTCGATGCAAATCGACCTGGCGCAACGAACGAATCCAGATTGTCGCCCCGCCCTGGGGCTCGACGAAGTGCAACGCATCGGGCAGGCGCTCTTCCAGCAACCGAGTCATCTGCACCATGCGTTCCTTGAGCAGTCGACGCAACACCAGCAGGTGTTGATCAATGCGTCCGTTGCTGTACAGCCGCGCAATAGCTTTCTGACGAATCAGCGACAAGCGGAAAGCGCGCAGCAGAAAGTGCCGTTGCAATTCGGCACGCAGCTGTCGCGACAGCAAATAGCCGAAGGGTGCCTCCGACCCGATGATTTTCTCGAATGTGGAGAACACGATCAGCCGATCCGGATCCAGCAGATCACGAAACCGCAGGCCGCTCGGCTCGAATTCGAGCTCGCCGTAACAATCGTTTTCCAGCACCCAACTGCCGTGTCGCTCCAGCAACTGTGCGGTGATTTGCCTGTTGCTGTCAGGCGCCACACTGCCCCGGGGCATATTCAGCCTCGATGAAAGCATCACCAGTCGTACCTGCTCAGTCTCAAGCAGCTTTTTCAACTGCTCAGGATCCAGGCCACCATTGGCTTGCAGCGGCAGTTCGACCACCTGCACCTCCGCGTCTTGAAACAGGCGCAGAATGGCCCAGTCGCACGGTGATTCGACCACCACCACAGCATCCTTGAGACCAAGGACGGCGATCAATATTTCCAGTACGCCACGCAGATCGGCGCCGATATAGACATCATCAGCATGCCAGCAACGGGTCGGCGAAGTGGTGTAGCGCGCTGCCAGGGCTGCGCGCAGCTCCAGCTCGCCGCAGGGTTGCGAAGACGGTTGCGGCTGGCGCGGATACTGGCGCAGCAGTTCTCTCTCCAGTAACAGCAACGGGCTATCCAGGGGTTGTAATAACGCCGGTTCATCGGCGCTCAGCACCAGCATGCCGGGACGCCTGGCATTGACATAAACCGTCTCGAGCAGGTCCTTGCCGCTACCGGGCATGCCGATTGAGGACACGGGGAGCGCGTAGTAGCCTGATTTGGCCACTGAATAGACGCGCCCTTCCTTTTCCAGCAGCGAATAAGCGTACTGAATGGTCGAGATCGACACACTCAGGCGGTGCGCCAACTGCCGCAATGAAGGCAGGCGCACTTGCATGTCGCTGCCCGGCTCATTGATCAGGTTAGTCAGGTAACGGTACACCGCCTGGTACGCAAAATCGGTATCTCGTGGTCCTTTCATGGGTAATGGCCGAACAGACTACGAACGTCGTGACGCATCCTTGCCGGATCCGTCGAACCAGTCACTTTCACCGGCCCGTCGACCATTCGCCAGCCACAGTCGTTTCACCGCCAGGCTCCAAGACTTCAGCTTGCCCACCCACCTCGACGCTTTCCAGGCCGAGAGCCCTGCCCTCATCCCGAACCACCGGCCCCATGCGGTAAAGCCTACTGATCAGACTCACGGGCAACCCGCTGACATCGACCATCCATTGCAGAACCTGCTCGGGAGCCGGGCCGCCCTGCATTGCCCGGTGCAAGTCCGGCAACGCCACGAGCATGCCGGGATGGCACTGACGGAGAAAATGCTCAAGCGCCGCGCCGTTATCGACAAACGGGGCAAACAGTAGACACACCAGTTGAGCCTCGCTCAAACCGAGGCTCTTTTGTGCTTCAGCCGATGCCAATGCGCGCTGGTCGGTCATCGTCATCGGGTTGCCGAAGGTTTCCATGGCTTGTTCGCAAAAGCGCTCTGGAACGTGTTTGCGACGCATCATCACCAGCGCCCGCTGCAGGTACTCGCCAATGCCTTCCTCGTAGCGGCGACCCTGTACAAAGCACGCTTGCAAGCCACGAAGATGCGCGGATATCGACAAGCTGACGTAGCCGTTATCACTGAGCTGAGCCGACAACTCGTCAGGTTGAAACCCGAGGAAATCGGTGAGCAGTGGCCAGCGCTCTTCCAGGTTGCTGACCAGCATGTCGTGAATATCGATGAAGGTCGTGCGGCGACACGCTTCAAAACGTTCGGCGGGACGCCACGCCGCCTGGGCAGACTCAGGATAAAACTCGCGGTAGCAATCGCTGCCCAATTCATCGAGTCGCGCGAACAGACACTCGTAGCCCGTTTCGTGACAGTCCGGCGCCTTGAGCCCGGCCTTGGCCGCCGCACGATTCAACCCCTCGAGAAACTGCTTCTGCCGACGGGGCGTATCGCTACTGATCAATGCGTCGACACCCTGGTCCCAACGGGCGATTTGTCCGTAAAACTCGCCGGTCGCCAGATACCCGTCATCCCACAGATCAAGCGGCCCGTCCCAGACACGGCGGTGCCCGACCATCAGCAGATTGAGCCGATTCGACTCACGACCGGCTTCGGAGATCGGCGCCAGATGATTGAACGGCAGGACTTCGCGATTATCGACCATCAACACTTCGACCCGGGGATCGTCGTAGAGAAACAATGCACTGCAGCTGCGATGGATGTTTTCCAAGGCTGTCGAGGCCGCACCGTTCAAGCGCAAGGTCGCCACTCGCAGCTGAAACGTCGCCGGTGCCCGGCCGGCAATACTCAGCTGCGCGGCACGCAGTAGCGCCAGGGTGTAGCAGCTGTCGCGGGACCCGGACTGGATCGACAGCACCTTGTAATCGCCGATACGCTCCAAACCTCCTGCGGACATCACCAGGCGCTGAATCAGCAATTGCAATGCCGTGCGCTCGGCGCGAGAGAAAAAACCCAGCAAGCGCTGCAGCATTTGCTGATAAACATAGTTCATTGCCTGATCATGGGTAGCGGTCATCATTATTTACCTGTGACTCAAAAGTGCGATGCCACGCAAATAACGAGGTGTATTGCGCAACAGGTTGTTTGTCATGAATGGAGTGCCGGTGCTGTTATTCAAATGCTAGCACTTAAGCATTGTGTAATTATTTGAAATGTTTGAACGCTACGGGTAACCCAGGGAGATCAATATCGGCGCAATGCCCCGCAGAGCGGGCGCCTTGGGCTCCGGCGGGTTTTCCTAGGAAATTTCCGACAGCGTCCCACAGACACTTAGCACAAGAAATAAAGAAAGAAGTTGCCCATAAATGTAAGACAACTGAGCGACGCCGCATTATTTGTTGAGCATATATTGCCGGCGCGCATTGAGGAGTTTCAGCCTGATACTCAGCCATGACTCTTTCCTTGAGATGAAAGTAATCATTCAATTATCAGGGCTTACATAATGATTAGAAGATACAGATTGAGAGCAAAAACCAGTTCAGTTGCTGAACCGGCCCACCGACAGATCGATGACACGTCTCATTTTGGAGCGACTGCCAGCAGAAGAGTCCGTGTTCGACGGACTCTTGGCAGAGGAAGGGCTCAGGCAGGTTCGACCTGAAGGGCGACCCGTTCGCGACAAGGGCATTCACCCATATAGCGGTGCGCTTCGACAAACTCGGAAAACGGGAAGACCCGGGTTTTGAGCGGCAGCAGCACGCGGTCGGCGGTCAGTTGGTTGATGTCACGCAGGGCACGCTGCAATGCGACCTGGTCCTGAATGATGCCCAGTTCCGGTTTGCCGGTGAAGTTACCGATGCAGTGCACGAAAAACTGAATGTTCTTCTGGAACGCCGCGCAGGCCGGGAACGGCGTCTGGTTACCTCCTTGCAGGCCATAGAGCACCAGGCTGCCACGAGGGGCGAGCACATCGCCGAGCAGCGACATCTGCGGCCCGCCAAGGCCATCGAACACCACATCGACGCCGCGGTTATCAGTGATCTTGTTGATCTGCATCAGCAGATCCTGTTCTTCGGTGACGATGACTTTCTCGGCGCCCAGGGACAGCAGGTACTCACGCTCATCCGCGGTTTTGGTCGCAGCAATCACCCGCACACCAAGGGCTTTGCCCAGTTGCACGAACGACGGTCCGGCGCAGTGGCTGGCGTCGGTCACCAGGGCAAATTGCCCGGGTTTGACTCGCGCCAGATCAACGTAGGCAAAGTAGGCGACCAGCAGCGGCGTGTAGTGCACGCTAGCCTCGATCGGGCTAAGCACGTCCGGGTAGCGGGTCAGCGCCGTGCGTGGCAGAACGATCTGTTCGCCATAGACCGGATAGTCGTTAGGGCTTTCGGCCGGGAAACTAGCCACCTTGTCACCGATAGCCAGGTCATCGACGCCCTCGCCGAGCGCCGTGACCACACCGGCCATTTCACTGCCAAGGCCTGACGGCAGACGTGCATGGGATGAGGCCAGGTTCTGGCGCCAGAGAATGTCATACCAGCTGATGCCTATCGCTTCGACGCGCACCTGCACTTCGCCCGGCGCAGGCAGAGCGGCCGCATGCTCTTCGCATTTGAGCACCTCGGCTGGACCAAACTTGTGAAAACGGATCGTGCGGGACATCGCAAACCTCGTCAAAGTAACCTCTAATGCCCTGAACTCTATCTGGGCTTTCTACCCAAGACCATCAGTGGCTATTAATAGTCGACATGCCTGTCATTGATTCCGCAGCGACGGCGACATCATCCAATGCCGTGAAAAACCGAAGCAGCCTTTCAGAAAAAACTGAATTACCCTATGCAGAGTACCAGTCTTTCCCCGTAAGATTCATGCCGGCCATTGTTCTCATATGGCCGCTCACGTCAAGTTTGCTGAATCTGCCAGGACTCCAGATGAATCGTAATGACCTGCGTCGTGTCGACCTGAACCTGTTGATCGTTTTCGAAACACTGATGCACGAACGCAGCGTGACCCGCGCTGCGGAAAAATTGTTCCTCGGCCAGCCGGCCATCAGTGCGGCGCTCTCGCGCCTGCGCGGGCTGTTCGATGACCCGTTGTTCGTGCGTACCGGCCGCAGCATGGAGCCTTCCGCCCGAGCAGTGGAAATCTTCGCCCTGCTCTCGCCGGCCCTGGATTCGATTTCCACCGCGGTCAGTCGTGCGGCGGAATTCGACCCGGCGACCAGCACCGCGGTGTTCCGCATCGGCTTGTCGGATGATGTTGAATTCGCGCTGCTGCCAATGCTGCTCAAACGGCTGCGCGCAGAATCGCCGGGAATCGTGCTGGTAGTGCGTCGGGCCAACTACATCCTGATGCCGAGCCTGCTGGCCTCGGGCGAGATCTCCATCGGCGTCAGCTACACCGCCGACCTGCCGGCCAACGCCAAGCGCAAAGTGCTGCGCCGCAGCATGCCGAAACTGTTGCGGGCCGACACGGTGCCGGGGCCGTTGAGCCTGGATGACTTCTGCGCCCGCCCCCATGCCTTGGTTTCGTTCGCGGGCGACCTGAGCGGCTTTATCGATGAAGAGCTGGAGAAGCTGGGGCGCAAACGGCATGTGGTGCTGGCGGTGCCGCAGTTCAATGGTCTCAGTACACTGATCAGTGGCACTGATATTGTTGCGACCGTGCCTGATTACACAGCTGAAGCGTTGACGGCGGCTGGTGGTGTGCGGGCCGAAGATCCGCCGTTGCCGGTGCGTAGTTTTGAATTGCATATGGCTTGGCGTGGGTCGCAGGATAATGATCCGGGTGAGCGGTGGTTACGGTCGCGGATTCAGATGTTCTTCGGCGACCCTGAAAGCCTTTGAAAGGGGCTGGCACATCTCTCGTCAAGGGCGCATTAGCTGGATTTATTACCATCCAAACGCCCGCTGCTGCCGATTGAGACCAGCTCTAGTCCACCGCCATTTTGGGGGGGAGTTATTGGGGGCAAACTCTGTCCACTAAAAAGTATGCCCCCAACCATGATGTCCCACCTTGAGACATTACAAGACGAAAGTTTCGGTGATGCTCGAGTCGGCCGCTTGGCGATCTCACGGTCAGCGAAAGATCGCCATTCGCAGCTGTAACTTATTTACTGCAAGCGCATTCGTTTTATGTCCCTCTGCGGCGGCTCTCCGAACAGACGGCTATATTCGCGACTGAACTGCGACGAGCTCTCATACCCCACCAACCCTCCCGCACTGCTTGCGTCGACATTCTGACTTAGCATCAACTGTCGAGCCGCTTGCAGCCGCAATTGTTTCTGATACTGCAGCGGACTCATGCCCGTTACGGTGCGAAAATGTTGGCGAAAGGTAGACGGACTCATGTGTGCATTCGCCGCCAAGTCGTCCATGCGTAGCGCATGGCGAAAGTTAAGTTTCAGCCAGGCAAGCGTCTTGGCTATGTGTTGGCTCGGTGAGCCCGCGGCAACGACATGTAGCAACTGCGAACCGTGAGCACCGCTTAACAGGCGAGCAATGATCTCCTCCTTGATCAGCGGCGCAAGGGTTTCAAGTAGTTCGGGTTCGCTGAGCAGTCCGACCAAACGCCCCAGTGCATCAAGCACCGCGGCGTCCAGCGCCTGTACGGTGATTGGCCGGAACCCTTCATCCTTCATGCGCTGTGACAACCGCATGCGCTCGGCGAGCTGTATCACCGTGGCGCTGTCGAACGTAAGCATCATGCCCAGAAACGGTTGTGCGACGCTCGCTTGGGTCACATGTGAAATGACCGGTAGGTCAACGCTGGTAACCATGGACTGACCGGGCGCGTAACTAAGCACTTCCTCCCCCACCATGACCTGCTTGCAGCCTTGCAGGGTCACCCCAATCCCCAGTCCGTAAATACAGTGCACAGGCGCAGTGGAACACTTGCGTCGATGCAGGCTCAGGCCGGGAACGGCGGTGATCAAGTCGCAATCACTGCGCACAATCTGGCTGACGACGCCGGCGAGACGACTTGTGTTGGTGGCAATTTGGTGACTTTTGGTAGCAGGCTGCACAGCGCTCTCCTTGAAAACATGAAGTCTATAGCTGGTCACGAATGATGCCGTTGCTCACACGAACAATATCGGCCATGACCGCCAGGGCAATCTCCGCCGGGGTCTTGCTCCCCAGTCTTAAACCAATAGGTGCATGAATCCGCTCAAGTGCCTGATCTTTCGGCATACCGATGCGTTTGATCCGCTCCAGGCGCCTTGCGCTGGTGCGCTGGGAACCCATGGCGCCGATGTAGAATGCAGGGGTTCTGAGCGCTTCAAGCAAGGTTAGATCGTCCAGGCGGGGATCATGGGTCAAAGCCACGATGGCCGTCGCCGCGTGGCAGCCAACTTGGGAAATGTATCTGGCCGGCAACATCTCGACCAACGTCACCCCTGCCATGCTGAACCCCGAGGTCAGTTCTGTGCGCGGATCACAGACGATCACCTCATAACCCAGTGCAATCGCGAAACCGGCACAAAACTCTGCCACCGGAGACAGCCCAGCCACCAGTAACCGATGAGCGGCCCCCACGCGAATACGCACCTGATCGGCCTCCACGCAGACGGCTGCGCTCACCGCCGTCTCGATTTTAATGCATCGAGTTTCGGACCCCAATGAAACCTGGCGTTCCACCCGATCCTGGCCCTGCAGCGCACTCAGTAACACGGCGAAGTGCTCCCTCGTCTGGGAATTCGGCTCAAACCGCTCTACCAGCACATCGAGCACACCGCCACAGGGCAACTCCAGCGAGGGTGCAAGTCCACCCTCGCCATAGCGCACAATCTGGTTGTGGCCGGCGAATTCGCCACTGCCCAGTCGCTCCAGGAAATCCTCCTCTACGCATCCTCCCGACAGCGAGCCGCAGAAGCGTCCCGTCTGCAAGGCTACCAGCATCGATCCAGGCCCCCGTGGCGCGGAGCCGAATGTCGCAAGAACCGTGCACAGCCACACGCAATGGCTCTGATCAAGCCAACTCAGGGCTTGCTGAATGACCTGAAGATCAAGGTTTTTCATAGGCGTCTACGTGAGCCATTAGGCCGTGGGTTGAAACACGCACTTCAGCCACTGCGTGATACGTACTGAACAACAGAGCGCTGGCATGATGCTGGCGAGCCAGATGAAACAAATCCGGCTCTACCGTTTGCGCCAATTCGAGTGCGTGCTCGCCGTCGGCTCTGGAGGACCACAGAAACTTCATGAGCACCCTTTCGCCCTCATCACTGACATGTACTTGCGCACTGATGAAGCCAGGATAGAAGCAAGTAAATTGCTTCGCGCGAGTGATCAATGCCGTCACCAACCCCTGCACATGGAGCGGATCGACGGTGAATTCAACGAACTGGCTAAACCCGGAATCGCGGACTGATTCATTCATGAGCACTCTCCAAAAAACAGGTTCAGGTCTTGGGCCTTGCTCAGCAGCCCGATCATGGCGAAACAGGCATTCATGGGGTAGCGCCTGCCAGCAGGGGCGAACTCAACTCGCCCAGTTCTGCAGCCAGTACGCATAAGGGGTTGGCAGCACCGCCGAAGGGTTCTGAATGTTCAGGGCTCGTGCCGCCTGAAACGGCCAATGCGGATTCGCCAGTAAACTACGAGCGAAACACACCAGGTCGAGCTGCCCATTACGCACGAAATCATCCGCTCGCCGGGCATCGGTGATCATCCAGCCGGTGCCCACCGGCAGGCCAGTTTCCGCGCGAACCTTCTCGGCATAAGGCACCATGAAGTTCGGTGCCCAAGGCACGGGTTCACCTGCGGTAGAGAGCGCCAAGGAGACGTCGACAAAATCGACCCCTGCCCCTTTAAGCCAATCCAGCACCTGAATAGACTCGGACAAAGACTGCTCAGCCTCCTGACCAAACTCCACCACGCCCAGACGTACGGCCAAGGGTAAATGGGCCGGCCAGACTCGCTTGACCGCGCCCACAGTCTCAATCAGGAACCGTGCCCGGTTCTCCAGGTCTCCCCCGTAGCGGTCGGTGCGAAAGTTAGCGCGCCTAGACAAAAAGCTCTGACCGAGAAAGCCGTGCGCGAAATGCAGTTCCAGCCATTCAAACCCTGCCTCTAACGCCCGGACTGCAGCTCTGGCGAAATCGTGTTGTGTGCGCTGAATGTCTTGGCGTGTCATCTCCCCGGGGATATGAGGGGTACCGGGTATAAAGGGCAATGCGCTAGGTGCGATCGGCTGCCAGGCATGAGGATCGGATTCCGGCAGAGGTGCCCCGCCTTGCCAAGGCGCTATGCAACCGGCTTTACGTCCAGCATGCCCAAGCTGAATACCTGCCACTGCTCCAGCCGCCTTGATGGAATGTGCCACAGATGCAAAACCAGATATTTGTGAGTCACTCCATAGCCCGGCATCACCCAAGGTTATCCGCCCCCTCGGTGAGACGGCCGTGGCCTCTACCATCACCAGACCAACGCCACCCTTGGCCAGGGTTTCATAGTGGGTCTGGTGCCATTCATTCAGCAAGCCGTCACGTGCCTGGTACTGACACATCGGCGAAGCAACGATACGGTTGCGCAGAGTGACGTCTTTCAGGGTATAGGGCGTGAAAAGAGAGGTCATCGTGCGGTCCTGCTTCGTTGATCAGAATGGCCACAGTATGATGCGGCTCCGGCATCAGCCGATTGCCTGATTGACGCTGTTGTTTGCACGATTCAACGGAGTTTTGTAGCGTCGACTTGCCATGAACCATATATTACAAAGTACTTCAGTTCGTCTTAATGCCTAATACAATGAAGCCGCTCTACAGTCGATGAAAGATGTAGTCGACGTGCGGCCGATCATCCAGAGCAACACCCGCCGCTTGCAGTTGCCGGTATAACTTAGGGTCATCGATTCGTATCTTCCAGTCGTGGCTTGTCGGTGTCCTCATCCCGACGTCGTAATGATGAATGGCCTCAAGTAGAGACGTTCGATCAGGTAAATACACAGCCAGGGCATTGCCTTTCCAGGCGGCAACGCTCAGCCCCATGGCTTCACACACGACAATCTTGGCCTGTGCGTCGTCCCTGTCGGCCTGACGGGAGCGTTCGACTTGATCGGCCAGTACCGGGTCGACGATCCGGTCGGAGAACAAGACCTCGCCCTGCTCCCAGACTTGCGGCGGGCAAATTTTGTTTTCCGGACGCAGGGCAATGAACGGATTGATTTCCATGGGGTAGATTCGGCAAACCAGCGGTCGTTCTTCATAGATACCGCAACGATCGTCGTCACCGAGATTCGGACACTGCTGGAGCGCATTGCCGGCCAGCACCGCTACCACCCGGATCCGCGCATCACCGCTGGTGACTTCCACGGCCCGTTGCGCACTGTGAGCATACTGCTGAGGCTCTGAAGGCCAGGTCGATTCATCGAATGCCTCCAGTATCACCACCACCTCATGGCCCCTCTGTAGCCACTGTCTCGTCTCGTTCAACGTCAGTGGGATCAGTCGCCCTTTGCAGCAAATCCCGCAGCCATTACAGGCAAACCGGATAGCGTTGTTTTCCATATCGAGCACTCACAGCAGTTTTCGAATGCCCATGGAGTGCCTGGCACGCAGCTAGCGGCGTGCCAGGCCCCGATGGCTCACGCGGAGTATGTGAAGCGCCGTGTAGATCGGGTTGCCCGATCCGGGTACTTGCTTGCCTGATACAAGGAGATTGTTGAGCGACCAGCGCCCGGCAAAGGTGCCAGGCGCTAGAAGTGTTGAGCACAGCCCCATGGGACAACGTCAGGCAATGTGTTTGTGGGATTACTGCGGTGCAGGCACATAACCTTCGGTTATCACGACGGAGCCTTCAGTAGCGGCCATTCGAAGTTTTTTAGCCGCGGTGTACTCCGGCGAGTTGTAGAAGCGCTGAGCCTCGGCAAGGCTTGGAAACTCGGCAATAGCCATCACCGACTTGGGTTTTCCTTCAACAGCCGTGGCATTGAGGTTGAAAACAATCACCTTGCCACCGTACTTCGGTGCCAGCGGCCCTGCGGCTTCCATGTAGCGTTGGAAGGTCGCCTGATCGTTGATCTGGTAGTTGGCAATCATGTAGCCGTGCGGCGTTGGCTCCTGCGCCAGACAGAGACCGGCAAACGCGAACGTGATTGCAGCGACAGAAGCTGCGACCCATTTTTTCATCGTATGAACTCCCATGAGTTTGAATAACAGACAGAACGCCCCCCCGGATGAACCGGATCGGCCATCGATGGGCCATCGTGGTTTTCAAAGTATGTGAGGGTGTGCCAGGAGGGAGTTGCCGGTTCTGCTGCTTCTACTGCCTGATCCAGCGAATTGACGCTCAAGATCAAAACAGGTGTCCGCTTACGGATGCATGGTCACCTGAGGCCGCCGTCCTGCATGGGCCCCGGGTGCCAAATACCCATGGCGACCATGCACTGAGTCCGACGGTGAATCTATAGCGGTACCGCACCGATCTGCTGCAGCAAACCCAGCAGGTCAGGCTGACCATGCTCTTCAACTATTTGACCATCGGCGAACCGATAGAAATTGACCGCCTTGACCTCAATAGTCTTTCCGGAGGGTGGAACACCCAGGAAGCTTCCATGATGCGTACCGCGCATCGTAAAGCGCGCGGCCACCCTGTCGCCCTCAATAATCAGTTCCTCAAGCGTCCACTGAATATCTGGAAAACCTGCGCGCATCATCGCAATGATCTCCTGATAGCCGTCCGGCCCCTGCAAAGGCTCAGAACGCCCCGGAACGAAAAACGTCGCCTGCGGAGAAATTAGCTCCCCGGCCAACTCATCGCTCGCGGTGTTTATGAAATCAGTGAAGCGCTTCATCAGAAGCTTTTTTGATCCCGTTTCCATGATGGTTTCCCTTTCTATGTGAGTCGTTTGTAAAACACCGCCTCGAGCTCGTTAGAGGGGTTGCGCATTAGAGAACCCCTCGCTGAAAAACCGTTAAGCCTGATCGGTGGGCATGATCCACAGTTCGCTGACGGCGGCATGGCGTGGCCGGGTGACCATGTAAACCACGCCATCGGCGATGTCCTCGGCCTGCAGCACCTCAGTGCTCTCGTAGAAAGCATCGATGCTGTCGCGCATCGTGCCGCTGTTATGCGAGCCCAACTCCGTGTCGACACCGCCTGGCTCCAGCACACCCACGCGGACATGCTTCTTGGTGATCTCCTGGCGCAGGGATTCGGTGAATCCGTTCACGCCAAATTTGGTCATGTTGTAGACGCCATAGTTGGCCCAGGCTACACGGCCAGCGATCGATGAGATGTTGACGATATCGGCGACCCGGCGAGGCCCGTCTTCGGCTGCGGCCAACAAGTGCGGCAAAGCCGCGTTGGTCATGTACAACAGGCCTTTCTGGTTGATCGCAATCATCCGCTCCCATTCCTCGGGATCGGCGCCGACTATAGGGCCAAGCAGCATCAGCCCTGCGTTGTTGATGAGAATGTCCAGCCGCCCGAACCGTTCGACGACTGCCTGAACAGCCGCCTCGGATTGGGCGCGGTCGGTGATATCGGCACGTACCGCGCGGGCGCTACCGCCCGCCGCCTGGATTTGTACAACGAGGTCATCCAGGCGGTCCTGCCGACGAGCAACCAAGGCGACACTGGCGCCCTTAGCGGCGAGCGCCCGCGCGGTGGCGTGGCCAATCCCGCTACTGGCGCCGGTGACGAGGGCAACGGTACCTGCAAGTGGTGATGTCATGGCATGTCCTTTGTGAACCTGGGTGAAAAACGAGCGTCAGGCGTCGTCGTGAGCAAGAGAGGACGACAATTTACGATAGGCGTCGGCCTGTACCAGTAGCGCGTTGGCCTTGGCCTCGAAGGTCTGCACCGCATCGAAGCCCGCGGCGAAACGAACCGGCGGCTCGTCGAGCCCTGCCAGCTGCACAATCGCGTCGGCGAGCTTGGCAGGGTCACCGCCCTGTTTGCCGTCCATGCCACTCCAGGCTGTGACGGTCTCTCGCGTCCGCTGGGCATAGTCGTCGATGGAGGGTAGCGCGTAGGTGGTGGAATCGGCCGTCAGCAGTTCTGTGCGGAAGAAACCTGGCTCGACCAACATCGTGCGTATGCCGAAGGGTTCGATCTCTGGCGCGAGCGACTCGATCCATCCTTCGAGGCCGAATTTTGCCGCCGCATAGGCCGTGCAGAACATGCCGCCAGCGATACCCGCCGTAGAGGAAATGGTCAGCAACAGACCCGAGCGCTGCTTGCGCATCACCGGCAGTGCTGCACGAGCGACGTTCATCGGACCGAACAGCAGCGTCTCGATCTGGCTGCGCACCTGTTCCGGGCTGAGCTCTTCGAAGAAACCCGCATAGAAGTTACCCGCGTTGTTGACCAGTACGTCAATCCGTCCGAACTTGCCGATGGCGGCCTTGACCGCGTCTTGGGCATCATCGGGACGGGTAACGTCGAGCTTGAGGGTCAGCAAGTCTTCATGCTCGCCGATTGCCGCCAGCACTTTCCCGGCATCACGGCCGGTCGCAACGACGGCATGTCCGGCAGCGAGTGCCGCTTTGGCGATGTCTACACCCAGTCCACGGCCAGCACCGGTGATAAACCAAACTTGTTTCTCAGTCATGTGATTGTTCCTTTTCTAACGAGTACCTATTGTGTCGAGCCTCTCCTTTTGGTTGCTGCATCAATCGGCGTATTCATTGCCTAAAATGACAGAATCTGTCTCATCGACAACACGCATCTGCATTTCATTCATTCGACCGCCGTGCACCTTGAGCCTGGACAGCGCCGTGTGGATCTCACTCAGGTCTGCGGACGTCAATTGAACGCTGACAGAGGCCAGGTTCTCTTCCAGATGATCCAGTCTGCGCGTACCTGGAATCGGAACAATCCAGGGCTTCTGGGCCAGCAGCCATGCCAGCGAGATCTGCGCGGGAGTGGCGCCCTTGCGTTTCGCAAACACCTTGAGGAAATCAACGATCGGAGTGTTGGCTGTCAGGTTCTCAGGGCTGAAACGGTCGAATCCAGCTCGCAGGTCCGTCTTCGGATCGAGCCGGGTTCGACCATTCAGGGTGCCAGACAAATAGCCCATTCCTAGCGGCCCCCATGGCACGAAACCGATCCCGAGCTGCTCGCACGCTGCAAGCACGCCGTTTCGCTCCACGTCTCGCTCCATCAGCGAGTACTCGGTTTGAACCGCCGTCACCGGCTGGACTGCGTGCGCCCGACGAATCGTGCTGGCGCTCGCTTCGCTGAGGCCGAAATGCAACACCTTGCCCTCCTTGATCAGATCCCGGATCACACCCGCGACCTCTTCGATCGGCACTGACGGGTCGACTCGGTGCTGGTAGTAGAGATCAATGTGATCCGTGCGCAGGCGTTTGAGTGAGCCTTCAATCACGGCCCTGATATGTTCAGGACGGCAATTGAGACCGCCGGCTTCGATGTCGAAACCAAACTTGGTGGCGATGACCACTTGATCACGAAAAGGGGCAAGCGCCTCGCCGACCAGATCTTCGTTGGTATACGGGCCATAGACTTCAGCCGTATCAAAGAAGGTGACGCCCTTTTCATGGGCGCTGCGAATCAGCTTGATGCCTTCAGCCCTGTCTGCCGGCGGGCCATAGTTGGCGCTGATGCTCATGCATCCCGAGCCCAACCCAGAGACAACCAGCTTGCCAAGTTTGCGCTGCTGCATGGCATGTCCTCCATCAAAGGTGCCATGTGTGCGGTCCGATGTGGTGGCCCACGACAAAGGGCTGACGGCCAATCCAGTGCCAACGATGGCCGAGTTGATCAGCACATCACGACGACTGAGGGTTCGTAGATCCTGGGAGCTTGATCCAGGAATCTTTCTATCCTTTTCCATGGCGAGTCCTATTCGGTAGATACAACGCTTGAAGTATGCGTTGACCAATAGCTCAAAGAGTTGCCCGATCTACCTCTTTCATTGCCTGATTCGATCACCGATTGAAGAGTTTCAAGCGTCTTGGTCGCGCTCGTGACGCTCAGCTCATCCGTCAAATTGGGCAATCATTGAAGCGGATCGCGCAATCGATCCAGGAAGTATGGCGCTACAGTTGGCAAACGCCCGGAACACGGATCCCACTCATTCATGGAGAGCTGTCCCACTATGAGCGCCCTCAACATCAATGGCCGTGACTACACGGTTGACGTAGACCCTGGCACCCCGATTCTCTGGACTCTGCGTGACGCGCTGGGCATGACCGGCACCAAGTTTGGCTGCGGGGCAGCACTGTGCGGCGCTTGTACTGTTCACCTTGATGGCCAGGCCATTCGTTCCTGCGTCACGCCTATCGCGGCCGCCGAGGGCAGGAAGATCACCACCATCGAAGCAGCAACCAACGGCAGCGACCCGGTTGGCACAGCCGTACACGAGGCATGGGTCAAACACGACGTAGCGCAATGCGGCTATTGCCAGAGCGGCCAGATCATGAGCGCGACGGCTTTCCTCAAGGCTCAACCCAAGGGCAAGCAGCCCACGGCGGCCGAGATCGACTCGGCCATGGCTGGCAACATCTGCCGCTGTGGCACTTACGCTCGTATCCGCGCGGCGGTGGCTGATGCCGCCAAAGCCCTCGCCTGACTGGAGCTTGCCATGTTCAACGACACCTACCCGGACGAGCTCCCCCGCGTGTTGCAACACATGCTCGAGCGCGACCAGATCGACGGCCCCGCCACACTCCCCCGCCGCAGCTTCCTGAAAATCCTTGGTGTAGGCGGCCTGGCGCTGGGGGCATTTCCTCACCTGGCCCTGGCGCAACAGCCTGGCGACAACCGCGCAATGCCTCTCAAGCCGAGTCAGCAGCCCTCGGCATTCGTGCAGATAGCGCCCAATGGGGAAGTCACCGTAACCATCAACCGGTTGGAGTTCGGTCAGGGCGTGCAGACTGGCCTGCCGATGATCCTTGCAGAAGAGCTTGATGCTGACTGGAGCCTCGTGCGCAGCCGCAATGGTACTAGCGACATCGCCTACCAGGACCCACTCTTTGGCATGCACCTCACCGGCGGTTCCAATTCGATCAAGAACAGCTATACCCAGTACCGCGAACTGGGTGCCCGCGCTCGCGCCATGCTGCTCGCCGCGGCGGCCGCGCGCTGGAATGTGGATATGGCCAGCCTGAGCACGCAATCCGGAATGGTGCTCGGCCCCGCTGGCCGCAAAGCGAGCTATGGCGAACTGGCCGAGGCCGCGATGGCGCTGCCCGTGCCCGAAACGATCACGCTCAAGGACCCCAAAGACTTCCGAATCATTGGCCATGCCACCACCCGCATCGATGCCAAAGCCAAGAGCAGTGGCCAGCAGGATTTCGGCATCGACATGAAACTGCCAGGGCAACTAACGGCCGTGGTGGCCAGACCGCCAGTATTCGGTGCCAGGATTTCCTCTTTAGATGACAGCGCTGCACGCGCCATCAAAGGCGTGAAAGCAGTGCTGCGCGTCCCACTTGATGGGGGGGCCGAAGGCGTGACCGTCATCGCTGACGGTTACTGGCAAGCCAAACAAGGGCGTGATGCACTGAAACTGCAATGGGATACGTCGACTGTTGAGAAGGTCGATAGCGAAAAGCAGTTGGCCGACTACCGGGAGCTCGCGGGTCGTCCTGGTCCACGGCTCTTCGAGGCGGACATGGCGCCACTGGAAACAGCGCCCCATCGATTAGACGCCGAGTTCGTGTTTCCTTACCTGGCCCATGCGCCAATGGAGCCGTTGAACTGCACAGTCAAACTGTCCGAAGAACGCTGCGAGTTATGGGTGGGCACCCAGTTTGCCGGGGCCGACAGCGCCGCGGCCGCACGTGTACTGAACCTCAAGCCCGAGCAAATTCAAATTAATGTGCAGACGGCTGGCGGCGGCTTTGGCCGGCGTGGCATAGCCACCAGCGACATTGTGGTGCTGGCATGTGAGGTGGCCAAGGCCGCGCGAATGGCCGGTTTGAATGTACCGGTGCGCACGCTATGGAGCCGCGAGGATGATATCAAAGGCGGCTACTACCGCCCCATGCACCTGCACCGCGCTCGTCTCGGTTTTGACGATACCGGCAAGGTGCTGGCCTGGGACCACGTTGTGGTAGGACAGTCCATCATCAGTGGCACCATGTTCGGGGGACGGGTGAAAAACGGCATCGACCCCACGGCGACGGAAGGCATGCGCGATCCCTACCCACTGCCAATGCGCCTGACGGTGCATCACCCAAAACTCAACGTGCCGGTGTTGTGGTGGCGCAGTGTGGGCTCCACCCACACAGCCTTCGTGATGGAGACGGTGATCGATGAGATCGCCCGAACAACCAAACAAGATCCAGTGGCTTACAGGATGAAACTGTTTGCCGATCAAAGTCCGCGCCATCGGGCTGCATTGCAACTGGCGGTGGACAAGAGCGAGTACGGCAAACGCGAGCTGCCTGCTGGCCGAGCCTGGGGCGTTGCGGTACATGAGTCGTTCAGTTCGGTAGTGGCTTACGTCGTGGAAGCCTCGGTGCAGAACGGCCGTCCGGTACTGCACCATGTGACCGCCGGCGTCCACTGCAACCTGGTCGTCAACCCGCGCAGTGTTGAGGCCCAAGTACAAGGTGCCGCCCTTATGGGGCTGTCAATGTGTCTGCCGGGCGGTGCCATCACCTTGAAAGACGGCGTCGTGCAACAGAGTAATTTTGCAGACTTCAGCGTTCCACGCATCACCGATATGCCGGAATTTTCCATTCATGTCGTGCCAAGCGCCGAACCACCCACAGGGATGGGGGAACCCGGCCTGCCACCGTTGGCCCCAGCCTTTGCAAACGCGGTCGCACGCCTCACCGGTAAGCCGGTGCGTGAGCTGCCCTTCAAGCTGACGTGACAATGGCCCCCGTCACTACCGGTTTGCGAAGTACCCAGGCGATCGGCTTCTGACACAGCAGCCTGTTACCGTACGCTGAGTCATTAACGCCCGGGTATTGGACTGCCTGGGCGTTTTACAACGCGTTTCCGCCTGAGCGAGTCAGGGCTCGCAATGCGGCTCGGTTGAGGCAACCGGGGCGTACGCAGTAACACACTGATTTCATCGCAGCTGACCGCGCTGCTGAAAAAGTGGCCCTGAATTTCATCGCAGCCGTTTTCACGCAGGAAGGTTTGCTGCTCTTCGGTTTCGACACCTTCGGCAATGACCTTCAGGTTCAGTTTGTGCCCCAACGAAATCACTGCGGTGGCGATGGCTTTGTCGTTCTCGTTGTCGGGCAGATCGCGCACGAAAGACTGGTCGATCTTGAGTCTGGCGATCGGGAAACTTTTCAATGCTGCGAGGCTGGAGTAGCCGGTGCCGAAGTCGTCGATCGAGAGACTGATCCCCATTGATTGCAGCTCCTTCATTTTGCTGATGGCTTGCTGAAGGTCTTGCATGATCAGACTTTCGGTCAGCTCCAGCTCAAGGTACATCGGGTCCAGTCCGGTTTCTTGCAAGGCATGCATCACCCGGTCGATCAGGTCCCTTTCGATGAACTGGCGTGCTGAAATATTCACCGACATAGTGATCGGCGGCCAGCCCGCATCCTGCCAGGCCTTGTTCTGTCTGCACGCGGCATGAATCACCCAGTCGCCGATGGGCACGATCAACCCGGTCTCTTCGGCCTGCGGAATGAATTTGATTGGAGACACCATGCCGAGCTCGGGGTGCTGCCAGCGGATCAGTGCCTCTACGCCGATAATCTGACCTGACTGCAAATCCACCTGTGGCTGGTACAGCAACAGGAACTCGTCATGGTTGAGTGCGTTTCGAAGCCCGTCTTGCATGGCGAGCTTGCCCTGAACCTTATTATTCATCTCGCTCGTATAGAACTGGTAACTGTTGCGACCCAGCTCCTTGGCCCGGTACATGGCGGCGTCCGCATTGCTGAGCAACGTGTCGGTATCGCTGCCGTCGGCGGGATAGGTGGCCAACCCCATGCTGCAGGTGACGTGGAGTGTATGTCCGCTGAGCTGAATCGGTCGCAGGATGGCTTCCTGGATTTTGTGCAGGGCGGGAGTAACGCCGTCGAGGTCTGAGGGCTGGTCGAACAGGATGATCACAAACTCGTCGCCACCCAGTCGCACGACGGTGTCGGTGCGGCGTACACACTCCAGCATGCGCTGGGCGACGGTTTTCAGCAGTTCGTCTCCAGCACTGTGCCCAAGGCTGTCATTCACCAGTTTGAATTTGTCCAGATCGAGAAACACCACCGTCACCAGCCGGCTGTAGCGCTGAGCATAAAGTATTGCCTGCTTGAGACGGTCTTCGAGCAGTGTGCGATTCGGCAGCCCGGTCAGTGCGTCATGGTCACCCATATAGCGAATGCGCTTTTCGGTAAGTTGGCGTTCTATCGCAATGCCAGCAAGAGGTGTCGCCATGTTGATCAGTCGCGTCTCGGTCGAGCTGGGGCTGCGTACGGTGCTGGAATACAAGGCAAACGTACCCAATACCTTTCGCTCATGGGACAGAATCGGCGTCGACCAGCACGCGCGAAATCCATAGGGCGCGGCGACTGAACGGTACTCCTCCCACAGCGGATCCAGCTCGATATCGGTGACGATAACCGGTTCTCGTCGATACACCGCGGTGCCGCATGAACCGACGTTCGGACCGATCGCAATCCCGTCAATGAGTTGGTTATAGGTTTTCGGCAAACTGGGCGCAGCCCCGTGCAGCAGGTGTTTGCCATCCTCATCCAGCACCTGGATGGACACCATCATCCCCTCCAGTTGGGACTCGACCAAGTGAGCCAGGCTGTCGAGGACTTCTGCAAGCTCGGTGCTCCTGGCGATCAGCTCCAGGACATGACCTTGCCCGGCACGGATGACAGCTTCTTGCTCTAATCGGCTGTTTTGCAAGGCGAGCCGTTCTGTGGCGATGCTCAACTGGACCGTTCTTTTTTCCAGCTGAAGTCGGTCTTTGAGGAATTGATTCACCGCGCGAGCCATGTTGCCGATCTCGTCCTTCCCATGTTCCGCCATCGTCAAATGCGTCTGGTCAGTGCGCTCCTGACGCAATTGCCGGCTTATTTCATCCAGACGCACGAGCACATGACGCCCCATGAAGACCCGGGTCACGAACCAGGCAAACACCAGGCTGGCGCCCAACATGATCAGCACCCATTGCTGGCTACGATTTGAGTCCTCGACCAGGCGCTGCAGGGCTTGGCGATAGTCTTCGGTGTAAGCACTGGATTGCGCACGGGCCACCGCGACCAGAACCCCGGCCTCGTTCTTCAGTTCCTCATTGAAGTGCTGTATGACGTTGTGCTGATTGATGAGCCTCAGGCGCAGGGAGAAGAGATCGGACGTCTCCACATTAGCGTCGGGTAGCTTGCCTGTGGTGCGTGACAGGCGCTCATATCGGATCCGCAGCCGTTGCACAGCATTACTGTCGACAGCCTGCGGCAGATCGAAAAGTAACACCGCCAGTTCCAGGCTGGCCCGGGTCTGGGTCGCGGTTAACCGGGCGGTGTGATCCTCCATGGTTTGCTTGAAGGTGACCTCGGTTTGCAGCAGGCTTTCTCGCAACTGCGCAACGATGTTGGCGGTATTGCGGAACATCTGACTCGACTGATGCATGTCGAGTATCGCCACGCCACTGTTCGCGGCAGTCAGCTGCTGCACCAGTTGATCAAGGGCTTCAAGCTGTTCGACGGTCGCCGCATAGCTTGAACGCAGGGTGTCGGGGGAGCGGGTTGTCAGAAGTTGATCGGTCTGGCGTTCGATCAGCAAGGTACGCTGCAGCATGTCTTGCCCATTTTGCATGCGCACCAGTCGTTCTTCCGTCAACTGGCGGGTGCCGTTGTTTGACGTGCGCAAGGCGTAGACCGCAGTTGCACCACTCGCCAGGATCAGCAGCGCCAGCGTCAGAAATGCCAGTGTGAACTGTGCGCGTAGAGATTGCGGCAATAGCCGGCGTCCGAGCCGGGAAGTAACGTCCAATGTCAGGGATTCCATTGCTGGCGATAGATGTCTCGATAGCCATTGTCCGGGTCGTACTGGGATTTCTTCCCGCCGTCGAAGGCGATATTGTCGGCATTGACCAGGTGAATCGGCGCTACGAAGCCGCTCACCGGCTGACCTGCAAACAGCCGGTTCAATTCATCCATCACTTGCCAGCCATGCAGGTTGAGCGGCTCGGCCACGGTGACGGTCTGGTAGGTTTTTGCCTGTATGCGCAAGAAAGCCGAAGCGCTGCCATCACCGGCAGACAACAGGCTGATGCCGTCACTGGGTATTGCGGCACTGGTCAATGAGGCAATCGAGTAGTCGAAATAGATGTCGTTGATGGCCAGCGTGTGGGTCCAGCGCTTGCCATAGCGCTGAAGCAGCTCCTTGGTGATCGTCGGCATCTTCTCGCCACTTTCGGAGATCGCGACATCACGCACTTCCAGCAACGTACATTCCCGACAGGCCCGAATGACGTTTTCCATGGCCTTGGCTTTCGCCATGGCGATGCTGTACTTGGAGTCGGTCAGGATGACCACGCCGGCGTGTCCGTTTGACTGTGCCACGGCCGCCATGGCCGTGAGGCGAGCCACTTCGAGCGGGTCGGTCGTGACGTTCATGGCCACTGGCGTGCCGTCAATCGGCCCGGGGCGTGCCCCGGCGTGCCAGCCAACCACCGGCACATCCCTGTTGGCGAAGAGGATCAGCGCCGCATTGTTTTCAAGGGCATCGGAGCCACACAGGATGAGGCCATCGGGTTTCGCTGCCAGGGCATCGGAAAAGGCCTTTGCGCGCCCGGCCGATGATCCAGCGCCATCGAATATCTTCAGCGTCCAGCCCATCTCCTTGGCTGCCTCGCGAGCGCCCTGCGCGACACCGACGATTCCTCCGTTACGCAAATCTTCTGCGACAAGGGCGATGCTCTTGCCCCGCAGGGCTCGCGGGCCGGATTCAGGGCCGCTCCAGCGAACGGCTTCAAGGGTGGCCCTGGAAACGATTTCCTGCGCTTGAATCACCGTAACCGTGGCGTTTTCGACAGCGTATCCGGGAGTTGCCGTGAAAAGACAGAAAACCGTAATTGAAGCTATCCAGAGTAGCCAGGGCCTGAGTAACCAGGGCCTGATCAGACAGGTTCGATCACCGCATGTGATGCCGGGTCTGGAGCTGATGGCGCGTTCATAGTCTGGCATGGCGTCCCTTTTTGCCAAGAGTGCAGCGTTCACTATCCGAAAGGATAGTCGGTTCTGCTGTCATCAGGTCTTTTGTGGGGAAAGTGCGCGAACTTTAGTTCTGAACATTCAGGCCAGCTGGTATTCACTCTGATTTTTCGTCATTTCATTTGAAAGCCCGCCAACGGAAGGTGCATGCTAGAGGGCTCGCTATGAACTTATATCATTCCGAATGATAGTTACCTTCGGTTCATTCGATTCGTGCCATACAACCCCGCCAAGCATCATCCGTCCATCTCAATACATTGGCGGATGCATCCATGGAACAGTCACTCAAACATTTGCGCTTCCCCTTGGCCCTGTTGGCCGTGCTGGTGATGAGCGCCTGCGGCAAGACCCCGGACGCTGCCGCCACGATGCCCGCGGCCAAAGTCAGCGTGGCCAAGGTGCTGGAGCAACCGGTCAACGAGTGGGACGAATTCACCGGGCGCCTTGAAGCGCCGGAAACGGTAGAGATTCGTCCACGGGTTTCTGGCCAGATCGATGATGTGGCCTTCACCGAAGGCGCGTTGGTCAAGAAAGGCGACCTGTTGTTCCAGATCGACCCACGCCCCTTCCAGGCTGAGGTCCGCCGCCTCGAAGCCCTGGTTGCCCAAGCTCGCGCCACCGCCACCCGCAGTGAAAACGAATCCCAGCGCGGCGAACGTCTGCGCACCAGCAACGCGATTTCCGCCGAACTCGCCGACTCGCGCACCAGCGCGGCTCAAGAAGCCCGCGCCGCTGTCGGTGCCCTCCAGGCCCAATTGGACCTGGCCAAACTGAACCTGAGCTTCACCCGCGTCACCGCGCCTATCAGCGGCCGTGTCAGCCGTGCGGAAATCACCGCCGGCAACCTGGTGACCGCCGATACCACCGCGCTGACCAGCGTGGTGTCCACCGACAAGGTCTACGCCTACTTCGACGCCGACGAGCGTGTATTCCTTAAATACACCCAGCTCGCCCGCCAGGGCCAGCGCGGCGCGACCACGCCGGTTTACCTCGGCCTGTCCAATGAAGACGGCAACCCGCACCAGGGCCAGATGAACTTCGTCGACAACCAGGTCAACCCGAAGACCGGCACCATTCGCGGTCGCGCGGTGTTCGACAACAGCGACGGCACCTACACCCCGGGTCTTTATGCTCGCCTGAAACTGGTGGGCAGCGGCACTTACTCCGCGGTGTTGATCAACGACGAAGCGGTCGGTACCGACCTGGGTAAAAAGTTCGTGCTGGTGATGGATGCCGACAACAAAACGGCTTACCGCCCCGTCGAACTGGGTCCGAAGATCGAAGGTCTGCGCATCGTGCGCAGCGGCCTGAACAAGGACGACACCATCATCGTCAAGGGCTTGCAACGGGTTCGCCCTGGTTCACCGGTCACCCCTGAAGTGATCCCGATGGCCAGCCAGGAAACCCTCGCGGCACTGGCTCAACAACGACAAGCGCTGGAAGCCAGCAACCTGCCCCAAATCGCGCCTGCCAAGGTCGCGCCGGGTACGGTTGTGAAAGTGGCTGCTGCGACTCCACGCGGTTAAGGGATCTCTACGATGAATTTTTCCCAATTCTTCATTTCACGGCCGATCTTTGCAGCGGTGCTTTCGCTGCTGATCCTGATCGCCGGCGCCATCTCGCTGTTCCAGTTGCCGATCAGCGAATACCCTGAAGTCGTGCCGCCGACCGTTGTGGTCCGTGCCAACTTCCCGGGCGCCAACCCTAAAGTCATCGGTGAAACCGTGGCCGCTC
The DNA here is from genome assembly GCF_000282495.1 of Pseudomonas sp. GM79. Lineage (GTDB taxonomy): Bacteria > Pseudomonadota > Gammaproteobacteria > Pseudomonadales > Pseudomonadaceae > Aquipseudomonas. The sequence continues at coordinate 57,016 of NZ_AKJE01000032.1, forward strand.
CTTTGGAGCAAGCCATCACCGGCGTCGAGAACATGCTGTACATGTCCTCGCAGTCCACCGCCGACGGCAAGATCACGCTGACCATCACCTTCGCGCTGGGCACCGACCTGGACAACGCGCAGGTGCAGGTTCAGAACCGCGTGACCCGGACCGAGCCCAAGCTTCCCGAGGAAGTGACGCGCATCGGTATCACCGTCGACAAGGCTTCGCCCGACCTGACCATGGTTGTGCACTTGACCTCGCCGGACAAACGCTACGACATGCTCTACCTGTCCAACTACGCCTTGCTCAACATCAAGGATGAGCTGGCGCGTCTGGGCGGTGTCGGTGATGTGCAGCTGTTCGGTATGGGCGATTACTCGCTGCGGGTATGGCTCGATCCGAACAAGACCGCTTCGCGCAACCTGACCGCGACCGATGTGGTCACCGCGATTCGTGAACAAAACCGTCAAGTGGCGGCCGGTGCCCTGGGCGCTCCGCCTGCGCCGAATGCCACCGCGTTCCAGCTGTCGGTCAACACCCAAGGTCGACTGGTTTCCGAGGAAGAGTTCGAGAACATCATTATTCGCTCCGGTGAGAATGGTGAAATCACTCGCCTGAAAGACATCGCCCGCGTCGAACTCGGCTCCAGCCAATACGCCCTGCGTTCCTTGCTGAACAACCAGCCTGCGGTGGCGATCCCGATCTTCCAGCGCCCTGGCTCCAACGCTATCCAGATCTCCAACGACGTTCGGGAGAAAATGGCCGAGCTGAAGAAGAACTTCCCGGAAGGCATGGACTTCAGCATCGTCTATGACCCAACGATCTTCGTGCGCGGTTCCATCGAGGCGGTGGTTCACACCCTCTTCGAAGCGCTGATCCTCGTGGTACTCGTGGTGATCCTGTTCCTGCAAACCTGGCGCGCCTCGATCATTCCGTTGGTGGCAGTGCCTGTTTCGCTGATCGGTACGTTTGCCGTGATGCACCTGTTCGGCTTCTCGTTGAACGCCTTGTCGCTGTTCGGATTGGTACTGGCCATCGGTATCGTGGTCGACGATGCGATTGTGGTGGTGGAAAACGTCGAGCGAAACATCGGGCTCGGATTAACCCCTGTCGAAGCCACCAAGCGTGCGATGCGCGAAGTGACCGGTCCGATCATCGCGACGGCGTTGGTGTTGTGCGCGGTGTTTATCCCGGCCGCGTTCATCTCCGGCTTGACCGGGCAGTTCTATAAACAGTTCGCCCTGACGATTGCGATTTCGACCGTGATCTCGGCCTTCAACTCGCTGACTTTGTCGCCGGCGCTGGCCGCCGTGTTGCTCAAGAGCCATGACGCGCCGAAAGACCGCTTCTCCAAGGTTCTGGACAAGATCTTTGGTGGCTGGTTGTTCCGTCCGTTCAACCGCTTTTTCGACAAAGCCAGCCATGGTTATGTCGGCACTGTAGGCCGGGTTATCCGCAGCAGCGGTATCGCCTTGCTGGTGTACGCCGGTCTGATGGTGCTGACGTTCTTCGGTTTCTCCAATACCCCGACCGGTTTCGTACCCGGCCAGGACAAGCAATACCTGGTGGCCTTCGCGCAACTGCCGGATGCCGCGAGCCTGGACCGTACCGAAGACGTGATCAAGCGCATGTCCGACCTGGCCCTGAAACAGCCTGGCGTGGAAAGCGCGGTGGCCTTCCCGGGTCTGTCGATCAACGGTTTCACCAACAGCCCTAACGCCGGCATCGTGTTCGTCACCCTGAAACCGTTCGACGAGCGCAAGGATCCGAGCATGTCCGCTGGTGCGATTGCCGGTGCATTGAACGGCCAGTACGCCGGGATTCAGGAAGCCTACATGGCGATCTTCCCGCCGCCGCCGGTACAAGGCCTGGGCACCATTGGCGGTTTCCGCCTGCAGATCGAAGACCGGGGCAACCTGGGCTATGACGAGCTGTACAAAGAAACCATGAACATCATCACCAAAAGCCACAGCGTGCCGGAACTGGCCGGCCTGTTCACCAGCTACACTGTGAACGTGCCGCAGGTCGATGCTGCCATCGACCGGGAAAAAGCCAAGACCCACGGCGTTGCCGTCAGCGACATCTTCGACACCCTGCAGATCTATCTGGGCTCGCTGTATGCCAACGACTTCAACCGCTTCGGTCGCACCTATCAGGTCAACGTTCAGGCTGAGCAGCAGTTCCGCCTCGAATCCGACCAGATCGGTCAGCTGAAAGTGCGTAACAACCGGGGCGAGATGATTCCGCTGGCGACCTTCATCAAGGTCAGCGACACCTCGGGGCCGGACCGCGTGATGCACTACAACGGCTTCATCACCGCTGAAATCAACGGTGCGGCAGCCCCCGGCTACAGCTCCGGCCAGGCCGAGAAAGCCATCGAGAAACTGCTCAAGGACGAATTGCCCAACGGCATGACCTACGAGTGGACCGACCTGACCTACCAGCAGATTCTGTCCGGCAACACGGCGCTGTTCGTGTTCCCGCTCTGCGTACTGCTGGCGTTCCTGGTACTCGCGGCTCAATACGAAAGCTGGAGCCTGCCACTGGCGGTGATCCTGATCGTACCGATGACCCTGCTGTCGGCCATTACCGGTGTGATTGCCTCGGGCGGTGACAACAACATCTTCACCCAGATCGGTTTGATCGTACTGGTGGGACTGGCCTGTAAGAACGCGATTCTGATCGTCGAGTTTGCCAAGGATAAACAGGAAGAAGGCCTCGGCCCGCTGGCAGCGGTGCTGGAAGCTTGCCGTCTGCGTCTGCGGCCGATCCTGATGACCTCCTTCGCGTTCATCATGGGTGTGGTGCCTCTGGTTTTCTCCAGCGGTGCCGGTGCTGAAATGCGTCATGCCATGGGTGTGGCGGTGTTCTCCGGGATGCTCGGGGTGACCTTCTTCGGTCTGTTGCTGACACCGGTGTTCTACGTACTGATTCGCAACTTTGTGGAGCGCGGTGAAGCGCGCAAAGCGGCCAAGGCGCTGAAATTGGAGGCACAACAATGAGTCTGAAAGCCTTCCTGCCGAGCCTTCTGGTGCTGGCCCTGAGTGCCTGCGCCGTTGGCCCGGACTACAAAACCCCAGCGACGGAGGCGGCCAACATCACGGCCGCCACCGATGGCAGCGCCGGTCAGAAGAACTTCGACCGCGCTCGTTTCGAAGGCATCTGGTGGCAGCAGTTCGACGATCCGACCCTCAACCAGTTGGTGACGCAATCCTTGCAAGGCAACCGTGATTTGCGCGTGGCCTTCGCTCGCTGGAAAGCGGCCCGGGCGATTCGCGATGACGCCAGCAATGACGCCATGCCGACCATCACCAGCCGCGCCAGCAGTGATCTGGCCAAGGGGCAGATTCCCGGCCAGACCACCGACCGGGTCAGCAGTGAACGCTATGACCTGGGCCTGGACATGGCCTGGGAACTGGACTTGTTCGGTCGCATCCAGCGCAACCTGGAATCCAGCGACGCTGAACAGCAGGCCGCCGAAGCCGATCTTTACCAACTGCAAGTCACCATGATTGCCGAACTGGTGGACGCCTATGGCCAACTGCGCGGCGCACAGCTGCGGGAAAAGATCGCCCTGGCCAACCTGAACAACCAGCAGGAATCGCGCAAGATCACCGAAAGCCTGCGTGATGCCGGTGTCGGCGATCAGCTGGACGTGGTTCGCGCCGATGCACGCCTGGCCTCTGTCGAAGCCAGCGTCCCGCAGCTGCAGGCCGAACAGGTTCGTCAGCGCAACCGCATCGCCACTTTGCTGGGCGAGCGTCCGGACAAGCTGACCGTCGACCTGAGTCCAAAAGACTTGCCAGCGATCGCCAAGGCCCTGCCCATTGGTGATCCGGGCGAATTGCTGCAACGGCGTCCGGACATCCGCAGCGCCGAACGCAAACTCGCGGCTGCCACCGCCCGCATCGGCGTGGCCAAGGCTGACTTGTTCCCACGGGTCAGCCTCAGCGGCTTCCTCGGTTTCACCGCCGGGCGCGGATCGCAGATCGGTTCCTCGGCGGCCAACGCTTGGGCACTGGGCCCAAGCATCACCTGGGCGGCGTTTGACCTGGGTAGCGTGCGAGCCCGTTTACGCGGCGCCGATGCTGAAGCCGAAGGCGCTCTGGCGACCTACGAGCAGCAGGTGCTGCTGGCGCTGGAAGAGTCGGAAAACGCCTTCAGCGATTACGGCAAACGTCAGCAGCGCCTGATCTCGCTGATTCGTCAGAGCGAATCAAGCCGCGCCGCCGCGGACCTGGCCGACATTCGCTACCGCGAAGGCACCGTGGACTTCCTCGTGTTGCTTGATGCCCAGCGTGAGCGCCTCGCAGCCGAAGACACCCAGGCCCAGGCCGAAGTCGATTTGTATCGCGGCATTGTCGCGATCTACAAAGCCCTTGGCGGCGGCTGGCAACCAGAGACGGTCGCCAGCAAGTAACGTTTCAAAGAGCTCCTTTGGTTGGCCGCAACCAACCAATTCTTTTGCCCCGCGCCTCATTCGGTCGCGGGGCTTTTTTTGGGCTGCGCACCGTGCTGGAGTCACCACGCCCCCTGTGGGAGCGGGCTTGCTCGCGAATGCGATGTATCAGCCGCAGAATATCTATTGGATGTGCCGGCCTCTTCGCGAGCAAGCCCGCTCCCACAGGGGGTTAGTGGGTTGCCTTGCTATCGCCGTTTTCCATGATGGTTACCGTAGCCGTGGTCCCGGCACGCAGGCGGTTTTTGGCGACATAGTCGGCGTCGATCTGAATCCGCACCGGCACCCGTTGCGCTAGCTTCACCCAGGTGTAACTGGGGTTGATATTGGCCAGCAGGCGACTGCCGGGTAAGTTCTCGCGGTCGGCGATAGCAAAAGCGATGCTCTGCACGGTGCCGCCGAAGGTCTCGCCGCTCATCAACTCGACCTTTACCCGGTCGCCCTCCTCGATTCGTGGCAGTTTTGTTTCTTCAAAGTAGCCGCTGATATAAAACGAGTCGCTGTCCACCAGTGCCAATAACGCCCCTCCAGCAGTGGCGTAATCACCCTGGCGAGTCAGCAGGTTGGTTACATAACCACTGACAGGCGCTACGACCCGTGTGCGCTGCAAGTCCAGTTCGGCCTGGGTCAATGCGGCGATCGCCAGCTGCACATTGGCTTGTGCCAGGCCCAGATTGGCCTGATTGCGCAACAGCTCCGCCTGCGCCACTGCCACTTCGGTACTGGATTTTTCCCATTCTTCGCCGGAGATCGCGAAACCCTGTTTTAGGGTTCGACGGCGCCGCTCTTCGCTTTGGCGCTGCCTGAGCAGCGCTTCGCTGGAGACAATCGTCGCTTCGGATTGGCCCAGCGTGGCTTTTGCGACTTCCACCGCACGCTTGGCATGCTCCACCGCCAGCGTATAACGAGCCGGGTCGATTTCCAGCAGCAACTGGCCTTTCGTAACATGCTGGTTGTCTTGAACGCTCAGGCTGACGATGCGCCCCGAGACATCGGCGGACAATGTCACTACATCGGCGCGAACCCGCGCATCCCGAGTCCAGGGGGCGCGGGTATAATGTTCCCAGGCGAACCAGCCGAGCACGAAAGCCAGCAATACCACCGTCACAGTCACGAGTCGGGCAAGGATCTTCTTCAAGGCATCAAGCTCCCATCACCAGAATCAGCGTTGCGCAAACACACGCGTACAACGCGCCTTCGAACAAGGCTTCATGCCAGACAAAACGCAGCACGCCAACGCGGCGCAAGACCCAGTCCAGCAGCAGGAAAATCGGCAGGGCCAGCAGTAACGCCTGGGCAATCGGGGGCAAGTAGACACCACCCAATTCAAAATCAATGGGCAAGGGCCGGCTCTCCTTCCGTTTGGGCGGGTTGAAAGTATTTGCGATGTCGCTCCAGAAACGACACCACGATCAACAACGCCACGCGCATCCTGAATACCGACCACAGGTGTTCATGAACGTCTAAATGCAAGTCGTCCATTTCATCGCCCAAGACACGCAAGTTTCCGAGCAACTGCTCAAGGTCAATCCCGGGCCGTCCAGAGATCAATCGTCCTGTCTCACGCACGGCTGCCAGCAAACGGTTTTGCTGTTCTGTACTCAGCAACGTGTTGCTTTGCCCCTGTTGCCTGAGCTGGTTCAAGGCAACACCCAGTGCCATGCACCCAAGGCTGACTTCGAACAGCTCGCTGGAGTGCTTGTCGTTGGTCGCCGGCAATAGTCCCAGCATCATGGTCAGGCGATCGACCATTCGGCTTTCAAACGTAAATTGCTGTTCATCGGTGGCCGGCTTCTTCAGCAACGCGTAAACCTGCTCGCAGTTTTCATTGAACAGCCGGCGTATCCGCAAAACGGGCCTGAACGGGAAAATCAAGGCGTAGACACTGAGCGCCAGCGCGGAGGCGCTGACATACGCACCGGCAAACTCGAACCACTGAATGGCACTGTTCTGGCCGATTTCTGTGTTTTGCGGACCCAGCAACAGAATGGTCGTCAGTCCAAGACCAATGCCTGTACCCGTGGTTGACGGACTGGCTAGCCCCACCGCGACGGCATACAGCAATGGGGCAAGCAACAAGGCGAGCAACTCGAAGTCACTGATCATCGGTATCAGCATGAACAGATAGAGCGCTGACACCACCAAAGCCAGCCCCTGCCCCCTGGCAAAGCTTTGCGCGGCCAGTAACGGTCGCGGAAAAGTCGCCATCAGCGAACAGAGAATCCCCACCACAATCATCCCGCCACGGGCCCCGTCCCAAGCGGTCTCGATCCAGATCAGACCGGCCACCAGCAACGCGGCAAATGCCCGGATTGCATTCATTGCCGCCAAAGCGAAGTCCAAATGCAGCGGATTTTCCTGGCCACGGAACACGCAACTGGCTTCACGCCCTTCCTGAATCGCGTCGCTCAGTTCCAGAATCTGCGCCAGTTGCTCCAGCATCCGTGCCTGCTCCCAGCGCAGTGCCCAGGCCAATGAACGCAGCGTGGCAGGCATCGTCTCGGTGAGTTGTTCGGCCTTGTAGGCCTGGTCATCGAAACGCTGTTGCAGCGCGGCGAAATGGTGCCGTGCCTCGGTCGACAGCGAACGCCCTTGCAGGGCCAACTCATCGAGAAACGCCAGTTCTTCGGCGCGCAAACGCTGTATCTCTTCCGGCAACGCGCCTTCCCAGCGTTCGGTGAGCAGTAGCCTCTGGTGACGCAGGGCCGTCAACCGCGAAGTCAGCAGCACCAGTTGATTGCCAAGCAACTGCACCAGACTATTGGCGCTGCGCAATCGTGGCGCATCGTAATATAAATGCCGACGTACCCCCTCCAGAGCACTGATTGCGCCGAGCAGTTGCATTTGCCGCCGATGGAAATCGGCCTCGCTTTCTTCGGTTCGGATGACGGCAGCAGCGTGGGTCGCGAGCAGCTTGATGACCTGATCGATCTTGGCGAAGTAATCCCGCGCCACCGCTTCCGGCCGCGCCGTGAGAAGGCTGACCACGCACACGCAAGCCACCGCCAAAAGCGTCTCGGTCACACGAGTGACGGCCAGCAGGAACGTGCCCTCCTGATCGGGCACCGCCAGCAGCGCCACGACCACCGCCGTGTACCCGCTCAGGACAAATGCCTGGGAACTGGTGTAACGCAACAAGGTGCCGCCGGCGGTACAGAATGCCAACCACAAGGCCAGGGTGAGGATGAAAGGCAGGGGCGCCTGGGGAAAGATCGCCATGATCAACACCGCCACCACTGCTCCGAGCGTGGTGCCGATGACCTGGCCGAAACTTCGGGCCAGGGCCATGCCGCCCAATGGCTGGCTGACGATGACCACCGCCATGATCGACCACTTGGGCTGTTCAAGGTCGAACAGGAAGGCCAGATACAATGTCAGCAGTCCGGCCACAATGGTTCTCAGGGCGAACAGCAGCACCTCTCGTCCGGGGTTGAGTATCGCCTTGAAATATTGAAGCAGTGGCTGCATGGGAGCGCTCATTGAGTCATCTCCAGCAAGCGTAGTCATTGCTTCAGTGCCTCGACAGGTTTCGGTGTCGACAAAACCTGTAGGCAAATTCGCCGATAAATACGCTTACCTTGATAGAGCCTGTCGATTAGCTCGTCAGCCATAGCAATTGGACGGCCCTTCCTCCACCCCTTAGGCTGACACTGCTGCGCAAGCGCCACTCTCTATATAAAGTTGCTGCCCATGATTGTGCGTCCCAAGCCGAATCTGATCGGCATGCTGTTTTCCCTTAAAGGCTCGATTGCCAAGCGCATTGCCTTGCGCAGTTTATTGGTGACCCTGCTCGCGTCGGTCATTGTCTTGGTGGAGACTTGGCACCCGGCCTATTTTTCCAAGGTCAATGCCACCCCCTTCACCCTGCTGGGGTTGGCGCTGTCGATCTTCATGAGCTTTCGCAACAACGCTTGCTATGACCGCTGGTGGGAGGGTCGCAAGCAACTGGGGCAACTGATCATCGAAGTACGCTCGTTGATTCGCGAAACCCAAGGATTGATGGCGGCGGCCGAACGTGAACTTCTGCTGCGTGAACTCTGCGGCTTCGCCCATGGCTTGATCGCCCGCCTGCGCTTTGAAAACGAGATCAGCGCGATCAAACCGTGGACGCAAGATGCCGTAGACGCAAAGCACCCGAACATCACCGACGCACTCTTGCAGCGAATCGGTGCTCGGTGCTCAGCGCTGGCCGAGCGCGGCCAGATCAGTGAATGGCGCAATACCCAACTGGAAAGCCGACTGGTCAGCCTCAGCCAGGTCCAGGCCAGTTGTGAGCGAATCAAAAGCACGCCACTGCCCTTCCCTTACACCCTGTTGCTGCACCGCACCATTTATCTGTTCTGCATCCTGTTGCCATTTGCCATGGCCGAACCCCTTGGCTGGCTGACACCGGTGATCACCGCCATTGTCAGCTACACCTTTTTTGGCCTCGACGAAATCGGCGACGATCTGGAAGACCCGTTCGGCTTCGATGAGAACGATCTGCCGTGCAATGCAATTGTGCGCATGCTGGAGCGCGAAGTGCTGGCAGCACTGGGGCAAACCGAGTTGCCACCCGCCCTTGAGCCCGTCGACTACGTGCTGAACTAAGCTTGGGTTTGACTCACAGCCCGGCCTGACCGAAGCTGGTGGCTTTGCAAAAGCCTGCCAGCCCCCGGATTCCTGCATGCCTCAGTCCCGCCGCTACTTGCTCATCAGCCTCTGTGTATTGTTTGCCCTCGTCCTCGCCTGGTTTTTCCTGCGGAGCACGACGCCGGTGGTGCCAGCAGCGATCAAGCATGGCTACAGCGAAGCACTGGCCCAGGCGCGCGCGGGTCAACCGGGGGCGGCGCGGGTGCTCTATCAGCAATTGGGCCGCCCTGACCTGTCGACCAAGCGCCGTGTCTGGCTGCATGCCGAACTGCCCAACTACCCAAGCCCGCAAGCCCTGAAACTGGCGGATGCGGACCTGCAACATCCCTCGGCGGATGTGCGCATCGCGGCGATTAAAAGCATCAGCGGGCTAGTGCCCAGTGGTCAGCGCAGTCTGTTGCTGGGGCCCTTGCTCGATGACAGCGATCCGAGCGTCCGGTTTGCCGCGGTCAACGCTTTGCTGGGCCTGACGCCGGATGAACTGGGGTTGTACTTTGGTCCTTTGGAGCAAGCCATCGATGCTTGGGAGCAACTCCTCAAGGGTCAGCCGGAAACGGCCGAGATCCACTATCAACAGGCGCGCCTGCACTTGCACAATGCCGAGCTGAAGGAAGCGCAGCAGGCCTTGGAGCGCACGTTGCAACTGGAGCCCGGCAACCTGCCGGCACTGGTGATGCAGATCGAAGTGCTGGATAAACAGGGCCAAAGCGATGCTGCCAGGCAATTGTTGGCGAAGCAGCTAAAGGCCCAGCCTGACTCGGCCTACCTGCAACATGCGCTGGGGCTATGGTTGCTGCATCACGGGCAAAGTGAGTTCGCCCTGCTCGGGTTGTCCAAAGCCGTGGAGCTTGAGCCCGACAACAAGGATTACCGCTACGACCTGGCCACCACGCTGCATGCTGAGCAAGAGCTGGAAGCGGCGCAGAGCCAGCTGCAGGAAATCGTTCAGCGCCACCCGGCCGACCGCAAGGCGCGGGTGCTCTTGATCAACTATTGGAAGGAAAGCGGTCAGTTGCAGAACGTACAGATTCTGTTGGCACAGCTGGAGCAGCTCAATCCGGATGATCCGGCGTTGCAGCAAGGGCTTTAATCAAGATCGAAAGATCGAAAATCAAGATCAAAAGATCGCAGCCTTCGGCAGCTCCTACGCGCCTGTGGGCGCTGCTACAAATCAGAGCAACAAAAGGTTGAACCGCCGTCTCGGCGAAGGGTCAAGTGATCAGGCAGTCCATTCAGGCACGTCAAGCCTGCTGCCTCGCTTCCCCTAGTCATGAGAGGGCATTTCTTGTCTACATCTAACGAGTTGATCAGTGCAAAAGCCGCCACCGGCATTGAAGGTCTGGATGACATCCTGGCCGGTGGATTGTCCCGCGGCCACGTGTTCTTGCTGGAGGGTGAACCCGGAACCGGCAAAACCACCGTCGCATTGCATTTTTTGCTGGCTGGCGCCCGTGCCGGCGAGCGCTCGTTGTACATCACCCTGTCGGAAACCGAGCGCGAGCTGCGCCAAGGGGCGTTGTCCCACGGCTGGGAGCTCGATGAGAACATCCACATCTTCGAGCTGACGCCGCCGGAAAGCCTGCTCAATGCCGAGCAACAGCAGAGTCTGCTGTATTCCTCGGACCTGGAGCTGGGCGAAGCCACCAAACAGATTTTCGAGGCGGTCGAACGGGTCAAACCGACCCGCGTCGTGGTCGACAGCCTGTCCGAAATCCGCCTGTTGGCCCAAAGCTCTTTGCGCTACCGCCGACAGATTCTGGCCATCAAGCATTACTTCGTGCGCTACGAGGCCACAGTGCTACTGCTGGATGACCTGACCACCGAAGCCCTCGACAAAACCGTGCACAGTGTGGCCCACGGGGTGATTCGTCTCGAAGAATTGACGCCCAACTACGGCGCCGAACGCCGGCGCATTCGCGTGGTGAAGTATCGCGGCCAGAAGTACCGGGGTGGTTTCCATGACTTCACCATCATGGGTGACGGCGTGCATGTCTTCCCGCGCCTGGTGGCGGCCGAACATCGCGGGCGCTATATCCGCCAGCAATTGACCAGTGGCATCCCGGAAATGGATGCCCTGCTCGGTGGCGGTATCGAGACGGGGTCCAGCACCCTGATCCTCGGCCCGGCCGGTACCGGCAAATCCCTGATCTCGATGATCTTCGCCGCTGCGGCAGTGGCCCGTGGCGAAAAGGCTGCGTTGTTCATTTTCGATGAAGAGTTGGGGCTGCTGTTCGAGCGGATGAAAAACATCGGCATCGACCTGAAGGCACTGGAAGACACCGGCAACTTGCTGATCGAGCAAGTGGACGCCGCCGAATTGTCCCCCGGCGAGTTCTCCTACCGGGTTCGTCGTTGTGTTGATGAACGCAATATCAAAACCGTGGTGATCGACAGTATCAACGGCTATCAGGCGGCGATGCCCGAGGAAAATGCGCTGGTGCTGCACATGCACGAGTTGCTGCTGTACCTCAATCGCCAAGGCGCCGCGACATTCATGACCGTCGCCCAGCATGGGCTGGTCGGTGACATGCAGGCCCCCGTCGACATTACCTATCTCGCCGACACGGTCATTCTGCTGCGCTACTTCGAAGCCCTGGGCAAGGTACGCCGAGCGATCTCGATCATCAAAAAACGTACCGGCAGCCACGAATCGACCATCCGCGAATACCGCATCAGCAGCCAGGGCATGACCATCGGTAAACCACTGGATGCATTCCAGGGTGTATTGCGTGGCGTGCCCACTTACCTGGGCGCGAGCAATCCGCTGCTTGAGGAAGATGCCCAGTGACGGTCATGGAGGCAATGTCCGAGCGTGCGATCATTCTTGCGCCGTTGGGACGCGACAGCCAGATCGCGCTGATGATGCTCAACGAGGCAGGGGTCGACGGGGTCATCACCCGGGATCTGGGCGCGTTGTGCAATGAGCTGTCGCTAGGTGCCGGCCTGCTGGTGATTGCTTCCGAGGCCTTATTGGGCGCCGACCTTGAACCGCTGCTGGGTCTGATCGAACAGCAACCGGCGTGGTCGGATCTGCCGATCGTGCTGCTGACCCACCACGGTGGCCCGGAGCAGAACCCTGCGTCGCGACTCGGTTCGCAGTTGGGCAACGTGACTTTCCTTGAGCGCCCGTTCCATCCGGTCACGCTGATCAGCCTGGTCACCACGGCGTTGCGCGGGCGACGACGGCAGTATGAAGCCAGGGACCGGTTGATTGATCTGAGCCAAAGTGAACTGCGCCTGCAAAACACGCTGGAAACCCTCGAGCAACAGGTCGAGGAACGCACCGCACAACTGCGCCTCAACGAGGAGGTCCTCAGGCAGTCGCAGAAAATGGAAGCGGTCGGCCAACTCACCGGCGGCATTGCCCACGACTTCAACAATATGCTGACCGGCATCATCGGCAGCCTGGAACTGCTGCGTCGACGCCTGGCGCGCGGACGCACCGAAGACCTGGACAGTCTGATCGATCTTGGAGTGACCTCCGCCAACCGCGCGGCGGGCCTGACGCATCGTCTGCTAGCGTTCTCTCGGCGTCAGTCGCTGGATTCAAAACCGGTGCAGATGAACACCCTTGTGGTGTCCATGGGCGAGCTGTTGCTACGCAGCATCAACGAGAGCATTCACCTGGAAATGCAGCTGGACGAGCAACTGTGGGTCGCCGAGGCAGACCCCAACCAACTCGAAAGCGCCCTGCTCAACCTGGTGCTCAACGCCCGGGATGCCATGCCCGACGGCGGAAAGCTGCTGGTCAAAACCTCCAATCAGCATCTGGATACAGGGTTCACCGCGGCACACAGCAATCTGCAACCGGGCGATTACATCGTCCTGAGCGTCACCGATACCGGTTACGGCATGCCGCAAAGCACCATCAACCGGGCCTTTGATCCCTTCTTCACGACCAAACCCATTGGCCAGGGCACGGGCCTGGGGTTGTCGATGATTTACGGTTTCAGCAAGCAGTCCGGCGGCCATGCGAGCATTCACAGTGAAGTCGGAAAAGGCACCACGGTCAGTCTGTTTTTGCCGCGTTTCAGCGGCGAATTGGTCCAGGACACCCAAATCGATGCCCAACACGCTCCTTACGCCCGAGACGGCGAAACCGTGCTGATCGTCGAGGACGATCCCGCCGTGCGAGTTCTGGTCAGTGCCGTATTGAGTGAATTGGGCTACGCCTTTGTTGAAGCGTGCGACGCCGACAGCGCCGTGCCGATTCTCGACTCCGGTCAGCGAATCGACCTGTTGATCAGCGACGTGGGGCTGCCGGGCATGAACGGCCGGCAACTGGCGGAAATCGGCCGGCAGTATCGGCCTGATCTCAAGGTATTGTTCATCACCGGGTATGCCGAACACGCCGCCGTGCGCGGTGGCTTTCTTGACCCCGGCATGCAGATGATCACCAAGCCGTTCACCTTCGATTTGTTGACGGCGAAGGTGCGGGAGATGATCAGAATCTGAGAGATTCTCGTGTAGGAGCTGCCGAAGGCTGCGATCTTTTGATCCTGGGCCGTCGCGCAAGCGCAAAAAGATCAAAAGATCAAAAGATCAAAAGATCGCAGCCTGCGGCAGCTCCTACGGGGGCCCGCCGTCTTCAGGACAGCATGTCCTGCATAATCTGTTGCAGCACATCCAGATCGAACGGCTTGCCCAGGATCGGCGCTTTGCGGGTGATCGGGCTGTCGGTCTCGCGAATTTCCTGCGGGTAGCCGCTGATGAAAATGACCTTGAGCTCCGGTCGCAGCTTCACGGCGGGTTCGGCGATCTGCACGCCAGTGATTCCCCCCGGTAAGCGGAAGTCGGTGATCATCATGTCCAGATGCGGCTTGCTCGCCAGAATTTCAAAGGCCTGCTCGCCGTTTTCGGCTTGCAGCACCCGGTACCCCTCACCCGACAAGTAAGCAGACAGCACCATCAAGATCGAAGGGTCATCCTCGACGATCAGTACCACATCTTGTGCATCTTCACTCATGGAAAGCCTTTGTTCGGTCAATAGCTGCTGATACGACCGTGCGGTCACTCAGAGGTTGCGTTAATCGGGCTGTTTTCCTGCAGCGGCAGACAAACGCGAAACAAGGCGCCTTCGCCAATCCGGCTCTCGACGGTGATGGAGCCACCGTGGGCGGCGACAATCTGCTCCGAAATAAATAACCCAAGGCCCAGTCCCGCTACAACGGCCTTGGCGCAAACCCGTTCGAACTGCTGAAAAATGCGCTGCTGATCCTCTTCACTGATCCCGATACCGCGATCCTGAACCTCAACCCACGCTTGCCCGTCCTGATTGTACACGCGTACGTCGATCAGGCTCTTGGCGCCATAACGCAGCGCATTGGTCAACAAGTTGGAGACCACTTGTTCGATACGGAATTCGTCCCAGTGCCCCATCACCGGCTGCTCGGCCGTCAAGGTCACCGACGACTCTGCGGCCTCGACCTGCGGGGCAAAGTTTTGCAGAAGATTGTTCACCAGTTGTACAAGGTCAAACCGACTGGGGCGGATCGACAGCTTGCCGGTGCGGATCCGCGACACATCGAGCATGTCTTCGATCAGGCGGATCAGGCTTTTGATCTGCCGCTCGTCGCGGTCGACCATGGCGTGCATCTTGTCCAGCGTGAATGCCGCGGCGTTATTGCGGGCCAGGTGCATTTTACGCAACTGGGTTTCGAGAATCAGGCCATTGAGCGGCGTACGGACTTCGTGGGCCACGATAGACATGAAGTCATCACGCATGCGCACCGCCTGCTCCAGCTCATTCTGGGTGTTCTGCAACTGTTTGAGCAGCGCCTCCTGCTCCCGTCGACTTTGCTCCAGCGCTTCGACCTGATGCTTCATCGCTTTGCTCTGGCGATACAGGTCGACGAAGACATTGACCTTGCTCTTGACCGCATGAACATCCAGCGGCTTGTGCAAGAAGTCTACCGCACCGCTTTCATAGCCCTTGAACGCGTAATTAAGCTCGCGGCCGGCGGCGCTGACGAACACAATCGGGATGTTTTTGGTTTTTTCCGTGCCGCGCATCAACTCGGCCAGCTCGAAGCCGTTCATGCCGGGCATCTGCACATCAAGAATGGCCATGGCGAATTCATGCTGCAGCAACAGCGACAAGGCTTCGTCGGCGGACAGGGCTTTGTAGACGATACGGTCTTCACGCCTGATCAATGCATCGAGCGCCAGAAGGTTTTCCGGCAGGTCGTCGACGATCAGTAATTTGGCCAGGACATTACTTAACATGCGATTCGTTCCAGCTCGACAAACAGACGGCCAATGCCGCGAAGATCCAGCCGATGAGTATCCAGCACTGCCCTATTCATGATTTGCGATAGATCCGTTCTGGTTTGACCAATGCTTCAAATTGATTGCCATAGGCCGAGAAATCCAGGGTTTCCTTACTGCCCAGTGCCAGAAAACCCCGATGACACAGCGATTCGTGAAACAAGCCCAATGCACGACCCTGAAGCTTTTTATTGAAATAAATCAATACATTACGACATGAAATTAATTGAGTTTCCGAGAACACACTGTCGGTGGCCAGGCTGTGATCGGCGAAGGTCACGTTGTCGCACAGGCTCTTGTCGAAAATCGCATAACCATAGGCCGCCGTGTAGTAATCGGCGAACGACCGCTGACCACCGGCCTGCTGGTAGTTGTGAGTGTAGGCCCGGACGTTCTCCAGGGAGAAAATCCCTTGCCGCGCTTTATCCAGCGAGTGCGGGTTGATGTCGGTGGCATAGAGGATGGTGCGATCCAGCAGGCCTTCTTCGCGCAGCAGAATCGCCATCGAATAGACCTCTTCACCAGTGCTGCAACCGGCGATCCAGACCTTGATCGACGGATAAGTCTTGAGCAGTGGCACCACTTCCTGACGTAGCGCCAGGAAATGCGAAGGGTCGCGGAACATTTCACTGACCGGAATCGTCAGCAATTGCAGCAATTGCATGAACGCGGACGGATCATGCAGAACCTTCTCTTGCAGCGCCGAGATGGTTTTGCACTCGAACTGACTCAAGGCGTGATTGACCCGGCGTTTGATCGACGCGCTGGAGTAATCGCGAAAATCGTAGCTGTACTTGAGGTAGATCGCCTCGATCAATAAGCGCAATTCGATGTCGGTGCCGCGCTCCACTAGATTCGTTCCATCTTCGGTAACCACACACGAATCAAAGAGAACAGGCGGTCCAGGTCGATAGGCTTGGCCAGGTAGTCGTTGGAACCGGCCTGCAAGCAGCGCTCCTGATCGTCCTTCATCGCCTTGGCCGTCACCGCAATGATCGGCAGCTTGCGCCAGCGCGGGTCCTTGCGGATTTCGAGGGTGGCTTCGAAACCATCCATTTCCGGCATCATCACGTCCATCAGCACCAGGTCAATGTCCTCGACTTCATTCAATTTCTCGATCGCCTCACGGCCGGTGCGGCCAATGACCACGACGGCGCCCTTTTGCTCCAATGCACTGGTGAGGGCGAAGATGTTGCGTACATCGTCGTCCACCAACAGCACTTTACGGCCCTCGAAAACCTTGTCGCGGCTGCGGGCGATCTTGAGCATCGTCTGACGCTCCTGAGACAAGCGGGATTCGACCTTGTGCAGAAAAAGTGTCACTTCGTCCAACAACCGCTCGGGCGAGCGCGCGCCCTTGATGATGATCGAACGCGAATACTTGCGCAGCTCGGTCTCTTCGTCCCGGGTCAGGTTACGTCCGGTATAGACGATCACCGGCGGGAACGAGCAGATATCCTCGGTGGACATGCGTTTGAGCAAGTCGTTGCCGAGCATGTCTGGCAGCTTCAGGTCGATGATCATGCAGTCGAAAATCGTGGTGCGCAGCAAGTCCAGCGCATCCTGCGCCAGGCCGACAGCGGTGATTTCAATGTCCTCGTCGCCGATCAGCCGGGCGATGCTGTCGCGTTGCACATCGTCGTCTTCAACCAGCAAGACCCGTTTGACCTTCTGCGTCAGTTTGGCTTCGAGGCGGGCAAATACATCCTTGAGCTCCTCGCGGGTGGTGGGCTTGACCGCATAACCGATGGCGCCCATGTGCATGGCCGCCTCGACACGGTCTTCGACCGAAATCACGTGCACCGGGATGTGCCGGGTTTCGGCATGTTCTTTCAGGCGCTGCAATACCGTCAGCCCGGAGTGATCCGGCAGGCGCATGTCCAGCAGAATCGCATCAGGGAGGAACTGCATGGCCAGGTCGTAGCCTTCGTCGGCGCCGTGGGCCACCAGGCACTGGTAACCCAGTTCATGGGCCAGATCGTAAAGAATGTGCGCAAAGTTTGGCTCATCCTCCACGACCAGGATGCAGCGAGTAGCGAATGGCGCCTTGTTGCGATCATCGTCGAAACGCGGAATATCGACGGCGGCAATCAGCGGCCCAGGCGCAGCAACCATGGCGCTTGGGGGCATGACAACCGGCGTGGCTTCCATCGCATCGACAGGCCCGTCGCCCGGCTCGACGTATTGCTGCGGTAGCACCAGGGTGAACACACTGCCCTGCCCAGGCCTACTGGTCACACTGATCGAGCCGCCCAACAAGATGGCCAGATCACGCGAAATCGACAAACCCAGGCCGGTGCCGCCGTAACGACGATTGATGGTGCCATCGGCCTGACGGAAGGCTTCGAAAATGCTTTCCTGCTGATCCGGCGCAATACCGATGCCCGAATCGCGGACAATAAAAGCGATGCCGTTGCCCGGCTGAGCAGCGACGCTCAGGTTGACGGTGCCCTTTTCGGTGAACTTCACCGCGTTGGACAGCAGATTCTTGATCACTTGCTCCAGCCGCTGGCGATCGGTGAGCAGCATCAGCGGTGCATCGGCCTGCAACTGGATCTGCAGATCCAGGTTCTTTTGCGCAGCCAATGGCTGGAACATGCCTCGCAGGCCTTCCACCAGACGCGCAACACTGGTGTTCTCCGGACGTACCTCAAGCTTGCCGGCCTCGACCTTGGAAATGTCGAGAATGTCGTTGATCAGGTTAAGCAAGTCATTACCAGCGGAATAGATCGACTCGGCGAACTTGACCTGCTCGGCGCTGAGGTTTTCCTGCGGGTTTTCCGCCAGCAGTTTGGCCAGAATCAATGAACTGTTCAGCGGCGTGCGCAGTTCGTGGGACATGTTGGCGAGGAATTCGGACTTGTATTTGCTTGAGCGCTGCAATTCTTCGGCGCGCGCTTCGAGCTCAACTTGAGCCAGATTCAGTTCGGTGTTCTTCAGGTCCATGGCATCGCGTTGCGCGGCCAGGATCTGCCCCTGCTCGGCGAGTTGTTCGTTGGTTTGCTCCAGCGCTACCTGCTGGGTTTCCAAGTGAGTCTGGGATTCCTTGAGAATCCGCGACTGCTCTTCCAGCTCCTCGTTGGCGGTCTTGAGTTCTTCTTGCTGAACTTGCAGCTCTTCGTTGAGTTGCTGGGCTTCGGCCAGCACTTCCTGCAAGCGCTGGCGATAGCGGGCGGCCTCGATCGAGGTGCCGATGTTACCGGCAATCAATTCGAGCAGTTCGACATCGCGATCCGACAGCGGGCGCAGGAACCCCAGTTCGATCACACCATTGACCCGATCGTCGTCGCTGGTCGGCACCACCAGCACGCTGTGCGGTAAACCTTCGCCCAGGCCGGAGCTGACTTTGAAGTAGTCGCCGGGAACGTTATCCAGACGAATCAAACGCGCCTGTTGCGCCACCTGGCCGACAATCCCTTCGCCACTGTAGATCAGCTGTTCAAGCGCTTCCTGTTCCCGGGAGAAACCGTAAGACGCGATACGCTTCAGGCCACCATGATCCTCACGGACATAGATCGCCGCGACAGCCGTGCCTAAATATTGGGCACAGAACTGCAAAATGTTGCGCCCCAACACATTGAGAGATAGCTGCCCCAGGACTTGCTCGGCCAGTTCGGTCTGGCCGTTACGTAACCAGGCTTGCTGTTCCAGGCGCCGGGCACTGGCCTGTTGTCCGGCGAGATTGGTGCTGTAACTTTGCGACAGTTTGAGCAAGTCCCGACGGCCAATGTAGGCCAGCAACCCGCTGATAGCGGCCACGAACAGCAGATAAAGGGCGATGCTCCAGATCGTGGTGCGGCGCACTTCCTCGTTACGAGTGGCACGCAACTGCTGCTCCAGGTCGATAACGTCTTCGAACTGCTTGCGGATCTCATCGGTCAGCCGTTTGCCGCGTCCGGCCTTGACGACGCCACGGTAGTCACCGCTGGCGCGCTGCAGATCGATCATCGATTGCGCGTAATTGGCCCATTCTGTCTGCAAGGCCTGGAGCCGGCGCAGACGATCGGTCTGGACCGGATTGTCGGCGGTCAATTCAAGCAAGGTATTGAGCGCGACGGCGATTCTGGGCTTGGCCGTCTCGTAGGGATCGAGGAAATGTTCGTCGCCACTGAGCAGGAACCCACGCATGCCGGTTTCCAGATCGACGGTCAGCTTTATCGCCTCATTGGCATTATTGATCACCCGGTCGGTGTGCTGGACCCACTGAATCACCGACAGCAGGTAGGTGATCAGCGAAACGAAGAAAACCGCACTGATGACGCCGACACCCAGCGGCAGGCTGACGTTGCGGCTCAGGAGTTTACGGAATCGTTGCTCATCAACCGAGGACGCAGAGGTCATGGGGAAGCCTTGTCGTACTGTTGAAAAGCATCGAGTCTGCCCCAAAACGGCCGGGGCCATCCATTTTTCTGACATGTTTTGCGGCAAAAACCTGCATTTAGCTGCTCTGGGACAAAGGAGCGGTTATTCTCTGTGGCTCTTGTGCGGCTATTGTCTTTGTAACGCGTCGGGAACCTGTCGTGATTCATCACTCAATCACGCAAGAACCCGGCGGTTTCGATTGTCCGGCAACCGCGAATTCAACCTTTGAGAGCCCCACTATGTCCGCTGACCCCTCCACCATTCTAGTCGTCGAAGACGATGCCATCGTGCGCACGCTGATCGTCGATGTGCTGGAGGAGCTCGAATACAAGGTGCTTGCCGCGGATGGCTGTGAAGCGGCGCTGGAGTTCATCAATGATGAAGACCAGTACATCGACTTGATGATGACGGATGTAGGGTTGCCGGTCATGGACGGTCGGGAACTGGCGAAGCAGGCACGCATGCTGCGTCCCGAATTGCCGATTCTGTTCGCCAGCGGCTATGCCGAAAGCATCGAGGTGCCAGACGGCATGTATCTCATCGGCAAGCCATTCTCTATCGATCAGTTGCGGGACAAGGTCAAGGGTATTTTGTCGCCTGGCCAATAACGCGACTCAAGCACTCGGGCGTTTGCGTTTAGCCTCCTGCCGCTCTCGGAAAGCGACGATGTCATTGGCATCCACTTTAGCCGGTAGTCGTGCAGGCGTCGGGGTAGTGTCTGGCACAGGCGGCACAGGCGGCACTGCTTCCTGCTCGGCCACCGCCTCGTTACCAAAATCGACGCCAGCAAGTCCGTTGATATCAGTCAGCGGCTGGCGGAATTTATTTCCCAGGTCTCGACCACTGCCTTTCAATGGATTGACCTCACTCGCCATCAGCGCTCGATTGATCGCTTTGGGGTTGGGAATGAACGTTCCGGCCTTGTCATAGGCGCCGAGAATCAAGGCAGGCGGTAGATCGACGGCATAGTTGATTTCCAAAGGCGGCAGTTGTTTCAACCCGGAGTTTGGGCGAAACGCTAGTTCGGTATTGGCATACAAATGGAATCCCTCCAACTGACGAGCATCGACGAAATAGGTGTAGCCGCCTTTTTGGCCACCGTAGACAAAGGCACCTGCGCCGTCTTTCTTGTAAAAAGCCGAGGTCGAAATCCCGGCGCCATCAAGATCGAGCGCATCGTGAGCACCTCCATAGCCACCTTTGAAGCCGTTAACCTGTTTGAGATCCCTGATTGGCGTGCGTTGAGTAAACCCTTTTTCAAAGATTATCTTCGTGTCGCGCGTGTCCCCGCGGAACACGAAACCTTGATAGACAAAACCTTTTTCCGGCCCGGAAAGTCTCACCACCTGTGAGCTCGTCGCAAGGGACTGCGCCACATTAGGCCCGCCCGCCAACTCTGACAGGTAGCCTGCGACGAGCACCCCCTTGCCTGCATCCGGTATTTCTTTGCCAGCAGTACTCGCCAACTGATGGCTGATGCTGCCTGCGGGGCTGCGCACCAACGAGGGTCTATTGCTGCGCTTAAGCGTTTCAAGCACTCGGCGGCTGATGTTTTTCTTGGCCACGATGGAAAGCGCTTTACCCAAAAGTTTTTCCGCAATGGGGCCGGCGAGTTCAGACAAAACTCCGATCGCTGCGTTGATCCTCAAACGTTCCGCCTCGGAAGGGTCATCAGAGATTTCGGCACGGATCAGATCAGTTGCCGATGCCCCAATTCCCAACAGGAAGGGAATCAGCATACGAATCGGTGCAGACACCAAAGCCGCCGTTCCTCCGGTAGGGATCGAAACTGCGAACGCAATGCATTGCAGCAGATACCCGGCGACTTCCAACGCAATATCGGTCATACGCTCGGCGTGGGTTGATACCAATGTATCGATGTCCGCCAACGCTCGCTCGATCTGCCGGTCGAAAAGGTCTTTGCCAATGTCAATGCTGGATCGAAATACAATCTCTCGATAGTTTGGGCGCGTCGCGAACGGGGGAAATTCCATTCCCCGATATTTGAAATCACGGACGTAAGGTTTTTGTTGCGCGCTCAATGGAACACGCTTCAGCAGACGCTTTTGCAGTTCCGGATGGTTTTCCAGAAACCTTCCGCGCTCGTCATGCCCGGCGGGAAATTCGATGGCCGCACTGTCTTCGCCCAGAAAAAACAACACACCGCGATCCAGATTGCTGCGCCCGATAAACACGGCATTATCGACCTCAAGATCCGGGTCGCTGTGCAAGTTAAGAAGGCGCGCAGGGATCAAGCCTCTGAGATACTCAAAGGCAATCATCCTGTCTTCCATTGAGCGAGCGTCACTCTTGATGAACTCTACGACCAGCTTGTTGAGTTCGGCTTTTTTTAGCAGTCGCCCAAAAGCGTACGCCGCAGGATGCTGTAAGCTTTCGGCAACATACTTTTTGAAGTCAGCCTGATAGTCGGCCCCCTCCAACGTCTTTACAAGCTTGGCAGGATAATAGGAAGGCCATTGTATTTCAGAGTACCCTCTGTCTTTCAGCACACGATAATGATAGCCGGTGCATAGTTCTGCCAATGTAAATGTTCGCTCCTTCCAGTTGGCGGGATCCTTTTCGGCTTTAAGCATGTCACTGCGATTGGGTTGTTTAACCTCTATATATTTAATCGTCACTTTTGAATCATGACTTATCCGCGACCTGTTTTTTTCGTCAGGCACTAACGCTTGCACCGCCTCATTAATGCGATCACGAATAAAATAGGCAGGATCAAAGCTGGCGGGGTCAGCGACGACCGAACAGCCATGCAATATTTCATCACTCAGTTCTTTCACATTAACACCATCGACATCTCTGTCATCGAGCGAACTGATTTCGAATGTTCTGGTTTTCGCGATTGGCACAGGCTCTTCCTCCTCCACATCACTTAGGGGGGCCAGCAGCCATAGAAGCGAGTATTGATCTTCGGCATTATCGTAAATACCAGGCAACTCCATTTTCATAACGTATTCCTGCGAGCAGCAACAAAGCACGAACTGCACTTTTCCATTACTGCAAGCCAGGCACAAGCGTAATCATCCCCAACTAAATAACAAACCGTAGATATGTTATTAATATTTACAACGCAACCAAAAACCTTAGTTATATTTTTTGACCTGCATGCAATGACAGTAAAGAACGTTACTGCTCGCAACCGGCGACAGCGACTCGGCATGGCCAGGCGAGAGGTGAACTCTGGGCTGTCCAGGAATAATGAATAGTCCCTTGTCATTGGTTGCTTGAAAAATTCACACCGTCGTGTGATTCCACGCAGGAATAAAATTACCCAGCGCTGTGGTTTAATTGCGCCCTTTTCGCCCTATCGCTTGCCGCAAAGGATCCACCTTCATGCCCCCCCCGCCCATCACCAAAGTCCTAGTCATCGGATACGTCTGGCCCGAGCCCCGCTCTTCTGCGGCCAGTGGGCATGTGATGCAGATCCTCGAAACGTTCTTGCAGCAAGGCTGGGATATCACCTTCAGCAGTCCCGCCGGCCCCGGCGAGCACAAGGCCGATCTGACCGAGCTGGGCATCCGCGAAGTGCCGATCGAGTTGAACAGCAGCAGTTTCGACACCTTTGTCAGCGAACTGGCCCCGGATATCGTGTTGTTCGACCAGTTCATGATGGAGGAACAGTTCGGCTGGCGAGTAGAGAAACACTGCCCCGACGCCTTGCGCGTACTGGAGACTTCAGACCTGCAAAGCCTGCGGCATGCCCGGCACCAGCGGCTCAAGGAGCGCTTGAAGGCCAGTGACGACGCCAACGATTTCAGCGAGTTGTTCGCCCCGGCATTGCGTGAAGAGTTCGAGCTCATGGCCGATACCGACCTGGCGAAACGGGAGATCGCCGCGCTGTATCGCTGCGACTTGAACTTGATGATCTCCGAAGTGGAGATTGAATTGCTGGTCGAGCAGTTCGGGTTACCGCAACAACTGCTGCACTGGTGCCCGTTGATGGTCGAACCGCTGGCCACCGCATCGCCAGCCTTTGAAGACCGTGCGCATTTCCTCAGTATCGGTAACTTCCGCCACGCGCCCAACTGGGATGCCGTGCTCTGGATGAAAACCACGATCTGGCCGCTGATCCGTGCGCAGTTGCCAGAGGCGCAACTGCATATCTATGGCGCCTATACGCCGCCCAAAGCCACCGCCCTGCACAATGCGGCCCAAGGGTTTCATGTGATGAACTGGGCAGAAGATGCATTGCAAGTCATGTCCGCGGCGCGGGTATGCCTGGCGCCGTTACGCTTTGGTGCGGGTATCAAAGGCAAGATTGTCGACGCCATGCTGTGTGGCACGCCCAATGTCACTACCCCGATTGGCGCAGAAGCGATGCACCGCGAACAGCCGTGGCCAGGCGCCGTGACCCGAACCGCGCGTGAGTTCGCCGATGGTGCGGTTCGTCTTTATAAAGACAAAGAGCTCTGGATGAGCGCCCAATCCCATGGCCAGCAATTATTAGCCGATCGCTATCAGCCCGCGGTACATGGCCCGGCGCTGATCGAGAAGTTGTTGTATTGCCAGCAACATCTGACACAACTTAGAAGGGATAACTTTACCGGCAGCATGTTGCGCCATCATCATCACAAAAGCACTCAGTACATGGCCCAGTGGATCGAGGCAAAGAATCGAAACCAATAGTGATTGTTTTTAATCAAAACTGGTTTCTGATTGTCGAACCGCCAGCGTGATAAAAGCGAACAATCGAATCGAATAAACTTTCACACAGCCGCGTTATCAGTTGACCATGTCCGCTACTGCTGCATCGCCTCCGGCATGAAAGCCATCTATGGCCGTTCGTTGCATCACCGGTCCTGAACGGTCAACGTCACGGGCTGGTACAGAGAGCCTGGAAAGAGGCATGATCAACGGGCGATAACAATAAAAGTGCCCTGACATGAGCCGACCAGCCAGAGTTACCGATCCTTCCTACGAATTGATGGACGACCATAACGGGTTGTCCATCATCTATCGTCAGCACGGCTTCCCGTGCCCTTTGGTGCGCTGGCATTTCCACAAGGAATACGAGCTGCACCTGATCGTCGCCAGCTCCGGCAAGGTGTTCATCGGTGACTACATCGGTAACTTCTACCCGGAAACGCTGTTCCTGACCGGTCCCAACCTGCCCCACAACTGGATCAGCCAGGTGGCCGAAGACGAAGTGGTGCCCAAGCGCGACATGCTGGTCAATTTCACTGACGAACTGTTTGAAAGCGGTCATCAGGTGTTCGCCGAACTCAAGACGCTTGCACCCTTGCTGGAGCGCGCGCAGTACGGCATCGAGTTTCGCTGCAAGCGCACGATCCGCCAGGCCATGACCTTGATGCAGCGCATCGCCGACACCCGGGGCATGACCCGGCTCGGGCACTTTTTCATTCTGCTGGAGTTGCTGGCGGCGTCCGATGACTATCAGTTGCTGTCCGGTGCCACGACGCCGCAATTGGCCGATGAACACAACATCGACCGCACCAACCGGGCGGTGGATTACATCTTTGCCCACTACGCCCGGGAACTGCCGCTGGAAGAAGTCGCCGAGCACCTGGGCCTGAAGCCGACCTACTTCAGCCGAGTGTTCAAACAGGCCACCGGGCGCTGCTTCATCGAGTTCGTCAATCGCCTGCGCATCAGCAAATCCTGTGAGCTGCTGGCCGATGGCGACAAAACGGTGACCGATGTGTGTTTCGAATCGGGCTTCAATAATATTTCCAACTTCAACCGGCGCTTTCAACAGCTCAAGGGCATGACGCCGTCGCACTACCGGCGGTTGGCGGTGCAGCGTTTGACTGAGCAAAACCACGGTTAAAAGCAGGATCAAAAGATCGCAGCCTTCGGCAGCTCCTACAGGGATCGAGTGATTCTGTAGGAGCTGCCGAAGGCTGCGATCTTTTGATTTCGGCCGTATAAACCTGTACGGATTCAATCGGGGTTAACCGCTAAAACACCGTCCTCTGCGCTTCTCGCATTGAACCCCAGTGCAAAAAAGTATCGGTCACAGTGCGATGGATGATTTGTCACCCCATCGATTGAAGGCTGTAATCAGTGCACATTCTTCCTGCCCAGGAAGACACAAAAACAATAACTGTCCTTCTGTACCCGCCGGGTGCAGAAAAGGAGTGCACGATGCAACCTTCTGTAAAAGCTCTGCTTGCTCTCACCTGCATGACCCTCAGTAGCGTCAGCCTCGGCGCCCAGACCCTGACCATTGCCACCGTCAACAACAGCGACATGATCCGCATGCAAAAACTCTCGAAAACCTTCGAGGCCGAGCATCCGGAGATCAAGCTCAATTGGGTGGTGCTCGAAGAAAACGTGCTGCGCCAACGCCTGACCACCGACATCGCCACCCAGGGCGGGCAGTTCGATGTGTTGACCATCGGCATGTACGAAGCCGCACTCTGGGGCGCCAAGGGTTGGCTGGAACCGATGAAAGACTTGCCGGCCAGCTATGCCCTCGACGACGTGTTCCCTTCGGTGCGTGAAGGCCTTTCGGTCAAGGGCACGCTCTATGCCCTGCCGTTCTACGCGGAAAGCTCCATCACCTATTACCGCACCGACCTGTTCAAGGACGCCGGGCTGACCATGCCCGAACGCCCGACCTGGACTCAGATCGGCGAATTCGCCAGCAAACTCACCAACAAGGATAAAGAGCAGTACGGCATCTGCCTGCGTGGCAAGGCTGGCTGGGGCGAGAACATGGCGCTGATCACCACCGTCGCCAATGCTTACGGCGCACGCTGGTTCGATGAGCAGTGGAAACCGGAATTCATCGGCCCCGAATGGAAAAACGCGCTGAATTTCTACGTCGACACCATGAAGAAATCCGGCCCGCCGGGCGCCTCAAGCAACGGTTTCAACGAAAACCTGGCGCTGTTCAACAGCGGCAAATGTGCGATCTGGGTCGATGCCAGCGTCGCCGGTTCGTTCGTCACCGACAAGACCCAAAGCAAGGTCAGCGATCACGTCGGCTTCACCTACGCACCGCATGAAACCACCGACAAAGGTTCGGCCTGGTTGTATTCCTGGGCACTGGCCATTCCGACCAGTTCCAAGGCCAAGGACGCGGCGAAAACCTTCAGCGCCTGGGCCACCTCCAAGGAATACGGTGCGCTGGTCGCGGAAAAAGACGGCATCGCCAACGTGCCACCAGGCACTCGCGCCTCGACCTACACCGAGGCTTATATGAATGCCGCGCCGTTCGCCAAGGTGACGCTGGAATCGCTGAAGGCTGCGGACCCGAGTAAACCGTCCCTCAAGCCCGTGCCCTACATCGGCATCCAGTTGGTGACCATCCCTGAGTTCCAGGCCGTGGGCACCCAGGTCGGCAAGCTGTTTTCGGCGGCGCTGATCGGCCAGACCACGGTCGACCAGGCCCTGACCGCCGCCCAGTCAACCACCGAACGTGAGATGAAGCGCGCCGGTTATCCCAAAGTAACCGCGCAATAACAACTGTGGGAGCGGGCTTGCTCGCGAAGAGGCCGGTACATCCGATGCATCTTCAGCGATTAATACACCGCTTTCGCGAGCAAGCCCGCTCCCACATTGGATCTTCATTTGTCTGTTCTTAATCGGTTTTAACGCCATGAATATTTCAACTGTCAAAGCTCACATGGACATTGCCCAACCGGTCCGTAAAAGCCGGTTGACCAACCCCGGCTGGTTTCTGGTCAGCCCCTCGGTGGCGCTGTTGCTGCTGTGGATGATCGCGCCGCTGGGCATGACCGTCTATTTTTCAATGATCCGCTACAACCTGCTCTACCCCGGTGAAAACCAGTTCGTGGGGCTGGAAAACTTCAGCTACTTTTTGAGTGACTCAGGCTTTCTGCCCGGCGCCACCAACACCCTGTTGCTGGTGGGCAGTGTATTGCTGATCAGCGTGGTGTTCGGCGTATTGATCAGTGCGTTGCTGGAGGCCAGTGAGTTTCTCGGTCGCGGCATCGTGCGGGTGATGTTGATCTCGCCGTTCTTCATCATGCCCACCGTCGGTGCGCTGATCTGGAAAAACCTGATCTTCCATCCGGTCTCGGGGATTCTCGCCTACATCTGGAAACTGTTCGGCGCGCAACCGGTGGACTGGCTGGCGCACTACCCGCTGCTGTCGATCATCATCATTGTCTCGTGGCAATGGCTGCCCTTCGCGATCCTGATCCTGATGACTGCCATGCAGTCCCTCGATCAGGAACAGAAAGAAGCAGCGCGCCTGGACGGTGCCGGTCCGGTCGCGATCTTCTGGCACCTGACCCTGCCACACCTGGCCCGGCCGATTGCGGTGGTGGTGATGATCGAAACCATCTTCCTGCTGTCGGTGTTCGCCGAAATCTTCACCACCACCAACGGTGGCCCCGGCTACGCCTCGACCAACCTCGCCTACCTGATCTACAACCAGGCGCTGGTGCAGTTCGACGTCGGCATGGCGTCCGCCGGTGGTTTGATCGCGGTGTTGATTGCCAACGTTGCGGCCATCGTGCTGGTGCGAATGATCGGCAAAAACCTGACAGACAAAGCCTGAGGCCTGCGCCATGACTCTTCAACAATCCCGCCGCCTGCAAAGCCTGCTGCTCGGCACTCTGGCCTGGGCCATCGCGATCCTGATCTTCTTCCCGATCTTCTGGATGGTGCTGACCAGTTTCAAAACCGAAATCGATGCGTTCGCCACGCCGCCACAGTTCATCTTCACACCGACGCTGGAGAACTACCTGCACATCAACGAGCGCAGCGACTACTTCAGCTTCGCCTGGAACTCGGTGGTGATTTCCTTCAGCGCCACGGCCCTGTGCCTGCTGATCGCGGTGCCGGCGGCCTACTCCATGGCGTTCTACGAAACCCAGCGCACCAAAGGCACCCTGCTGTGGATGCTCTCGACCAAGATGCTGCCGCCAGTGGGCGTGCTGATGCCGATCTACCTGCTGGCCAAGAGTTTCGGCCTGCTGGACACGCGCATCGCGCTGATCGTGATTTACACGCTGATCAACCTGCCGATCGTGGTCTGGATGATTTACACCTACTTCAAAGACATCCCCAAGGACATCCTCGAAGCCGCACGCCTGGATGGCGCAACGCTGTGGCAGGAAATGGTCCGGGTGTTGCTGCCGATCGCCAAGGGCGGCCTGGCTTCCACGGTTCTGCTGTCGCTGATCCTGTGCTGGAACGAGGCGTTCTGGTCGCTGAACCTGACCTCGTCCCAGGCCGCGCCACTGACCGCGTTGATCGCCTCGTACTCAAGCCCCGAAGGTCTGTTCTGGGCCAAGTTATCGGCGGTGTCGACCCTGGCCTGTGCGCCGATCCTGATCTTCGGCTGGATCAGCCAGAAACAATTGGTCCGCGGCCTGTCGTTCGGCGCCGTGAAATGAAAAATCAAAAGCAAAAGATCGCAGCCTGCGGCAGCTCCTACAGGAGCACCGCATCGGCCGGACGTTCCGTGTAGGAGCTGCCGAAGGCTGCGATCTTTTGATCTTAAAAAACAACAATCGGAGGCCCATCATCATGGCCAACCTGAAAATCAAAAATCTGCAAAAAGGCTTCGAAGGTTTTTCCATCATCAAAGGCATCGACCTGGAAGTGAATGACAAGGAATTCGTGGTGTTCGTCGGCCCGTCGGGCTGCGGCAAGTCCACCCTGCTGCGGCTGATCGCCGGCCTTGAAGAAGTCAGCGGCGGCACCATCGAACTGGATGGCCGCGACATCACCGAAGTCAGCCCGGCCAAACGCGACCTGGCGATGGTGTTCCAGACCTACGCCTTGTACCCACACATGAGCGTGCGCAAAAACATGTCGTTCGCGCTGGACCTGGCCGGTGTAGCGAAAGCCGAAGTCGAGAAAAAAGTCGGCGAAGCGGCGCGCATCCTTGAACTCGGGCCGATGCTGGAGCGCAAGCCCAAGCAACTGTCCGGTGGTCAGCGTCAACGCGTGGCCATCGGCCGGGCGATCGTGCGCAACCCGAAAATTTTCCTGTTCGATGAACCGCTGTC
This sequence comes from Pseudomonas sp. GM79, assembly GCF_000282495.1. Lineage (GTDB taxonomy): Bacteria > Pseudomonadota > Gammaproteobacteria > Pseudomonadales > Pseudomonadaceae > Aquipseudomonas. The sequence goes on from NZ_AKJE01000032.1 coordinate 86,686, forward strand.
CAACCTCGACGCCGCCCTGCGGGTGCAGATGCGCCTGGAACTGTTGCGCCTGCACAAAGAACTGCAAGCCACGATGATCTACGTGACCCACGACCAGGTCGAAGCGATGACCATGGCCGACAAAGTCGTCGTCCTCAATGGCGGCAAGATCGAGCAAGTCGGTTCGCCACTGGACCTGTATCACCAGCCGGCCAACCTGTTTGTCGCAGGCTTCCTCGGCACGCCGAAAATGGGCTTCCTAAAGGGCAAAATCACCCGCGTTAACGGCCCAAGCTGCGAAGTGCTGTTAGACGCCGGCACCCGCATTACCCTGCCGCTGAGCGGGGCGAATCTGAGTGTCGGCGGTGCGGTGACTTTAGGGATTCGTCCGGAACATCTTGAACTGGCGCAACCTGGCGACTGCACCCTGCAAGTCACTGCCGACGTCAGCGAACGCTTGGGCAGCGACACTTTCTGCCACGTCCTGACGTCATCCGGCGAAGCGCTGACCATGCGCGTTCGCGGCGATCTGGCCAGCCGTTATGGCGAAACCCTGAGCCTGCACCTGGATGCCGAACACTGCCATTTATTCGATGCCGACGGCGTGGCGCTGACCCGTCCACTGCGCGCCGCAGCCTGATCCGAGAGCATGCGATGAAACTGAATAAACAGAACCTCAACCGCCTCGCCCCCGAGGTGGCCTTGCCCGCCTACACCCTGAGCGATACCCGCCAAGGCATCGCGCACATTGGCGTTGGCGGCTTCCACCGCGCGCATCAGGCGTATTACACCGATGCCTTGATGAATACCGGCCAAGCGCTGGACTGGGCCATCTGCGGGGTCGGCCTGCGCGCCGAAGACCGCCGCGCCCGGGACGATCTCAAAGAGCAGGATTATCTGTTTACCCTGTTCGAACTTGGCGACGCCGACGACGCCGAAGTCCGCGTCATCGGTGCCATCCGCGACATGCTGCTGGCCGAAGACAGCGCCGAAGTGCTGATCGACAAACTCGCCCATCCAGATATCCGCATCGTCTCGCTGACCATCACAGAAGGCGGCTATTGCATCGACGACAGCAACGGCGAGTTCATGGCGCACCTGCCGCAGATCCAGCACGACCTGGCTCACCCGAACGCGCCAAAGACTGTATTCGGTTTCCTCTGCGCCGCACTGGCCAAACGTCGTGCAGCCGGCACGCCCGCGTTCACGCTGATGTCTTGCGATAACCTGCCGCACAACGGCGCCGTGACCCGTAAAGCCCTGCTGGCATTCGCCGCCCTGCGCGATGCCGATCTGCGCGACTGGATCGAGCGCCATGTCAGTTTCCCTAATGCAATGGTCGACCGCATCACGCCGATGACCAGCACCGAGCATCGTCTGCAACTGGCCGACAAACATGCGGTCGATGACGCTTGGCCGGTGGTCTGCGAACCGTTTGTGCAATGGGTGCTGGAAGACAAATTCGTCAACGGTCGCCCGGCCTGGGAAAAGGTCGGCGTGCAGTTCACCGATGACGTCACGCCTTACGAAGAGATGAAGATCAAACTGCTCAACGGCAGCCATCTGGCCTTGACCTATCTGGGCTTTTTGAAGGGTTACCGCTTCGTTCACGAAACCATGAACGACCCGCTGTTCGTGCGCTACATGCGCGCCTACATGGACCTGGACGTGACGCCGCAACTGGCGCCGGTGCCGGGGATCGACCTGACTGAATACAAAAACACCCTGGTGGCGCGCTTCTCCAACCAGGCGATTGCCGATCAGCTGGAGCGCGTATGTTCGGATGGCTCGTCGAAGTTTCCGAAGTTCACTGTGCCGACGATCAATCGCTTGATTGCCGACGGGCAGGAGACCAAACGTGCGGCGCTGGTGGTCGCGGCGTGGGCGCTGTACCTCAAAGGCGTGGATGAGAATGGCCAGACCTATGCAATTCCGGATCCACGGGCGGCGTTCTGTCAGGCACTGGTGGCCGATGATGTGTTGATCACGCAGCGGTTGTTGGAAGTGGAGGAAATCTTTGGGACGGCGATACCGCGCTCTCCGGAGTTTGTCGCTGCGTTCGAGTGGTGCTGTAACAGCTTGCGCGATGTTGGGGTGACGCGGACGCTGGAGCGGGTGCTGGCGTAAGAGTGGTGGTGAACCTGCTGCCGTCTTCGCGAGCAAGCCCGCTCCCACAGTAGATCCTCAGTGAACACAGATTTTGTGTTCGACAACAATCCAATGTGGGAGCGGGCTTGCTCGCGAATGGGTTCACCGAGATCGACCTGACACACCAAGGATCCTCCATGGAAAACCAACAACTATTCCTCGGTATCGACTGCGGCACCCAAGGCACCAAAGCCGTGATCCTCGACGCGCAAAGCGGCCAGGTCCTCGGTCAGGGCGCCGCGGCCCACAGCCTCATCAGCGGCGCCAATGGTCGTCGTGAGCAAGACACTGCCCAATGGCTGGAAGCCTTCACCCAGGCCACTCGTCGCGCGTTGCTCGCCGCAAATGTAGACGGTCAGACCATCGTCAGCATCGGCGTTTCCGGCCAGCAACATGGCTTGGTGCTGCTCGACGATCGCGGCCAGGCGCTGCGCCCGGCCAAGCTCTGGTGCGACACCGAGTCCACGCTGGAAAACGACCGCTTGCTCGCCCATCTGGGCGGCGAAAAAGGCTCCCTGGAACGCCTCGGCGTCGTCATCGCGCCGGGCTACACCGTGTCCAAACTGCTCTGGACCAAAGAACAACATCCGCAAGTGTTCGCCCGGATCGCCCGCATTTTGCTGCCCCATGACTACCTCAACTATTGGCTCACCGGCCGCAGTTGCAGCGAGTACGGTGATGCCTCGGGTACCGGGTATTTCAACGTGCGCACCCGCCAATGGGACTTGCAACTGCTGCGCGACATCGACCCCACCGGGCGCCTGCAAGCCGCGCTCCCGGAGCTGATCGACGCCCATCAACCGGTCGGCACAATCCTGCCGAGTATCGCCGAACATCTGGGCATCAACCCTCACGCACTGGTCTCCAGCGGCGGCGGCGACAACATGATGGGCGCCATCGGCACCGGCAATATAAAGCCCGGCGCGATCACCATGAGCCTTGGTTCCTCGGGCACGGTCTACGCCTATGCCGAGCAAGCGAACGTCAGCCCGGACGCCTCGGTCGCGACGTTCTGCTCCTCCAGCGGCGGCTGGCTGCCGCTGATCTGCACGATGAACCAGACCAACGCGACCGGCGCGATTCGCGAGTTGTTCGAATTGGATATCGAGGCGTTCAACGCCTTGGTCGCGCAAGCGCCGATCGGTGCCGACGGCGTGTGCATGCTGCCGTTCCTCAATGGCGAACGCGTCCCTGCCCTGCCCCATGCCAGCGGCAGTCTGCTGGGGCTGACCATGACCAACCTGACCCGGGCCAACCTGTGCCGCGCCGTGGTAGAAGGCACTACCTTCGGTTTGCGTTACGGGCTGGACCTGCTGCGCCAGAATGGCTTACAAAGCCTGCGCATCTGCCTGATCGGCGGCGGCTCGAAGAGCCCGGTGTGGCGACAGATCGTCGCTGACATCATGAATACGCCGGTGATTTGCACCGAGCAAAGTGAAGCCGCGGCCCTCGGCGCAGCGATTCAGGCGGCGTGGTGCAAGTCCTGGGCAAACGGTCACGAAGACAGCCTGGCGGCCTTGTGCGAGCGTTGCGTAAAGCTCGATCTGGCCAGTGAAACCTTACCGATTGCAGAAAATGTGGCGGCCTGTCAGCAGGCCTATGAACGCTATCGACAGCATGTCGCAACCCTCTAAAGAGCGAGAAACTATGTATCTGGTATGTGGCGAAGCGCTGTTCGATTTCTTCAGCGAAGACGATGCCAGCGGCTTGGCATCCAAAGTGAATTTCAAGGCAATTGCCGGCGGCTCGCCGTTCAATGTGGCCGTAGGTTTGCGCCGCTTGGGCGTGGACGCCGCGCTGTTTGGCGGCCTATCGACCGATTACCTCGGCCGACGTTTGCAGCAAGTGCTGCAGGATGAAGGTGTGCGCCCGGATTACCTCGTGGACTTTGCCGCACCGACCACCTTGGCGATGGTCGCGGTCGGTGCCAATGGCTCGCCCCACTACAGCTTTCGTGGCGAAGGCTGCGCCGATCGGCAGTTGAGCCTGGCGCATCTGCCAGAGCTAGGGTCTGAAGTGCGCGGTTTGCACGTCGGCTCGTTTTCGCTGGTGGTGCAACCGATTGCCGATACCTTGCTGGCATTGGTACAACGAGAAAGCGGCAAACGCCTGATCAGCCTCGACCCGAACGTGCGCCTCAATCCCGAGCCGAACATCGAGTTGTGGCGTTCGCGGATTGCCACGCTGGTGGAGCTGGCGGATCTGATCAAGGTCAGCGATGAAGACTTGAGCCTGTTGTACCCCGAGCAGGATCCTCAGCGCGTCATCGAAGGCTGGCTGGAGCATCGCTGCCAGTTGGTGTTCCTCACCCGAGGCGGCGAAGGCGCAACGGTGTTCAGCCGTGCCCACGGTTCATGGTCGGTGCCGGCCAGTTCGGTGAAGATTGCCGACACCGTGGGAGCCGGCGATACCTTCCAGGCGGCGCTGATTACCTGGCTGACCGAGCAGCAGCTGGATTCGGTTGAAGGGTTGCAACAGCTGAGCCGTGAGCAAATTGACGCGATGCTCAGGTTTGCGGTGAGCGCCGCAGCGTTGACCTGCAGCAAGACCGGACCGGATTTGCCGTATCGGCGGCAGTTGAGCTGAAATCCGGACCTCATGCCTTCTCACTACCGCAGGTGCTGATTTCAGGACCTGCCGGTAGAGATTAAATATTGTTTTGATATATTTTTATTTCGATTGTAAATATGTACCGAGTCTTCAATCCAAATAAAAGACGAGCGGATATTGACAGTTTTATAGAATTTAAAATTATGTACCCAGTTATAGCGCTTCCTGATTTTAGCTATTCCAAAAATCAACTCCTCAAACTCCTATTTCTCCAAGCAGCACCATCGCCGGATACATAGCTGATTCTTATCTTATTGAATTATATTAATAAATAGATAATCACCAACAAAACAATCCAGCGGCCACTGAAGACAATGTGCGCTCAATAAAAATAACCAGCCCGTTACTTGACCGCTACATGCCTTCAACTAATATCCTTTCCACGCACAGCGCAGGTAAGGAAATTGCTGTGCGGCCATCCTTATACCCCACAACAGGAAAAGGAACTCCAACATGGAAAGTGTCGCTATCTCAGCTGCCCAAATAAACTGGAACGGCGGACAACGCATTACGCTCACCGCAGGAGATACAGCCACCTGTACCGCGCTTAGCCCCGGCCAGCTTTATGGCATCTTTATCTACAACTCCGCTCAAAATGATACCAATTCGACTGTCTCCGTGAACTGGAGCAATAGCCAGCCACCCGTACCGATCACAGTTCCTGGCACCACGGCCAATGCAGGCCTGGCATCGTTGGGTTTTGTTTCGGGCACCGATACTCAAACCGTTTCGGTTTCACTGCCTAGCAACGCCGGTAAATCCCAGGTCGAAATCTGGTTGGGAAGTGTCAGTATGCCGACCAATACATCGGGACTGAGCAATTATCCGCTGCAAGCCGATGGTGAGCAGCATCCGTTCAACAAGTATGCCCGTTACTATGCGGTACCCCCATCGAAGTGGATGAACCTGACAATCACCAGCACCATTTCACAGTTCCTCTCCTGCCAGTTCCGTGAGGCGCAAGCGACCGTCTTTGTTGTCAATGAGACTTCAAACGGCCTCCTTGCCAATCAGGTGACCAACATTGGGCCTACTGCCAGTGCGGCTGGGAACGTCAAGATCGTTTACTCGCAGATTCAGAGCATCACCAATAATCTGCAAGGCGACGGTACGCAATGGGTGTGGATGGATGCTGACAGCCCGCAAGATTCTCAGAGCGCGACCATATCCTTGCAATCGCTTTGAATTTGCTGGCTGAGTAATAAAGGAAGGCTCCACCCTGTGGGGCCTTCTTTTATTTGGTGTGACGGCCCCAATCGCCTCAAAAAATGCCTGTATTCATTGCGCAAAACCTCGGCTATAGGGGAAAGCCCGATACCCGTCAGGCCCCGGGCCTACGGCATTTCAACCTTGAACATGGCACTTTAATGCTGCACCATCCGCGCCTGCTTTTTCAAAGGACGGAATTCAAGGCATGCTGGACGCGAACGCAACCCATATTTCCCTCACCCTTGAAGGTGTTTCCGTTGACCTTCAGGTGCTCAGCTTCGTCGGCCGCGAAGCCCTCAACCAGCCGTTCTGTTTCGACATCGAACTGGTGAGCGCCCGCCCCGACCTGAAACTCGAAGAGCTGCTGCACAAGTCCGGTTGCCTGACCTTCGGCGCCACCGGCCAGGGCAAAATCCATGGCCTGGTGTACCGCATCGAGCAAGGCGATTCCGGCAAGAGCCTGACCCGCTACAGCATCAGCCTGGTGCCGCAACTCGCTTATCTGCGCCATAACCATGACCAGCAGATCTTCCAGCAGCTCAGCGTGCCGAAGATCATCGCCCAAGTCCTCGAGGCCCGCGGCATTCTGGCCGACGCCTACAGCTTCCAGCTCGGCGCCATCTACCCCGAGCGCGTGTACTGCGTGCAGTACGACGAATCCGACCTGCACTTCATCCAGCGCCTGTGCGAAGAGGAAGGCATTCACTTCCACTTCCAGCACTCGACCAGCGGCCACAAACTGGTGTTCGGCGATGACCAGACGGTGTTCCGCAAACTCGCGCCGGTGAGCTACCAGCAAGACTCCGGCATGGCTGCCAAAAAACCGGTGATCAAGCGCTTCAACCTGCGCCTGGAAACCCGCACCACCCGCGTCAGCCGCCGCGACTACGATTTCGAAAAACCGCGCCTGCTGCCTGAGGGCGCGGCCAAAAGCGCGTTCGCCCCGGACCTGGAAGACTACGACTACCCCGGCCGTTTCACCGACCGCGCACGGGGCAAACAACTGGCGACCCGTGCCCTCGAACGCCATCGCAGCGACTACCAACTGGCCGAAGGCAAAGGCGACGAACCGACCCTGGTCAGCGGCCACTTCATGGCCCTCAGCGAACACCCGCGTGCCGAGTGGAACGACCTCTGGCTGCTGCTGGAAATCGTCCACGAAGGCAAGCAGCCGCAAGTACTCGGCGAGAACATCACCAGCGACGTCACCCATAACAAGGACGACTTCCACCAGGGCTACCGCAACCGCTTCCTCGCCACGCCGTGGGACGCGCATTACCGCCCCGCCCTGGAACACCCGAAACCCAAAGTGCTGGGCAGCCAGACCGCCATCGTCACCGGCCCGGCGGGCGAAGAAATCCACTGCGATGAATACGGCCGCGTCAAAGTGCAATTCCATTGGGACCGCGACGGCCAGGGCAACGACACCAGCAGCTGCTGGCTGCGCGTCGCCACCGGCTGGGCCGGCAACGCCTATGGCGGCATCGCCATCCCGCGAGTCGGCATGGAAGTGCTCGTGACCTTCCTCGAAGGTGACCCCGACCAACCGCTGATCACCGGCTGCCTGTACCACAAGGAAAACGTCGTCCCCTACGATCTGCCGGCGAACAAAACCCGCAGCACTTTCAAGACCCTCAGTTCACCGGGCGGCAAGGGCTACAACGAGTTTCGCATCGAAGACAAGAAAGGCGCGGAACAGATCTACCTGCACGCCCAGCGCGACTGGGATGAAAACACCGAGCACGACCAGAAAATCCGCATCGGCAACGAACGGCATGACACGGTCGAAGCCAACGCGTTCAGCGAGTTCAAGGTGGAAGAGCACCGCCTCACCCATCTGGACCGCAAGACCGAAGCGCGGGCGGATGATCACCTGACTGTAGGCGTGACCCGGCATGTGAAAGTGGGAACGGCGCAGTTTGTCGAGGCCGGGACGGAGATTCATTACCACGCCGGGGAAAAGGTGGTGGTTGAGGGTGGCATGGAGCTGACGGCCAAGGCTGGCGGGTGCTTTGTGAAGATTGATGCGGGTGGGGTGACGATTAGCGGGGCGGAGGTGAAGGTGAATTCCGGGGGTGGCCCGGGAGCGGGTTCAGGTACCCAGGCATTAGGTCCATTGATCCCGTTAGCAGCTGCAATCGCGAGCGCCGGTCAACTTTTAGAACGAAAAACAGTTCTCGAGAAAACAGACCATGACTTGGATTTCTTGATTACTGATCAAAACACGGGTTTACCGTTGAAAAATTTTCCTTATGTCATCAAAACCTCTTCGGGCAAGAGCCTGGCGGGACGTACCAATGATGAAGGAAGAACTGGAAAAATAAAAAGTGCAGAAGCGGAAATGGCTGTGATTGAGGTTTATGACGACATCCCCCCTATCAATCCAGGATGGGACGCTTGATATGCCTAAATTGAAACCTTTGGCCACAAGTCAAAAAGCGTTGACTCCGGTAACCGATAAAAAACCGGCTTCAGTCATGGTAGATGACAGTAAGCGTTTGAAGGAAATCAGGAAACTGGTTGAAGCCAACAACAAGTCTTCGATTGATACAAACACTATCATTTGCCAGATTTATATGGAGTCACGTTTCGATGCTAATGCCGGGGCTGGGCACAATGCTCGAGGCCTGATGCAAATGCAGATGCAAGCGGTGCAACAGGTCTACAAATATCGAAAAAAGAAACAGCTTGGCCGTACGCCGAGCGACGAGCAAACCAAAGCGGTATTTGCCGAAGGCAAGGAATTCCACGCTAGCGCCAGCATTTTTGACGAAGCCAAAAATATTCAACTTGGCACGGAGTACATGCAATATTGGATCGATGTATCCAGCTCAATTGAAGAGGCCTACAAAAAGTACCGAGGCCTTTCCAACGGAGTTTATTATAAAAAAATAAGTGCCTGTGCCGCGAAACTCGCGGCCAGTCCCGATTCAATGCAGGTGCTCAGGGACAATATAAAGTGAAAAAACCGTGGTTGTATTTAATCACTGTCCTGTTTATAGGGACTGCCTATGCAGAGCCGCCCAAGTCAATTCTCGGCTGCCCTTTGTCTGATGGAACACGGGTGTCTTTACTGGCCGAGTCAACTGCAGAGGGTCAGCGCTTGTTTCTTGAGCTCGATCAGAAAACACAAACTGCATTTACGGACATGCCTGATACCGACTTTGTCGGGCAGGTGGTCCTGGCAAAGTGCATTTCCTCCGGCTTTATATTTGCGCTCAACTACGGCTCGCCGTATTTGAAGGGTGTTGTTTTACGCAAAAACCCCGTCAGTCATTCGATCGAACGAATCGATTTTGCAGAGAAGTCCCTGCCCCGCTGGCTTTATCTTGGACAAGAGCAAATGCGGTTGGTCATTCCAAATATCGGGAACGAGGTCCCAGGAAAGTTCCTGGTTTATGACTATTTCGCGGAAAAAGGGCAACCAGAGGAAGCAGGTAGTGTTGATGTTCGGCCAGATACCCATGGGTTCAAGGTTTTACGCCTGAAATGAGCGCATCATCCCATTGAATACATCACCGTCGGACATCTAGCTTCAAAGCCTGCCCGCAGGAGGCAGGCTTGTTTTTGAAGGTGCGCGTCAGACCGGAAAGATTAAACGAGAAGGCTCCTGACCTAGCCTTTGAATTGCCGGATAACACCCCAGTCATCAGGCTGGAATTGATCGCTACGGTGTACTTCAAAGAGGGCTATTTGCTTGAAAACAAGCAAAAGGTCATGGAGTGTTTCGCCCGCTTCAAGGAGGAATTCGGCCAATATCAGAAAGTACAACAACAAAAAAAAGCCCGGCTTGCCAACGGTAGCGTCTCGAAGGTCGCTATCGCCGGCAGGCCGGGCTCCTAAAGCAAAATACCGCTTAAATGTTTCGCATCAACAGCACTTCGGTCCCGCCTTGCTGCCGTAACGAGCCTCCTGACGTTCCCGAAAGAACACTTCGTAACTCATCAGCGGTTTGTCCGGGTGTTTGGTTTGCATATGCTCGACGTAAGTGTCGTAGTCGGGCATGCCGACCATCAGGCGTGCAGCCTGACCGAGGTATTTACCGAGGCGACTCAGGTCATTGAACATGGGCACCCTCCTCCATCAAGCATCCGGCAAAGCCTGGAACGGCGCTTCTTTATCCGTACGTTCTTTGGTGCCCCAGGCGGCTATACCGACCTTAAGTGCAAAGAACAGGATGCTGAACACCACGAGCAAAAACAGCGCGGTCAGCGTTGCGTTGGTGTAGGCGTTGTAGATGACGTGCTGCATCTGCTCGATGCTTTTGGCCGGCGCGAGGACCTGGCCGTTGGCCAAGGCGTCGCTGTACTTTTTCGCCAGCGCCAGGAAGCCGATTGCCGGGTTGGCGTCGAACAGCTTGATGAAGCCTGCGGTGGTGGTGCAGATCAGCAGCCACACCGCTGGCAGCATGGTGACCCAGACGTAGCGTTGGCGTTTCATTTTGATCAGCACCACGGTTGCCAGCATCAGCGCGATACCCGCCAGCATCTGGTTGGAGATGCCGAACAGTGGCCACAAGGTGTTGATCCCGCCCAGTGGGTCGATCACGCCTTGATACAGCAGGTAACCCCACATCGCCACGCAACCGGCGGTTGCGATCAGGTTGGCGGTCCAGGATTCGGTGCGCTTGAGCGCTGGCACGAAGGAGCCGAGCAAATCCTGCAGCATGAAACGCCCGGCACGGGTGCCGGCATCCACCGCCGTCAGGATGAACAACGCTTCGAACAGGATCGCGAAGTGGTACCAGAACGCCATGGTGTTTTCACCTGGCAGAAGTTGGTGCAGGATCTGCGCGATACCGACCGCCAGGGTCGGCGCACCACCGGCCCGGGCCAGGATGGTGGTTTCACCGATGTCCTTGGCCACTGCTTGCAGCGCTTCCGGGGTAATTGCAAAACCCCAACTGCTGACCGTCTGCGCCACTGAAACAGCATCCGCGCCGACAAGGGCCGCCGGGCTGTTCATGGCGAAGTACACGCCTGGCTCGATCACCGAAGCGGCCACCATGGCCATGATCGCTACGAAGGACTCCATCAGCATGCCGCCGTAACCGATGTAACGGGCATGGCCTTCACTGGCGAGCAGCTTCGGCGTGGTGCCGGAAGCAATCAGCGAATGGAAACCCGACACCGCGCCACAGGCGATGGTGATGAACAGGAACGGGAACAAACCACCCTTCCACACCGGCCCAGTGCCGTCGATGAACTGGGTCAATGCCGGCATTTTCAGGTCGGGCATGGTGATCAGGATGCCGATCGCCAACGCGACGATGGTGCCGATTTTGAGGAAGGTCGACAGGTAGTCACGCGGCGCCAGAATCAGCCACACCGGTAGTACTGCGGCGACGAAACCGTAGCCAATCAGCATCCATGTGATCTGGATTCCGGTGAAGGTAAAGGCTTTGGCCCACACCGGGTCAGCGGCAATCTGCCCGCCCAGCCAGATCGAACCCAGCAGCAACGCCACGCCGATCACCGAGATTTCACCGATGCGACCCGGGCGGATGTAGCGCATGTAAATGCCCATGAACATCGCGATCGGGATGGTCGCCATCACCGTGAACATGCCCCATGGGCTTTCGGCCAGGGCCTTGACCACGATCAGCGCCAGCACCGCGAGGATGATGATCATGATCAGGAAGCAGCCAAACAGCGCGATGGTCCCGGGGATGCGGCCCATTTCTTCACGGACCATGTCGCCCAGGGAACGGCCGTTGCGGCGGGTGGACATGAACAAGACCATGAAGTCCTGAACCGCACCCGCCAGCACCACGCCGGCAATCAGCCACAGCGTACCGGGCAGGTAGCCCATCTGCGCCGCCAAGACCGGACCGACCAGCGGCCCTGCGCCAGCGATGGCTGCAAAGTGGTGACCGAAAAGGATGTGTTTGTTGGTCGGCACATAGTCCAGACCGTCATTGTTGAGCACGGCAGGTGTAGCCCGACGCGGATCGAGTTGCATCACATTGTTAGCGATGAACAGGCTGTAGTAGCGGTACGCGACCAGATAAATGGCCACGGCGGCGACCACAATCCACAAGGCGTTGATCGCCTCGCCTCGGCGCAATGCCACTACGCCCAGGGCGCACGCTCCCAGGATTGCCAGCAGCAGCCAGGGTAAGTGGCGTAGCAGGCTATTATTATTTTTCATTTTATGATTCCAGCCAGAGTGGACAAGAAAGACAGCCATCCGGAGTTTAGCGCTACTGACGGCAAAGGCCATACCCCGACATTGATCCAGAGCCTGTCTTTGCTGGCAGGCTTTGACAATGCGGGTCTATAGTCAGCGGACATTCAGAGGATTGCGCCATGAGTGACCACCCTGCTGATCGCCGTCGCTTCAAACGTATTGCGTTCGATGCCCGAACCGAGCTGAGCCAAGGGGAATTCATCTGGCCAGTGAAGCTGATCGACCTGTCGCTCAAGGGGCTGCTTATCGAGAAGCCCGAGCCGTGGCTGGGTAATCCAGACTGGCATTTCCTGGTTGATATTCATCTTAATGAAGACGTAGAGATCAAGATGGATGTGCTGCTGACCCACGATGACCATGGTCAACTCGGGTTTGTCTGCAAACACATCAGCCTGGAATCGATTGAACGACTGCGGCGGTTGATTGAGTTCAACCTGGGCGATCCGCAAGAGCTTGAGCGTGAGCTGGGCGCTCTGATCGAAGTTTGACGGCCCGACGCTGATCCAATGTGGGAGCGGGCTTGCTCGCGAAGGCGGTGTAACAGCCAACATTGAGGTTGGCTGTGATGGCCTCTTCGCGAGCAAGCCCGCTCCCACAGGGATTGTGTTCGACTCGGCAGCTATTCGAACAACGCGTCGAGGGCCTGCTCCAGGCGCGTCACGGCAATAACCTGCAATCCCGGCGGCGCCTCTTTCGGCGCGTTGCCCTTGGGCACGATGGCGCGCTTGAAGCCGTGCTTGGCCGCCTCTTTCAAGCGTTCCTGACCACTCGGCACCGGGCGCACTTCACCCGACAACCCGACTTCGCCGAACACCAGCAGATCATGGGGCAGCGGCCGGTTGCGCAAACTGGACATGACCGCTGCCATCAGGGCCAAGTCAGATGCTGTTTCCAGCACCTTCACCCCGCCGACCACGTTGAGGAACACGTCCTGGTCGTGAGTCGGGATGCCGCCGTGGCGGTGCAAAACCGCCAACAACATGGCCAAGCGATTCTGATCCAGACCGAGCGTCACCCGGCGGGGGTTGGCCATATGGCTGTCGTCCACCAACGCCTGGACTTCCACCAGCATCGGCCGGGTGCCTTCCCACGTTGCCATGACCACGCTACCCGGGACTTCTTCCTGGGCCCGGGTCAGAAAAATCGCCGAGGGGTTGGAGACTTCCTTCAGGCCTTTGTCGGTCATGCCGAACACGCCCAATTCGTTGACCGCGCCGAAACGGTTTTTCACCGCCCGCAGCAGACGCAAGCGCCCATCGGATTCGCCTTCGAAATACAGAACGGTGTCGACCATGTGCTCCAGCACTCGGGGACCGGCCAGCGCGCCTTCTTTGGTGACATGGCCCACGAGGAAAATCGCCGTGCCGCTTTGTTTGGCGTAACGCACCAGCAACGCCGCACTTTCGCGCACCTGGGAAACGCCCCCCGGCGCCGATTGCAGTTGCTCGGTGAAAATCGTCTGGATCGAGTCGATCACCATCACCTTGGGCTTTTCCTGCCGGGCCGTGGCGATGATGGTTTCGATGCAGGTTTCGGTCATCACCCGCAGTTGATCCTGAGGCAAGCCCAGCCGCCTGGCGCGCATGGCCACTTGTTGCTGGGACTCTTCGCCGGTGACATACAGTGCCGGCATGCTCTTGGCGAGGTTGCACAAGGTTTGCAACAAAATGGTCGACTTGCCGATACCCGGATCACCACCGATCAACACCACCGAGCCATCCACCAGGCCGCCGCCCAAAACGCGATCCAGCTCGCTGGACGCCGTGGAGAAACGCGGAATCTCTTCGACGCTGACTTCGGCCAGGGTTTTGATCTGCGCCTGCTGGCCGGTCCAACCGGTGCGCCCGCTGGGGGCTGCGGCGCCACCACTCTCGACCATGGTTTCGGTCAGCGTGTTCCAGGCCCCGCATTCGCCGCACTGGCCGGCCCACTTGGGGAAGGTTGAGCCACACTCGGTGCAGCCGTACATGCGCTTGGCCTTGGCCATCTGAACTCCCGGCAAAAACCGCGATGATAGCTCAGCTCACGCGGATCAGCGCGGCGCCGCCGTACGGATTTCACCGCTGGCCAGACGCGCGGCGCTGTTGCCCAGCGGATCTTCGGCGTTCATGTCCGCCCCTTTGGCCTTGAGGGCGTCCAGCAACTCGACGCGCTTGAACAAGCCGGCATACATCGCGGCAGTCTGTCCCGCGCCGTTGCGTTGGTCGGGGTTGCAATTGGCAGCCAGCAGGGTTCGAGCGATCTGCACTTCGCCTTTGAAAATCGCGCCCATCAACGCCGTGTTACCGCGTTGATCCTGGGCGCAGGCGTCCGCCCCGGCAGCGAGCAAACGTCCCACCGCAGCATTCTGGCCGTGATACGCGGCCAGAATCAGTGCGGTGTACCCTTTGCTGTCGCGGGTATCGAGGGAATAGCCGGCTTCGATGAAAGTATCCAGCATGGGCAGATCGCCCCGTCGAGCGGCATCGAAATAGTAATCCTGTAATTGGGCTTTCAGCGCCTCGGGGCTCTTCGAGACTTGCGTCTCGGGCCCGGCGAGCACACCGAACGACACGCACACCAGAAACACCGACAGATAAAAACGCATGGCAACGCTCCTTGATCAGACGGGACCTCGCATGAGGCCCCGCTTCAGGCAGATGGATCAGTCGACCAGTTTGGCCGCCAGCGCCTTGACCCGAGCCAGATCACCCTTGGCTACTTTGGCCACCCCGGTCCCGTATTCCGGGTCGGCCTTGTACAGGAAGGACAGGATGATGTGCTTGCTCTCGTCATCGGTAGTGGCCAGTGAGCCACCGAAGCTGTCGATCAGGTCCTGACGTTCCTTCTGGTTGAACGAGCGATACAGATCGCCGGCCTGCTTGAAGTTCTGTTCGCGCTGAATCTTCACCTGTTGCGTGCTGCCCGACAGAACCGACTGGCTGTAACGCGCGGTTGGCGGCTCTTCACGAGACAGCAGGCGACTTGGCTGGTAATTTACGCCGGTGCTGCTGGCGCCGATGTTCATTGCGCCATCCTGATTACCGTTGTTCACGGCGACTTTGGGTGCATTGATCGGCAACTGCAGAGCGTTGGCCCCCAGACGATACAGTTGAGTATCGGCATACGAGAACACTCGCCCTTGCAATAAGCGATCTTCCGAAGGTTCGATACCAGGAACTAAATTGGCCGGGGCCATGGCCACTTGTTCAGTTTCCTGGAAAACATTCGCCGGATTACGGTTCAACACCATTTGTCCAACTTTTCGTTCCGGCACACCGGGCCAGATCTTGGTCGCGTCCAATGGATCGAAATCAAACTTGGACAAGTCTTGCGGATTTAGAACCTGGATGTACAAGTCCCATTTAGGAAAGTTGCCCTTGTTAATATTGGCGACCAAGTCGTTAGTCATATGACTGTAGTCTTGACCTTGAACACCTGTCACTTCTTTAGGGTCGAGATTCTTTAACCCCTGCAAACTTTTCCAGTGGAATTTTACATAGTGCACATCGCCTTTGGCGTTCACTAACTTGTAGGCATGTACACCGTTACCGTCCATCTCCCGATAACTGGCCGGCGTACCGGAGTTGGAATACAGCTCGGTCAGGGTACGAGTGGCTTCTGGAACATGGGAGAAAAAGTCGAAACGACGGGAATCGTCGTCAAGGTTGGTACGCGGATCCGGCTTGAAGGCATGAACCATGTCTGGAAACTTGATCGCGTCACGGATGAAGAAGGTCGGAAAATTGTTGCCGACCAGGTCCCAGTTGCCATCTGCGGTGTAGAACTTGGTGGCGAACCCCCGCGGATCACGCAAGGTTTCCGGCGAATGGTTGCCATGGACCACAGCGGAGAAACGCACAAATACCGGCGTGCTCTGGCCGCCGGCGAATACCTTGGCCTTGGTCAGGTCACTGAGGTCGTCGGTTACGGTGAACGTGCCATGGGCGCCAGTGCCACGGGCATGCACCACGCGTTCGGGAATGCGTTCACGGTCAAAACGCTGGAGTTTCTGGATCAGTTGCACGTCTTGCAGCAGCACCGGCCCGGTCGCGCCAGCGGTTTGCGAGTTCTGGTTGTCGCCGACGGCGGCACCGTTATCGCGGGTCAAGGTCGCGGCATTGACGGAGAAGGACAGCAGGCTGGCGGTCAGAACGCCAAGGGTACGAGGGAAGGGAAAAGCCCCGAGGCCAAGGGGAGTTGTCATGGAAGTTTCCTCTGATTTTATAAGGCGCATCCAGGTGCGCCCCACAGAGGCTAGTGACCCAAAGGCCAAAACATAAATAGAAATCCCGCACCGAACCGATAGCGAAAAGGTTCTGGAATACCCGGTCTAGAGCGGTTAGTCGCGCGCGAATGGTGGCACTTTGTAAACTAATTGCCGGAAGATGTGTCGATAAGAGCGAGCATTGTGAGGCGGCGTTTCGAGCAGGAGCCGTTTTGCTGATTTACACTGCGCTCACCAACCTCATCTGTAACAAGGAAATAACCTATGGGCGTGATAAGTGAGTTCAAGGCCTTCGCGGTCAAAGGTAATGTGGTCGACATGGCCGTGGGTATCATCATCGGCGCCGCCTTCGGCAAAATCGTTTCGTCGTTTGTCGGCGACGTGGTGATGCCACCCATAGGTTTGCTGATCGGTGGGGTCGACTTCAGTGACCTGGCCATTACGCTCAAGGCTGCCAACGGTGATGTCCCGGCGGTGATGCTGGCCTACGGTAAGTTCATCCAGAGCTTGATCGATTTTATCATCGTCGCCTTCGCAATCTTCATGGGCGTCAAGGCCATCAACCGTCTGAAACGCGAAGAGGCCGTGGCGCCAACCCTGCCGCCGGTTCCGACCAAGGAAGAAGAGCTGCTGGAAGAGATTCGCGATCTGCTCAAGGCTCAGAACAATCAGCCCTGATGACTGATTGCCCAAGAAACGGCGCCTTTGGGCGCCGTTTGTTTACCAGTAGTTTTCCACTGCCACCTGGCCGGGTCGTCGACTGAGGCTCAGGTGCATGTCCCGTTGTTTGAGCAACTTGCGCGTGTCATCGATCATCTGCGGATTACCGCAGAGCATCACCCGCGAATGCTCGGCTGTCAGCGCTACACCGGCCGCTCGCTCTAGCTCGCCACTTTCCATGAGTGTCGTGATCCGTCCATTCAGGGCCCCAGGATGCTGCTCGCGGGTGACGGTGGCAATGAACTGCAGCTTGTGCGCGTACTCAGCCAGATAATCGCGCTGGGCCAGCCCTGCAATCAGCTCCTGATACGCCAGCTCCCGTGCTTCGCGCACGCTGTAGACCAGGAGGATTCGTTCGAATTTCTCCCACACCTCGAAGTCCTGCAGGATCGACAGAAACGGCGCCAACCCGGTGCCTGTGGATAACAACCAGAGGTCACGGCCATCGACGAAGCGATCCAGCGTCAGATAACCAAAGGCCTGCCGGTCGACGAGCAGCGTATCGCCGACTTCCAGCCGGCTCAGTTCACTGGTGAACTCCCCTCCCGGCACAACAATGGAGAAGAACTCCAGGAACTCGTCATAGGGGGATGAGACCATGGAATAAGCCCGCCACACTGTACTGCCGTCGGCCTTGGTCACGCCCAGCCGGGCGAATTGCCCTGCGCGAAAACGAAAGCCCGAATCCCGGGTGGTTCGCAGGGTAAACAGGTTTGGAGTCAACGGTTGGACGTCGAGCAGTGTCTGACGTGTGAATTTCTCTGCACTGGCAGTCATGGGTCGCTCCATTCAACAGATAACGCCAGTGTCCCGCAAAGCAGAGGGCATAAACACCGGTGATTTGTAATGGCTTTTGCCTTACCTCACCAAACAGTAGAAACACAAATATGATATGCAGTTGACGACTGTTGCTTCGTTAGCAGGCTAAGAACTGGTTTATACAGTTGCAATTTTTTTTTAAGAACAAAAAAATCCACCACATATGTAAGAATTCTCCTACAATCGTGGCGTGCCGGATATCGGATCCAATCAGCACCACCGACAGTAAGTCCGCAATGGAGTTACCCAATGAAAGTGTGGAAGGAATCACAGTTAACGCAGCTTTCTTACGCTCAGAAAATAGAGACCGCGTACGAGATTTCTCTCAATCTCGTTAAAAATCTTGGCTTTAATTTCTGTGCGTTTTCAATAACATCCCAAGTAAGGGGGATACGCCGCCATACGATCAATCTGAATAATTATCCCACCGAATGGAACACAAAATATGAACAAGAGCACTTCAGTGAAGTCGACCCGATACTAGCCCATTGCAATCATTCCGAATTACCGATTCTTTGGCAGGAAGAAATCTTCTGCAAGACACCAACACTGCGGCAAGCACAAAAACAGCAAGGGTTGCGCTATGGCTGGTCCCAATCCGTTCATGATGAGAACGGGCTTTGCAGCATGCTGAGCCTGGCCAGAAGCCATTGTCCGATTACGACGCATGATCTGTATAAAAATCTGGGCTACGCGATGTTCATTAGCCGTCACTTGCATGGGCTTGTGGCGAAAGAACTGCCTGTGCCCTCAAAACCAGGCACAGTGCATTTATCATCCCGGGAAATCGAGGTGTTGAAATACTCAGCCGATGGCAAGACGGCAGACGAGGTCGCGATCATCCTCAACCTGAGCCCAAGCACGGTACAGTTCCATATACGCGGCGCCATCCGAAAATTCGGTGTAAACAACAAAATTGCGGCAGTGATCAGAGCCGCGAGAGTGGGCGTCATCTGAATCTGTTTGAATCCGGTAATCCCCGCGAGTAATCCAAGCGAAAAAAACGTACCATTTGCGGTCCATCCTGAGTGATGCCGTGTGAAATTCCACGACGCAGTCCACTCAGATGGTTCGCCCGCTGCAAGCCCCCGAGCGGCGGGCCATTCGATGATTATCCTCCGTTGACTACCCTGAGCCCTCTTGCCTCATGCCTCTGCTCGAAACCCCCTTCGCTCAACTCGATCTGATCCGCCAGCCCGAACAGCAGAACGAACCGTTGCAAGCGTTTGATGCCGCAGACGAATACCTGCTCAATCATTTGGCCGAGCAACAACCGGCAGCCGATACCCGCGTGCTGGTGCTCAACGACAGCTTCGGTGCTCTGGCCGCCAGCCTGGTGGGCAAGGTTCGGGTGACCAGCAGCGGCGATTCGTTTCTGGCATTTCAGGGGCTGGAAAAAAACCTGATACGCAATGGCCAGACGTTTGATGCAGTGCCGAAGGTGCCTGCCAGCGAAATATTCGTCGGGCCGTTCGACCGGGTATTGATCCGGGTACCGAAAACCCTGGCCCTGCTGGAAGAGCAACTGATCAGGCTACAAGGGCAATTGGCTCCCGGCGCTCAAGTGATTGCGGCCGCGATGGTGAAGCATTTACCACGCGCTGCGGGAGATCTGCTGGAGCGTTATATCGGCCCGGTGCAAGCCTCGCTTGCCGTGAAGAAGGCTCGGCTGCTGATCGCCACAGCCGAAGCCAAAGCCCCTGCTGTATCCCCCTACCCGACCCGCTATCGACTCGACGCCCCTGCGATCGAACTGCTCAATCACGCCAATGTGTTCTGCCGCGAAGGGCTGGATATTGGCACGCGGGCCTTTTTGCCGCACTTGCCGAAGAACCTCGGCGCAGCACGGGTTGCCGATCTGGGGTGTGGCAACGGCGTGCTGGCGATTACCAGTGCCCTGCAAAACCCTGAGGCGCACTACACGCTGGTGGACGAATCGTTCATGGCGGTGCAATCGGCCGCTGAAAACTGGCGCGCGGCGCTGGGCGATCGCGACGTGATCGTGCGGGCCGGCGATGGTTTGGCTGAGCAGGAACCTCAATCCCTGGATGTAGTGCTGTGCAATCCGCCGTTTCACCAACAGCAAGTGGTCGGCGATTTCCTGGCCTGGCGGATGTTCCAGCAGGCGCGTGAATCGTTGGTGGTGGGCGGTGCGCTGTACATCGTCGGCAATCGTCACCTGGGTTATCACAGCAAGCTGGCGCGGTTGTTCCGCGGCGTCGAACAAGTCGCGGCCACCCCCAAGTTCGTGATTCTCAAAGCACGTAAATAATCACGGACAAAAAAAACCCTCCATCGCAGGAGGGTTATAAATCCGTGCCGCAAGGCAACGGGATGGGAAGTTCAGTGGGTACTCAGGCCCGCGGCATTCATGAACATCCGCATTAGCGTGGCCACAATGAACAGTGCCACGACGCTGCCGGCCCAGATCATCGCCAGCCAGCCGAGTCGCTGCCAAAGCGGCTTTTTCTCGGCGGCTTCGATTTCCTGCAAATCAGGTTTGCCAGCCATCATCGTTTTCTCCTCTGCAACGGCGCAGGTATCAATTCTGCGCCGTAGTCGTATGGGCTAGTGGTAACCATCTTCGTGGGTGACCTTGCCGCGGAACACGTAGTAGCTCCAGAAGGTGTAGCCCAGGATGAACGGGATGATGAACAGCGTGCCCACCAGCATGAAGCCCTGGCTTTGCGGCGGTGCGGCGGCGTCCCAGATCGAGATCGACGGCGGCACGATGTTCGGCCACAGGCTGATACCCAGACCGCTGTAGCCGAGGAAGATCAGCACCAGGGTCAGCAGGAATGGCGTGTAATGCGCATTGCGGGCCACCGCGCGAATCAGACCGTACAGGGTCACCAGCACCAGAATTGGCACCGGCAGGAACCAGAACAGGTTCGGCAGGGTAAACCAGCGTGCGGCGATCTCGGCATGGGCCAATGGCGTCCAGATGCTGACAATGCCAATCACCGCCAGCAACACGAAGGCCAACGGGCGCGCCAGGTCATGCATCTGTTCCTGCAACTTGCCTTCGGTTTTCATGATCAGCCAGGTGCAACCGAGCAGCGCGTAAGCCACCACCAGCGCCGCACCGCAGAACATCGTGAACGGTGTCAGCCAGTCGAGTGAACCGCCGGCGAACTGACGGTTGACCACCGGCAGCCCATCGATGAACGCACCCAATGCCACGCCCTGGAAGAAGGTTGCGGCGATCGAGCCACCGATGAATGCTTTGTCCCAGAGGTGACGCTTGTCGTCCTTGGCTTTGAAGCGGAACTCGAAGGCCACACCGCGGAAAATCAACCCGATCAGCATGAAAATCAGCGGCAGGTACAGCGCCGAGAGCACCACCGAATAGGCCAGCGGGAAAGCGCCGAACAATGCCGCGCCCCCCAGCACCAGCCAGGTTTCGTTGCCGTCCCAGACTGGCGCGACGGTGTTCATCATGACGTCACGATCACTCTTGCCCTTGATGAACGGGAAGAGAATGCCGATTCCAAGATCAAAGCCGTCCATGACCACGTACATCATGATGCCGAAGATGATGATCACGGCCCAGATCAGCGGAAGATCAATACCCATGATTCAAATCTCCTTGGTCAGGCTGGGGCTGTTATCAGCTTCGGTGCCATCGTCATCGGCTGCAGACAGCGGACGGGCCGGTGTGCGCTTCTGGCCAGGACCACCTTCGTTGGTTTCCTTGCCTTCGTCGATCTTCGGCCCTTTGCGCACCAGGCGCATCATGTAGCCAAGACCGGCACCGAACAGCGCGAAATACACCACAACGAACATGATCAAGGTGATGCTCATTTGCACGAAGCTGTGCCCGGAGGACGCATCCGCCGTGCGCATCAGCCCATAAACCACCCATGGCTGACGGCCGATTTCAGTGGTGAACCAGCCGGCGAGGATCGCGATCAGGCCAGACGGCCCCATCCACAGCGCCAGGTACAAGAACGGCCGCGAGGTATACAGCTTGTCGCGTTTGCGCAGCCACAGGCTCCACAAACCGGTGAAGATCATCAGCATGCCCAGACCAACCATGATCCGGAACGACCAGAACACGATGGTTGAATTCGGCCGGTCTTCAGGCGGGAACTCCTTGAGCGCCGGCACCTGTTTGTCCAGGGAGTGGGTCAGGATCAGGCTGCCGAGGTACGGAATTTCTACCGCGAATTTGGTCTTCTCGGCTTTCATGTCCGGCCAGCCGAACAGAATCAGCGGCGTCGGTTCGTCGCCGTGATTTTCCCAGTGGCCTTCGATCGCAGCGATTTTCGCCGGCTGATGCTTGAGGGTATTGAGGCCATGGAAGTCACCGATAACCGCCTGAATCGGCGCCACGATCAGTGCCATCCACATCGCCATCGAAAGCATGGTGCGGATGGCCGGGTTGTCCTTGCCACGTAGCAAGTGCCAGGCCGCCGACGAACCGACGAAGAAGGCGGTCGCAACGAATGCCGCCGTGGCCATGTGCATCAGGCGGTAGGGGAACGACGGGTTGAAGATAATCGCCAGCCAGTCCACTGGAATGACCTGGCCGTTGACGATCTCGTAGCCTTGCGGGGTCTGCATCCAGCTGTTGGAGGCCAAAATCCAGAAGGTAGAAATAAGGGTGCCGATGGCCACCATGACGGTAGCGAAGAAGTGCAGCTTGCGCCCGACCTTGTTCCAGCCGAACAGCATGACGCCGAGGAAACCGGCTTCGAGGAAGAAGGCGGTGAGCACTTCATAGGTCAGCAACGGCCCGGTCACTGAACCGGCGAAGTCCGAAAAACGGCTCCAGTTAGTGCCGAACTGATAGGCCATGACCAAGCCGGAAACCACGCCCATGCCGAAGTTGACGGCAAAGATCTTCGACCAGAAATGGTACAGATCGCGGTAAGTGTCGTTGTGCGTTTTCAGCCACAGGCCTTCGAGCACCGCCAGGTAACTCGCCAGGCCAATGGTGATGGCCGGGAACAGGATGTGAAACGAAATGGTGAATGCGAACTGAATCCGGGCGAGATCAAGTGCCTCCAAACCGAACATAAGTCTTCCTCTGTCAGGTAATACCGGCTGAAGGCTTGCGGCCTACACCCACTGCCCCCACGGATATGGAGTGTGGCGAATTCGAATTCGTTCTTTTTGTACCATCATCACAAACGTAGGGAGTCTGGCCATCTGGCCGCCGGATCAATTCCACGAAGGGTCTTGATCTGGATCAAGCAACGTTGAAAGAGTAGTCGCATTTTTGCCGATGGACGGTGTGGTCTATTGCCGCGTGACAGGTTGCCTCATGGGGGTTGGTCATGCGTTGCAATTCATTTTTAGATGGGTGAACTAACTGTGGCGAGGGGGCTTGCCCCCGTTCGGCTGCGCAGCAGTCGTAAAGGTCCGGGGTCGATTCGCGGCCCAACGGGGGCAAGCCCCCTCGCCACAGGGATTTCGTATTCTGTGTAGATCGGTGTCTAGCTAACTAAATTTCTCAGCCCTGCAACTTCTGGTTACAGGTTGGTGATAATCTCGCCCTTCCCCCCGCCCAGACCTGCCTTCAGATGCCCAGCCAAGCGCCCCTGCTGTTACGTCATCACCGCCCGTTTATCGCGTTCTGGCTGGCTCGGGTGTTCACCGCCAGCGGTTTTCAGATGTTGACCGTGGCCATTGGCTGGAATCTGTATCAACTGACGGGCAATGTGCTCGATCTGGGCCTGGTGGGGCTGGTGGAATTTGCCCCTCGAGTGTTGTTCATGCTGCACACAGGGCATGTCGCGGACCGCTATGACCGGCGCAAGGTCGCGGCGATCTGTCAGTCACTGCAAGCGCTGATCGCCCTGTCACTGGCCATCGGCAGCGCGACCGACCATGTCACCCGAGAGATGATCTTCATCCTCGCGTTCCTGCTCGGCGCCGCCCGCTCCTTTGAAATGCCGACGACTCAGGCGTTGCTGCCGAGCATCGTGCCCAGCGCGTTATTCCCCCGCGCCGTTGCCGCTGCGCAGTCTGCGCAACAATCGGCCACCATCGTCGCCCCGGCCCTCGGCGGTTTGCTCTACGCCTTCGGCAGCGTCTGGGTGTATGGCCCGACAGTGATCCTTTACCTCATCGCCTGTGCGTTGATGCTCAACCTTCCGGCCCGACAGACACCGCTGAACAAGGGCAAGGCGACCCTGGATTCGCTACTGGCGGGCATCCGCTTCATTCGCAGTCGCCCGGATATTCTCGGGGCGATTTCCCTGGACCTGTTTGCTGTCCTGCTGGGTGGCGCGACCGCGTTGCTGCCGGTGTTCGCCAAAGATATTCTGCTGACTGGCCCGTGGGGTCTGGGCCTGCTGCGTTCAGCCCCTGCAGTCGGTGCGCTGTTGATGTCGCTGTTTCTGGCGCGATTTGCCGTAGAGCGAAACGTCGGGCGGGTGATGTTCACGGCCGTGGGTGTATTCGGCGTGGCGACCATCGCTTTCGGCCTGTCGACTTCCTTCTGGTTCTCTCTCGCCGTGCTGGTGGTATTGGGCGCAGCGGACATGATCAGCATGGTGATCCGCGCCTCATTCGTGCAACTGGAAACCCCGGACGAGATGCGCGGCCGGGTCAGCGCGGTGAATGGCTTGTTCATCGGCGCTTCGAATCAGCTCGGCGAGTTCGAATCAGGCCTGACGGCCCACTGGTTCGGCACCGTGCCGGCAGTGGTCATGGGCGGCATCGGCACGCTGATGGTGACCGGGGTCTGGGTCAAACTGTTCCCGACCCTGGCCAACCGCGACCGCATGCATGTGCCGGTGGAAGAGGTCAGGGCCTGATGTAGCTCAGGATACGGAAGTTGGTTCGGATATCGAACTGGTCGACTATCTGGATTACCACTGACAGGAGGCAGGACCATGCCCATGCACAACCCGCCACACCCTGGCGAAACACTCTTGATGGATGTATTGCCCGAGCTTGGTGTCAGCGTCACCGAACTGGCCAGGCACCTTGGATTCGCCCGCCCGCATCTTTCGCGAGTGCTGCACGGCCATGCGCCCATCAGTCCGGACCTGGCGGTACGTCTGGAGCGGGCTGGAATCGGTAAGGCCCGGATGTGGTTAGGGGTTCAGACCGACTATGATCTCTGGCAAGCGGAGCAGCGTGAGCACCCCTTCATCGAACCGATTGCTATCCACGCCTGACATTCACTAAACAACCAACTCTCCCGCCACCGTCGACCGCGTGGCTTTGCCGCAGAGTTGCTCCACCAGTGTCAGCGCAAACTCCAACGCGGCGCCCGAGCCCTGAGCAGTGATGCAGTTGCCATCGACCACCACCGGTTGATCGATGAAGTTGCAACCCGACAGTTGATTGCTGACCGTGGGCAGGCAAGTCATGCGCCGCTGGCGCAAAACGCCAAAGGTTTGCAGCGCCAGTGCCGGAGATTCGGCAATACCGGCGAACAGGCGCCCGGCGGCGGCCTGGTCCTTGATCAATTGTTGCAAGGGTTGGTGGGCCGCCAAATGCTGCGCCCCTACGGCACCGCCAGGCAGCACGATCAGGTCGAAGGGTTGGGCCAGTAAATCCACCAACATCGCATCAGCGGTCAAGCGGGTGCCGCGAGCGCAGGTGAGCATACGCCGTGCCTCGATGCTGGCCACCACCACTTCAACCTTGGCGCGGCGCAGCACATCGATCAGGGTCACGGTTTGCAGATCGTCGATGCCCTCGGCGAGGGTAATCAGGGCTCTAAAGGTCATGGGCGCGGTCCACAGGATGATCTTTAAAGCGTAGTCAGCTTTCCTGACCCTTGTTCGAGGCCAGCCGTTACTTGATGTAAAGCTGCGTCGACAGCGTGTTGCCGGGGGCGTTGATCGAGGTGTTGCTGAACGTGAAGGTGCCGTCCTGCTTGCCCGCCAGGTTGAAGATGTACAGATAGCCGACGGTTTTTTTCCCGGCGGAGCACTCGGTCAGGTTGCCGGTATCAAAAGCACAGACAGGGGTGCGGGTGCCGTTCACCTCGAAACCGTCCAGTGCGACATGGGCTGCACGGCCGTAGCCGACCTCCAGCACATACACCTTGATGTTTGGCCCTTTGTGGTCGCAACGGGTTTGCGCCTGGCCGTCCGCGATGTTTTCAAAGCCACAGCCTGGTGATTCGACCTTGAGCACCTTCACCTGGCTCAACGGTTGAGCCATGGCCGCAGAGGCTGTTTGCGCGCCGATGAAACAGCTGAGCAGCAATCCAAATGCCGCAATCACACGCTTATTAATGCAATACATATCTACCCCCTCCCTCCCCCAAAAAAACAGCGCGCAGTATGGCGCAGTTCCCTTTTATGCAAAACATCGACGACGATCGCAGCCATAAGCAGCCATAGCCCCACGCTGCTGGTATGATGCGCGGCTTTTTCCGACCCACAGAAAATACCCAGGCGCCTGCAGCGGCCTGTGCTTTGCTGTTGAGGTCGATACATTCACGGCGCCGGGCGCGCCACGGGGAGCAGACATGCTGGAAAGGCTGTTTCAACTCAAGGCACACAACACCAACGTGCGGACCGAGATTCTGGCGGGCGTTACGACTTTTTTGGCCATGGCCTACATTCTGTTCGTCAACCCGAGCATCCTCGGCGAGACCGGCATGGACAAAGGTGCGGTGTTTGTCGCCACCTGTCTGGCAGCGGCCATCGGCTCGGCAACAATGGGCCTGATCGCCAACTACCCGATCGCCCTCGCGCCGGGCATGGGCCTGAATGCCTTCTTCACCTACACCGTGGTCCTGCACATGGGCCACACCTGGCAAGTGGCGTTGGGCGCGGTGTTCATCTCGGCGGTGATGTTTTTCCTGCTGTCGATCTTCCGCATCCGTGAATGGATCATCAACAGCATCCCGCTGGCGCTACGCTCGGCGATTGCCGCCGGTATCGGCCTGTTCCTGGCCCTGATCGCCCTGCACAACGCCGGCATCGTGGTCAGCAACCCGGCGACCATGGTCGGCCTCGGCGATCTGAAGCAACCGGCGCCGATTCTCGCGACCCTTGGTTTTGCCCTGATCGTTGCCCTCGAAGCCCTGAAAGTACGCGGTGCTGTGCTGATCGGCATTCTGTCGGTGACCATTGTCTCCATCCTGTTGGGCTTCACCCCGTTCGGTGGCGTGATGTCGATGCCGCCGTCGCTGGCACCGACTTTCCTGCAACTGGACATCAAAGGCGCACTGGACATCGGTCTGGTCAGCGTGATCTTCGCCTTCCTGTTCGTCGACCTCTTCGACAACTCCGGCACGCTGATCGGCGTCGCCAAGCGCGCCGGCCTGATGGGCAAGGACGGCCACATGCCGAAAATGGGCCGCGCCCTGATCGCCGACAGCACCGCGGCCATGGCCGGTTCCTTGCTGGGTACGTCGACCACCACCAGTTACATCGAATCCGCAGCCGGCGTGAGTGCCGGTGGACGCACCGGCCTGACCGCCATCGTGGTCGCTATTCTGTTCCTGCTGGCGCTGTTCTTCTCGCCATTGGCGGCCAGCGTTCCAGCCTTCGCCACCGCACCTGCGTTGCTGTTCGTCGCCGTACTGATGACATCCGGCCTGGCGGAAATAGACTGGGACGACATCACCGTCGCCGCACCGGTCGTGGTCACCGCCCTGGCCATGCCATTCACTTATTCCATCGCCAACGGCATCGCCTTCGGTTTCATCTCCTGGACGGCCATCAAGTTGTTGTCCGGTCGCGGCCGTGAATTGAATTCGGCGCTAGTGATTCTGTCGATTCTGTTCGTGATCAAATTGGGTTGGTTCAACGCATGACTTTTGACTCCCAGGCTTACGCCGTTCAGCTCGAAGAAAAGGTCACGCGCCTGCGTGACCTGCTGGCCCCGTTCGATGCACCCGAACCTGCAGTGTTCGATTCGCCGCTGAAAAACTTTCGCCTGCGTGCCGAATTCCGCCTGTGGCGTGAAGCCGGCGAGCGCCACTACGCAATGTTTTCCCAGGAAGACAAACGCACGCCGATCCTGATCGAAGAATTCCCGATCGCCAGCCTTCGCATCAACCAGTTGATGCCGCAACTCAAGGCGGCGTGGCAAGCGAGTGCGGCCCTGAGCCACAAGCTGTTTCAGGTGGAGTTCCTCACCACCCTGGCTGGCGATGCGATGATCACCCTGTGCTATCACCGCCCGCTGGACGAACACTGGCACGCGGCCGCGTCGAAACTGGCCGCCGACCTGAATGTCAGCATCATCGGTCGCTCGAAAGGCAAACGCGAAGTGATCGGTCACGATTACGTGGTCGAGAAACTCGAAGTAGGCGGCCGCACCTTCAGCTATCGCCAGCCGGAAGGCGCGTTCACCCAACCCAACGGCACGGTGAACCAGAAGATGCTCAACTGGGCGTATGACGCCCTCGGCGATCGCTCCGACGATTTGCTGGAGCTGTATTGCGGTAACGGCAACTTCACCCTGCCACTTGCGACCCGCGTGCGCAAAGTGCTGGCCACCGAAATCAGCAAGACCTCGGTCAATGCAGCGCTCAGCAACCTGAGCGAAAACGCAGTGGATAACGTCACGCTGGTGCGTTTGTCTGCCGAAGAACTGACCGAAGCACTGAACGAAGTTCGTCCGTTCCGCCGCTTGCACGGCATCGACCTCAAGAGCTACGAATTCGGTAGCGTGTTCGTCGACCCGCCCCGCGCCGGCATGGACCCGGACACTTGCGAACTGACCCGACGCTTCGACAACATCCTCTACATTTCCTGCAACCCGGAAACCCTTGCGGCAAACATCGCCCAACTGCACGACACGCACCGCATTACCCAATGCGCGATGTTCGACCAGTTTCCGTGGACCCATCACATGGAATCCGGGGTGTTGTTGACCCGTCGTTGATCGCAGCTTCCCTATACAAATCAGCCGTCCACTGGACGGCTTTTTTGTGGGCGATCAAAGCGCCGCATCGCCTGGCTGGTGCTGAACTCGGCACTGGCAGGTGAAACACCCTGTATTTATGTGCCCTCATTTGATAAACACAGCCTTCAAACACTTCATTTGATTCCCGGTGTAATCAATCATGCAGCGACATTTCGACGATCTTCAATTAGGCAGCATCGAACTGTTTTGCCTGGCCGCCGAAGCCGGCAGCTTTACCGCCGCAGCCCAGGTGGCAGGCGTGACCCCGGCCGCCGTCAGCCGCTCGGTGTCGCGCATGGAAGAACGTTTGGATGTGCGGCTGTTTGCGCGTACCACCCGCAGCGTCAAGCTGACCGACAGTGGCCGGCGTTATTTCGAGGAGTGTCGTGAGGCTCTCGCACAACTGGTCGAGGCCCAGCGCGAGGTGATGGGGCAGCAGCAAGAACCTTCTGGCACGTTGCGCATCAGCATTCCCACTACCTATGCCCATCATCGAATCCTGCCCTTGCTGCCTGCGTTTCGGGCGCGCTTTCCCGCCGTGAAAGTCGAGGCACACATCAGCAATCGCAACATCGATTTCGTCGGCGAAGGCTATGACATGGCAATCCGTGTGCGGGCCATTCCCGACTCCGGGCTGATTGCACGGCCGTTGGAGGACGCCGCGCTGGTGATGATTGCCAACCCTGATTACCTGAAGCGCGCCGGCACCCCGCAGACCCTGGATGACTTGGCTCAGCACGAATGCATCCAGTACGAACTGCCCAGCAGTGGGCGGCGGATTGCCTGGCTGTTCAACGACAACGATGTGTCGCTGGAGATTCTTGCCGAGGGCAACTACTGCTGCTCCGATGACGTATTGGGCGGCGTGACGCTGGCAAAAAGCGGTGCCGGAATCTTTCAAACCTATCGCTTCATCGTCGAAAAGGAACTGGCGGACGGTTCGCTGGTGGAAGTGCTCAAGCCCTATGGCGGACGCTCCCGCCCTTTCACTCTGCTGTATCCGCAAAGCCGCCATGTGCCGTTGCGGCTAAGAGCGTTTATCGATTTTCTGGTTGAGCATCTGCCTCGCTGAAAAGATCGCACCTGTGAGCTGCCGAAGGCTGCGATCTTTTTGCGCATGTCCGATCACCGCACAAATAATCCAGATCCGACGTCCTCTTCAATTGACCTTATTAACCAGTTAGTACAATTTCTCCTCACAGGCTGAAACCCTCGGCCAATGCCAAAAATAATATGTGGAGAGACCCGATGTCCCCTATCGTTCTGGTGCTCAACGGCCCGAACCTGAACCTGCTGGGCACCCGTGAACCGGCGACTTACGGCCATGAAACCCTGGCGGACATTTCAGCGCTGTGCGGTCGCGCTGCCGAAGAGTTCGGCCTGACGGTGGAGTTTCGCCAGACCAACCATGAA
This sequence comes from Pseudomonas sp. GM79, assembly GCF_000282495.1. GTDB lineage: Bacteria > Pseudomonadota > Gammaproteobacteria > Pseudomonadales > Pseudomonadaceae > Aquipseudomonas. Next base: position 116,813 of record NZ_AKJE01000032.1, read on the forward strand.
GGCGAACTGCTCGACTGGATTCACGCCGCCCGTGGCCGCTGCGCCGGGATCGTCATCAACCCGGCCGCCTGGACTCACACCTCGGTCGCCATTCGTGACGCCCTGGTCGCCAGCGAACTGCCGGTGATCGAAGTGCATCTGTCCAACGTCCATGCCCGTGAACCCTTCCGGCATCACTCCTTTGTTTCGTCCATCGCCACTGCGGTCATGTGCGGTTTCGGCAGTCATGGCTATCGTTTGGCGCTGGAGCATTTCAGCCATCGTTTGGAAGGTTAAGCGTCATGACACAGAACACCGTGGTATTGGCCGGGCTGATCGGTGCCGGCATTCAGGCTTCCCGCACTCCCGCGCTGCATGAGCATGAAGGCGATGCGCAGGGCTTGCGTTACCTGTATCGGTTGATCGATCTGGATCAATTGAAGCTCGACAGCAGTGCCCTGCCCGACCTGCTGATGGCCGCCGAACGGATGAATTTCACCGGGCTGAACATCACCTTCCCGTGCAAGCAGACGATCATCCCGTTGCTGGACGAATTGTCGCCGGAAGCCCGCGGTATTGGCGCGGTGAACACGGTGGTCCTAAAGGACGGTAAACGCATCGGCCACAACACCGATTGCCTGGGTTTTGCCGAAGGCTTTCGCCGTGGCTTGCAAGGCGTTGCTCTCGAGCGTGTCGTACAAATGGGCGCTGGTGGCGCAGGCGCGGCAGTGGCCCACGCGCTATTGAGCGAAGGCGTACAGCTGCTGAGCATTTTCGATGTGGATCAAAGTCGCGCTCAGTCGCTGGCGAACAACCTCAATCAGCATTTCGGTTTCGGTCGCGCCGTGGCCGGGCATGATTTGCCAGGCACGTTGGGCCAGGCAGACGGGCTGGTGAATACCACGCCAATGGGCATGAAAAAGCTGCCGGGCATGCCAGTGCCGGTAGAGCTGCTTCGGGCGCAGTTGTGGGTTGCGGAGATCGTCTACTTCCCACTGGAAACCGAACTGCTGCGCAACGCTCGCGCGCTGGGTTGCCGAACTCTGGATGGCGGCAACATGGCGGTGTTTCAGGCGGTGAAGGCGTTTGAACTGTTCAGCGGCGTGGTGCCGGATGCTCAGCGGATGCTGGCGCATTTTCAGAGCATGAATGGTTGAAGATCAAAAGATCGCAGCCTTCGGCAGCTCCTACAGGGTAATCGGCGTTTAACCGATCCTGTAGGAGCTGCCGCAGGCTGCGATCTTTTAAGGGACCTACAAATCAGGCCTGCAGATATCGCAAAACCGACTCGCAAATCATCTCCCGATGACGCTGCTTGATGCTTTCGTCCGGCAAGTCGATCTGAAAGATCTCACCGAAGGTATGGCGGTTCGACACCCGATAGAAGCAAAACGAGCTGATCAGCAGATGCACATCCAATGGATCGAGGTCGGTGCGGAATACACCTTCTTCGCAGCCGCGACGCAAAATCTCGCCCAGTGAATCGAGGATGGTGTTGTTCATCGCCTTGATCGCATCGGAACGCTTCACGTACTCGGCGTTGTGAATGTTCTCGATGCAGACGATACGCACGAAATCGACGTTGCGATCATGGTGATCGAAGGTGAATTCCACCAACCGTCGAATCGCTTCCACCGGCGCCAGTTCGGCCAGGTGCAGACGGTTCTCGGTGCTGCGGATATCCCCGTAGAGTTTCTCCAGCACCTCGACGTAGAGCTGTTCCTTACTGCCGAAGTAGTAATAGATCATGCGTTTGGAGGTGTGGATGCGTTCGGCAATTGCATCGACGCGCGCACCGGAAAGTCCCTGCTGAACGAACTCGACAATAGCCTCTTGAAGAATGTTCTCGCGGGTCTTTTCCGGGTTGTTCTTGCGACTCTTGCGAGGCTCGGCAATTGGCTTTTCGGGCGCTACGGAGAGTTCTGTAATTATTGTCATTGCGGGCTCACGGCCATCACTGCACAAGCTGGCGATTATGGGCTGCCGCGCACAGTGAAGGAAGCCGCGAGGCAGCAGTTATGTACCCGTGTTTACGATTTTCCTACAACTTTGCCTGACGTACGCCACCACTTCGCGATTTGGCCATAGCCGCCAGTCGCACCGCGACGTTGGCCGCGCCGTAACCCGCGTAGCCGTTTTTGCGCTGGATGATTTCAAAGAAGAAGCGCCCTTCGAACGGCTCGGTGTACACATGAAACAGCTCGCCGCCCTGAGCATCGCGGTCGTAAAGCACGTTGAAATAGGCCAGTTCGCTGAGGAACTCATCGTTGAAATCGAACCGCGCGGCGAGGTCATCGTAGTAGTTGAGCGGGATATCCAGCAGCGGCACGCCCGCCTCCTTGGCGCGGCTGACTTCGGCAAAGATGTCGTCGCAATCGAAAGCTATGTGATGCACGCCGGAACCGCGATAACTCGACAGCGCGTGTGAGATGGCGGTGTTGCGGTTCTCGGAAATGTTCAGTGGCAGGCGGATCGAACTGCAACGGCTGCGCAATGCGCGGCTCTTCACCAAACCATACGGGTCGGGCAGCACCACTTCATCGTCGGCTTCGAAATCCAGCAGGCTTTTATAGAACAGCACCCAACTGTCGAGGCTGTCGGCGGGCAGCGCCATCGCCATGTGGTCGATACGCTTGAGGCCACCGCTGGCCACGGCTGTCGGTTGCAGATTGAAGTCAGTGCCATAGACGTCGGCGCTCTGATCCACCAGGTAAATCAGACTGCCATCCGGCGCACGCACCGCTGCCAGTTCAAGCTCATTGGGGCCAACGAGTCCGCGATAGGGCTGGCCTTTGTAAGCCACGGCACGGGCCAGCGCACTGGCGCTGTCCTTGACCCGCACGGCGGTGGCGCACAGCGATGGGCCGTGGGACTCGAAAAAACTGTGAGCGAAAGAATAAGGCTCGGAGTTGAGGATCAGGTTGATATCGCCCTGACGCAACAGGCTGACACTCTTGGAACGGTGCTGCCCGGCCTTGACGAAACCCAGCCGCTCCAGCCAATGGGACAGCTTGGCGCCGAGGCTTTCGTCCACTGCGAATTCAAGAAACTCGATGCCGTTGTATTCGCTGGCGCCTGGGGTGTCGAACAGAATGTCGCGATTGGCCGCTGGCGTGGCTTCCTGTTCCAGACGTTGGCGGGTTTTCTCTTCCAGATACAGCAGCGAACGCAAACCGTCGGCGGCGTTAGCCCGTGGCGGTGCGGCACGGAAGCCGTCGTTGAAGATCTCCAGCGACAGCGGGCCGGTGTAGCCACTTTTGATGATCGGCGCGAGAAAGCCCGGCAGATCGAATTCGCCCTGGCCCGGGAAGCAACGGAAATGTCGGCTCCACTCCAGCACGTCCATGGCCAGGATCGGCGCGTCGGCCATTTGCACGAAGAAGATTTTGTCACCGGGAATCTCGGCGATGGCGCTCGGATCGCCCTTGAGCGACAACGTATGAAAACTGTCCAGCAATACGCCGAGGCTCGGATGATCGGCCTGGCGCACGATGTTCCACACCTGCTGATACGTGTTCACGTGCCGACCCCACGCCAGCGCTTCGTAGCCGATCCGCAAACCACGAGCGCCGGCCCGTTCGGCGAGCAGGCGCAAGTCATCGACCAGGATCTGCTCATCACCGATGGAGTCGGCCGAGGCGTTGCTGCACACCAGCACCAGGTCGGTGCCCAGTTCCTGCATCAAATCGAACTTGCGCTCGGCCCGTTCCAGATTGCGCGGCAGGCGATCGCGGCGGCAACCTTCGAAATCCCGGAAGGGTTGAAACAGTGTGATGGCGATTCCGAGATCGGCGCACATCTGCCTGATTTCCCGAGGGCTGCCGTCGTAGTAGAGAAGGTCGTTTTCGAAAATTTCCACCCCGTCAAAACCGGCGGCGGCGATGGCTTCGAGTTTTTCCGGCAGGGTACCGCTCAAGGAAACGGTGGCAATGGAACGCTGCATGTGTCGACTCCCGGTGGTGGGGACATTCTTGTTGGGTAAATTATTGTCTTGACGAATCCACACAGCAATTCAAAGTGTACTACCCAGTTAGTTTTGCGGGCGATTATCGAACACAATGGCGGTTGGCGAATTGACGATTTTTCGTCCACTGCGCAACATCGACTACACATTGAGTCCGGTCACGACCCATGGACTCGGTTACCAAAGACCCTGAACACCACATAAAAATTTCAAAAAACGGGTACACGCTCATGCGCTCATTCAACGCCTTGTTTGCTTGCTCCACCGCCCTCGCACCTCGCCTGGCACCCATCCGAAGCTTGCGCCCCCTCGGCCGAACCGTGCCGCTCGCTGAATAACGCGTTGTCGTCAGCCCGACGAAAACACCTCAGCCGATCAATCTCACCCGCGCCCGTCGCCATCGATTGATCACGCGCCCTTGAAGTCCCGACAAGCCTCGCTTGTCAGTCATTGAACGGATGGCATACATGTTTCCTTCTCAAAGCTCTCGCGTGGCTTCGGCCCAAAGCGTCGCCACTGGCGGCATCGGCGACAAAATCCGCGGCGCCATGGCCGTCGGCAAAACCCGTTGGGGAATGCTGGCGCTGGTATTTTTCGCCACCACCCTGAACTACATCGACCGCGCCGCCCTGGGCGTGATGCAACCGATCCTGGCCAAGGAAATGAGCTGGACGGCGATGGACTACGCCAACATCAACTTCTGGTTTCAGGTCGGCTACGCCATCGGCTTCGTGCTGCAGGGCCGGTTGATCGACCGGGTCGGCGTGAAACGCGTGTTCTTCTGCGCGGTGCTGCTCTGGAGCCTGGCCACCGGCGCTCACGGGCTGGCCACTTCGGCGGTGGGCTTCATGGTCTGCCGGTTCATTCTCGGTTTGACTGAGGCGGCGAATTACCCGGCCTGCGTGAAAACCACCCGGTTGTGGTTCCCTGCCGGCGAGCGCGCCGTGGCCACCGGCATCTTCAACGCCGGGACCAACGTCGGTGCGATGTTCACGCCGATGCTGCTGCCGCTGATCCTCCACGCCTGGGGCTGGCAAGCCGCGTTTCTGTGCATGGCGGCACTGGGCGGCATCTGGTTGCTGTTCTGGGGTCTGAAGTACTTCAACCCGGAAGATCATCCGAGCGTCAAGCAATCGGAACTGGACTACATCCAGAAGGAAGTCGAGCCGGAACAGTCCCGCGTACCGTTTTCGCGAATCCTGCGCATGCGTGGCACCTGGGCCTTCGCCCTCGCCTACTCGATCACCGCGCCGGTGTTCTGGTTCTACCTGTACTGGCTGCCGCCGTTCCTCAATCAGCAATACAACCTGGGGATCAACGTGACCCAGATGGGTATTCCGCTGATCATCATCTACCTCACGGCTGACTTCGGCAGCGTCGGCGGCGGGATCCTGTCTTCGTTCCTGATCGGTCGCGGGATCAACCCGATCAAGGCGCGATTGATGTCCATGTTCCTGTTCGCCTGCTGCATCATCGGCGTGGTCATGGCCGCCGGCTCAAGCAACCTGTGGCTCGCGGTGTTCGCCATCTCCCTGGCCATCGGTGCGCACCAGGCCTGGACCGCGAACATCTGGAGCCTGGTGATGGACTACACGCCCAAGCACATGATGAGTACGGTGTTCGGCTTCGGCGGGATGTGCGCGGCAATCGGCGGGATGTTCATGACCCAATTGGTCGGCCACATTCTGACGGTCACCAACAACAACTACACCGTACTGTTCACCATAATTCCGGCGATGTACTTCATCGCGCTGACCTGGATGTACTTCATGGCACCGCGCAAGATTCCGACCTTAAAAGATTGATACACCTCAAACGCAGGCCTGATCCCGGGCCTGCGTTTTTTTATGCGCGCGGTTTATCCATTTCCCTTTTTTCTCAAAGCCACAGAGGCACACCATGTCGTCAGGTAACTTGAGCATCGCCAAGCGTGCCGTGATCAGCTTCGGCGTCATCGCCCTGCTGGTCCTGTTGCAGGGACTGTTCGCCCTCAAACAGGTCGCGCAGGTTCGAGCCACCGGCCAGCACACTGAAAACATCTCCCTGCCCAGCATTCGCCACCTGGGTGAAATCCGCGACTACATCCTGAGCATTCGCGTGCTCAGCTTGCGCATGGCGCTCAACCGCGATCCAAAAGTGCTCGACGCCACCGTCACACGCCTGCATCAAGTGCAGGGGTGGCTTACAGAGACGCTGGAAAAATTCACCCCACTGGTCGGTGATTACAACCGGGGGCCGTACGAAAAGTTCGTCGCCACCGTCACCAGCTACCGCCAGGCGCTGGCGCTATACGAAGCGCTGTCGCGGGAGAACCGCAGCGAAGAAATGACCGCGTTGCTCAATGGCAAAATCCAGGACTACTCGACCCAGACCGGTGACCAGTTCGCCGAATTGATGGCGCTTTGCGCCAACGAAGTCAGCCTCTCGGCCAACCAGGCCGACTCGCTCTACAACCAGGTGAAAATCACCGTGATCGGTGCGCTGATCGCGGTCGCGCTCCTGACCCTGTGCCTGGCCTGGCTGTTGATTCGCAGCATCGTCATGCCGATCCGCCAGGCGGTCGAAGTGGCCGAGCAAGTGGCCGCCGGTGATCTGAGTCAACCGATCCGCAGCCACGGCGCCGATGAAACCGCACGCTTGCTCAAGGCCCTGTCAGCCATGCAGACCAGCCTGCGCGAAACCCTGCAACTGATCAGCGGCACGTCGACGCAACTGGCGGCCGCCGCCCTGCAGATGAATCAGAGCACTCAGCAGGATTCCAGTCGGCTGCAACAGCAACACAATGAAATCGAGCAGGCCGCCACGGCCGTCAACGAAATGACCGTCGCGGTGGAAGAAGTGGCGCGCAACGCGGTGTCGACTTCCGATAGCACCAGACAGTCCACGCAGCAAGCCAGCCAGGGCCAGGCGCGGGTGATTGAAACCCTGGACTCGATTCAGGCGATGAGCAGCAATGCGGGTATCGCACTGCAACAGGTCCAGACCCTGGCCGAGCAGTCCCGGGAAATCGGCAAGGTGCTGGATGTGATCCGCGCCATCGCCGAACAGACCAACCTGCTCGCGCTCAATGCCGCCATCGAGGCCGCACGGGCCGGGGAAGCCGGGCGTGGTTTCGCGGTAGTGGCCGATGAGGTTCGGGCGTTGGCGCATCGCACTCAGCAATCAACCCGGGAGATCGAACAGATGATTGGCCGGGTTCAGGGCGAGACCGACGGTGTGGTGATGTCGATGCACGACAACAGTCAGCGTGTCGCCGAAACTTTGTCGATTGCTGAACAGGCTGGGCTGGCGCTGGCAGAAATAACCCGGGCGATGGAGCAGATCCATGAGCGTAATCTGGTGATTGCCAGTGCCTCGGAGGAACAGGCGCAAGTGGCCCGCGAAGTGGATCGCAACCTGCTGAACATTCGCGATCTATCGCTGGAAAGCGCCGACGCCTCGACCCGGACCAGCGCCACCAGCCAGGAGTTGTCGCGACTGGCGGCCGGCCTGCAAAACCTGGTGGTGCGTTTCAGGTTTTGACCGGCCTCAGCAGCGGCTTTGTTGCCACGCCGCCGCCAACCCGCTGCAGCAAATCACTGCGATCCCGACCACCGTGGTGAGGGTCGGCGTGTGAGAAAACAACAGCCAGCCCAGCAATCCGGCAAAGACAATCTGGCAATAGCCGAACGGCGCCAGCAGCGCAGGGGCGGCATGGCGGAACGCCTGGGTCAGAAACAGGTGCGCCGTCATCCCGCAGGCGCCCAGTGCAACCATCATCAATCCATGCCCAAGGCTTGGCACTTTCCAGAAAAACGGCACCAACGCACTCATCACCAAGGTGTTGCACAGGCCAGCAAAGAAGTTACTGGTGGTCGGGCTGTCGATTTCACTGAGCTTGCGGGTGAGCAATTGATAGAAGCAGAAAAACAGTGCTGAGCAGAACGGCAGCAACACCGCAGGCGTGAACAGATCACCGCCGGGATGGACGATGATCAATACGCCGACAAATCCGCAAATCACCGCGATCCATTGGCCGCGGGTGACCCGCTCACGCAGCAGTGGCACCGACAGCGCGGTGACCAGAACCGGTGCGAGAAAGTTGACCGCCGTGGCTTCGGCCAACGGGATGTACTGCAAACCGGTGGTGAAAAACAAACTGGTACCCAACAGGCACAACGCCCGCATCAACTGCAGCAATGGCCGCTTGGTGCGCAGGACACGCAACCCGGATTGCGGGAGAAAAATCCCGGCCATCAACAAGGTGTGAATCACGTAGCGAGCCCAGACCACCATAACGACCGGATAAAACCCGCAGAGGTATTTCGACAAGGCGTCATGGCTGGAAAACAGAAAGGTGGCGACCACCACCAGCAGGATGCCTTTGAAAGGATGATTGACGCCGCAGAGCGGGGTGCTGATAGACGACGTCAAGGCGAGGTTCTCTTCTGGCGGGATAATTCCAACAATTTAGAACCCGGTTCCAGATTCTTATAGTTGCAGCGTCTGAAAGTGTGCGAACAGCGCACGGTTTTTTATCGACTTCCGGATCGATGGGGGCAAGCGCTATCAGCTAAAGAGCTCCGACGCCTGACTCGCTGCCGACAGTTCTTGGGCGAACGCCAACAACGTCGGTGCCAATTCATGCAGTCGCGCTCCCGGCATCCGCGCGCTCGGCCCGGCAATGCTGAGCACGCCGATCACTCGCCCCTGCAGTGGATGACGGATAACCGCAGCAATCGCCGACGTGCCTACCGCCGAACTTTCCTCGACCCAGGCATAGCCCTGCTCCCGCGCCAGGCGCAGCCGCTCCAGCAGTTCGATGTTGGAGCGTGGCGCATTGGGCCCAAGGCCCTCGGGCTTCTCGATGGCCTGGCGCTCAACCAGCGACAACGCTTCGGCATCGCTCATGCTGGCCAGCCACGCATGCCCGGAAGCGGTATAGAACAGCGGCGCATCGCGCCCCATGTCCGGGTCGTAACGCAGGCCGGAACGGGCGCCCTGGGATTTGGCGATCCAGGTCTGGCGCTCGCCTTCGATCACCCCCAGACGCACCAGCTCGCCGGTCTCCCGGGCCAGCCGATCCAGCACTGGCTGGACAATGTCCGCACCACTGCCGGACAAGTAACGAAAGCCCATGGCGACCAGTTTGGTCGATAAGTGATAGCGCAGGTTTTGCGGATTCTGCCGCACATACCCCAGACGAATCAGTTCGGCGAGCAGACGGTGGGTCGCGCTCTTGGGAATGTCCAGTTGCTCGGCCAGGGTCTGCATCGGCAAACCTTGAGGTTCACCGGTAAGGCTTTCCAGCACGCTGAAAACACGTTCGATCTGACTGCCTGCCATGGGGGATTCCAAAACGAAATTTGACTGATTCTAAAAGACAACTCGAAGGAAGCAAAATCTGGAACCTGTCCGGCAGCAGCCTTGACCGAACCTGCAGTACCCGTCCGTCCATGAAACCGCTAATGTCGCCACTTACCAGAACCCTTGTCGCCAAGGGCTGTCAGACGACCGGACTGGCGCCATACCTACTCACCGGCAACACTCATCACCATGCGCCTTCATCAGGTAAAAAAGAGGATCCCCCATGCTTTGGAAAAAAGGCCGACGCAGCGACAACGTGGTCGATGCCCGTGGCGATGATGTCGGTGGTGGGGGCGGTGGAATGCGTTTTGGTGGAGGCAAGGGCCTGAGCCTGACGGCGATCCTGTTGATCGTCGGGATCGGCTGGATCACCGGCCAGGACCCGCTGCAGATCCTCGGCCAACTGACCGGGCAAATGAGTGAGCAGTCAGCCCCGGCCCCCACCCAAACACGCAAGGCGCCACCGGCCAATGATGAAGGGGCCGAATTCGTGCGCTCGATCCTCGGCGATACCGAAGACACCTGGCGCCAGATTTTCCAGCAGGCCGATCGGCAATATAAAGACCCGACCCTGGTGCTGTTCAGCAACCGCGTCAACTCGGCCTGCGGCCTGGCGACTTCAGCAACCGGTCCCTTCTATTGCCCGGCTGACCAGAAGGTCTACCTCGATATGAGTTTCTTTCAGGAGATGTCCCAACGCTTTTCCGCCGCCGGCGACTTCGCCCAGGCCTACGTGATCGCTCACGAAGTCGGACACCACGTGCAGACCCTGCTCGGCGTTTCAGCGAAGATTCAGACCGCTCGCCAACAGGGCCGGCAGATGGAAGGCGACAATGGTTTGCTGGTGCGCCAGGAACTGCAGGCCGATTGTCTGGCCGGCGTCTGGGCCAACAATGCGCAAAAACGTCTGAACTGGCTGGAACCCGGTGACATCGAAGAAGCCTTGAACGCCGCCAACGCCATCGGCGACGATCGCTTGCAACAGCAAGGTCAGGGCCGCGTGGTGCCGGATTCCTTCACCCACGGCACTTCGGCCCAGCGAGTGCGCTGGTTCAAGGCCGGATTCGCACAGGGCCAGGTGAGCCAGTGCGACACCTTTGCCGCGAAGAATCTGTGATGCGTAAGTGGCTGCTGGTTCTGTTAATCACCTGCGCAAGCACCCAGGCTGCCGAGCAAGGGGTCAAGGCGATCAGTTCCGGGCGCTTGCTGTTGAGCGCCGGGGAAATCGCGGTGAGCATGGGCCCGACACCGGAAAAAATCGAACGTGTGGTGATCATCGTCCATGGTCGATTACGCGATGCTGAAACCTATCGCCAAAGCGCCGAACGCGCTGCCGAGCAGGCCGGGCAAAGCGCGAACACCTTGGTACTCGCCCCGCAGTTTCTCAACGAAACCGACGTCGCGAGCCATCCGGTGCCTGACAGTGTTTTACGCTGGCAAGGCAATGACTGGATGGCCGGCGGTTTATCCACCGCGCCGTTTACGCTGAGCGCCTATGCGGCGCTCGACGAAATCATCGCGCGACTGGGTGATCGGCGACAGTTTCCGGACGTGAAGCAAATCGTCATCGCCGGTCACTCCGGCGGCGCTCAGGTGGTTCAACGTTATGCCTTGCTGAGCCACCCTCAGCCAGCCCTCGACGCGGAGGGCGTGAAAGTGCGCTATGTGATCGCCAATCCTTCGTCGTATGCCTACTTCAATGAGCAACGGCCGGTGGCGTTCAGTCACGCGAAATGTCCGAATTTCAATCGCTGGAAATACGGGCTGGCGGATCTGCCCGCCTATGCCGATGGGCAGACACCTGCGCAACTCGAAGAAAACTACATCAAACGTGACATCGTTTATTTACTCGGGCAGCAGGACATCGACCCGAATCATCCGGCGCTGGATAAAAGTTGCGAGGCCAAAGCCCAGGGTGCTTCTCGATTGATTCGTGGGCGCAACTATTTCAATTATCTGAAACGGCGCCATCCGCAAGGGTTGAGTCAGCAACTGATCGAAGTGCCTGGGGTCGGGCACAATGGGGACGGGATGTTTACCTCGCCTGAGGGGCAGAAGGTGTTGTTCGGGCAGTGAGGGTTGTGGTGCCGGCAAGTGCCCCTTCGCGAGCAAGCCCGCTCCCACATTTGATCGGTGTGAACACAGATTTTGTGTACACCAAAATCTACTGTGGGAGCGGGCTTGCTCGCGAAAGCGGTTAACCCGACAACATATCCCTCAAGCCGACAGCAATTGCCGCAACTCGACGCAATCGCGCGCGTGCCAATCCGCCAATTCCGGCCACGGATTATCCGGCAGATTCACCAGCACCGTCCGCGTTCCCGCCGCCCGGCCGCAATCCAGATCAAAGCGGTAATCACCAACCATCACCATTTCGCTCGCCGGCACCTTCCAGGCTTCGGCCAGTTTCAGCAACCCACCAGGATGCGGCTTGGGCGGTGCTTCATCGCGGCCCAGTACATCCTCTTCCGCAAAGCAGTCGGCCAGGCCGATAGCCTCTAGCGTGACATGCGCCAGCTCACGAGCATTGCGCGTGAGAATGCCCAGGCGATAACCGCGCCCGGCCAACTCACGCACCAGTTCCACCGCGCCCGGCGCCGGTTTCGAACCCAGCGCCAGATCCCGCTCGTGCTCCAGCAGCCACGCGTGTTTGGCCGCGGCTTCATCGGCCGGCAGCGCAGCGAGGTGGGTCAGGATGTCGTGTTCGGCGGGAATCGCCAACGCCACGCGAATCGCCGCGAAGTCATGCACCGCCACCGTCAGGGTGCCGTCCATGTCGAACACCCAGTGCCGCACCTCGGCCAGGCTCACGCCCAATCCTTGCGATGACGAATCAAGCCTTCCTGAGTGACCGAAGCCACCAGTTGCCCGGCACGGTTGAACACGCTGCCACGGGAGAATCCGCGCGAATTGCCGGCCCACGGGCTGTCCATGGCGTACAGCAACCAGTCATCGGCGCGCAGGTCGGCATGGAACCACAAGGCGTGATCGAGGCTGGCGACCTGCATGTCTTTCTGCCAGACCGATTTGCCGTGGGGCAACATCGAGGTGGTCAGCAGACCGAAGTCCGACGCGTAGGCCAGCAGGTATTTGTGCAGCGCCGGGGTGTCAGCCAACGCACCGTCGGCACGGAACCAGACGTATTTGATGGGATCGGCAGGCTGCGGGTTGTAGGGGTCTTTTTCGGTCACCGGCCGGACTTCGATCGGTTTCGGGCACAGCAGTTTTTCGCGCATGTGTTCAGGGATCAGGTGCGCGCGCTGTTGGGTGAGTTCCAGCTCCGACGGCAAGTTTTCCGGGCCGACTACTTGCGGCATCTCAGTCTGGTGCTGGAAGCCTTCTTCGTCGTACTGGAACGAGGCACTGCAGGTAAAAATCGGATGGCCCTTCTGGATCGCCGTCACCCGGCGCGTGCTGAAACTGCCGCCATCGCGCACCCGATCGACCTGATACACCACCGGCAATTTGGCATCGCCCGGACGCAGGAAATAACCGTGCATCGAATGCACATGGCGCGCCGGCTCGACTGTCTGACTGGCCGCCGACAGGGACTGGCCGAGTACCTGACCGCCGAACAACTGACGAAACCCCAGGTCCTGGCTGCGACCACGGAACAGGTTTTCTTCAATCGGTTCCAGGGTCAGCAGGTCTACCAGATCTTCCAACACTTGGCTCATTCAGACTCTCCTCACACAACGCAATGCCGCGCAGTCTTGGCTGCGGCGGTCGATTCAGTTTATGGCCGGTTCAACATGAGGGCCATTGTAAACGTCCGCGCCTGCTTATCCATGCAAGGTTTGCAGCCATTGCTCACGGGTGATGCGGTACAACACATGCGGGCGCAGCGGATGATCGGCTGCAAGCCGCGGGTGCTCGAAGTCATCGGCGGGGGCATGGTGCATGCCGATTGCTTGCATGACTTTCTCGGATGGCAAATTGGTCTTTGTGGTGAATGCGACGACCTCTTGCAGCGCCAACCGATCAAACCCGCAGCGCAGAGCGGTCCACGCCGCTTCACCGGCATAGCCCAGGCCCCAGTGCTCGCGCGCCAGGCGCCAGCCGATTTCAGTGGCCGGCGTAAATGGCGCATCAAAGCCGACCACACCCAGCCCGGTAAACCCGATGAACGCCCCGGTGTCCTTGCGCTCCAGTGCCCAGAGACCGAAACCATGCTCGGCAAAATGCCCGCGAATCCGCCCGATCAACGAGGCACTTTCCAGTCGACTCAAGGGTGCCGGAAAATAACGCATCACCTGTGGATCGGCACACATCGCCGCAAACGCCTGTAAATCCTCATCACGCCACTGCCGTAACAACAGTCGTGCGCTTTCGAGTTCCAGTATCGGCTCCATCGTGCCTCCTCCCCCGTTTCCATGCCGCAAGTCTACATCGCTGGTAGGATCGTTCACTCATTCCTACATGCCTTCCTGTATAAATCTGCCATGCCCCTGCCACTGATCTACCACGAAGACTACAGCCCCGAGTTCCCGGCGGATCACCGCTTCCCCATGGACAAGTTTCGCCTGCTGCGCGATCACCTGGTGGACAGTGGGCTGACCCGCGACACCGATTTGCTGCGCCCGGACCTCTGCCCGCCAGAGATTCTCGCCCTCGCCCATGACCCTGCGTATATCGAACGCTACATGGGCGGCGAATTGTCCCGCGAAGATCAACGACGCCTCGGCTTGCCCTGGAGCGAAGCGCTGGCCCGGCGCACGGTGCGAGCGGTCGGCGGTTCGCTGCTGGCGGCCGAACAGGCACTGGAGCATGGTTTGGCTTGTCACTTGGCCGGCGGCACCCACCACGCGCATTACGATCATCCCGCCGGGTTTTGCATCTTCAATGACCTGGCGGTGATCAGCCATTACCTGCTGGAAAGTGGCCGAGTGAATCGGGTGCTGATCTTCGACTGCGATGTGCATCAGGGTGACGGGACTGCACGAATCCTGCACAACACCCCTGAGGCGATAACCGTTTCCCTGCACTGCGAAAAGAATTTTCCTGCACGCAAAGCCGAAAGTGATTGGGACATTCCGTTGCCGATGGGCATGGGCGATGCCGATTACCTGAAAGTGGTGGACGACGCACTCAACTATTTGCTGCCGCTCTACCAACCGGACCTGGTGCTGTACGACGCCGGCGTCGATGTGCATAAGGACGACGCCCTGGGTTATCTGAAGCTGACAGACGAAGGCGTCGCCGCTCGCGATGAAAGCGTGATGCGTCATTGCCTGGGCCGGGATATTCCGGTGGTCGGCGTGATCGGCGGTGGTTACAGCAAAGACCGCAAGGCCCTGGCACGCCGTCATGGAATCCTCCATCACAGCGCCCAACGGGTCTGGCAGTCATCAGGTTGTCACTGAGTTATGGATCTTTACCCACAATGCCTGTGGAACCGCCTGTGGATAACCTGAGTGAAAGGGTCTGCAGGCCATGCGGGGTGTAGGCTACAGAACGGTGGTTGTTTTTTAACCACCTTTGAAAACACCGAAGATCAAATGTGGGAGCGGGCTTGCTCGCGAAGGCGATTTAACAATCCACATTGATGTCGACTGACCCACCGCTTTCGCGAGCAAGCCCGCTCCCACATTGATCGGGGCTGATAGAATGCCCGGCTTCATTCCGCCAAACCGCAGCGCATTCCATGACCCAGCCCTCCACTTCCCTCCCCCCTCACGTCGCCATCATCGGCGGCGGCCCTGCCGGTTTGATGGCGGCTGAAGTGCTGAGCCAGGCCGGGATCAAAGTCGATCTGTACGACGGCATGCCTTCAGTGGGGCGAAAATTCCTCCTCGCCGGGGTCGGCGGCATGAACATCACCCATTCCGAGGCCTACCCGGCATTTCTCTCACGCTATGCCGAACGGGCACCGCAGATTGCGCCATTGTTGCGCGCCTTCGGCGCCGACGCCTTGTGCCAATGGATTCATGACCTGGGCATCGAAACCTTTGTCGGCAGCTCCGGCCGGGTGTTTCCTACCGACATGAAAGCCGCTCCCCTGTTGCGTGCCTGGCTCAAACGCCTGCGCGATGGCGGCGTAGTTATCCACACCCGCCATCGCTGGCTCGGTTGGGATGACAACGGTGACTTGCGCATCGACAGCCCCGAAGGCGAAAAAACTGTTCAAGCCGACGCGACCCTGTTGGCCCTCGGTGGCGGCAGTTGGTCGCGCCTCGGTTCGGACGGTGCCTGGATGTTGGCGCTGGAACAGCGCGGTGTAGGACTGGCGCCGCTGCAACCGAGCAATTGCGGCTTCGAGGTGCAGGCCTGGAGCGAATTGATGGTCAGCAAATTCGCAGGCAGCCCGCTGAAAAACATCGCCATTGGCCTCAATGACGATGTGCCACGACTCGGGGAATGTGTGATCACTGCCACGGGGATTGAAGGCAGTTTGATCTACGCCCTGTCGGCACCGATCCGCGAAGCGATCAATCAACACGGCTCGGCAACCATTCACCTCGACCTGTTGCCGGGCAAGCCTGTGGATAAAATTCAGTCTGCGCTGAGTAAACCGCGCGGCTCACGCTCCACGGCCAAACACCTGCACAGTCAACTTGGGCTTGATGGCGTGAAAGCGGCGCTGTTGCGAGAGCTGGCACCGGCCGATTGTTTTACCGATCCGGCGCTGCTGGCCAAAGCGATCAAGGCATTGCCGCTGACGCTGGTGAAAACCCGGTCATTGGACGAGGCCATCAGCAGCGCAGGGGGCGTGATGTTCGAGTCGATGGATGAACGTTTGATGCTCAAGCAACTGCCCGGCGTGTTCTGCGCGGGGGAAATGCTCGATTGGGAAGCGCCGACCGGCGGCTATCTGCTGACCGCGTGTTTCGCCAGTGGGCGAGCGGCGGGGATGGGGATGGTGGAGTGGTTGAAACACAAGGATTGAGACCGAGGTGCGCCCTTCGCGAGCAAGCCCGCTCCCACATTGATCACATTCTTCCTGAAAGAACTCGGTCGAATGTGGGAGCGGGCTTGCTCGCGAAAGCGGCCTAACAGACGCCGGGAGTTTTCAAGGCTTCTTCTTACGCGGCCCGGTGTTAAACACCGGCACTTTACGCACAGGCTTGATCGAAGGCTCCGGCGCCGAGGCATCACCGCTCTCGACCCACTTGCCCAAATTGCGCTTGCCGCCACTGGAGGTCTTGGGCTTCTTCGGCTTTTTCGGCTTCTTGACCACCTGACCGCTGGCATCAGTATCCGGCACGCGGTGCTCAGGCTCGAAATCCTGCTCCATCTGGCGAGTCAACGTCTGACGGGTCAACGTCTCGATGGCCGACAGCAAATTCACCTCATCAGCACACACCAGCGAAATCGCCTGCCCGGTTGCGCCCGCACGGCCGGTACGACCGATACGGTGGATGTAGTCCTCCGCCACGATCGGCAGGTCGAAATTGACCACCAAGGGCAAATCTTCGATATCCAGGCCACGGGCGGCAACGTCGGTGGCTACAAGGATCTGCACTTCACTGGCCTTGAAACGATCCAGTGCCCGCTGACGGGTCGCCTGAGGTTTGTCGCCGTGAATGCCGTCGGCATTGATGCCCAGGCCCTGGAGCTTTTCCACCAACGCGTCTACGCCGTTACGGGTCTTGGCGAACACCAACACCTGCTTCCACTTGCCTTTGCGCATCAAGTGAATGAACAGCTCCGGCTTACGCTTCTTGTCCACCGTCACCACCCATTGCTTGACGGTGTTGGCGGCGACGTTTCGCGGGCTGACTTCGATGCTCAGCGGGTCGTTGAGCATTTGCCCGGCCAGCAGGCGGATCGCATCGGAGAACGTGGCAGAGAACAACAACGTCTGACGTTTCTTCGGCAATACACGGTAAATGTTCCCAAGCTCCTCGGAAAAGCCCAGATCGAGCATCCGATCGGCTTCGTCCAGCACCAGGGTTTGCAACTGGTTGAACTTGAGCGCGTTCTGGCGGAACAGGTCGAGCAAGCGGCCCGGAGTCGCCACCAACAGGTCGACGCCTTTGCGCAGCTTCATCATTTGCGGGTTGATGCTGACACCGCCGTACACCGCGTACGTGCTCAACGGCAGGTTCTCGGCGTACTGGCGCACGGCTTCGTGAACCTGTTCGGCCAACTCGCGGGTTGGTACCAGGATCAGTGCGCGCACGGAGTTGGCGCTGACTTTCGGCCCTTCCATGGCCAGCAATTGCAGCAGCGGCAAGGCGAAACCGGCGGTTTTGCCGGTGCCGGTCTGGGCTGCTGCCATCAGGTCACGACCGGCCAGCACCGCCGGAATCGCTTGTGTCTGCACCGGCGTAGGAGTCTGGTAGCCGAGCGTCTCGAGAGCGCGCAGCAAGGGTTCGATCAGGCCAAGGGTGGCGAAAGTCATGGGAGTACCGTAGGAAAATTCAGCGCGGGTTTTTCAAAACAAGTGTGCAAAACAAGATGCAATGGCGCGCAGTTTACCCTAATTCGCGCGGGATTCTGTCGGCACCACTACGGCTGGTCGATCTGCACCTCGGCGCCACTGCGGCAACCCGATCAACACCACGGCACTGATGATCACTGTCATGGCCAGCGCTTCTTCAATACCAATGGTCTCGCCAACAAATACGATACCCAGCAACACCGCCACCGCCGGGTTGACGTAGGCATAACTGGTGGCCGCTGCCGGACGCACGTGTTTCAGCAGGTACATGTAGGCGTTGAAGGCAATGATCGAACCGAAGAACGTCAGATAGGCCAATGCGGCCCAACCTTCGATCGGCGGCATAGCCTCCAGATGCTCGCCACTCACCGCGCTGCCGATCAACAACACCACGCCGCCCACCAGCATTTCCACGGCACTGGCCATCGCGCCCTGCGGCAACGGCAAGTGTTTGCTCCACACCGAACCGAACGCCCAGGACGCTGCCGCGAACACCAGCAACGCCGCGCCCAACGGGCTCGATTGCAGATTGGAACCGAGGTTGAGCATGGCGATACCGATCAGCCCGAGCACAATCCCGGCCCATTCGAGACGGGTATTACGCGCGCCCCAGAAGTATCCGCAGAGCAAGGTAAACAGCGGCACCGTCGCCACCGCCAATGCGGCAACACCGGAGGCCACGCCCGTGTGCTCGGCGACGCTCACCGCACCGTTACCAAAGGTCAGCAGCAAAATCCCGATGATCCCCGCCGCTTTCCATTGCGCCCACGTCGGTGCCGGTGCCCCGCGCCAGCGCAGGAACGCGTACATCAACGTACCCGCGATCACGAAGCGGATACCGGCGAGCAACAGCGGTGGCCAGTACTGCACGCCGATACGAATCACCAGGTAGGTCGACCCCCAAATCACGTACAACGCGAAAAAAGCAGCGATCAGGGGTAAGGAAAAACGGCGTATGCCAGGCATGGGCAGCTCGAGAACAAGACAAAGAGAGCAGCTATTCTAGAAAGGCCAGCAGCGGAAAATAAGTTACAAAACCTGTTTATAGCGCCGGTACACTTTTCAAAACACGGAGTTCAGCGCTATAAACCGTGCTTTCGAAAGTCAGCCTTTTTTCAGGAACACCACGATGGACAAATACGACCGCATGCTCCTCAGCGCCCTGTTGGAAAACGGTCGTGCGTCCTACGCCGATCTGGCACGCAAGGTGAACCTGTCCGCTCCGGCGGTGGCCGAGCGCGTCGCCAAACTTGAAGCTTGCGGGGTGATCACCGGCTACCAGGCGAAAGTCGACATGGCCAAAATCGGACTGCCGATCCAGTGCGTCATCGAACTGCGCCTGAATCAGCACGGCAACCAGAAAACCTACGACGAACTGATCAAAATCCCACAGCTCACCGAATGCCACCGCGTCACCGGCGATCCGTGCGTGATCATGCAAGCGGCGGTGGGTTCAATGCCGGAGCTGGAAGAGTTGATCAACCGGATCGCCACGTTCGGGTTCAGCAAGACCTCGATCGTGCTGTCGAGTGCCATCGAGAAGCGGGTGCCGTTGGGGCAGTTGGAAGGGAAGTAGGTCTTATGTCACCGCAGACCCAATGTGGGAGCGGGCTTGCTCGCGAAAGCGGTGTGTCAGTCGACATAAATGTTGAATGATAAATCGCTTTCGCGAGCAAGCCCGCTCCCACACTTAATCTGCGGCGTACTCAGAACCCGCGATACCGCTTCAGATGCTCATTGATCTTCGCCGCCGGCACTTTCTGCAAGCTGACGAGAAGATCATGCGACAACTCGCGCAACCCATGCTTGCGCCGCAACTCTTCAGCCAAGTGCGCCGTCAGGTTGGCCGCCATTTCGGCATCAGCCATGGCCCGGTGAGCCTTGCCGGTATTGGGCAGGCTGGCGAAAGTGGTGAGGGTGCCGAGTTTGTGGTCCGGCGCGGCGGGCATCAGGCGGCGGGCGAGTAACAGCGAGCAGGCAAAGTTCTGCAAGCGTGTGCGTTTGATTCGCCCGAGTTCGTAGTCCCAGAACTTCTGGTCGAACGCAGCGTTGTGCGCCAGCAGCGGCGTGATGCCAACGAATTCGTTGACCTCGTTCATCACCTGCTCGGCCGAAGGCGCGGTACGCAGCATGGCGTTGCTGATGCCGGTGAGTTGCTCAATAAAAGCCGGCACCCGCACGCCAGCGTTCATCAGGCTTTGGTAACGCTCGACAATGCGCCCCTGTTCAAGAATCACCACGGCAATTTCCGTGGCCCGGCAGCTGCTGCTCGGGGAGAGTCCGGTGGTTTCAAAGTCGATGACTGCTATGCGTTCCAAACCTGTTTCAACTCCGTAAAAATCAATTCTTGAGCAGCAACGCGCCTTCGATCGGCACGTAACGGCTGGCAGCGCGGATCAGCGAGTTGGCGGTGAGACCGGGCACGCCATAGGCCACCGCTTGCACGCCGTGCTTAGCGATGATGCGTTCCAGCAGCATGTCGAAATCACCGTCGCCAGAAGCCAGCACCACTTCGTCGACATGATCGGCGGCGTCCATGATGTCGAGGGTGATGCCCACGTCCCAGTCGCCCTTGGCCGAACCGTCGCTGCGCTGGATGTAGGGCTTGAGCTTCACGATGAAGCCGAGATTGCGCAGGATCTGCTGAAACTGCTGCTGCTTGCTGTCGCCACGATCGATCGCATAGGCATAGGCCTCGACGATCTGCCCTTCTTTACTGACGTCAGCCCACAGCGCGGCGTAGTTGAAGTGGCAACCATAAGCCTGACGCACGGTGTAATAGAGGTTCTGGACATCGGCGAACACTGCGATTTTTTTCACCGTACATCCTCTTTGGCGTGCCGAAGCGCGGGCAGGTTCAGGCACCAGGGCCCGAAAAGTTGCCCAGTATGCCAGCCCAAAGGATTGTTCCGCGAATAATCGGCCATGTGGTGAGGGAGCAAGCTCCCTCGCCACAGATGTGTCAGACGAAGGAATCGTCGTCGCCACCGAAGAACGATGAGCTGTCATCGCTATAGTCGGCGTCGGCGTATCCGCCTTGATCGCTGGAATTGTCAGCCACGCGCTGATCGTCGCCCCAGCCATTGCCGCTGTCGCTCTGATCGTTGGCCTGAGCCGGCTCCTCCTTGATGACTTCAACCACTTCTGGCTGCTGATTGTGATGGAACAGGCTACTGATGCCTTGCGCCAGCATGACGCCACCGGCCACGCCCGCTGCCGTTTTCAACGCGCCACCGAGGAAACCGCTGCCGGCAGGCTGTTGTGGTGCGTAGTTTTGCTGGGGCGGCGCTCCGAAGTTTTGCTGAGTAGCCGGCGCACCAAAGTTTTGCTGCGGCGGCTGCGAGTTGAATGACGGCCGCCCAGGTTCACGCCAGCCGCCATTCGACGGGGCTGCGCTTTGAGTCGGAGCAGGCTGTGGATCACGGGAAGCGCCACCGAAGATGCTCGACAAAAAGCCACCGCTGCTCGGTGCCGGCGCCGCCGTCTGAGCCTTGGCCGATTGCAGTTCAGCCTGCAATTGCTGGATTTGTTGAGTGAGTTGCTTGTTCTGTTCGTCGAGGCTCTTGATGGCTGCCTCTTGCACCAGAATCGCCTGGGTCATGAAATAGCCCGCCGCGGGCTGGCGAGTCAGGTGTTCCTTGATCCGCGCTTCGGCCTGGGCGTCGCGCGGGGCTGAATCCGTCTCGGCCTGTTGCAGCCGGGAAAACAGTCCATCGATCAGGGTTTGTTCTTCGCTGTTCATGGCGACCTCATAGATTGCCGGGAATATCGTCGCCCTCATCCACGGTGGATAAGGTGCTCACCAGTAATGGGGCTGCTACAGGATGTTTCAATGACCTTTACCGAACGTTTACGTTTGCGCCCCAAAGGGGTTCATCGGTTAAAGTGAGGCACCTGCTTTCGACCTGCGATACCGACTGATGAATCCGTTCGATGTACTGCGTGACTCTCTGTATTTCTTCAAGCGCAATCTGCGCCAGATCGTGCAGCTGTGCCTGCCGCTAGTGATTGTCGAGGCGCTGCTGCAACAGGTGGTCGACCACTCCACGGAGCCGGGCAGTTTCCCCGGCATCAGTGTATTGGTCGGCCTGCTGGTGTATCCGCTATACACCGCCGCGCTGATCCTGTTTCTCGATGCCCGCAGCCGTGGCGAAACGCCGCGCACCCGCGACTTGCTGGCGACTTCCGCGACCCTGTGGCCGCGTTTCGCCCTGCTGACCGCCCTCAATACCCTGCTGATTCTGATCGGCCTGTCGCTGTATTTCCTGCCGGGGATCTGGTTGATGGTGACACTGGCGTTCGGCGAGTACCTGCTGGTGCTGCGCGGCCTGGCACCGCTGGCGGCGATGAAGGAAAGCCTGCGCCTGACCCGCGGGAATTTCCTGCGCATTCTGGTGTGCATTCTGTGCGTGATGGGGCCGTTGTGGGTGCTCAAGGGTGCGACACTGGCGGTTTACCCTGACCCGCAGAACCCGGTGATCTCGCTGCTGATCGACAGCGCGCACAGCTTCCTGCAACTGTTCACCAGCGTCGTGGTGTTCCGTTTGTTCATGCTGATCGCCGACGCGCCCGAGAAAGCTGACGGGGCACTTTGAAGAACGATGTGTCGCGGCTAATTGATGGGCATGCCGTTTGCGCTCGGTTATGCTCGGGATCATTTTTTGTAACGCTATAAGCCGAGCCATGACCCGTCTACTGCGCTACACCCTGCTGTGCGTGCTGATTGCCATTGGCCTGATTGCATTGATGATCTACAGCCTCACCTGGCGCCCCGAAGCCAAGGAAGCGCTGCCGGTCAGTTGCAACGCCCAGGCGCCGACGCTGGTGCCCGGCCAGGCGCTGAAGGTGATGACCTGGAACGTCCAGTACCTGGCAGGCAAGCGCTATGTTTTCTGGAACGATCTGGCCGCAGGGAACGACGAGAGCCCTACGCCTGAAGACATGGCCTTCAGCCTCGACGAAGTGGCGCGGGTGATTCGCGACGAGCAACCGGACATCGTGCTGTTGCAGGAACTCGATGACGGTGCCAAGGCCAGCGACTACCAGAACCAGTTCAAATTGCTGCAGGATCGAGTCACCGATCTGTACCCGTGCAGTGCGCAGGCCTTCGACTGGAAAGCCGACTTCGTGCCTGAACCGCCCATCTACGGCAGCGTTGGCCGGCAATTGGCAACCCTGAGCCGCTACCAGATCGAACACGCCGAACGCCTGCAATTACCGGTCGCACCGGCCAATTTCATCAGCCGTCAGTTCAAGCCGAAAAACGCCTTGCTGGTCACTCACCTGCCATTGAGTAATGGCGGCCAAATGGCCGTGCTCAATACCCATCTGGAACGTGCCACGCCCCCGCTCGACGAAACCTTGCAACGCCAGGTGACAGCCGTGGCCAAGGTCCTCGACAAGTACGAAAGCCGCGGCACGCCGTGGTTGATCGGCGGCGACTTCAACCTGTTGCCGTTGGGCCAGTATCGACGCCTGCCCTCCGAGCAACGCACGCCCTACTCCGCCGACAGCGCGCTGCATATGCTGTGGGATAAATACCCGATGGTCCCCACCAACAACGAAGCCAGCGGTATCGATCGGGCGCAATGGCTGACCCATTACCCGAATGACCCAGGCTTGAACGGCCCGGACCGGACCGTCGACTACCTGTTTTACAGCCCGCACCTCAAACGGGTCGAGGCGCGGGTGCGGCAGGACGATACGTTGCGGATTTCCGATCACTTGCCGGTGATTGCGCGGTTTCTGTTGCCGGCCGCGCCTTAGGTCAAAAGCTTCGCGAGCAAGCCCGCTCCCACACTGGTTTTCGGTGGTACACAAATGCTGTATTCACTGAAGATCTCATGTGGGAGCGGGCTTGCTCGCGAATGCCGCACCGCCGATGCCACTGACTACTTACGCGGTTTGATCCGCGCCGTCGCCTCAGCCACCAGAGGATCATCCGGCCAGTAGTGTTTCGGATAACGCCCCTTCAAATCCTTCTTCACCTCGGCGTAGGTGCTGCGCCAGAAGTTCGCCAGGTCCTGCGTCACCTGCACCGGCCGGCGCGCCGGGGACAGTAGGTGCAGCTTAACGACCTGCCGGCCACCGGCGATTCGCGGGGTTTCGGCCAAGCCGAACAGCTCCTGCAACCGCACCGCCAGAATCGGCGGCTGTTCGCTGTAATCCAGACGAATCGAAGAGCCCGACGGCACGCTCAAATGATGCGGTGCAAGTTCTTCGAGCCGTTGCGGCAGCGGCCACGGCAACAAGTTATGAACGATGCTCGACAGGTCCAGATTGGCGAAGTGACTAAGCCGTGAGACTTTGCCCAGATACGGCATCAACCAGTGCTCGAGGCTTTTGAGCAACGCCGCATCACAGACATCCGGCCATTCACTCTGCTCCTTACTGCCGAGATCCAACTGACGCAACAACGCAACCCGCGCCTGCCACTGACGCAGCTCTGGCGTCCAGGGCAACAGCTCCAGGCCTTTACGCCGCACCAGATTCACCAACGCCTGACTGCGAGCGCTTTCATCGAGCCCGGTCAGCGGTTCGCGGCTGAGGATCAATTCGCCGACCTTGCGCTGACGCTCGGCCCGCAGCACGCCTTCGCGCTCATCCCAATCCAGTTGATCGACGCAACGCACCTGCTCGGCCAACACCGAATCGAACAACGCCGGATCGAAATCCGTCGCCAGATAAATCCGTTCTTCACGCTGGCCCTGACGACTGCCCAGATCAGCGATCACCAGCCACGGTTGCTTCATCAGGCTGTCTGCCTCGGCGAATAACGCCGCACGACCGTTGGCCAGTCGATATTCAGCGCCACCGGCCCGCCGCTGTTGGGCAACCCGATCGGGATAGGCCAACGCCAGCAACGCGCCAAGCCAGCGAGGATGATCCGGATCGCCGACCGGTTCCGAAGCCTTGCCACGCAGGTAACCGCGATACTGCCGCGCCAGTTGCCGAGCACGCTGAACGCCGCCCTGCGCACCGCGGGCAGCCCGTTCTTCGCCGGACAGCAGCACCAGTCGACTGTGCAGATCCGCGCCGGCACCACGCAAAATATCCCGTTCACCGAGCAGTGCCGCGACATCGCAGGCCATGTCAGCCAAGCCGAGCGCCTGGCCCCGCAACAGCAAATGAGCGATCCGTGGATGGGCCGGCAATTCAGCCATGGCCTGACCGTGACGGGTCAGCGCCTCGCCCTCCAGCGCGCCCAAACGTTCAAGCAGATCCTGAGCCTGTGCATAAGCCGCTGCGGGCGGGACATCGAGCCAAACCAACTGACCCGGCGTCACGCCCCAACGACCCAGTTGCAAGGCCAGCCCGGCAAGGTCCGCCGAGAGAATTTCCGCACTGGCGTAAGCCGCCAGTTGTTCATGCTGATCCTGCGACCACAGGCGATAACACACGCCGGGCTCCAAACGCCCTGCCCGACCTGCGCGCTGCGTGGCGCTGGCTTTGGAAATGCGCTGAGTATCCAGGCGAGTCATGCCGCTGCCGGGGTCGAAACGCGGCACTCGCGCCAGCCCGGCATCGATCACCACGCGCACTCCGTTGATGGTCAGGCTGGTCTCGGCGATGTTGGTCGCCAGCACCACTTTGCGTTTGCCGGCGGGCGCCGGATCGATCGCGGCGCGTTGGGCGGCGAGGTCCAATTCACCGTGCAACGGGCAGAGCAAAACCTGTGTGCTATCGCCCAGCGCATCGGCGAGTTGTTGATGCACCCGACGAATTTCCGCCTGCCCCGGCAGGAACACCAGCAGGCTGCCGGTCTCATCGTTCAGCGCGTCGAGAATGGTCTGCACCACCCTTGGCTCGATAAATTCACCAGGCTGAAACGGTCGCCCCCAACGCATCGTCACCGGGTACATGCGACCTTCGCTGCGCAGGATTGGCGCATCATCGAGCAACCCAGCCAGGCGTTCACCTTCCAGGGTTGCCGACATCAATAGAATTTTCAGCGGTTGATCTTCGCGAAACAGCTCGCGGCCATTGAGGCTCAGGGCCAACGCCAGGTCGGCGTCGAGGCTGCGTTCGTGGAACTCATCGAAAATCAGCAAACCCACGCCTTCCAGCGCCGGATCATCCTGCAAGCGCCGGGTGAGAATGCCTTCGGTGACCACTTCGATGCGGGTATTGGGGCCGACTTTGCTGTCGAGACGAATGCGGTAGCCAACGGTTTCGCCAACCTTCTCGCCCAGCTCACTGGCCAACCGCTCCGCCGCCGCCCGCGCGGCCAAGCGGCGCGGTTCAAGCATCAGAATGGTCTGCCCGGCCAGCCATGGCTCGTTGAGCAAGGCCAAGGGCACGCGGGTGGTTTTACCGGCGCCGGGCGGTGCTTCGAGCACGGCTTCGTGGCGTGTAGCGAGGGCTTCACGCAGGGCGGGTAAAACTTCATCAATCGGCAAAGAAATCATGCTGGCTCCCAAACAGAGGGCCGAGTATAACGGCGTTCAGCGCGGTCCTAATTCATATCGACGATGCTTCGTTTCCAGATAACCCAGGAGATTTCAAATGCGTGCTCCCTTTCGCTTGATCGGCGGTGTATTGATCGCGTCCTTGCTGACCCAAATGACCGCCTGCGGCACGATTTTCTATCCGGATCGTCGCGGTCAGATTGACGGCAAGATCGACCCGGCCATCGCCGCGCTGGATGCCGTGGGCCTGCTGTTTTACATCATCCCAGGCCTGATCGCCTTTGCGGTGGACTTCGCCACGGGCGCCATTTACTTCGAACCGGGCCGCACTGCTCAGGTGGCTCCGGAAAAACTCAAGGAGGCCATCGGTGCCGACGGCAAGGTCGATAACCACAAGTTGCAGACTATTCTCGAAACCGAGTTGGGCCGCAGCTTCCCGCTGGACGATCCACGTCTGATCCAGCACAAGGGCAGCACCCAACAACTGGCCATGTTCGGCCTGCAACCGGCCGCGTAATTGGTGCACCAAAAAGGAAAAGCCGCACTTATGACCAGCAGTACCGAACACGCCCGCCTGCTGCGGCTGGCGACGCGCGCCTCGGTGGCGGTGGCGTGCACGTTGATCGTGGCCAAAGCCATCGCCTGGTGGCTGAGCGGCTCGGTGAGCATGCTCGCCGGGCTGACCGACTCGGCACTCGATGGCGTCAGCTCGCTGCTCAACCTGCTGGCCGTACATTACGCCTTGCGCCCGGCCGACGACGATCATCGTTACGGGCACGGCAAGGCCGAATCATTGGCGGGCATGGCTCAGGCACTGTTCATTGGCGGCAGTGCGGTGCTGATTGCGTTGCAGGCGATCGAGCGATTGAAGCATCCGGAGCCGGTAAGCGCCGCGTGGCTCAGCATCGGGGTGATTGTGTTTTCCCTCGCCCTGACCGTGGCCCTGCTGATGTTGCAGCATCGGGTGATCAAGGCAACCGGTTCCAACGCTGTGAGTGCCGATTCCTTGCATTACCGCTCAGACTTGCTGCTCAACGGCAGCATTCTGGTGGCGCTGGTGCTGGCCGGGTTTGGCTGGCATCAAGTCGACCCCTGGTTTGGATTGGGGATCGCCGCCTACATCCTCTGGAGCGCCATTCATATCGCCCGGGAAAGCTTTGCGGTGCTGATGGATGAAGAGCTGCCGCCGGATGTCAGCCAGCACATGCTTGAGCTGGCCTGCAGCGTGCCGGGTGTTTTGGGCGCCCACGACCTGCGCACACGCATCTCCGGCAACCAGTGGTTTGTGCAATTGCATCTGGAATTGCCGGGGGAGCTGACTCTGTCAGTCGCCCACGGCATCAGCGATCAAGCCGCCGATGCGATTCACGCCGCTTACCCGCGAGCCGAAGTGCTGGTGCACGCCGACCCTATGAAAGCAGCTTCAAGCGACAAGCTTTAAGCTCCAGGCTTGAGGCTTGAGGCTTGAGGCTTATAGCTTGCAGCTGCTACTGAACCTGATAACCGCGACTGCTCAGGCAGTTGCCCTGGGCCTGTCGGTAGGCTTGCACCACCGACGGATCCGGTTGATAGGTGACTGCACGCGGATCGAAGCCGCTCTGCTCCACGGCCCAGCGATAACACTCGTAACCGTCCCGACTGACCTCCTCCGGCGACTGGCCGTTGGCCGGATACGCCACCACGTCATAACCACTGCTCACCGGTTGCGGCTGCATCGGTGGTTCGACCACGACGTAATCCCGAGTGCTCTCTTGATAGGCGTAATACGCGCCGGCCGCCAGGAACAACAGCGCACCGCCGATCCACACTTCACGCGCGTAATCGGGCAAATAGCTGACCCGAATCCCGCGAGGCGGCTGAACCACCACGTAACGCGGGCCTTGCGGACGATACCAATAACCACCGGAATAGAAATAATCCTGGCCGCGATACGGCACGCGGTAGTTGCGCTCCGGGAAGCGGTCGATCACGTACCCCGGACGATACTGCGGGCCGGGGCCCCAGCCATTGCCGCGTCCATCCGGGCGACCGGGCCAGCGACGATCATCATGACGTGAGCCCTGACCACCAGTCTGCCAGTGCTGGTTGTCATAGTTGCGCGGCTGCTCGTCCTGATAGTAGCCACGCCGGGGTTCCTGGGTCTGGCGCACGGTGTCGGGCCGGCCCTGAATTGGCAGATTGTTACTGGGTTGTTGCGGCGGTCGGCCCTGAACATTGGGATCGTGCGACTGACGGTTCTGACGCCCGCCGCCCTGATTCTGGTCGTGGAGCT
This sequence comes from Pseudomonas sp. GM79, assembly GCF_000282495.1. GTDB lineage: Bacteria > Pseudomonadota > Gammaproteobacteria > Pseudomonadales > Pseudomonadaceae > Aquipseudomonas. The sequence goes on from NZ_AKJE01000032.1 coordinate 145,165, forward strand.
CGAACTGGCGGCTGTTGTCGCCACGAATGATTTCGTTGTTCTGCGGCCGGGGCTGATTGTTACCGTCATGACCCTGACCTTTGCCCTGATGATCCGGCCCGCGTTGGCCGCCATCAGGCCCACGGATTTGCGGCTCATCGGCCAGCGATTGCGCAGTGACACTCACACATAGCAAACCAACACCGGCCAAACGCCAGATGCGCGACTTCATGCTTTTCCTCACTGCGGGTTAGGGCCTGTACGTAAGACTGGGAAAGCACAGGCCGGTTCTGCAACAGGTTATCAGTCACGCAACTTATTTATTGAGGGTCGCCCATAAATTCCGGGCAAGAAAAAAGGGAGACCCGTCGGCCTCCCTTTGAGAACTTCGTCCGTGCTCGACGCTTATGACGTCGGCTCACCTCACGCCGTCTTCTGGACAGTGTGTAGCTCGGGGGTCAACACATCCCCGGTGGGGGTGGCGACCGCAGCTGGCCTGATTGGGCGAGCCGCACTGGACTGTTTGTCCGAGCAGTGATTCTGGTGATAAGAATAGGCCCGGAGCACCGGCAGAGGATTGCGAAGATTGCTCAAATAAACATCACTTGCGCAATTTTTAACTCAGGATAGATAATCCGCCGCAATAGTTATGACAAAGGCCTGATTGATGAGCAAACTCGACCGATACGACCTGAGCATTTTGGCTGAATTACAGCGCGACGCGCGCATCTCCAATCAGGAGCTGGCCGAACGCATCGGCCTGTCGCCTTCGCCTTGCTCGCGGCGGGTCAAGCAGCTGGAAGACGACGGTTACATCACCCGCCAGGTCGCCCTGCTGGACCGCAAGATGCTCGGCCTGAGCCTGACCGCGTACGTGCTGATCGGCATGGACCGCCATACTCCCGAGCGGTTCGAGAACTTCGAAGCCGCCATTCGCACCTTGCCGCAGGTGCTTGAATGCAGCCTGGTGACGGGGATGGATGCGGACTATCAGCTCAAGGTAGTGGTGCCGGACATGGATCACTATCAGAAACTGCTGCTGGGGCATCTCACCCGGATTGAAGGGGTGACGAGTGTGCGGTCGAGTTTTGTGTTGAACCAGGTGCTCAACAGCACCGAGTTGCCGCTGACTCATCTGCGCAGCTGAGGACGCCTTCGCGAGCAAGCCCGCTCCCACATTTGGAATGCATTCCCCTGTGGGAGCGGGCTTGCTCGCGAAGGGGCCGGAACAGGCGACGAATGACTGCGACACACCGACGCAGGTCAATGCCTCGCCAATCCCCCATGGCGTATACTCCAGCGCCTTTTAGCCCACCCACGCTGGAGATGTCCGATGGATCCTGCAGTACTCGAAGAGTGGATGATGACTGGTCTGGTCAGCATCCTGATCATTTTCATGGGTTTCATCGTCTGGGATCTGGCGAAAAAATCCAAGGCCGGGCGCTTCGGCTCGTTCATTTTGTTCTTCGTACTGGGGCTGGGCGTGGCCGCGTTCGTGATCAAAAGCGTGGTCATCGGCCTGATCGAATCCGGCACGCTATAAGCGCGCCGGCACTTCCTTCCACTGGCCCTGATCGAGCCCTTCGATCGACCAGTCACCGATTCTGACCCGCACCAGACGCAACGTCGGCAAGCCGACCGCCGCGGTCATGCGCCGTACCTGACGGTTGCGGCCTTCGCGAATCACCAGTTCCAGCCAACTGGTGGGCACGCTTTTACGAAAGCGCACCGGCGGGTTGCGCGGCCACAGTTGCGGCTCATCCAGTTGTCGCGCTTCGGCCGGTAACGTCATGCCGTCGTTCAGCTCGACGCCATCGCGCAAGCGCTGTAGCTGCTCGGCGCTTGGTTCGCCTTCCACTTGCACCCAGTAAGTCTTGGCCAGTTTGTGTTTCGGGTCGGCAATTCGCGCCTGAAGCTGGCCGTCGTTGGTCAGCAACAGCAAGCCTTCGCTGTCGCGGTCCAGCCGCCCTGCCGGGTAGATTCCCGGAATTTCGATGAAGTCCTTGAGCGTTGCCCGCCCTTCGCCGTCGCTGAATTGCGTCAGCACATCGAAAGGTTTGTTGAACAGAATCAGCTTCGGCTCGGCCGGCGGCGCTTTGGCGACACGGCGCGGGGCTGATTGCGGGTTGTTCGCGCCAGGGCGGCGAGAGACGGGACGAGGTGGACGAGGCATGGCGAAAAGAACATCTAACGGTCAGGGCTGCCAATGCTAGTGCCCTGACCGTCAAATGACCATGAGAACAATCAGCGGAACGGCGGCTCGTCGAAGCTGCGCAGTTTGCGCGAGTGCAGCGAGTTGAGCTCGGTGCGCAACAGATCCACTGCTTCGATGCCGATCTTCAAGTGCTGGCTGACCGCGCGCTCATAGAAGGCGTTGGCCGAACCCGGCAGTTTGATTTCGCTGTGCAACGGTTTATCCGATACGCAGAGCAACGTGCCGTATGGCACCCGCAAGCGGTAACCCTGGGCGGCGATGGTGCCGCTTTCCATGTCCACCGCCACGGCGCGGGACAGGTTGATCAGCGGACGCTCCTGCGCCCAGCGCAGTTCCCAGTTACGGTCGTCATAGGTCAGCACGGTGCCGGTGCGCAGGCGCTTCTTCAGCTCGTCGCCCTTCTCACCGGTGATGTTGGCCGCCGCTTGCTGCAACGCCATCTGCACTTCAGCCAGGGCCGGAATCGGAATGTTCGGCGGCACGACCCGGTCGAGAATCCCGTCGCGACGCATGTAAGCGTGGGCCAGCACGTAGTCGCCAATGGTCTGCGACTGACGCAAGCCGCCACAGTGGCCGATCATCAGCCAGCAATGCGGACGCAGCACCGCCAGGTGGTCGGTGATGTTCTTGGCGTTGGACGGGCCGACGCCAATGTTCACCAGGGTCACGCCATGGCCGTCGCTGGCGATCAGGTGATAAGCCGGCATCTGGTAACGATGCCAGACCACGCCGGCGGCAATTGCCGACGCTTCGCCGTGATCCATGCCCTTTTCGATGATCACATTGCCCGGCAACACCATGCGCACAAAACGCGGGTCGTTGCGCAGTTGCTCCAGGCCATGAACGATGAACTGGTCGACGTAGCGGTGGTAGTTGGTCAGCAGAATCCACGGCTGCACATGGCGCCAGTCGCTGCCGGTGTAATGCACCAGCCGGCGCAGGGAGAAGTCCACCCGCGCGGCGTCGAACAGGGCCAGCGGCAGCGGGTCGGTGTTTTCCCAGTCGTACAAGCCATCGGCGATGCCATCGGTGGCGGCCGACAAATCCGTACTCGGGAACACTCGCGCCAGCACCGCCGCCGTAACGCCGGAGCCGGCCAGCTCATCGCCCTGCTCGACCACGTACGGATAAGGAATGTTCTGCTGGCTGACGCCGACTTCCACGGTCACGGTGAAGTCGTGCATCAACGGGACGAGTTGTTCCAGCAGGTATTTGCGGAAAGCCCGGGGATGGGTGACGGTGACGCTATAGGTTCCCGGCAGTTGAACCTTGGCATAGGCGCGAGTGGTCTGTGGGACTTCGCCCTGGCAAAGGTAGGTCAGACGCAACTCGGGATAACGAAACAGAGCCCGCTGCTCAGCGTCCGGCTCGACGCGATCCTTGAGATAACGCTTGAGCGCCTGATTCAGCGCGGTGGTTGCACGTTCGTGCAAGGCAGCAAGCCGATCCACGGCTTGCTCGGCGGTTTGAACGACAATAAACGCTTCGGTCACGATCAGCTTCCTGTGTTCTGACTTGCAGACCTTCATCTTGCCTGCATCATCGCTTCACGGGAACCCTGTGGGAGCGGGCTTGCTCGCGAATGCGGTTTACCATTCAACAATGATATTGACTGACAGGCCGCATTCGCGAGCAAGCCCGCTCCCACATTTATTTGTGTCGATCACAAAGGAGTGGTCAGAATCCTTGCGGCGTCGACCGGGCGACAATCGCCTCCACATCCAGCCCGCGCGGTAATGTTCCATACACCCGACCGGCCGAACCGAGGCGGCTGGCGATGAAGGCATCACTGACCGCCGCATTACCCGCCTCCAGCAATAGCTTGGCCTGAAGCCCCAAGGCAATGTCTTCGGTGAGTTGGCGGGCGCGGTATTGAATGTCGGCGGTGTCCTTGAACGCCGCCTGCAACTGGCTGATGTGCGCGGCCAGGCGTTTGTCGCCATGACCGTCGCCCAACTCGCTGAACAGCACATCAAGCACACCTGGCTCTTTCGACAATGCGCGCAATACGTCGAGGCATTGCACGTTGCCGGAACCTTCCCACGTCGAGTTGACCGGGGCCTCACGGTACAGACGCGGCAGGATGCTTTCTTCGACATAACCGGCGCCGCCCATGCATTCGGCAGCCTCATTGATCATCGCGGGCGCGCGTTTGCAGATCCAGTACTTGCCCACCGCCGTCACCAGTCGGGCGAATTTCGCTTCGTGATCGTCATCCAGATGATCCAGCGCCCGGCCCATGCGCAAACTCAAAGCCAGCGCCGCTTCGCTTTCCAGGGCCAGATCGGCCAGCACGTTTTGCATCAAGGGTTGCTCGCTGAGCAATTTGCCACCGACCTTGCGGTGGGCGCAGTGATGGCTGGCCTGGGTCAGCGCCTGGCGCATCAGCGCACTGGAGCCGACCATGCAATCGAAGCGGGTCATGGCAACCATTTCGATGATGGTCGGAACGCCCCGGCCCTCTTCGCCGACCATCCAGGCCAGGGCACCACGGAACTCCACCTCGCTGGAGGCATTGGACCAGTTGCCGAGTTTGTTCTTCAGCCGCTGTATGTAGAACTGATTGCGTGAGTCGTCCGGGCGATGACGCGGCAGCAGGAAACAGGTCAAGCCTTTGTCGGTCTGGGCCAAGGTCAAGAAGGCGTCGCACATCGGCGCCGAGCAGAACCACTTATGGCCCACCAGTTCATACGCCTGACCGGGACCGCTGGCGCCGACCGGATACGCCTTGGTGGTGTTGGCCCGCACATCGGTGCCACCCTGTTTCTCGGTCATGGCCATGCCGATGGTGACCCCGGCCTTGTGCGCCATGCCGACGTTGCGAGGGTCGTATTCGGTGGCGAGGATTTTCGGCAGCCATTGTTTCGCCAGATCCGGTTGCAGGCGCATCGCCGGGACACTGGCGAAGGTCATGGTCAACGGGCAACCGCTGCCGGCTTCAGCCTGACTGTGCAAATAGGTCATGGACGCGCGGGCAACGTGGGCGCCCGGTTGCGGGTCGGTCCAGGGCAAACCTGTCAGGCCATGCTCCACCGCCGTGCGCATCAATTCGTGGTAGGCGGGATGAAACTCCACCAGGTCGATGCGATGGCCGTAACGGTCATGACTGACGAACACCGGTTTGTTCTGATTGGCCGCAAACCCCGCCTCCATCAGCGGCCCGCCGGCCAATACGCCATAAGCGTCAATTCGCGACTCGGCCCAACCGGCATCGAAACGCCGCGACCACTCCTGCAAAGGCAGGTCGATGCGATAGAGGTTGGCGCCGTCCAGCGACGGCGGCTGATTGGTGACTTCGTGGGTTTCGGCGAACTGATGCAGGTTCATGACGGGGCTCCTTTGGTCAGCCAAGGGACTTTCAGTTAAGCACCGCACCGAGGCTGAACAAAGTGGCATATCTGCCTAACTGTCGGCGCTTTCGCCTTGCCCCGGACAGAGCACCCGCCGATAGAGCGCCGCCTGCAAATCTTCGAATTTCACCGGTTTGCTCAGGTAGTCGACCAAGGTGTCGCTTGGGCAATAGGCCCGATCCGCACTCTGGGCAATCATGAACACGGGTAATTCGGCACAACCCGGCAAGGCGCGGATCCGACCACAGATCGAGGCGCCGTCCAGTGGCGGTAGCTGACAGTCGAGCAGCGCCGCATCAACGGTTTCACGCTGCAAAAGATCGAGCGCAGCGACGCCGCTGTCAGCTGTGCGCACCCGGAACCCCAGCTTGAGCAACATGCCACGCATCACCAATTGATTGATGCTGTTGTCATCGACCAGCAACACCGTGCAGTCCTGAGGCAAACGCAGGCCGGTGGTTTGCCGGGTGATTGCGGGCGCAGGTTCCACCACCGGCAACGGTAGCTCGAACTCGACGTCCAGTTGAAAGCGACTGCCGCGACCCGGTTCCGAGCGATGGCTCAGGCGCCCGCCGAGCAATTCGACCAGTTGCCGACAAATGGCCAGGCCAACACCCAAGCCACCGTATTCACGGGTCATCGAGCCGTCGACCTGAAAAAAGCGTTGATACAGCGTTGCCTCGTCCAAATCGGTGAAGCCAATGCCGGTGTCGATCACTGCAAAGGACAGTGCCAGCCGATCGGGCGCTACCGGTTTACCCGTCACCCGCAGCGCCAATCCGCCGATCCGGGTGAATTTGATCGCATTATCCAGAAGGCATTCCAGGCATTGCGTCAGCTTGCCGCTGTCGCCGTGCAAACGATCCGGCAGCCCGGATGTCACCTCGACCTTGAAGTCCAGCGACTTGCTCGACGCATTGCCATCGAACTGCAGACGCAAGGCCTCGACCACACTGCGCAAACTGAATGTATCCGGATAGACCTTGAGCTTGCCGGCCTGCAATTCGGTCAGGGTGAGGATGCCGTTGACCATGCGCATCATGTCCCGCGCCGAACCGGCGGCAGTTTGTTGATATTGCTCCAGCTCAGGGTTCATCTCGACGGTCTGCATCAGCTCCAGCGAACCGATCACACCATTCATGGGCGTGCGCAGTTCGTGGGTCAGGGTGGCGAGGAATTCGTCCTTGAGCTTGTTACTGTGAGCCAGTTGCTGGTTCAACACTTCGAGCTTCTGGCCGGCATCAAACAGCGTTTGCGCCTGTTGCTCGCGCATGGCGTTGATGCGATCGGCCAGGGCCAGGGACAGCAGCGCCACTTCGATCGCCGAGCCGATCTGGCTGGCGTACATGGTCAGGAATACGTTGGGTAAATAACCCAGCACCATCAGGGTATTGACCACGCCACCGAGCAGGAACGCCGACCAGGCAATGATGAAATACCGCGCGACCCGCAGGCCACGCCACCAGGCGAAAATCCCGGCGGCGAAAATCACCACGGTAAAGACCAACGCCAGCAACGTCGCCAGACGCAGGGCCAGGGCGTAATTGGTCATCAATGACAATCCGACCACCAGCGCACTGAACGCGATCAACGCCAGCAGCAAACGGTCGAGCCAGCGACTGTGGGTGGCCGTCTGCAAGAAGCTGCGGGCGAACTGGCTGCCGAACAATCCTGAACAGCCGATGAAGAACGGCGTCGCAGCGTTCGCCCACCAGGGATTGTTCGGCCAGAAATACTCCACGGCCGCACCATTCACCGACAGCTGATACAAGCCGAACGAGGCGATATAGACGATGTAATAGAGGTAGCTGGTGTCGCGCACGCTGAGAAAGATGAACAGGTTGTAGACCAGCATCCCCAGCAACACACCGTAAATCAGCCCCAGCACATAGAGCCGGACCGGCTGCTCTTCGAGGTAAGCGGTGCTCGACCACAACGTGACGGGCGCCTGAACCGAGCCTTGGCTTTGCAGGCGTAAATACACGGTTTGCGCCTGCTCAGGCGCAAAGTTCAGACCAAACAGATAGTTGTTCTGGCGGATCTCGCGAGTGGCGAACGGCAACGCATCGCCGGTCTGTCGGACCAATTGATAGTCACCCCCAGCGTCGGGCAAGTACAGATCAAGGTGATCGAGGGGCGGATAAGCCAGTTCCAGCAACCAGGTCCGTTGCGCCGACGGGTTGGTCGGGCGGTACTGCAGGTCGATTTTCAGCCAGAACGCCGAACGCGAATAACCGGCGTTCAGAGTGGCTTTATCATGAGGCTTGAACTGCCAGGCCGCCGCTTGCGCACGGACATCGGCGATGGTCGCCTGACCGCCCGCGTCTTCATAAACCTGCATCGTTCGGCCCAGGGGAAGGCTCTGGGTGAACTCGTCGAATTCGACGGCGCTCGCCAGGAGGGGCAAGCACAACAGCAACATCAGCAAATAGCGCATTTAAGCCCCAGCGTGGCCTGTCCGGTTCTGTCAGGAAGCCCCCCATTCCTTTTGAGTAGACGTAAAACCGGTATTATCTGTTATTGGTTTGGATCCACTCTAGCATAGCCGTTGGTGGCCATTGAACACCATTGAAATTTTTCCTGAAAAGGCTCTAGAACAAGCGTTCCAGCTCTATACATTGAGTTAGAGCTGTTGGCTTGGTCAGAAAGATCAAAAGATCGCAGCCTGCGGCAGCTCCTACGGATTTGCATCGATCCGCAGTCCATGTAGGAGCTGCCGCAGGCTGCGATCTTTTGCTCGTTGCGCAATCGGCTTCGATGCGCGCGCACACCGAAAAAACATGTTTGGTGGTAAGCTCGCGCACCATGAATATCTACAGCTCTCGCCCCGTTGTCCTCTGTCTCTCCGGCCACGACCCTAGTGGTGGCGCCGGCTTGCAGGCAGATATCGAAGCCCTGCTCGCTCAGGGTTGTCATGCGGCTCCGGCCGTCACCGCCCTGACCGTGCAAGACACGGTCAACGTCACTGACTTCCGCGTTCTCGATCGCGAGTGGGTGTTGGCCCAGGCCAACGCCGTGCTCAATGACTCCGAAGTCGCCGCCGTCAAACTGGGCATGCTCGGTTCCCTGGAAATGGTCGACACCGTAGTCGAACTGCTTTCAGCGCACCCGCATTTGCCGGTGGTCTGCGACCCGGTGCTGCGTGCCGGCGGCGGTGGACGACTGGGCAAGGACGAAGTCGGCTACGCCATGCGCGAACGCCTGTTGCCGCTGTCGATCATTGCCACCCCCAACCTTCCCGAAGCTCGCATTCTCGCCGAACTGCCCGAAGGCACCGCGGACGAGTGCGCTGAAAAACTTCTGCCATTCGTCAAACACCTGCTGATCACCGGCGGTCATGGCGACGAACATGAAATACACAATCGCCTGTACAGCCGCGACGGTCGCCGCGAAACCTTTACCTGCCAGCGCCTGCCCGGCAGTTATCACGGTTCCGGTTGCACGCTAGCCAGCGCCCTCGCCGGTCGTCTGGCCCAGGGCGAACACCTCGCCAGTGCCGTAAAGAGCGCGCTTGACTACACTTGGCGCACCTTGCGTGATGCGGAGCAGCTGGGCAAAGGCCAGTTCGTACCGCGCCGCTTGCCACTGGACTTCTGTTCGTAACGCCATGAGGCTTGTCCGATGAAACTACGTGGCCTGTACGCCATTACCGACAGCCAGTTACTGGCCGGTAAATTTCTTTCGTACGTGGAGGCGGCGCTCGAAGGCGGCGTCACCCTGCTGCAATACCGCGACAAGAGCAGCGATGAGGCCCGCCGCCTGCGCGAAGCCGAAGCCCTGCGCGATCTGTGCGAACGCTACAAGACCCATCTGATCATCAACGATGACGCCGAACTGGCCGCGCGCCTGAACGTCGGCGTGCACCTGGGCCAGACCGATGGCCCGCTGATGCCGGTTCGGGCACTGCTCGGTCGTCAGGCGATCATCGGTTCGACCTGCCACGCGCAACTCGAACTCGCCGAACAAGCCGCTAAAGAAGGCGCCAGCTACGTCGCCTTCGGCCGCTTCTTCAATTCCAATACCAAACCCGGCGCACCGGCCTGCAGCCTTGAACTGCTTGATCAGGCCCGCAGCAAATTGCATCTGCCGATCTGCGCGATCGGCGGCATCACGCTGGACAACGCTGCGCCACTGGTGGCCCACGGGGTCGACTTGCTGGCGGTGGTGCATGGTCTGTTTGGCGCCGAGAGCACGGCTGAAGTGACACGCCGCGCCCGCGCCTTTAACGAATTGTTCAAATCCTGATTTTTTGAGAGCCCGATCATGTCTCGTTCCGAAACCCTGTTTGCCAATGCCCAGAAACACATTCCCGGAGGCGTGAACTCGCCTGTTCGTGCGTTCAAGAGTGTTGGCGGCACGCCGCTGTTCTTCAAACACGCCGAAGGCGCCTACGTCACCGACGAAGATGACAAGCGTTATGTGGATTACGTCGGTTCCTGGGGGCCGATGATTCTCGGCCACAGCCATCCGGACGTGCTGGACGCGGTGCGCAAACAGCTGGAACACGGCCTGTCCTACGGCGCCCCGACCGCGATGGAAACCGAAATGGCCGATCTGGTCTGCTCGATCGTGCCGTCGATGGAAATGGTGCGCATGGTCAGCTCCGGCACCGAAGCGACCATGAGCGCCATCCGCCTGGCCCGAGGCTTTACCGGCCGTGACAGCATCATCAAATTCGAAGGCTGCTACCACGGCCACTCCGACAGCCTGCTGGTCAAGGCCGGTTCCGGCGCCCTGACCCAAGGCGTGCCGAGCTCGGCCGGTGTACCGGCGGCGTTCGCCAAACACACCCTGACCCTGCCGTTCAACGATATCGACGCGGTAGCAACCATGCTCGCCGAAGTCGGCCAGGACGTGGCCTGCATCATTGTCGAGCCAGTGGCCGGCAACATGAACTGCGTACCGCCGGCACCGGGCTTCCTCGAAGGCCTGCGGACCCTGTGCGACAAGCACGGCGTGGTGCTGATTTTCGACGAAGTGATGACCGGTTTCCGTGTCGCCCTCGGTGGCGCCCAAGCCCATTACGGCGTCACGCCGGACCTGAGCACCTTCGGCAAGATCATCGGTGGCGGCATGCCGGTTGGCTGCTTCGGCGGCAAACGCAAGATCATGGAGCAAATCGCGCCACTGGGGCCGGTCTACCAGGCCGGCACATTGTCGGGGAACCCGCTGGCGATGGCGGCGGGCTTGACCACCCTGCGCCTGATCAGTCGTCCTGGTTTCCACGCCGAGCTGAGCGACTACACCAGCCGCCTGCTCGATGGCCTGCAGCAGCGCGCCGACGCCGCCGGTATTCCGTTCGTGACCACTCAGGCGGGCGGCATGTTCGGTCTGTACTTCAGCGGCGCCGACGACATTGTGACCTTCGATGACGTGATGGCCAGTGATGCCGGCCTGTTCGGGCGTTTCTTCCACCTGATGCTCGAAGGCGGCGTGTACCTGGCGCCAAGCGCCTTCGAAGCCGGCTTCACCTCGATCGCCCACGGCGAAACCGAGTTGAAACTGACACTGGACGCCGCCGAACGTGCATTCGCCGCACTGAAATAAAGCTGTAACGCTGACGTTGGCGATTGCCAGCGTCAGCTTTCACCTACATTCGCGCCCTTTTTCCTACTCATCTGCCAATAATTCCCGGCAAAGTGGGCGATATATTCCCCGTGCAGCAGAAAAACGAGTAAAGACTTTGTAAGGTTGGCCCTGCTTATTTCATAATGCGCGCTTATTGGATCCCTCGATGGGTCCACGCGCCCCTCAGAGGTAAGTCGATTCCCATGAACCGCACCGGCCGCACCCTTGCATTGGGCTGCCTGTTGCTCCTTCAGCCCCTGCTCGCGCTCGCACAAGCAGGCGGCAACTCGTTGTTGATCCCGGCGATGGGTCGCTGCACCCTCAATACTCAGCCGCAAGACCTGACGCAAGCGCTCGCCGCCTGTCAGAAAGCGTCGGATGAAGGGGATGCGCAAGCGCAATACGAGTTGGGTGAGTTCTACTACGACGGCAAAAACGCGCCGCGCGACCTCAATCAAGCCCTGAGTTACTTCGAAAAAGCCTCGCTGCAAGGCCACGCCCAGGCGCAATTCAAACTTGGCACCATGTTCTTCCATGGCGAAGGCGTACCGGCCAATAACGTTCAGGCGTATATCGTGCTGAAAATGGCCGCGGTCAACGGTGCCGAAGAGGCGCTGGACACCGCCGACGAAGTCGCCGAAAAAATGCCCCGCGAAGATCTGGAAGTCGCTACCCAGGTGCTGGGGCAAATATTCCGTAAATACCTGATGGAATTGCAGAGCGCCGATGGGCGTACGCCGTTTTCGCCACTGCCTTGACTTCTGCTTCGATCTTTTTGGCCCCTTCGCGAGCAAGCCCGCTCCCACATTGGATCTCCAGTGTTCACAAATCATGTGTTCACATAGGATAACTGTGGGAGCGGGCTTGCTCGCGAAGGAGGCGACTCGGTCTTGAGACCTACTTCTCAGGCATCGGCATCGGAAACGGCATGACATTGCCGACCGCGCCGCGGGCTTCGCTGATTTTCGGGGTGCCCAGGCGCTCGACCTCGTCGATGCGCACGATCGAATGCATCGGTACAAAACTGCGCACAACGCCTTCGAACTGAGCCTTGAGCTTCTCTTCGCTCGGATCGACGACCACTTGCGTGCGCTCGCCAAAGACGAACTCTTCCACTTCCAGGAAGCCCCACAGATCACTTTGATAGATCTGCTTGGCGTACATTTCGTACACCTGGCCCTGATTGAGGAAAATCACCTTGTAGATTGGAGCTTCACGTTTGGTCATGGTGGGCGGGTAACACATCGGGGATAAAAATGAGGGCGCGAACTATAGCATAGCCGCCGGACGCGCAACGGTAGGAACCTTGGTGCATGTTCCCTATAATGCGCGGTTCTTTGAATCACGTGATGACTCTATCCATGGCCAAGAAGCTTTACATCGAAACCCACGGTTGCCAGATGAACGAGTACGACAGCTCGCGCATGGTCGATCTGCTGGGTGAACACCAGGCCCTGGAAGTCACCGCTCGCGCTGAAGACGCCGACGTGATCCTGCTCAACACCTGCTCGATCCGCGAACGCGCCCAGGACCGGGTGTATTCCCAGCTGGGTCGCTGGCGCGAATTGAAACTGGCTAACCCGGAAATGGTCATCGCCGTCGGCGGTTGCGTGGCCAGCCAGGAAGGCGCGGCCATTCGTGACCGCGCTCCGTACGTGGACGTGGTATTCGGCCCGCAGACCCTGCACCGCCTGCCGGAAATGATCGACGCCGCGCGCCTGACCAAACTGCCGCAAGTCGACGTCTCGTTCCCGGAAATCGAAAAATTCGACCACTTGCCCGAGCCGCGCATCGACGGGCCGAGCGCTTACGTGTCGGTCATGGAAGGCTGCAGCAAGTACTGCACTTTCTGCGTGGTGCCTTATACCCGCGGTGAAGAAGTCAGCCGACCGTTCGACGACGTGATTGCCGAGATCATTCACCTGGCCGAAAACGGCGTGCGCGAAGTGACCTTGCTGGGGCAGAACGTCAACGGTTATCGCGGCACCACTCATGATGGGCGCCTGGCTGATCTGGCGGAATTGATCCGCGTAGTGGCCGCTGTCGATGGCATCGACCGGATTCGCTACACCACCTCGCACCCGCTGGAATTCTCCGACAGCCTGATCCAGGCCCACGCCGACGTACCGGAGCTGGTGAAACACCTGCATTTGCCAGTGCAATCGGGTTCCGACCGGATCCTCGCGGCGATGAAGCGCAACCACACCGCGCTGGAGTACAAATCCAAACTGCGCAAGTTGCGGGCTGCCGTGCCGGGGATCTGCATCAGTTCCGACTTTATCGTCGGTTTCCCGGGCGAGACCGAAAAAGACTTCGAACAGACCATGAAGCTGATCGAAGACGTCGGTTTCGACTTTTCCTACTCGTTCGTTTATAGCCAGCGCCCGGGCACGCCGGCCGCCGATCTGGCCGACGAAACGCCGGAAGAACTGAAAAAAGAACGTTTGAACGCCCTGCAACATCGCCTCAACCAGCAAGGTTTCGAGATCAGCCGACAAATGGTGGGCTCCATTCAGCGGATTCTGGTCACCGATTATTCGAAAAAAGACCCCGGTGAACTGCAAGGCCGGACCGAGAATAATCGTATCGTCAACTTCCGCTGCGACAATCCGACCCTGATCGGCCAGTTCGCCGACGTGCACATCGATGCCGCGCAACCGCACTCGCTGCGGGGCTCGCTGATCCAGTAACACCGTATTCCCCTTGTGGGAGCGGGCTTGCTCGCGAAAGCGGTGTGTCAGCCACACTAATGTCGACTGACACTCCCTTTTCGCGAGCAAGCCCGCTCCCACAGAGATCGCGCCAGACCATGAATCACATTGGTCCGTATAAGAGCTTTCGTACCCAGGCGACTGGCGCTATCCTTTATTCATCATAATTGCCCCAGGGCGGCTAAATACGACCTTGAACGCACCCATAGAACCGCATCGTTTCATCCTCGAGCCTTTTGAAGCTCGCCGCTTCGCCAATCTGTGCGGGCAATTCGACGAGCATCTGCGCTTGATCGAACAGCGCCTCGCGATCGAGATCCGCAACCGCGGAAACCAGTTCGAACTGATCGGCGAGCCCAAGCACACCACCTCCGCGGAAAACCTGCTGCGCCGCTTGTACCGGGAAACCAAAGGTACCGAGCTGTCGCCAGACATGGTTCACCTGTTCCTGCAGGAATCGGCCGTCGAGGAACTGGACAACCATTCCCCCGCCGAACCGTCCGTCGCCTTGCGCACCAAGAAAGGCATGATTCGCCCTCGCGGCTTGAATCAGGTGCGCTATGTGAAGGAAATCCTCGGTAACGACATCAACTTCGGCATCGGCCCGGCCGGTACCGGCAAGACCTATCTGGCCGTTGCCTGCGCGGTAGACGCGCTGGAACGCGAGCAGATTCGCCGTATTCTGCTGGTTCGTCCGGCGGTTGAAGCGGGCGAAAAGCTCGGCTTCCTGCCCGGCGACCTGTCCCAGAAAATCGACCCGTACCTGCGCCCGCTCTATGACGCGCTCTACGAAATGCTCGGCTTCGAATACGTGGCCAAGCTGATCGAGCGTCAAGTGATCGAAGTCGCGCCGCTGGCCTACATGCGCGGTCGTACGCTGAACAACAGTTTCATCATCCTCGACGAAAGCCAGAACACCACCGTCGAGCAGATGAAGATGTTCCTGACCCGGATCGGTTTCGGTTCCACCGCCGTCATCACTGGTGACATCACCCAGGTCGACCTGCCGAAAGGCACCAAATCCGGGCTGCATCATGTGATCGAGGTGCTCAAAGACGTTCCGGGGATCAGCTTCACCCACTTCATGCCCAAGGACGTGGTGCGCCATCCGTTGGTGCAACGCATTGTCGAGGCCTATGAGCGCTTCGAAAATCGCATAGCCGACGAAACGGCGAAGCCCTCTCCCAAGGACACTCGCCCCGATGCTTGAGCTTGACCTGCAACTGGCTACCGAAGCGCCTGCCCCGAGTGAAGCCCAATTCCGACAATGGTGCGAACTGGCCCTGCGCCAGCGTACTGCCGACTCTGAAATGACCATCCGCTTGGTCGACGAAGAGGAAGCCCGCGAACTGAACTTCACCTGGCGGCAGAAAGACTACGCCACCAACGTTTTGTCATTCCCGGCCGATGTCCCCGATGAGTTTCTCGACATTCCCCTGCTCGGTGATCTGGTGATCTGCGTAGCAGTGGTGGAGCGCGAAGCGGCGGAACAAGGCAAGGAATTAAAGGCTCACTGGGCGCATCTGGTCATTCACGGCTGCTTGCATCTACTTGGTTACGACCATATAGATGATGACGAAGCCGAAGAAATGGAAGCACTGGAACGAACGTTGCTTGCAGAGTTGGGTCATCCAGACCCTTATGCGGACGACGAAACAGACACATCCCCAATCGTAACAACAAAGGATTCAGAGTAATCGCTATGAGCGAAGATCGATCGAGCAACGGGCAGAAGTCATGGCTGGGTAAGCTCACCCAGGCTTTTGCCCACGAGCCGAAAAACCGCCAGGAGCTGCTGGAGCTGCTGCGCGATGCACATCAAAACAAGTTGCTGGACAGCGAAGCGCTGGCCATCGTCGAAGGCGCCATCCAGGTTGCAGACCTGCAAGTACGGGACATCATGGTCCCGCGCTCGCAGATGATCAGCATCAAGGCGACCCAGACACCTCGCGAGTTCCTGCCGGCCGTGGTCGACTCGGCCCACTCCCGCTACCCGGTGATCGGCGAAAGCCACGATGACGTGATGGGTGTGTTGCTGGCCAAGGACTTGCTGCCGTTGATCCTCAAGGAGAACGGCGACAGCTTCAACATCAAGGACCTGCTGCGCCCGGCCACGTTCGTGCCCGAGTCCAAGCGCCTGAATGTGCTGCTGCGTGAGTTCCGCGCCAACCATAACCACATGGCCATCGTCATTGACGAATACGGCGGCGTGGCCGGTCTGGTGACCATCGAAGACGTGCTGGAACAGATCGTCGGCGACATCGAAGACGAGCACGACGTCGAAGAAGACAGCTACATCAAACCGCTGCCCAGCGGTGACTTCCTGATCAAGGCCCTGACGCCGATCGATAACTTCAACGAGTTCTTCGACAGCGAATTCTCCGACGATGAATTCGACACCGTCGGTGGCTTGGTGATGAGCGCGTTCGGGCACTTGCCAAAACGCAACGAAATCACTGAAATCGGCGCCTATCGCTTCCGCATCCTGAACGCCGACAGCCGTCGGATTCACTTGCTGCGTCTGACACCTATTGCCCGGTAAAAATTAAGGAAAGAAATGCACTGGATGACCCGCCCCGGCTGGCCCGGTAACCTGCTGGCCGTGGCGGCCGGTGCACTCACCACTCTGGCCCTGGCGCCGTTCGATATCTGGCCGGTGGCCTTGCTGGCGGTCGGTTTCTTTTACGCCGGTTTGCGCGAACTGAGCCCCCGTCAGGCCTTGGGCCGTGGCTGGTGTTTCGGTTTCGGCCTGTTTGCCGCAGGCACCAGCTGGATCTACTACAGCATTCACAACTTCGGCGGCGCATCTGTACTGTTGGCCGGGTTCTTGATGCTGCTCTTCACTGCAGCGATTGCCTGGTTCTTCGCCCTGCCCGCCTGGATTTGGGCGCGCTGGCTGCGCCGTAACGAAGCGCCGCTGGCCGATGCCTTGGCATTTGCGGCGTTGTGGGTGGGTCAGGAAGCCTTTCGCGGCTGGTTCCTTACCGGTTTCCCATGGCTCTATTCTGGCTACAGCCAGCTCGATGGCCCACTGGCCGGGCTCGCGCCGGTCGGCGGAATGTGGCTGATTTCCTTCACCCTGGCCCTGACGGCTGCGCTGATCTACAACGCGGCGCGCCTGGTGCGCACTGGACGTAAAGGCTTCATCGCTGTCGGCGTGTTACTGCTGGCCGGCCCATGGGTAGCCGGCATGGCACTCAAGGAACATGCCTGGACCAGCCCCGCAGGCGCACCACTGAGCGTCGCGGCGATTCAGGGCAACATCGAACAAAGCATGAAGTGGGATCCGTCGCAGCTCAATGCGCAGCTGGCGCTGTACCGCGACATGAGTTTCAGTTCCAAACGCGTCGACCTGCTGATCTGGCCGGAAACGGCGGTCCCGGTGCTCAAGGAGTCCGCCGAGGGCTACCTGAACATGATGGGAAGCTTCGCCGCCGAGCGTAAATCCGCGCTGATTACCGGCGTGCCGATTCGCCAGGAAGTCCATCACGAGAAGCGTTTCTTCAACGGTATTACCGTTGTTGGTGAAGGCGATGGCACTTACCTGAAGCAGAAACTGGTGCCGTTCGGCGAATACGTGCCACTGCAAGAAGTCTTGCGCGGCCTGATTGCCTTCTTCGACCTGCCGATGTCCGACTTTGCCCGTGGGCCGGCCGATCAAGCGCTGCTGCAAGCCAAGGGTTATCAGATTGCGCCGTTCATCTGCTACGAAGTGGTCTACCCGGAATTCGCCGCCGGCCTCGCCGCCCGCAGCGATTTGCTGCTGACCATCAGCAACGACACCTGGTTCGGCACCTCGATCGGCCCGCTGCAGCATTTGCAGATGGCGCAGATGCGCGCACTTGAAGCCGGCCGCTGGATGATCCGCGCCACCAATAACGGCGTGACCGGCCTGATCAACCCGTTTGGCCAGATCACTGCGCAGATCCCGCAGTTCGAACAAGGCATTCTGTATGGCGAAGTGGTGCCGATGCACAACCTGACGCCCTACCTGGAATGGCGTTCGTGGCCGTTGATCATCAGTTGCGTGCTGTTGTTTGGTTGGGCATTGGTGGCCAACCGGATGGCGAAAACCGTTTAAACCTTCGCGAGCAAGCCCGCTCCCATAGTAGATCTGCGGTGAACACAGTATGTGTGAACACTCGAGATCCAATGTGGGAGCGGGCTTGCTCGCGAAGACGGCATCACAGGCACAATATCAATCGGGGTCGACATCGCCTCGATAAAACAACGAATACCCGATCTGCCCCACCGCCTCATTCATCAACTGCCCGCTCTGCCAGATCGATTTGAACTCCGGCATCCAGCCACCCAGCGGCCGGGCATTGTCCACGCCTAAAAACCCTACTGGCGCGGGCACTACCTCAAATCCCGCCTGCTGGAAACTCCAGACCGCTCGCGGCATGTGCCAGGCCTGAGTCACGACCACCACCCGCTTGATCCCCTCCGGCAACAATACCTGGGCGCTGAACTGCGCGTTTTCCCAGGTCGTACGGCTGCGCCCTTCCTGCCAGCGCACCGTCACACCAAAGTCATCGAGCAATGAGTCCGCCATCAGTTTCGCTTCGGTCGGTGGCGTGCCGTAATGCAGGCCGCCGCTGGTCAGAATCGGCAAGCCGGACGCCTTGGCCAGGCGCGCGGCATAACGCTCGCGCCCCAGGCCTACACCGGTCGGCTGGTCAACGCCCCAGGCCGGGTCGCCACGCTCACGCCCTGAACCCAGCACCACGATCGCGTCCGCCCGTCGGCCCAAGGTTGCCCATTCCTCGCGCGCCAGCGGCGGCTCGCGCTCCAGGGCCTTGGCACTCCACTCCACCATCACTGGCAGGCTCATCAACCAGAAACCACCCACGCCCAGGACGAAACACAACCCCGCCAGCCTCGGCCTTGAGCGGCGCCACCACCAGGCAAGCACCAGCAACAGCAATAAAATGCCGGGAGGCAATAGAAGTTGTTTAATGAAATAACGAAAAGGCATCGGGCATCTCCATAGATGCCCGAAGCCTAGGTGGGTTGACGCAATGCGACAACAAATGTGGAAGGACTTTGTTTCAAAAAACCATGTTCCATGGCTTCAAGTGCCCTTACTTGAATTGCAAAGACCGGACCTTTACCGCGCCTTTGCCGGGTGCCTTATCCTTGAGCCAGATGATATTGGCCGAACGTGGTGCCTCGAGTTGCTTCACTGCTGCTGACAAGCATCCGTGCGTTTCACGTTCACTACGATCCAGATAGGCCTTGACCAGTTCAAACTCTGCGGGGCTCAAACCACGCAGCTCCAGCTCCAGGGGACGCTCATCACGCAGCCGTCCAGCAGTTTTGGCCGTATCCAGCGCCATTGCGAGACGGTCTATCAGTTTTTCGTACAGCTCCGGTTTTGTAGCTTTTTGCTGTGACTCAACCATCCATCACCTCATTGAAGATAAGACTCACTCCCCTTTTAGAGCTTAGCCTCGCTGAAAAAACCGGCTGAGTGCCGCGACCAACGGCCCTCGGAGCGGGTATAGGCCACGTCCTTGCGTGTAATCAGGGTTTCCCTCGGTAGAGTGCGGTCATGTATGCTACGGCGCTTCCTGTAACTCCACTTCCAGCTCGCCTGGGCACCGAAACGTCGATTTGGCGTTATCACCGTCCAGCGTTGCATTGAAGAGGATTAGGCCACCCCTATTCAGTTCAAAAGTAGCCATGCACGAACAATATCAGCCCCGTGAAATCGAAGCCGCCGCCCAGTCATTCTGGGACGAGCAAAAGTCCTTTGAAGTCAGTGAACAGCCAGGCAAGGAGACGTTCTACTGCCTGTCGATGTTCCCTTACCCCAGCGGCAAGCTACACATGGGGCACGTGCGCAACTACACCATCGGCGACGTGATCTCCCGCTACCAGCGCATGCAAGGCAAGAACGTCCTGCAACCCATGGGTTGGGACGCCTTCGGCATGCCGGCGGAAAACGCCGCGATGAAGAACAACGTAGCGCCCGCCAAGTGGACCTACGAAAACATCGCCTACATGAAAAGCCAGCTGCGCAGCCTGGGCCTGGCGGTGGACTGGTCGCGCGAAGTGACCACCTGCAAGCCTGATTACTACCGCTGGGAACAATGGCTGTTCACTCGCCTGTTCGAAAAAGGCGTGATTTACAAAAAAAGCGGCACTGTGAACTGGGACCCGGTCGACCAGACCGTTCTGGCCAACGAGCAAGTGATCGACGGTCGCGGCTGGCGTTCCGGCGCGCTGATCGAAAAGCGCGAAATCCCGATGTACTACTTCAAGATCACCGCTTATGCGGATGAGCTGCTGGAAAGCCTCGACGAACTGACTGGCTGGCCTGAACAGGTCAAGACCATGCAGCGCAACTGGATCGGCAAATCCCGCGGCATGGAAGTGCAGTTCCCGTACGACGTCGCTTCCATCGGTGAAACCGGCGCACTGAAAGTCTTCACCACCCGTCCGGACACCCTGATGGGCGCAACCTACGTTGCGGTGGCCGCCGAACACCATCTGGCGACCCTGGCCGCGCAGAACAACCCTGAGCTGCAAGCGTTCATCGCTGAATGCAAGGGCGGCAGCGTTGCCGAAGCCGACGTCGCCACTCAAGAGAAAAAAGGCCTGCCGACTTCGCTGTTCGTCGAGCATCCGCTGACCGGGGAAAAACTCCCGGTGTGGGTCGCCAACTACGTGTTGATGCATTACGGCGATGGCGCGGTCATGGCTGTTCCGGCTCACGACGAACGTGATTTCGAGTTCGCCACCAAGTACAACCTGCCGATCAAATCCGTGGTGCGCACGAGTTCCGGTGACACCAACCCGGCTCCTTGGCAGGATGCGTACGGCGAGCACGGCACGCTGATCAACTCCGGCGAATTCGACGGCCTCGACTTCGCAGGTGCGTTCGACGCCATTGAAGTGGCGCTGATCAAGAAAAACCTCGGTGCCTCGCGCACCCAGTTCCGCCTGCGCGACTGGGGCATCAGCCGTCAGCGCTACTGGGGCTGCCCGATCCCGATCATCCACTGCGACACCTGCGGTGATGTGCCGGTCCCGGAAGATCAACTGCCCGTGGTGCTGCCCGAAGACGTCGTACCGGACGGTGCCGGTTCGCCACTGGCGCGCATGCCCGAGTTCTACGAGTGCAGCTGCCCGAAATGCGGCGCTGCGGCCAAGCGTGAAACCGACACCATGGACACCTTTGTCGAGTCCTCGTGGTACTACGCTCGCTACGCCTCGCCACACTATGAAGGTGGTCTGGTGGAAAAATCGGCTGCCGACCATTGGTTGCCAGTGGATCAGTACATCGGTGGCATCGAACACGCCATTCTTCACCTGCTTTATGCGCGCTTCTTCCACAAGCTGATGCGTGATGAAGGCCTGGTGAGCTCCAACGAGCCATTCAAGAACCTGCTGACCCAGGGCATGGTGATCGCCGAGACTTACTACCGTCGCGAAGCCAACGGTGCCTACACGTGGTTCAACCCGGCGGATGTCGAGCTCGAACGCGACAGCAAGGCCAAGGTCATCAGCGCCAAGCTGATCGCAGACGGCCTGCCGGTGGAAATCGGTGGCACCGAGAAGATGGCCAAGTCAAAGAACAACGGCGTCGACCCCCAGTCGATGATTGACCAGTTCGGCGCAGACACCTGCCGCCTGTTCATGATGTTCGCCTCGCCACCTGACATGAGCGCGGAATGGTCCGACTCCGGCGTAGAGGGTTCGCACCGTTTCCTCAAGCGCGTCTGGCGCCTGGCTCAAGCGCACGTCACTCAGGGCCTGCCGGGCAAACTGGACGTCGCCAGCCTGAACGACGAGCAGAAAGCCATTCGCCGTTCGATCCACCAGGCCATCAAGCAGGCCAGCCACGACGTCGGCCAGAACCACAAATTCAACACCGCCATTGCCCAAGTGATGACGCTGATGAACGTGCTGGAAAAAGCCGCGCAAGGCACCGAACAGGATCGCGCACTGATTCACGAAGGTCTGGAAACCGTAGTCCTGCTGCTGGCTCCGATCACCCCGCACATCAGCCACGAACTGTGGCATCGCCTGGGTCACGCCGATCCGGTCATCGATGCCGGTTGGCCGGTGCTGGATGAAAGTGCCCTGGTACAGGACAGCCTGCAGCTTGTCATTCAAGTCAACGGCAAGCTGCGCGGCCACATCGAAATGCCGGCCAGCGCCAGCCGCGAAGAAGTCGAAGCGGCCGCACGGGCCAACGAAAACGTCCTGCGCTTCGTCGATGGCCTGACTATTCGCAAAGTGATCGTAGTGCCCGGGAAACTGGTCAATATCGTCGCCAGCTAAATTGGATCGGGCGCCAGGTGATGCCTGGCGCCGAGTAAAACCTTTCGGGTCGCTTGACCGGCCCACATGGTTTCAAGGGGAGCAACAAGATGATCAAACGCAATTTGCTGGTGATGGGCCTTGCAGTCCTGCTGAGCGCCTGCGGTTTCCAGCTGCGCGGCACCGGCACCACTGAACTGGCGATCAAGGAACTCGATCTGAGCGCCCGCAATGCCTACGGCGAAACCGTGACGCAATTGCGTCAGGTGCTGGAAAGCAGTGGCGTCAAGGTCTACAACGGCGCACCTCACAAACTGGTGCTGACCGATGAGCAGGAAAGCCAGCGCATCCTCAGTTACGCAGGCGCCGGTCGTACTGGCGAGTACCAGATGACCATGGTGCTGAACTATGACATCCGGGGTCAGAGCAACCTGCCACTGCTGAGTGACAAGCTCGAAGTGCAGAAAGTCTTCATCCATGACGGCAACAACCTGGTGGGTTCCGACCAGGAAGCCAACGATGCCCGCAAGGAAATGCGTCGTGAACTGATTCAACGCATGATGCTGCGCCTGCAACAGATGTCCCCGACGCAGTTGGAACAACTGCAACAGACCGCTGATGCCAGAGCCAAGGCTGAAGCCGACGCATTGGAAGCGGCGCAGAAAGCTGAAGCGCAGACGCCGCGTCAGTCACCTGTCGAACTGCCGCAGCAATAAGCCTTACGGGGCGCTCAGGCGCCCCGTTTGCCTCTTCTTATGAAACTCGCCCCCGCCCAACTCGCTAAACACCTGCAAGGTGCCCTCGCGCCGGTCTACGTCATCAGTGGCGATGACCCACTGCTGTGTCAGGAAGCCGCCGACGCCATTCGCGCGGCTGCCCGCCAGCAAGGTTTCGATGAACGCCAGGTCTTTGCCGCCGACGCCAGTTTCGACTGGGGTACGCTGCTGCAGGCCGGCGCCAGCATGTCGCTGTTCGCCGAAAAACGTCTTCTGGAACTGCGTCTGCCCTCCGGCAAACCCGGAGACAAAGGCGCCGCGGCATTGATTGAGTATTGCTCGCGCCCGGCCGAAGACACGGTGTTGCTGATCAGCCTGCCCAAGCTTGACGGCAGTGCGCAGAAGACCAAGTGGGGCAAGGCGCTGGTCGAAGGTCCGCAGACCCAGTTCGTGCAGATCTGGCCCGTGGACACCAACCAGTTGCCGAGCTGGATCCGTCAACGCCTGTCCCAGGCCGGGCTTTCCGCCAGCCAGGACGCTGTCGAACTGATCGCTGCTCGGGTCGAGGGCAACCTGCTGGCTGCCGCCCAGGAAATCGAAAAGCTCAAGCTGATGGCAGAGGGTGGGCAGATCACTGTCGAAACCGTGCAAGCGGCAGTAGCCGACAGCGCCCGTTTCGATGTCTTCGGCCTGACCGATGCGATTCTCAATGGCGAAGCTGCTCACGCCCTGCGCATGCTCGAAGGGTTGCGCGGCGAAGGCGTCGAACCGCCGGTGATCCTCTGGGCGCTGGCCCGAGAACTGCGTCTGCTGGCCAACCTGTCGCTGCAATACAGCCAAGGCGTGCCGCTCGACAAAGCTTTCAGCCAGGCCCGACCGCCAATCTGGGACAAACGCAAACCGTTGATGAGCAAAGCGCTGCAACGCTATTCGGCACAACGCTGGGCGCAGTTGCTGTTGGAAGCCCAGCGCATCGACGCGCAGATCAAAGGCCAGGCGGCGGGTTCGCCGTGGATGAGTTTGAGTCGGTTGACGCTGTTGATGGCCGGGCAGAGATTATCGTTACCCGCCGAGTAATGTTTTTGTGGCGAGGGAGCTTGCTCCCGCTGGGTTGCGAAGCGACCCTAAAACCAGTCACCGCGCGCCTTCAGATGTTCCTCGGTTACCAGTTCCACGACTGCTGCGCAGCCGAGCGGGAGCAAGCTCCCTCGCCACAGGTATCATTTCCTACACATCGTAGGGACTAGACAGAACCCTTGCTTCGGCAGATTATTCCCCCCGCAAAACCCACTCACTTGCGAGAGACCATCATGAGCAAAAAGCCATCCAAACATGGCCCCAACAAAGCCAAATCCATCATCGCCCAGCCACTGTTCCGTAGCCGCCAGGAACGAGCCGGCAAGGGCAAAGGCAGCTACCGCCGCGAAGCCTTCCAGTCTAACAGCTGGGAGGCTTCTTACTTTCTGGCAGCCTGAAAGGCAAGCCAGCGCTCAACATGTTAAGGTCTGCACCTGATTCGTATCCTCTGGACCTGTGCATGCCCCTTTGTATTTCCCGTCGTTGGCCTCTTCGCCAACTGATAGCTGCCTCCAGCCTCGTTCTGCTTGTCGCCTGCGCGGAAAAACCCACCGCCGCCGACGCCCAACCGCTTCAGACCCGCACCGTTGCGACGGCCCCTGCGATCATTCCGCCGGTGGTTCCAACCGGTGAAAATCTCGACATCCAGCCTACCCAGACCTTTGCCGAATGGCAGGCGGGTTTCCGTAAAGACGCCCTCGCCGCCGGCATTCGCGCCGACCTGTTCGATCGTGCTTTTGCCAATGTCAGCGTGGACGACAGCGTGATCCGTGCCGATCGCAGCCAACCGGAATTTACTCGCCCGGTGTGGGAGTACCTCGATGGCGCGCTGTCGCCGCTACGGGTGCGCAAAGGTCAGGCGCTTGTCGGCGAGCATGCCGACATCCTGCAAAGCATCGAACAGCGCTACGGCGTCGACCGTCAGGCTCTGGTCGCGGTGTGGGGCATGGAAAGTAACTTTGGACAGTTCCAGGGCAGCAAGTCGGTGATCAATTCCCTGGCGACCCTGGCTTATGAAGGTCGACGTCCGGGCTTTGCTCACGCGCAACTGATCGCGGCCTTGCAAATCCTGCAACAAGGCGATATCGCCCCCGAGAAAATGCTCGGCTCCTGGGCAGGCGCCATGGGCCAGACCCAGTTCATTCCGACCACCTACAACACCCACGCCGTAGACTTCGACGGTGATGGCCGCCGCGACATCTGGAACAGCTCCGCTGATGCATTGGCCTCGACCGCGCACTACCTGCAAAGCTCCGGCTGGCAGAAAGGTCAGCCCTGGGGCTTCGAAGTACAACTGGCGAGCGGCTTCAATTACGTCCTGGCCGATGGCGCGATTCGCAAGAGCGTGGCCGAGTGGCGACAACTGGGGGTAACCCTGCCCAATGGCGGCCAGGTTCCGGCAGGCTCCGAACACCTGTCGGCCGCCCTGCTGCTGCCGGCAGGCTATCGCGGCCCGGCGTTCCTGGTCCTCGATAACTTCCGCGCGATTCTCAAGTACAACAACTCTTCGTCCTACGCCTTGGCCGTGAGTCTGCTGTCCGAGCGCTTCAATGGTGGCGGTTTGATCAGCGGTCTATGGCCAAAAGATGACTTGCCGCTGAGCCGTACCGAGCGAATCGAGTTGCAAAACCTGCTGAGCGCCCAGAACTACGACGCAGGGACCGCCGACGGGATTATCGGCGCCAATACCCGCAAAGCGATCCGCAGCGCGCAGCAGTCGTTTGGCTGGCCGGCGGATGGTTATCCGACACACAAGTTGCTGGAAGGGTTGCGTAGCCGATAGTAAGACGAATGGCTGATACCGCTTTCGCGAGCAAGCCCGCTCCCACAGTTGACCGAGTTCTTTCATGGAAATGCGGTCGAATGTGGGAGCGGGCTTGCTCGCGAAGACTGACTGTCAGGCGATGAACTCCTAAGCCTTGATCACCACATCCTGCTCCAACACCAACGCCTTGCCCCCCGCATCCAGCCTGACCAGCGCGCCCATCGGCAGCGTCAGATTCGGATCACAATGCCCGCTACGCCATCCGGCCAGCACGGGGATGCGCAACGGCGCAAAGGTCTGCTTGAGCAACTTCTCCAGCGCAATCGCATCAACCCCAGCCACATCCCCCACCAGAACCCCACGCAGCTTGTGCAACGTGCCGGCCAGACGCAAATGAGTCAGCAGCCGGTCGATGCGATACAGCGGCTCGTTGATGTCCTCGATGAACAGGATGACGCCCTCGGCATCGATCTCGTAAGGCGTGCCCATGGTCGCGGCGATCATCGACAGATTGCCCCCCAGTAAGCGCCCGTGAGCGATGCCGGGCTCGATTGTGGTCAACGGCCAGGCCACCGGGTGAGAAAGCACACTGCCCGCCTTCACCTGCCCGCGCAGCATGTTGAAAAACGAGAACTCGGTGGGTTGCTGCTTGTCACCCAGCAGGTCAGCGTTGAGCATCGGGCCATGGAAGGTCACGAACCCGGCATAACGACTGATGGCCGAGTGCAGTGCAGTAACGTCGCTGTAGCCGATAAACGGCTTAGCGTTGTTGCGCAGTAATTCGAAATCGATGCGATCAAGCAAACGCGGTGTACCGTAACCGCCACGCAGACAGATGATGGCATCGACCTCGCTGTCGGCGAATGCGCCATGCAAGTCATTGAGCCGCACATCATCACTGCCAGCCAGATAACCCTCTTGCTCATAAACGCCGGGAAACACGCGCAGCGAGTAGCCGCGAGCGCGCATCCAGCCGATGGCTTTATCGGTGTCCAGCGCTGCGGGGCCGGCGGGCGCGATCACGCCAATCAGCCCTGTAGGCGGCAAGGCCGGAACGGGGGCATGTGGACAAAGGGTGTGGGTCGGTCGAGCAGTCATCCATGATTCTCCCTGTGAACGCTTCAGCACACAGTAGTCAGGAACGGGAATAAACAGAAGAGGGTCAATCGCACCACGGTTTGCAGGAAAAGACTGTAATCGCCGTGAGCACTGCTAAAAAAAGGCCCGCAAGGCCTGGAAGCCTTGCGGGCCTTTTTTGCTCTCAAAACGGGATCAGGACGACATCAGCTCGGCCTTGACCAGTTTCGCCTGCTCGTCAGCGTGGTACGAGGAACGTACCAGCGGCCCGGAAGCAACGTTCTTGAAGCCCATCTTGTAACCTTCCTCGGCGAACCAGGCGAAGGTGTCCGGGTGTACGAAGCGCTGGACCGGCAAGTGGCTGCGGGACGGTTGCAGGTACTGGCCCAGGGTCAGCATGTCGATGTCGTGTTCGCGCATGCGCTTCATGACTTCGATGACTTCTTCGTCGGTTTCGCCCAGGCCCAGCATCAAACCGGACTTGGTCGGAATGTGCGGCATCATCTGCTTGAAGCGTTGCAGCAGGGTCAGCGACCACTGGTAATCCGAACCCGGACGCGCGGCCTTGTACAGGCGAGGCACGGTTTCCAGGTTGTGGTTGAACACATCAGGCGGCTCGGCGGCGGTGATTTCCAGCGCGACGTCCATGCGGCCACGGTAGTCCGGAACCAGGGTCTCGAGCTGCACGTTCGGCGACAGTTTGCGGATTTCGCGGATGCAATCGGCAAAATGCTGGGCACCGCCGTCACGCAGGTCGTCGCGGTCTACCGAGGTGATTACGACGTACTTGAGTTTCAGGTCGGCGATGGCAATGGCCAGGCTTTGCGGCTCGTTGACGTCCAGTGGCTTCGGACGACCATGACCAACGTCGCAGAACGGGCAGCGACGGGTGCAGATGTCACCCATGATCATGAAGGTCGCGGTGCCACCGGAGAAGCACTCGCCCAGGTTCGGGCAGGACGCCTCTTCGCACACGCTGTGCAGCTTGTGTTTACGCAGCAGGGCCTTGATGCGGTCGACCTCCGGGGAAACCGGGATGCGCACGCGAATCCAGTCGGGTTTCTTCGGCAGTTCAGTGGTCGGGATGATCTTCACCGGGATGCGTGCAACCTTCTCGGCGCCGCGCAGCTTGACGCCGGCTTCAACCTTGGCACGCGGGGCCGGACGCTCGGTGACATCGAGCGTCGGGATCATGGTTTGCACTGCATCAGTAGTCATATCAGTCGATTCCGCCCGTTAGGGTCGTCTGCTCAGCATAGTCGAGGTGTTTGACGAGCTGCGCGCGCAGCCGGGCACTTACCTCGGCAAATTCAATCGATCCTGCGTGATCGCACAGCTGGGTCATTGCCAGCCCGGCGTAGCCGCAGGGATTAATCCGTCGAAACGGTTCCAGGTTCATATCCACGTTCAAGGCCAGGCCATGAAAGGAGCAACCGTGGCGGATCCGCAGACCCAGAGAAGCGATTTTCGCGCCATCGACATAGACACCCGGCGCATCCGGCTTGGCCACCGCGGTCACGCCGTAGCTGGCCAGCAGCTCAATCAGGCATTGCTCCATGCGGCTGACCAGATCACGCACGCCGAACCCCAGCTTGCGAACGTCCAGTAACAGGTAGGCCACCAGTTGGCCGGGACCGTGATAAGTCACCTGACCACCGCGGTCGACCTTCACCACCGGAATATCCCCCGGCAGCAGCAGATGCTCGGCCTTGCCTGCCTGACCCTGAGTGAACACCGGCGGGTGCTCGACCAGCCAGACTTCGTCGGCGGCATCACTGCCGCGTTCGTTGGTGAAGCGCTGCATGGCATGCCAGACCGGCTCGTAAGCCATCTGGCCGAGCTCGCGAAAGCCCAGCGTGCCAGACATCACAGCACCATGTGCACGAAACCGGTAGCCCGCAACTCGCTGTTGATGTCGTACAGCTGTTCCTGGCCGGTGGCGATGATGTGCAACTGGATGGTCGTGTACTTGCCGTTGGTACTCTGCCGTTCGGCAAAGGTGTTGTGGTCAACGGTCGCGTGTTTCTCAAGGATCGCAATGATCTTGTCCTTGAAACCCACGCCGGTGTCGCCGATTACCTTGATCGGGTAATCCGCGCAGGGGAATTCGATTTTTGGCGCCTTTACTTCAGTTTCTGTCATGGCGTAACGGCCTCGTAAGCCGTGGCAACGGACATGGCCCCGCTCCGGATTGGAACGGGGCCATGCAGGTCCACACTAATTCAGTTGAACAAGCCGTAGAAGAATAGACGGATGCTATCCCACATGCGGCGGAAGATACCACCCTCGTCAACCGCGTCCAGAGCGATCAGGTCGGCGCTGTGCACCACTTTGTCGTCCAGTTTCACTTCGACTTTACCGATCACATCGCCCTTGGCGATTGGCGCGACCAGTTGCGGGGTCATGGTCATGCTGGCGGCGAGCTTTTTCAGCTGGCCTTTTGGCAGGGTCATGGTCAGGTCTTGAGCCAGGCCGGCCTTGACTTGATTGGTGGTGCCTTTCCAGACAGGTGCCTGAGCCAGCTCGGCGCCTTTCTGATAGAAGGTCTGGGTTTCGAAGAAGCGGAAACCGTAAGTCAGCAGCTTCTGGGTTTCAGCAGCACGGGCCACTTCGCTGTTGGTGCCGAACACCACGGCGATCAGGCGCATGCCATCACGTACAGCCGAAGACACCATGCAGTAGCCGGCTTCGTCGGTGTGACCGGTTTTCAGACCGTCGACGGTCTTGTCGCGCCACAGCAGCAGGTTGCGGTTAGGCTGCTTGATGCCGTTCCAGAAGAACTCTTTCTGCGAGTAGATCGCGTAGTGAGCCGGGTCTTCGTGGATGATCGCGCGAGCCAGCACGGCCATGTCGTGAGCCGACGAGTAGTGCTCAGGGTTTGGCAGACCGGTCGGGTTCATGAAGTGGCTGTTGGTCATGCCCAGGTCGGCCACGGTTTTGTTCATCATGTCGGCGAACGCGTCTTCGCTGCCGGCGATGTGCTCGGCGAGCGCAACACTGGCGTCGTTACCCGACTGAATGATGATGCCGTGCAGCAGGTCGCTGACGGTGACTTGCGAACCCACCTTGATGAACATCCGCGAACCGCCGGTACGCCAGGCGTTCTCGCTGACGGTCACCGGATCGTTTTCGCCGATCTGGCCGCGACGGATTTCCAGGGTCGCGATGTAAGCGGTCATCAGCTTGGTCAGGCTGGCCGGTGGCAGACGCTGGTCACCATTGTTCTCTACCAGCACGTTGCCGCTGCTGGCGTCCATGAGTACATAGGCTTTGGCGGCCAGTTGCGGTGGCGACGGCATTATCTCGGCCGCGAAAGCCGCGGGTGAGAGAAGCAGCGGGACTAGCAGGCACAGGCGTTTGGCAAAGGTGGTGATGTTCATCCGTCTCTCGAAATCGCTAATGGAAACTGCCCTAGGGCAAAACTAATCAGACAACTCTCTAAAAAGTTGTCGCGTGTTCAGTTGCTCACTCTGCAACCCTTGCCGGGCTTTTGTTCTTCAACGAGCCAACAACCCGGTTCGCCCCCCAAACCGCAAGCGAACCGTCAATCAAGTACTACGTGTTACTCGGCGCTGACCAGACTCGGCGAACCGAGATTGGCCAGCCGCACGCTGTTTTGCACTTGCTGGATTTCACCCGGCGAGCCGATCGGCCCCAGGCGCACCCGATGCAGTGTCTGTTGGTTACGCACGATCGAGCTGATGAACACCGGAGCGCTCACCATCCCGCTGAGCTTCGATCTCAGGAGCTCTGCAGCGTCCGGGTTGGCGAACGCGCCCACCTGCAGATACTGGCCAGAGGCTGGTACAGAAGCGTTTTTTTTTGCATCGATCTGCACGGGCACTACGGCCGCGGCGTGTTGCTGCGGCGGTGGGGTCCATTGCTCGACGGTGCCGGCCGATGCCGTAATCACCGGGGCGCTATTTTGTGCGACTTTCGGCTCGTTAAGCATTAAAGGCGCCGGGCGGCCTTTGGCTGCCCACCATTGCTGCGGGTCGATGCCTTCGACCTTGACCCGCGCCGTACCGGTTTCGGCATAGCCGAGTTTCTTGGCGGCCGCGTAGGACAAGTCGATGATCCGGTCCGAGTAGAACGGCCCGCGGTCGTTGACCCGCAGGATGACCGTCTTGTTGTTGTCCAGGTTAGTCACCCGAACGTAACTGGGCAGTGGCAGGGTCTTATGCGCTGCGCTCATGCCGTACAGGTCATACACTTCGCCGTTGGCGGTGTTCTGGCCATGGAATTTGGTGCCGTACCAGGACGCAGTGCCCGAGGCCACGTAGGTCCTGGATTCTTGCATCGGGAAGTAAGTCTTGCCCAGCACCGTGTACGGGTTGGCTTTATAAGGACCGCTGTGCAGGGTCGGCGTGGCATCTGGAATGCGCGTTACGTCGACGTCCCACCAGGGTGCGCCATCCTTGTGAGCCCGGTTGATATCCAGGCCAGGTGCCGAACGAACGGCGGTCGGGGACTTCTGAGCCGGCGCGCGACTGGTCGAACAACTGGCGACCAGAACCGTCAACGCGGCGAATGCCATGAGCTTCAGGGGTTTATTCATAGGCAATGCCCGCATTACTT
Organism: Pseudomonas sp. GM79; assembly: GCF_000282495.1. Taxonomy (GTDB): domain Bacteria; phylum Pseudomonadota; class Gammaproteobacteria; order Pseudomonadales; family Pseudomonadaceae; genus Aquipseudomonas. The sequence continues at coordinate 176,472 of NZ_AKJE01000032.1, forward strand.
GACGCCCCGTGCTTGGACCAGCTGTTCAGACAGTTGATGTACGGCCATGGCGTACATCACGCTGCGGTTATAACGCGTGATTGCGTAAAAATTCGTCAGGCCCATCCAGTATTCAGGGCCATTGTCACCTTCCAGGCGAAAAGCTGTGACCGGCATATCATCGCGCAGCGCATCATGACTCGACCAGCCCAGCGCCCGCAACTCCCCGACAGTTTTCGTCGGTTCGATGCCTGCGGTCAAACCTTCATCTACCTGATCGCCACGCACATCGGCGCGGCTGACCACAGGTTCGCCGGCGACCCAGCCGTGACGCTTGAAATAACTGGCGACGCTGCCGATGGCATCATCCGGGTTGGTCCAGATATTAATGTGGCCGTCACCGTCAAAATCCACCGCATAGGCGCGAAAACTGCTCGGCATGAATTGCGGCAAGCCCATGGCCCCGGCATAGGAGCCTTTGAGGGTCAACGGATCGACCTGCTCTTCACGGGCCAGCAGCAGGAATTCACGCAATTCCTTGCGGAAGAATTCGGCACGGGGAGGATAGTCGAAACCCAGGGTCGACAAGGCATCGATCACCCGGAAATTGCCGGTATTTCGACCAAAGAAGGTCTCCACGCCGATGATCGAGACGATGACCTGCGCCGGCACACCGTATTCCTGCTCGGCACGAGCCAGGACCGCTTCGTGCTGACGCCAGAAGTCCACACCACGGGCGATGCGCGCCTCGGTGATGAACATCGGGCGATATTCTTTCCACTGCTTAACCCGTTCGGCGGGCTTGGAGATCGCGTCCAGAATCGACTGTTTGCGCTCGGCTTCGCGGAACACGCCCATCAGCTGTTCACCGGCAAAGCCATAGTCGCGGGTCATTTCACCGACGAACTCGGCCACCTGGGGTGAGCCTTCGTAATCGCCGCCCCACGCTTGCTGCGTGGTACCAAGGATGCTTACCAGGCCGACCCACGGTGCGTATCGAGTCGCCCAGCCACGCATTACTTGCATTGAAATCTTCACCTTATTCAAACCTGTGCGATCCACTTGCGATGGGTATGGATCGACATCAAAACCCCAAACGCTGACAGTAGCGTCACCAGCGAAGTTCCTCCGTAGCTAATGAACGGCAACGGCACCCCCACTACCGGCAACAGGCCACTGACCATACCGATGTTGACGAAAACGTAAACAAAAAACGTCATGGTCAGGCTGCCCGCGAGCAATTTGCCGAACAATGTCTGCGCCTGGGCGGTAATCACCAGCCCGCGACCGATCAACAACAGGTAAATCAGCAACAATGCGCAGATGCCCACCAGGCCGAATTCTTCGCCCAGCACCGCAATAATGAAGTCGGTGTGGCTTTCCGGCAGGAAGTCCAGGTGCGACTGGGTGCCAAGCAACCAGCCTTTGCCGAACACGCCACCGGAACCGATGGCTGCTTTCGACTGAATGATGTTCCAGCCCGTGCCCAGCGGATCGCTCTCGGGGTCGAGGAAGGTCAGGATTCGCTGCTTCTGGTAGTCGTGCATGATGAAGTACCACATGCCGACCGCCACCGGCACAGCCGCGGCAATCACGCTGAGAATCCAGCGCCAGCGCAGGCCGCCCATGAACAGAACGAACGCGCCACCGGCGAGAATAAGCAGCGAAGTGCCGAGGTCGGGTTGACGCACGATCAGAATGAACGGCAACCCGATCAGAAACAGACTGACGCCCACATGCTTGAGTTGTGGCGGCAAGGAGCGCTTGGCCAGGTACCAGGCGATGGTTGCCGGCATCAGGATCTTCATGAATTCCGAGGGCTGGAAGCGGATCACCCCGGGAATGTTGATCCAGCGTGTGGCACCCATGGCGTTGTGGCCCATGACATCCACCACCACCAGCAACAGCACGCCGATCACATAACCGACCGGCACCCAACGGGCCATGAAGCGCGGCTCGAACTGGGCGATGACGATCATCGACACCAGGCCGATGCCGAAGGAGGTGGCTTGCTTGGCCAGCAGATCCCAGCTTTTGCCGCTGGCCGAATACAGCACGAACAGGCTGCCGGCCGCGAGGGTCAGAAGCAGGATCAGCAATGGGCCGTCGATGTGCATGCGTTGCAACAGCGTCGCACGGCGACGCATCACATCCTCGCTGGAGAGAATGCGATCGAAATTACTCTTCACGGGCCGTAGCCTCCGCACTGATAGGGCTGGCGTATTCGGCTTTCAGTCGGCCGTCCTGGTCCAGGAGCCAGGCGTCCATGACTTGACGCACCACTGGCGCGGCGACGCCGGAACCGGACTCGCCGTTCTCGACCATCACCGACACCACGATTTGCGGGTTGTCGGCCGGCGCGAAGCCGACGAACAAGGCGTGGTCGCGGTGACGCTCCTGAACCTTGGAGCGATCGTACTTTTCGCCCTGCTTGATCGCGACCACCTGGGCCGTACCACTTTTGCCGGCAATCCGGTATTGAGCACCGATGGATGCCTTGCGCGCCGTACCGCGGGCACCGTGCATCACCTGCTGCATGCCGTGGTTGACCTTGGTCCAGTCCGACGGGTCGCGCAGAATGATGTCCGGCATCGGATTTTCGTCCACCGGCTTCGCACCTTCGAGGGTCTTGGCCAAATGCGGACGATTCCACACACCCTTGTTGGCCACCAGCGCCGTGGCCTGCGCCAACTGCAACGGAGTGGACTGCATGTAGCCCTGACCGATCCCGAGAATCAGCGTTTCGCCCGGGTACCAGGCCTGACGACGGGTCGCGCGCTTCCATTCCCGGGTCGGCATCAACCCCGGCGACTCTTCGAACATGTCGAGGGAGACCTTCTGACCAATGCCAAATTTGCTCATGTAGGCCGACAACCGATCAATCCCCAGCTTGTGCGCCAGGTCATAGAAGTAGGTGTCGTTGGACCGCATGATCGCCGTGTCCAGATCCACGTAACCGTCGCCGGTACGGTTCCAGTTACGGTATTTGTGATCGTAATTGGGCAGTTGGTAGTAACCGGGGTCGTAGACCCGGGTCGATGCAGTGACCACGCCCGCATCCAGGCCGGCAATCGCCACCGCCGGTTTAATTGTCGAGCCCGGCGGGTACAGACCGCGCAACACGCGGTTGAACAATGGCCGGTCGATGGAATCGCGCAACTCGGAATAGGCTTTGAAACTGATGCCGGTGACGAACAGGTTCGGGTCAAAACTCGGCTGACTGACCATCGCCAGGACTTCGCCGGTTTTCGGGTCCAGCGCCACTACCGCGCCACGACGACCGCCGAGCGCGGCTTCGGCGGCTTCCTGCAATTTGATGTCCAGGCTCAGGACGATGTCCTTGCCGGAAATCGGCTCGGTACGTTTGAGCACCCGCAACACGCGGCCACGGGCGTTGGTCTCGACTTCTTCGTAACCGACCTGACCGTGCAGCTCGGGCTCGTAAAACCGCTCGATGCCGGTTTTACCAATTTGATGGGTGCCGCTGTAACTCACCGGATCGAGCGTCTTGAGCTCTTTCTCGTTGATCCGCCCCATGTAACCCACCGAGTGCGCAAAGTGCGCGCCCTGCGGGTAATGCCGCACCAGCTGCGCGACCACTTCCACACCAGGCAGGCGGAACTGGTTCACCGCGATGCGGGCGATCTGCTCTTCGCTCAGTTCGAACAGGATTGGCACCGGCTCAAACGGTCGGCGCCCCTGACGCATGCGCTTCTCGAAAATCACCCGGTCCTCGGGCGTCAGCTCCAGCACTTCAACGATCACGTCGAGCACTTGCTGCCAGTCACCGGAGCGTTCGCGGGTCATGCTCAGGCTGAAGCTGGGCCGGTTATCGGCCACCACCACGCCATTGCGGTCGAAGATCAATCCGCGAGTCGGCGGAATCGGCTGCACATGGACGCGGTTGTTTTCCGACAGTGTCGAGTGGTACTCGTACTGGATCACCTGAAGGAAATACAGCCGCGCGATCAGCACGCCAATCAGCGCCACCACTGCAATGGCCCCGAACACGACGCGGCCACGCACCAGACGGGCGTCTTTTTCGTGGTCCTTGATGCGGATCGGCTGGGGCATGAGGGCAGAACTACTTGTGGTAAGGGTGGCCGGACAGGACTGTCCAGGCACGATACAGCTGTTCGCCGATCAGAATCCGCACCAATGGGTGCGGCAACGTCAACGGTGACAACGACCAGCGTTGATCCGCCCGGGCACAGACTTCCGGCGCCAGCCCTTCGGGGCCGCCGACCATGAAATTCACCGTGCGCGAGTCCAGCCGCCAGCGATCGAGCTCAACCGCCAGTTGCTCGGTGCTCCAGGGCTTGCCGTGGACTTCGAGGGTGACAATGCGCTCGTTCGGCCCGACCTTGGCCAGCATGGCTTCGCCTTCCTGACGGATAAAGCGCGCCACGTCGGCGTTCTTGCCGCGGGTGTTGAGCGGAATTTCCACCAGTTCCAGCGCCAGCTCGGACGGAAGACGCTTGGCATATTCATGCCAGCCTTCTTCCACCCATTTGGGCATGCGTGAACCGACGGCGATCAGTCGCAGTCGCACAGCGTTCCCTTATTGCTGGTCTTTGTTGAGCTTGATGAAATGCTCATGGGTGTTTTCCGGGCTGTGGTGCGCGGCGCTGCCGGCACGGCTCTGCTCGGCACCCTGCCACAAACGCTCCAGGTCATAGAACTGGCGAGCGCTGGCAGTCATCATGTGCACGATGACGTCGTCCATATCCAGCAGCACCCAGTCGCTGTCGCCCTTGCCTTCTTCACCCAACGGCTTGACGCCCTGAGCCTTGACCGACTCGCGGACCTTATCCAGCATCGCGCCGATCTGGCGGTTGGAAGTACCGGTAGCGATGATCATGAAATCAGTGATGCTCTGCTTTTCACGAACGTCGATCACCAGAACATCCTGGGCCTTGACGTCTTCCAGGGCCGCTACGGCAACCTTGACCAGCTCTTCGCCGCGCAGTTCCGGGCCGGTATTGGCCACTACTGGCAGCGGAGCGCTCTTGAACGTGCCCTTGCGCTTTACTTTGTTTACGTCTTTGTCAGTCATATAAAACTCGTTTTGCTCATGTGTTCGGGCGCTTCGATACACGCATTCACGTGCCTTGAAGCGCGCCCTTTTTCAGTTCGACGCACGGTAAAGCCCGTGCGCATCGATGTAGGCCAGGACCGCGTCGGGCACCAGGAAACGTACCGACTTACCGCTGGCCAGCAGTTGACGGATCTGGGTGGCGGATACCGCGAGCGGCGTCTGCCAGACGAATGCAATCTGTCCGCTCGGCCCTTTGAGGGCCAGCGGGTCGCTCACCGAGCGTGCCGCCAACAGATTGCGCAAGGCATCCGGCGGTTCGCTGTCGGCATCCGGGCGTTGCAGCACCAGGATGTGGCAATGCTGGAGCAACTCTTCCCAGCGGTGCCAAGTGGGCAGGCCGCAAAATGCGTCCCAGCCCAAAAGTAGAAAAACCTGATCTTGTGCGGCAAGTTCGGCGCGCATCAGTTCCAGGGTGTCGATGGTGTAGGACGGTTTGTCCCGCTGCAATTCGCGGGCGTCCACTACCAACGGTGCCACACCGGCCACCGCGCACTTGACCATCGCCAGACGGTCCTTCGCCGACACCTGCGGCGTACCGCGATGAGGCGGCCTGGCACTGGGTGTCAGACGCAACTCATCGAGCGCCAGCGATTCGGCGACTTCCAGCGCACCGCGCAAATGGCCGATGTGCACCGGGTCGAAGGTCCCGCCCAACACGCCAATGCGTCGAGGCTGGGGCTCGCTGGCGGTCACCTGGGCTGACGGGTCGAAGTCGCCCAAGTCAGAGCGACTCCTGGCCGCGCAACTGACCGTCACCGACCACGATGTACTTCTCGCAGGTCAGCCCTTCGAGGCCCACCGGGCCGCGGGCGTGCAGCTTATCAGTAGAAATGCCAATCTCGGCACCCAATCCGTATTCGAAGCCATCGGCAAAGCACGTCGGCGTATTGATCATTACCGAAGACGAATCGACTTCAGCCACGAAACGCCGGGTGTCGGCCAGGTTTTCGCTGACGATCGAATCGGTGTGATGGGAGCCGTACTTGTTAATGTGCTCGATGGCCTGATCCAGACCGTCGACCACGCGGATCGAGAGGATCGGCGCCAGGTATTCGGTGTGCCAGTCTTCTTCAGTGGCCGCAACGGCCTCGATGATCGCCCGTGTACGCTCGCAACCGCGCAGCTCGACGCCTTTTTCGCGCAACTGTGCCGCCATCGACGGCAGGAAATCCTTGGCGACCGCTTGATCCACCAGCAGGGTTTCCATGGCGCCACAGATGCCATAACGGTAAGTCTTGGCGTTGAACGCGATGCGCTGGGCTTTCGGCAGATCGGCGTGGGCGCTGACGTAGACGTGACAAATGCCGTCCAGGTGCTTGATCACGGGCACGCGGGCATCGCGACTGACCCGTTCGATGAGGCCACGGCCACCGCGGGGCACGATAACGTCGACGTATTCCGGCATGGTGATCAATGCGCCGACGGCAGCACGGTCGGTGGTTTCGACCACTTGCACTACGGCGGCCGGCAGACCGGCCTCGGCCAGGCCGCGCTGGATGCAGGCGGCAATGGCACGATTGGAATGAATCGCCTCGGAGCCGCCACGCAGGATGGTCGCGTTGCCGGACTTCAGGCACAGGCTGGCGGCATCGATGGTCACGTTCGGCCGTGATTCGTAGATGATCCCGATCACGCCCAATGGCACGCGCATCTTGCCGACCTGGATGCCAGACGGGCGATAACTCATGTCGCGGATCGCCCCCACTGGGTCCGGCAGTGCCGCGACCTGACGCAAACCGACGATCATGCCGTCGATGCGCTCCGGGGTCAGTGCCAGACGTTCCAGCAAAGCAGGTTCCAGACCATTGGCGCGGCCGGCGGCCAAATCCAGTTCATTGGCCGCGGTCAGCTCGGCGCGTGCAGCGTCCAGCGCATTGGCAGCCGCCTGCAAGGCGCGGTTTTTCTGCGCGGTGCTGGCACGGCCGATCACGCGGGAAGCTTCGCGGGCGGCGCGACCCAAACGGGTCATGTAGTCAAGAACGGACTCAGTCATGGTCTGCAATGGTCTTTGCTAAGGTCTTGGTAAAGAGTAAAGCGGCAGATTATAGCTGTCGCGTCCCGGGACTAACAGCGGTGACAGGCGGATGGTCGAAATGGAGGGCAATTTGCCGACGTTCAGCCGTGATTAAGTTGCATATTGTTATCATCACGACTCAATCAGCCCTGATAAACGCTGTTCATCATGACCAATCTGCCTGTTTCTGCATCCACTACGCGCCAGCCCACGGGGCTGCCGGATGCATTTTTCGACCGCGACGCCCAAACGCTGGCCCGGGATTTACTGGGCAAAATCATCCGCCATAAGGTCGGTGACCTGTGGCTCAGCGCCCGGATCATCGAGACCGAAGCCTATTACTTCGAAGAAAAAGGCAGCCACGCCTCCCTTGGCTACACAGAAAAGCGTAAAGCTTTGTTTCTGGATGGCGGCCACATCTATATGTATTACGCCCGCGGTGGCGATTCGTTGAACTTCAGCGCTCAGGGTCCGGGTAATGCGGTATTGATCAAATCCGCCTATCCATGGGTCGACGAACTGAGCGGGCCGGCGAGCCTGGCGCAAATGCTATTGAACAATCCCGATGCTCAGGGCCGCCCTCGCCCCTCGCAAAAGCTGTGTGCCGGGCAGACGCTGCTTTGCAAGGCGCTGGGGCTGAAGGTGCCGGTCTGGGACGCCAAGCGCTTCGACCATGAAGTACTGCTGGTGGAAGATGTCGGGCCGGCGCCCGGCCACATTATCCAGACCACACGCCTGGGCATTCCCCACGGGCGTGACGAACACTTGATGTACCGTTTTGTTGATGCGGCTTACGCACTTTATTGCACGCGCAACCCGCTGCGCCGGGGGCAAGTCGAAGGGCGCGATTATTTTTTGCTGACGTGAACGATGAAAATCCAGTGTGGGAGCGGGCTTGCTCGCGAAGGGGCCCTTTCAGTCGATATTAGTGCCGCCTGACACTCCGCCTTCGCGAGCAAGCCCGCTCCCACATGAAATCTGTGGTGTTGTGAAGATTGCGTTTGTCCCTTGAGGCCAATTGATTATTTGATGGAGTTGTTTTTATGGGCCCATGGCTCGATAGCGTGACCGGTTGGCTGACGATCAATCCGCAGTGGTTGGCCGCGGCAGTGTTCATTGTGGCTTGCATTGAATGCCTGGCGATTGCCGGGCTGATCGTGCCCGGCACAGTATTGCTGTTTGCCGTGGCAGTGCTGGCCGGCAGTGGCGCGTTGTCATTGGGTGAAACGCTGCTACTGGGTTTCCTCGGCGGTGTGCTGGGTGACATCGTTTCGTACTTTTTAGGGCGACATTTCCACCAGAACATCCGTCGCCTGCCAGGGTTGCGCCATCATCCGGAATGGATGGCCGGGGCCGAGGCGTATTTCCAGCGTTATGGCATCGCCAGCCTGTTGGTCGGCCGCTTTATCGGCCCCTTGCGGCCGATGCTACCGATGGTTGCCGGGATGTGCGACATGCCCTTCCCGCGCTTCGCCGTCGTCAGCCTGTTGGCTGCCGCAGGCTGGAGCCTCGCCTATCTCCTGCCGGGCTGGGCCACCGGGGCGGCGATCCGCCTGCCACTGCCGGAAGGTTTCTGGCTTGAAGCCGGGATTGTCGCCGGCAGCATTGCGGTGATGGTAGGTCTGAGCGCAAACAGCAGCCTGCGCCGCCATCGCCAGGCAACCATCTGGATCAGCAGCATGAGCCTGTCGATCCTGATCGGCCTGTTCATTGGCTATCCGCACCTGACCGCCCTCGACCAAGGATTGATGACCCTGATACAGGAACACCGCAGCCCGGCGCTCGATGAAGTGGCCGTGGTGTTCACGCTGATCGGCGAATTCCGCAACATGTTCATGTTCAGCGCGCTGCTGACAGTTTTGCTGTTGCTGACACGACAATGGCGGCACGCGCTTTTCGCAGGCGCCACTTTGCTTTTCACCGCACTGGGCAATACCGCGACCAAGCACTTTTTCGCCCGCGTGCGCCCGGAAGTGCTGAGCGACCCACTGACCAGCTACAGCATGCCCAGCGGCCATGCCTCGGGCTCTTTCGCATTGTTCTTGACGCTCGCGGTGCTGGCCGGTCGCGGACAACCGCCGCGCATGCGCCTGACCTGGTTGTTGGTGGGCTGCTTGCCAGCGCTGACGATTTCCTTGTCACGGGTGTACCTGGGCGCGCACTGGCCGACCGATGTGCTGGCCGGGGCGATGCTGGCGGCGTGCGTGTGCGCGGCCAGCCTTTGGCTGACTCAACGCCAGACTTCGCTCACCGCCATGCCGCCGAAAATCTGGTGGCTGGTGTTGCCTTCATTGGTGGCGTTGTTCGGTTTCTTTGTGTTGAGGCATATGCCGCATGCGATGTTGAGATACGCGTACTGAAAAGATCAAAAGATCGCAGCCTTCGGCAGCTCCTACAGGGTGTACGCCAATTTAATGTAGGAGCGGCCGAAGGCTGCGATCTTTTTAGCGCACGTCAGGCAAACAAGTCACCCTGCAACTTATCCAGCAACGCCTGAATCGCATCCAGACGTTGCTGCGGATCATCGAGTTGCAGCAGGTCAATTTTGTCCGTTTCGGCAAACGGCAGCAGATACGCCAACTGATTGGCCAGCGACTGTTGCCCCGTCGCTTCGGTGCCCATGTTCAGCGCTTCGACCATTGGATGTTCCGCCAAGGCCTTGAGCAGCGCGACCAGGTCGGCGTCTTCTTCCTGTAGCGGTTGTTCGGGTTCATCTTTGAGCCATTCGACTTCGGCGACGATCAACTGGTCGCGCTGCACCTCGGTGCGCACCACATGAAAGCGTCGCCCGCCTTTCACCCGAATGCCCAGCAGGCCATTGTCCTGCTGATGGAAATCGGTGATCAGCGCCTCGCACCCGACCCGTGCGTAGCCTTCGGGGGCGATGCCGACTTCTTCACCGTCGAGGATGCACACCACCCCGAAGCCGCCGCCCTGTTTCATGCAGCGACCGATCATGTCCAGGTAGCGCGCCTCGAAGATCTGCAAGTCGAGGATGCAGTCCGGAAACAACACCGTGTTCAGCGGAAAAAGCGGCAGACTCATAGACATTTCCTTACACCACCATCGACACCGCCAACGGCAGGAATACCGCCGTGGCTACGCCCATCAGACTCATCGCCAGCGCCGCAAAGGCACCGCATTCTTCACTCTCCTGCAAGGCCACCGAGGTGCCGACCGCATGAGCGGTCATGCCCAGGGCCATGCCTCGAGCCTCTGGGCTGTGGACTCCGAGACGGGTCAAAAGACCCGGCCCGAAGATCGCCCCGATTACCCCGGTAATCAACACGAACACCGCCGCCAGCGCCGCGACGCCACCAATCTGCTCTGCCACCAGCATGGCAATCGGCGAGGTGACCGATTTGGGTGCCATGGTCATCAGGATCATGTGTTCGGCGCCGAATCCCCAACCCAGCAACACCCCCATGCCCGTGGCGACCACGCCGCCTATCACCAGCGTAGTAAATATCGGCCAGAACAACTGCCTGATCCGCCGCAGGTTGAGGTACAGCGGCACCGCCAGCGCAACAGTGGCCGGCCCGAGCAAGATGCTGAGGATCTCGGTGCTCTTGCGATATTCGGCGTAGCTCAGGCCGCAACCCACCAGGACAACGATGACCAGCAACATGGAGACCAGAACCGGTTGCAGAAAAATCCAGCGGGTTTTCTCGTAGGCCGCCAGCACCAATTGATACGCGCCCAACGTAATGCCGATACCGAACAATGGATGATGAATCACCGACGCCCAGGCGCCCTGCCAATCGAAAATCATTGGTCATCCTCGCGATGAGCGTGACGCTTGACCAGGCGCTGCATCAATACGCCGGCGAAGGCCATCGATAGCAGCAGCGACAACACCAGCGCACCGGTGATCGCCCAGAAATCCGCGGCGATATCGGCGGCGTAAACCATCACGCCCACCGCTGGCGGCACCAGCAGCAACGGCAGATAACGCAGCAGGCTGCTGGCCGCGAGGTTCAGCGGCTCGCCGACTTGACCGCGAATAATCAGATACCCCAGCAGCAACAGCAGGCCAATGATCGGCCCCGGCAGTACCGGCAAAAACAAATGGTTGAGGGCGGTGCCGAGCAATTGAAAAAGCACCAGCCAGGTCAGGCCACGTAACAACATCCATTCTCTCCCACGCGTGCTCCCCACAAAGAAGGGGCCCGGCATTATAAGCACGCCAACGCTATGAATCGGCATTCGCCAAAAGCATGAATAGTTGACCGGAGCAATTTGCCATGTTGATCTAAAGTGGTTCGCAGGGAGGTCAAATCCCCCCACTCGAAAACTATAAAACCGATGACCCAAGGAGAGTCTCAATGCCCTATGTTCCAGTTGCAGAGCTCAAAGATTATGTCGGCAAGGAACTCGGACGTTCCGAATGGCTCACCATCGACCAGGAACGCATCAACCTGTTCGCAGAAGCCACAGGTGATTTTCAGTTCATCCATGTCGACCCGGTCAAAGCCGCGCAAACACCTTTTGGCAGCACCATCGCCCATGGTTTCCTGTCGTTGTCGCTGATCCCCAAACTGATGGAAGACATCCTCATCCTGCCCGAAGGCGCAAAGATGGTAGTCAACTATGGTCTGGACAGCGTGCGTTTCATCCAGCCTGTGAAGGTCAATTCCAGGGTTCGACTCAAGGTTGACATGAACGACGTCATCGAGAAGAAACCCGGCCAATGGTTGCTCAAGGCAACCGCCACGCTTGAAATTGAAGGGTCGGACAAACCGGCATATATCGCCGAGCCACTGTCCCTCTGCTTCGTGTAAAGCATCCCGGATGCGAAGCAGCTCACGCTGTTTCGCGCCGTGTCTGTGCCGTGTCTCTATAAATGCGACACATAGCTGCGGCATACTCGGTCGCCTAATTGCCCGGATCCCGCTATGCGCTCACTTGCACTCCTTGCTTTGACTCTGTTGCTCACCGCTTGCGGCGATGGCGAATCGCTGTTGCCCCCTGATGCCCGCCTGCCGGACGGCGGACGCTATCGCGGTGATCTGGTCAATGGTTTGCTGCAAGGTGAAGGCCGCATCGATTACCCGAACGGCAGCTGGTACGCCGGCCAGTTCGACAAAGGCCAATGGCATGGCCAGGGCGAATGGCATGGCAGCAACGGCGAGGTCTATCGCGGGCAATTCCAGCAAGGGCTATTCGACGGCCAAGGCTCGCTGACCACCACTGGCAGCAGCTACACCGGCGGTTTCAAGGCGGGTCGACGCGACGGTGAAGGCACCCTCAAAGAAAACGCCATGACCTACCGCGGCGAATTCAAGGCCGATCAATATTCAGGGCTCGGTCGTCTGGAACTAGCAGACGGCAGCCAGTACCAGGGTCAATTCGCCCACGGCAAACCCAACGGCGAAGGCCAGCGCAGCGATGCCAGCGGCAATCAGTTCACCGGGCATTTCGCCGACGGTCAGCTGGAAGGCAATGGCACCTTCAACAGCGCCGATGGCGATATCTATGTCGGCGGTTTCAAGAACAATCAACTGCACGGCAAGGGCCGCTACGAGAACGCCGATGGCGATGTCTGGCTCGGTCAGTTCAAGGAAGGCGTGCTCAGCGGCAAGGGCGAGTTGATCGGCGCCGATGGCAGTCACTACATCGGCCACTTCAGCGATTGGCGTTTCACCGGTCAGGGTCGCTTGAACCTGGCCGATGGCAGTTTCTATGTCGGCCAGTTCGACAGCGACAACTATCAGGGCCAAGGTACTTTGGTGCTGACCGATGGCACGGTGCAGAGCGGCACCTGGGTCAATAGTCAGCGCGTGCGCGACGCCGACGGCAAGCTGCTGCCCGACCCTCTCGAACTCGGCTTGTTGGCCCAGGGGCGCTTGCTCGACGATGCGCTGGCCAACGTCCCCGCCTCGACCCCGGCGGTCGAACTGTACACCTTGACCCTGGGTGGCGATGGCAAGCAGAGCGTGTTCCTGCGTGAGTCCGACTACGTCGCCAACATGCTCGCCAGCCGCTTCGGCGCCTTCGGCCAGATCCGCCTGGTCAACCATCGCGATCACCTCGGCGACCGGCCGATGGCCACCCGGGAAAACCTGCGCCGCGCCGCCCAGACCCTGGCCGAACGCAGCGGCCCGGAAGACTTGCTGTTCATTTATCTGACCAGCCATGGCTCCAGTGAACACGAACTGGTGCTCGACCAGCCCCGCATGGAACTGGCCGACCTGCCGGCCGACGAACTCGCCGCCGTCCTCGCGCCCCTGAAAAAGCGCGACAAAATTATCGTGATTTCATCGTGCTATTCCGGCGGCTTCATTCCCGCCCTCAAGGACGAACGCACCCTGATCATGACCGCCTCGCGCGCCGATCGAGTGTCCTTTGGGTGTTCGGAGGAAGCCAACTTCACTTATTTCGGCGACGCGCTGTTCGCCCAGGCGCTGAACCAGACCGACGATCTGGAGCAAGCCTTCAAACTGGCCAGCGCCACCGTGGCCGAGCGTGAACTGGCCGACAGCTTCGAAGCTTCCGAGCCACAGATCTGGGCGCCGAAAACCGTTCTCAGCCACTGGCAGCTGTTGCGCAAACAACAGGCACGAAAGGCACTGCAAAGTGTCTTTATCAGCAAGGATGAAAAGAGCAACTAAGCTGAATAGTATCAAGGGGGAATGACTATGTACTTGACGCCTCAGCATGTATTGCTTGCCGGAGCTACCGGGTTAACCGGTGAACATTTGCTTGACCGTCTACTCAACGAGCCAACGATTACACGGGTATTAGCCCCCTCACGCCGGCCATTGGCCGAGCATCCTCACCTGGAAAACCCGGTCGGCGACCCGGCGGTGTTTTTGCCGCAACTGAACGGTCGCGTCGACATTGCCTACTGCTGCCTTGGCACCACGATCAAGCAGGCCGGCTCCGAGCAAGCGTTTCGCGCGGTGGACCTGGACATGGTCGTGGCCTTCGCCAAACGTGCGCGGGAAATGGGCGCTCGGCACTTGATCGTGATCAGCGCCTTGGGGGCCGATCGCAGATCCTCGATTTTCTACAACCGGGTCAAAGGCGAAATGGAACACGCATTGCGTGCGCAGAATTGGCCGCAGCTGACCATTTGCCGGCCTTCGCTGTTGTTGGGCGATCGCGTCGAGCCGCGACTAGGCGAGCGGGTTGCCGGCCCATTGTCGAAGCTGATTCCGGGCAAATACCACGGCATCGAAGCCTGCCAACTGGCCCGCGCCATGTGGCGTCTGGCGCTGGAAGAGCAGGATGGCGTGCGGATTGTCGAGTCGGATGAGTTGCGTAAGTTGGGCAAATAATTCAGCGGCGCCCAAACGGACGCCTTCGCGAGCAAGCCCGCTCCCACATTTGATCTGTGTCGTTCACAAATCCAATGTGGGAGCGGGCTTGCTCGCGAAGGGCGCAACATCGATTCAAAGCCGAGCGCTACAATCCACCCGTCGCTTGAAAACTCACGCCAATCACCGTCAACAACGACAGTGGCAACAACAACGTGTCGAGCAATGCACTGGCCGGCAAGTCAACTCCCGGATAGCTCGGCGCTTCGGCGCCAAATCGGTCCATGGCGCAGCAACCGCCGTTCATCGCATACCAATCCAGACGCGTCCCCGAATACACCACCGGCGCTCCAGGCTTGGCGGCATCGAGGGTGCGCGCGGTGGCGCAGCCCGCCAATTGCAAAGCAAGCAGAATGATCAGCAGCTTATTCATCGCTGCTCAAATGGTGTTCGCCCCAACGCGGCAGCATGTCTTGCGGGATATTCAAACAGTTGAGAATTCGCGCCACGACGAAGTCGATCAAGTCATCAATGGTCTGCGGCTGGTGATAGAAGCCCGGCGACGCCGGCAAAATCGTCACGCCCATGTTCGACAGCTTGAGCATGTTCTCCAGATGAATGCTCGAATACGGCGCCTCGCGGGGCACCAGAATCAGCTGGCGGCGCTCCTTCAACGTCACATCGGCAGCCCGCTCGATCAAGTTGTTGCAGGCTCCGGTCGCGATAGCCGACAAGGTCCCGGTGGAACACGGCACCACCACCATCGCCGCTGGCGAGCCAGAGCCCGAAGCCACCGGCGACATCCAGTCTTCCTTGCCGTACACCCGAATCTGCCCCGCGGCGGCGCCGGTGTATTCCGTGAGGAAGGCTTGCATCATCTGTGGTTTGGACGGCAGCGAGACATCGGTCTCGGTAGCCATCACCAGTTGCGCAGCCTTGGAAATCAGGAAGTGTACCTCGCGGTCTTCACGCACCAGGCAGTCGAGCAGGCGCAAACCGTACTGGGCGCCCGAAGCGCCGGTCATCGCCAGCGTGATGCGTTCCGGGCCGTTGTTCATTGCAGCGCCTCGGCGAGTTTGCCGTGCAGGCCGCCGAAGCCGCCGTTGCTCATGATCACCACATGAGTGCCGGGCTGAGCCTGGCTCTTCACGCGCTCGATGATGCCTTCCAGCGAATCGCTGACGATCGACGGCACAGTGCACAACGCCGCAGTGGCGCCCAGATCCCAACCGAGGTTGGCCGGGGAATACCAGATCACCTGATCGGCATCGACCACACTTTCCGGCAAGCCATCACGGTGCGCGCCAAGCTTCATGGAGTTGGAGCGCGGCTCGATGATCGCGATCAACGGCGCATCGCCAATGCGTTTGCGCAGACCGTCGAGGGTGGTGGCGATGGCGGTCGGGTGGTGAGCGAAGTCGTCGTAAATGGTGATGCCACGGACTTCCGCGACCTTTTCCATCCGCCGCTTCACGCTTTTGAACGCGCTCAGTGCAGCGATGCCCATCGACGGAACTACGCCGACATGACGTGCGGCGGCCAAGGTGGCCAAGGCGTTGGCGACGTTATGCTGACCGGTCATGTCCCACTCGACCACGCCTTGAACGGCGCCTTCGAACATCACTTCGAATTTCGAGCCGTCTTCACTGAGCAGTTTGACTTGCCACTGACCACCGGCACCGGTGGTTTGCACCGGGGTCCAGCAGCCCATTTCGATGACGCGCAGCAATGCCGGCTCGGTGGTCGGATGAATCACCAGGCCTTCGCTTGGAATGGTCCGCACCAAATGGTGGAACTGCCGCTCGATGGCCGGCAGATCGGGGAAGATGTCGGCGTGATCGAACTCAAGATTGTTCAGGATCGCCGTACGCGGGCGGTAATGAACGAATTTCGAGCGTTTGTCGAAAAATGCACTGTCGTATTCGTCGGCTTCGATCACGAAGAACGGCGTGCCGCCCAAACGCGCCGACACCGAGAAATTCTGCGGCACGCCGCCGATCAGGAAACCCGGGCTCATGCCCGCGTGCTCCAGGACCCAGGCAAGCATGCTGCTGGTGGTGGTTTTGCCGTGAGTGCCGGCAACCGCCAGCACCCAGCGGCCTTGCAACACGTGATCGGCCAGCCATTGCGGGCCGGAGACGTACGGCAGGCCTTTGTTCAGCACGTATTCGACGGCCGGGTTGCCGCGGGACATGGCATTGCCGATCACCACCAGGTCCGGGGCCGGATCGAGCTGCGCCGGGTCGTAACCTTGGGTCAACTCAATGCCCTGGGCTTGCAGCTGAGTGCTCATTGGCGGATAGACGTTGGCATCGGAGCCCGTCACATGATGGCCCAGCTCTTTGGCCAGTACCGCCATCGAACCCATGAAAGTGCCGCAAATACCAAGAATATGAATGTGCATAGTCGACCTCGTAAAACATGGCCGCAGGTTAGCGTAGGGAGGGGAAAATCGCACCTTGTGTTTCGGACTTGAGGACGCCTTCGCGAGCAAGCCCGCTCCCACACTGGCTTCTCTGTGAACACAAACCAGGTGAACACCCTCGATCAAATGTGGGAGCGGGCTTGCTCGCGAATGGCCTTGATGCGGTTTATCTGGCGATACCGTGTTTGCGCAGCTTTCTGTAGAGGGTATTGCGGCTGACCCCTAGCTGTTCAGCGGTATGCGTCATATGCCAGCGCTGCTGCTCCAGCACCGTCAGCAACGTCAACCGCTCGGCATCGTCCAGCGGATACTCGGACGGTTCTTCAACCACCGACACCGTTACTGCCCGGGCCTGGCGAATCGTCACCGGCAAATCCTCCAACCCGATCCGGCCACCATCACACAATGCCGCCAGGGTCCGCAGCACATTGCGTAACTGCCGCACGTTCCCCGGCCAGGCAAAATCCAGCAAGGCCTGCCGCGCCGGGGCATCAATCAGCACCGTCTCTCCGCCCGCCTCTTCGGCCAGCAAAAAGTCGAGCAACTGTGATTTGTCAGCGCGCTCACGCAACGCCGGCAATGCGACTTCCAGCCCATTGAGCCGGTAATACAAATCCTCGCGGAAACTGCCGTCCTGCACCCGTTCAAGCAGATTGCGGTGGGTGGCGCTGATGATCCGCACATTGACAGGTTCCGGCTCACCGCCAATCGGCACCACTTGACGGTCTTCCAGCACCCTTAATAGACGGGTCTGCATGCTCAGTGGCATGTCACCGATTTCATCGAGGAACAAAGTCCCGCCATCAGCCTGCTGCAACTTGCCGCGCATGCCTTCCTTGCGAGCGCCGGTGAAACTGCCGCCGCGATAGCCGAACAGTTCGCTCTCGATCAGGCTTTCGGGGATCGCCGCGCAATTGAGGGCGACGAACGATTTTGCTGCCCGTTGACTGGCCTGATGCACGGCTTTGGCGAAGGCCTCCTTGCCTGAGCCGGTTTCGCCATTGATCAGCAACGGCACGTCCCGTTCAAACACGCGCAAGGCCTTGCGGAAATCCTCCTGCAACGCGGCATCGCCCAGGCAAATGCCTGACAAGCGCGGACGCTCGGCAACCATCGGGCTTTGCACCACCGGCACCGGAATACTGCGCGGCTGCCCGCGCAATACGGCAAACAACCGCCGCCCGTCACGGGTGCGCAATGGCCAACTGGCGCTGGCATTGGCGCTCGCACGGCCGAGCAATTCATCCAGCGAGCAGTCGAAAAATGCCTCCACCGGTTTGCCCAACAGCCCACCACGAATATGCCCCAGCAAATTCAGCGCACTCTGGTTCACCGCACAAATCCGCCCTTCCCCGTCAAACGCCAGCAACCCTTCGCTGAACAGCCCGACAGATTCGGCCTGCAGGTGAAAACGCAGCAACCATTGATTGTCGAAGTAACGCAGGAAATAGCAGCTCTCGATCATCTTCGCCGACAGATTGACCAGGGCCATCGTGTGGAACTGGCTCTGACGCGAAACCTCATGACGCGCCGAAGACACGTCGAGCACCGCCAGCAGCTCGCCGTGAGGATCGAACACCGGGCTCGCCGAGCAAGTCAGGCCGGTATGTCGGCCACGAAAATGTTCGTCCTGGTGGATGGTCAGGGATTGGCGCTCCACCAGGCAGGTGCCGATGCCGTTGGTGCCTTCGCAGGCTTCGCTCCAGTCAGCGCCGAGCCAAAGGCCGGCGCGCTCGAAAATCTTCCGTTCGGTAGGCGCAGTGACACAGTTGAGGATCACCCCGCGAGCATCGGTCAGCAGCACCGCATGACCGGCACCGGAAAGTTGCTGGTGGAGGCTGGTCATTTCGTTGCCGGCGATCTGCAGCACTTGCTGCAAACGTTCGCGGCTTTCCAGCACGCGGCCATGTTCGAGCACCGTCGGCGCCATGGTCAGGGCCGGGTCGAGGTGATAGTCCTCAAGACAACGCAGCCAGGAACGGGCAATGGACGGATCGCTGCCGGGACCGTGCAGGTGGGATTTGCCTTGGGTCACGGTCAGCACTTGCTGGGCATGGCGACTCAAATGGTTGTCGTGCATTTCTTATTATTCTCCCGAGCGGTTTACACCCCCTGTTGTGCCGAGCATCCTCCAGCGTGACGTGTATTGCAATGCTGGCGAGCCCGTCCCGTCACACGTTGCGCCAGAAGCGGTACAAAGTGTCACGGGGGCTGTATCACAAGCGTCACAAACGCCGTCCGGTCGCCCGAAAAAAATCACGCAAGGCCTTGATTTACCTGACCCGCAAGGCAATGGCCCGACCTTTGCTCTACGCTTAATGCAGCGCTTTAGCGCGTCCTCCCTTATAAGCACAAAAGCCAAGGAGAAACCCATCATGCGTTACGCTCACCCCGGTACTGAAGGCGCTATCGTTTCGTTCAAGAGCAAATACGGTAACTACATCGGCGGCGAGTTCGTCGCGCCTGTCAAAGGTCAGTACTTCACCAATACGTCGCCGGTCAACGGCCAACCTATTGCCGAATTCCCACGCTCCAGCGCCGAAGACATCGAAAAGGCCCTGGACGCTGCCCATGCCGCCGCCGATGCCTGGGGCGCCACGTCCGCCCAGGCTCGCTCGCTGGTGCTGCTGAAAATCGCCGATCGCATCGAACAGAACCTGGAACTGCTGGCGATCACCGAATCCTGGGACAACGGCAAGGCCGTGCGCGAAACCCTCAATGCCGACATCCCGCTGGCCGCCGACCACTTCCGCTACTTCGCCGGTTGCATCCGCGCCCAGGAAGGCAGCGCCGCCGAGATCGACGGCAACACCGTGGCCTATCACATCCATGAACCGCTGGGCGTGGTCGGGCAAATCATCCCGTGGAACTTCCCGATCCTGATGGCCGCCTGGAAACTCGCCCCAGCCCTCGCAGCCGGTAACTGCATCGTGCTCAAGCCTGCCGAGCAAACCCCGTTGGGCATTACCGTGCTGATGGAGCTGATCGGCGACCTGCTGCCGCCCGGCGTGCTCAACGTGGTGCAAGGCTTCGGCAAAGAAGCCGGGGAAGCCCTGGCCACCAGCAAGCGCATTGCCAAGATCGCTTTCACTGGTTCGACCCCGGTCGGCTCACACATCATGAAATGCGCCGCCGAAAACATCATTCCGTCCACCGTGGAACTGGGTGGCAAGTCGCCGAACATCTTCTTCGAAGACATCATGAAAGCTGAGCCAAGCTTCATCGAAAAAGCCGCCGAAGGCCTGGTGCTCGCATTCTTCAACCAGGGCGAAGTCTGCACCTGCCCGTCCCGCGCCCTGGTGCAAGAGTCGATCTACGACGAATTCATGAAAGTGGTCATGAACAAAGTCCTGCAAATCAAACGTGGCGACCCGCTGGACACCGACACCATGGTCGGCGCCCAGGCGTCCGAGCAGCAATTCGACAAAATCCTCTCGTACCTGGACATCGCCAAGGGCGAAGGCGCCGAACTGCTGACCGGTGGCAAGGTGGAAAAACTCGAGGGCAGCCTGGCGACCGGTTATTACATCCAGCCGACCCTGCTCAAGGGCACCAACAAAATGCGCGTGTTCCAGGAAGAAATCTTTGGCCCGGTAGTGAGCATCACCACCTTCAAGGACGAAGCCGAAGCCCTGGCCATCGCCAACGACACCGAGTTCGGCCTCGGTGCCGGCCTCTGGACCCGCGACATCAACCGCGCCTACCGCATGGGCCGCGCCATCAAGGCCGGTCGCGTGTGGACCAACTGCTACCACCTGTACCCGGCTCATGCCGCGTTCGGGGGCTACAAAAAGTCTGGCGTCGGTCGTGAAACCCACAAAATGATGCTCGACCACTATCAGCAGACCAAAAACCTGCTGGTGAGCTACGACATCAATCCGTTGGGCTTCTTCTAAAAACCGGGGGCGATGCAGGTAGTTCTGTATCGCCCTTCGAACCGCTTTCGCGAGCAAGCCCGCTCCCACATAGATTTCCGGCGTGCCAAAAATTGCGGGCACACCACAGGCCCAATGTGGGAGCGGGCTTGCTCGCGAAGGCGCCCTCAATGACACCAATCATCGCCCTGCCTGTCTGGCATGGGCTTTGCGTGCCCGCATCACACGAAAACGCCATACCCGAAAGTCCAACAGATCAAACAATAAAAAAGACAGAGAGGACTTATGACTTCTACTACACAGCTCAAACCCACACTCGGCACCCTGCATCTATGGGGCATTGCCGTCGGCCTGGTGATTTCCGGCGAGTACTTCGGCTGGAGTTACGGCTGGGGCACCGCAGGGACCCTGGGTTTTCTCGTCACCGCCCTGATGGTGGCGACGATGTACACCTGCTTTATCTTCAGCTTCACCGAATTGACCACCGCCATTCCCCACGCTGGCGGGCCGTTTGCCTACAGCCGACGGGCCTTCGGCGAAAAAGGCGGACTGATCGCCGGCATTGCGACCCTGATCGAATTCGTCTTTGCGCCACCGGCAATTGCCATGGCCATCGGCGCCTACCTCAACGTGCAATACCCGGAACTGGACCCGAAGATCGCCGCTGTTGGCGCCTATTTCGTGTTCATGGGCTTGAATGTTCTCGGCGTGAGCATCGCAGCCACGTTCGAATTGGTGGTCACCGTGCTGGCGGTCGCCGAATTGCTGGTGTTCATGGGCGTGGTCGCCCCGGGCTTCAGCTTCAGCAATTTTGTGCTCAATGGCTGGTCAGGTTCCAACGAATTCACCATAGCCTCGATTCCCGGCATCTTTGCGGCAATACCTTTCGCGATCTGGTTCTTCCTCGCCATTGAAGGCGCCGCCATGGCTGCCGAGGAAGCCAAGGACCCGAAACGCACGATTCCCAGGGCTTACGTCAGTGGCATTCTGACCCTGGTGTTCCTGGCCATCGGCGTCATGGTGATGGCTGGCGGCGTCGGCGACTGGCGTCAACTGTCGAACATCAACGATCCGCTGCCTCAGGCGATGAAAGCCGTGGTCGGCAATAATTCGACCTGGATGCACATGCTGGTATGGATCGGCCTGTTCGGCCTGGTGGCGAGTTTCCACGGGATCATTCTTGGCTACTCGCGACAGTTCTTCGCCCTGGCTCGCGCCGGTTACCTGCCCAAAGGGCTGGCCAAACTCTCGCGCTTCCAGACGCCGCACCGGGCGATTCTGGCGGGCGGCGTGATCGGCATCGTGGCGATCTACAGCGACGGCCTGATCAACCTGCAGGGCATGACGCTGACGGCGGCAATGATCACCATGTCGGTATTCGGCGCCATCGTGATGTACATCATCAGTATGCTGAGCCTGTTCAAATTGCGTAAAACCGAGCCGAACCTGGAACGCACCTTCCGTGCACCGGGCTACCCTATCGTGCCGGGGATCGCGCTGTTTCTGGCCGTGGTGTGCCTGGTGGCGATGGCATGGTTCAACACCTTGATCGGGTGCGTGTTCCTCGGGTTCATGGCGGCCGGTTACCTGTATTTCCAACTGACGGCCAAGCAGCGTTCCGACGCGCCAGCGGATGCGATGCTCGAAGGCGTCTGAGTTGCACCGGCGCCGGGCTGATTCCCGGCGCCTGCCATATTGAAGTGCACAGAGATCCAATGTGGGAGCGGGCTTGCTCGCGAAGGCGGAGTGTCATTCACCACCCATGTTGAATGTCAGACCGCATTCGCGAGCAAGCCCGCTCCCACAGGGGTTCGGCGGTGCATTTGAGTTACTTATTGAATCAGGAGGACACCGTCCCATGGCCGTATTTGCCCATACCGTCGGCGCCCAGACCTACCGCTTCGACAGTCTCAAAGACGTCATGGCCAAAGCCAGCCCGGCGCGCTCCGGGGACTTTCTGGCCGGCGTTGCCGCCCTCAACGATGGCGAGCGCGTGGCTGCGCAGATGGCCCTGGCTGACATCCCGCTGACTCACTTCCTGCAGGAAGTACTGATTCCTTACGAGGCCGATGAAGTCACCCGGCTGATCATCGACACTCACGATAAACAGGCTTTTAAAGCGGTCAGCCACCTCACTGTCGGTGGCTTTCGCGATTGGCTACTCAGCGACGCCGCCGACGAACAGAGCCTGCGTGCCCTCGCCCCGGGCCTGACCCCGGAAATGGCCGCCGCCGTATCGAAGATCATGCGCGTGCAAGACCTGGTGCTGGTGGCGCAGAAAATCCGCGTAATCACGAAATTCCGCGGCACTCTGGGCCTGCGCGGCCGGCTCTCGACACGCCTGCAACCCAATCACCCCACCGACGAACCGGCCGGCATCGCCGCGAGCATTCTCGATGGCCTGCTGTACGGCAACGGTGACGCGATGATCGGCATCAACCCGGCCACCGACAGCATCGCTTCGATCTGCGCCATGCTGGAAATGCTCGATGCAATCATCCAGCGCTACGAAATTCCTACACAGGCCTGCGTGCTGACCCACGTCACCACCTCGATCGAGGCGGTGAATCGCGGCGTTCCGCTGGACCTGGTGTTCCAGTCGATCGCCGGCACTGAAGCGGCCAACGCCAGTTTCGGTATCAACCTAAACGTCTTGCAGGAAGGCTATGACGCGGGCTTGAGCCTGAATCGGGGCACGTTGGGCCAGAATCTGATGTATTTCGAGACCGGCCAGGGCAGCGCCTTGTCGGCCAATGCCCATCACGGCATCGATCAACAGACCTGCGAAACCCGCGCCTATGCCGTGGCACGCCATTTCAAACCGTTTCTGGTGAACACCGTCGTAGGCTTCATCGGCCCGGAATACCTCTACAACGGCAAACAGATCATCCGCGCCGGCCTCGAAGACCACTTCTGCGGCAAGCTGCTGGGCGTGCCCATGGGTTGTGACATCTGTTACACCAATCACGCCGAGGCAGATCAGGATGACATGGACACCTTGCTGACCCTGCTGGGCGTGGCCGGGATCAACTTCATCATGGGCATCCCCGGCTCCGACGACATCATGCTCAATTACCAGACCACGTCGTTCCACGACGCCCTCTACGCCCGGAAAACCCTGGGCCTGAAACCGGCGCCGGAGTTTGAACAGTGGCTGGCGAACATGGGCATCTTCACCCAGGCAGACGGCCAAATTCACTTCGGCGACAACCTGCCGCCGGCCTTCCGTCAGGCCATGGCGCAACTGGGATGAGTATTGAGATGGATAAACCACCTGTCGATCCGCAAAACCCATTGCTGGAACTGCGTCACCTGACCCCGGCACGTATTGCCCTCGGTCGTACAGGCACCAGTATGCCGACCAGCGCACAGCTGGATTTTCAGTACGCCCATGCACAGGCCCGGGATGCGGTGCACCTGCCGTTCGACCACAGGGGGCTCAGTTCACAACTGGCCGAGCGTGGACGTGAGAGTTTGCTGCTGCACAGCGCCGCCACTGACCGGAACAGCTATCTGCAGCGCCCCGATCTGGGGCGCAAGTTGAGTGATGAGTCGGCGCAGACCCTGCGCGACTACGCGCGGAGCCATCCTGGCGGGGTGGATCTGGCCGTCGTGGTGGCCGATGGCCTCTCGGCATTGGCCGTTCATCGCCACACCTTACCGTTTCTGGCGCGCATGGAAGAACAGACAGCCGCTGAGGGTTGGTCCCTGTCGCCGGTGATTCTGGTGGAACAGGGCCGTGTAGCTGTAGCCGACGAGATCGGCGAGCTACTGGGCGCAAAAATGGTGGTCATATTGATCGGCGAACGCCCCGGCTTGAGCTCACCAGACAGCCTGGGGTTGTATTTCACCTATAATCCCAAAGTCGGACTGACAGACGCCTATCGCAACTGCATCTCGAATGTTCGGCTCGAAGGCTTGAGTTACGGCATGGCGGCACACCGCTTGCTGTATTTGATGCGCGAAGCCTGTCGGCGGCAGTTATCGGGGGTCAGTCTGAAGGACGAAGCCCAGGTTCAGACGCTGGAGTCGGACATTGGTGCAGATATGAAAGGTAATTTCCTACTGAGCCCGTCGGATACCTGAACCGTTTCCGCATTGCGTTTCTGTTCAGGTTTCAGGCAGGATCGATGCACGGCCGCCAGGGTTTCCCGTCGCCGTCACCACGTAAGACAGCCACTTGAAGACGAGACCTACCATGCGGATTATTCAAGCGACCCTCGAACACCTCGACCTGCTGACCCCGTTGTTCGTCAAATATCGTGAGTTTTACGGTTCCCTGCCGTATCCGGACTCATCCCGGGCGTTCCTCGAAAAACGTCTGCGGCGCAAGGAATCGGTGATCTACCTGGCCCTGGCCGATGACGACAACAACAAACTGATGGGTTTTTGTCAGTTGTACCCGAGCTTTTCGTCTCTTTCGCTTAAACGCGTGTGGATCCTCAACGACATCTACGTCGCCGAAGACGCCCGCCGCCAGTTGGTGGCCGACAACCTGATCCGCACCGCGAAAAAAATGGCCAAGGAAACCAATGCGGTGCGCATGCGCGTTTCCACCAGCAGCAACAACGAAGTCGCGCAGAAAACCTACGAATCCATCGGGTTCAAGGAAGACACCGAGTTCAAGAACTACGTATTGCCGATCAGTGAGGGGCTGTAACGCACTGGGGCCTTTGTGGCGAGGGGGCTTGCCCCCGTTCGGCGGCGCAGCCGTCGTAAAACCTGAGCATGCGGTGTATCTGAAAAACCGTGACTACCTGGTTTAGGGGTCGCTTCGCAACCCAACGGGAGCAAGCTCCCTCGCCACAAGGATTGTGCAAAGCCAACAGCCCCCATGGTCGCCCCATCGACATCCCCCGCTACAAACTCGACGCGTTTTTCACTTGTCACCCCGTATAATGCCCATTCTTCCGGCTCGTAAGAAAAATCACACTTAGCTGTAGTCTTACGCGAAGCCATCCGCACAGGCCTGCAGAGTCGGGCCATCACCACAGGTGCTTTCCATGGATTTCAACCCGATCGACCTTATCCTGCATCTCGATGTTTACCTCGACCTGCTGGTAACTAACTACGGGGCATGGATCTACGCCATTCTGTTTCTGGTGATCTTCTGCGAAACCGGTCTGGTGGTGATGCCATTCCTGCCGGGCGATTCCCTGCTGTTCATCGCCGGCGCCGTAGCGGCCGGTGGCGGCATGGACCCGGTGCTGCTGGGCGGCCTGCTGATGCTGGCGGCGATTCTCGGCGACAGCACCAACTACATAATCGGCCGCACCGCCGGCGAAAAGCTGTTCAGCAACCCGAACTCGAAAATATTCCGCCGCGACTATCTGCAACAAACCCACGACTTCTACGACAAGCACGGCGGCAAAACCGTGACCCTGGCGCGTTTCATGCCAATCATCCGCACCTTTGCCCCGTTCGTCGCCGGTGTCGGCAAAATGCCTTACCCGCGTTTCTTTGCCTTCAGTGTTCTCGGAACCATCCTCTGGGTGGGCGGCCTGGTCACCCTCGGTTACTTCTTTGGCAACGTACCGTTCATCAAGAAAAACCTGTCACTGCTGGTAGTGGGCATCATCCTGCTGTCGCTGCTACCGATGATCATCAGCGTGATCCGCAGCCGCCTCGGGCATGCCGCGTCCAAAGCCGAACCCCGCTGACTCACGATGTGGTTCCTTAGCGCCTGGCGACGCCGGCGCACCCTGGCCAGGCATCCGATTGCCGACGACATGTGGCAACGGGTGCGCCATCACCTGAGCTTTCTCGATGGCATCAGCGCGGCCGAAGACCGCTGGCTGCGCGAAGCCTGCGTATTTTTTCTGCAAGATAAACACCTGACCGCCCTGCCCGGCGTAGAGCTTCACCAGGAGCAACGCCTGCTGCTCGCCGCCCAGGCCCAATTACCGCTGCTGCATCTGGGCAATCTGAACTGGTATCAGGGCTTTCACGAAATCATCCTCTACCCCGACGATTTCCTCAGCCCCCAGCGCCATCGCGATGCCAGCGGCGTTGAACACGAATGGGACGGCGAACACAGCGGCGAAGCCTGGCAGCAAGGCCCGATCATCCTCGCCTGGCCCGGCGTGATGGCCAGCGGTGGCTGGGAAGGCTACAACCTGGTGATCCACGAACTCGCGCACAAACTCGACATGCTCAACGGCGACGCCAATGGCCTCCCCCCGCTGCATGCCGACATGCGCGTCAGCGACTGGGCCAGAATCATGCAAGAAGCCTATGACGACCTCGACCGGCAACTGGACCGTAACCCGGACGCTGAAACCGCCATCGACCCGTACGCGGCGGAAAACCCCGCCGAGTTCTTCGCCGTCACCAGCGAATACTTCTTCAGCGCACCGGACTTGCTGCATGAGGCATATCCACAGGTTTATGAACAGCTGAAGCTGTTTTATCGGCAGGACCCATTGGCCCGATTGCAGCAACTTCTGGCCGAGAACCCTGTCTATCAGGCACACGACTAAGGTCTACACGACCTCTGGCGCATGGCAACGGTGGCAGAATATGCCTATAATCGCCGCCACTTTTTGGTCAATCCGGCCAAGTTTTTCTGGTCAACTAACGGGGGCACCGCCCAATGAGCTACAGCAAGATTCCGGCTGGCAAAGACCTGCCGAACGACATCTACGTCGCGATCGAGATCCCGGCCAACCACGCGCCGATCAAATACGAAATCGACAAAGACAGCGATTGCCTGTTCGTTGACCGTTTCATGGCCACCCCGATGTTCTACCCGGCCAACTACGGTTACATCCCCAATACCCTGGCTGACGACGGTGATCCCCTCGACGTGCTGGTCGTGACTCCTTACCCAGTTGCCCCAGGTTCGGTAATCCGCGCGCGTCCAGTCGGCATCCTGAACATGACCGACGACGGCGGCGGCGATGCCAAAGTGATCGCGGTTCCACACGACAAGCTGTCCCAGCTGTACGTCGACGTGAAGGAATACACCGATCTGCCTGCGCTGCTGATTCAGCAGATCGAGCACTTCTTCGCGAACTACAAAGATCTCGAAAAAGGCAAATGGGTGAAGATCGAAGGCTGGGCCGGCGCAGATGCCGCCCGCGACGCGATCACCAAGTCGGTTGCTGCCTATAAAGGCTGAGAAGCCGCGGTAAGCTGCTAGCTGCGACGTTTGAAGAAGAACCCCGGTTGATCCGGGGTTTTTTGTGGGCGCTCCGCTCAGACACTGACCTTTAACGGTACGTGGAACGCTTCTTGGCTTCGGTTTTTGCTTGTTTAATTTCCACTAAAAGCGCCTTACATCCAGTCTTAAATTTCCCTCGAAATTTGAACGGATCGTTTATTCAAACCCCCATCCTGCGCCAGTAGACTCGTGTTTATGAAAAAGAACACTAGCGGCCCACGATTTAAAGCGCTCCTTGAAGCGGCGAAAATCACAACCACAGGATTTGCCGCTTTCTTCGACACGGAAGCGCAAAATATCCACAACTGGTACACCCGAGGTGTGCCCGCCTACCGCATGGAAGAGGTCGCCAGACTACTGTCCGTAAACAGCGACTGGCTGAAAACCGGCGAAGGCCCGAAAGAGTCCTCACGCCTGCGCGTGCTCGACGAGTCCGGCAACACCTTCGATGCCCAGGCCATCCGCGGCATCTACACGGTGATCGAGCCCATCGACGTCGAATTGCCCTTCTATATAGAAACAGCCACCGCCCCGGGCTCCAACAAAACTCACGTCGTCAAAGACCCCAGCCAATCCATCCGCCTGCCTCGCAGCCACCTCGACTCCCTGGAAATCAACCACGCCAATGCTATCTGTACCCACATGATCGGCAACAGCATGGGCGAAAAGATTGAAGATGGCTCGACGCTTGCGATCGACCGTGGGCTGACTCAGGTTATTGATGGGGAAATTTATGCGATCGAGCATGACGGGATGCTGCGGATCAAATACCTGCACCGGATGCCGGGGAATGCGTTGCGATTGCGCAGCTATAACAAAGCCGAGTATCCCGACGAGATCTTCAGTGCCGAGCAGATCGACAAGCAAAACATCAGGGTATTGGGGTGGGTATTCTGGTGGTCGACGCTCAATAAACGCCGGCCTTCCGTGCCCTTCCTATAAGCACGCAACCCTGTGATCCACTGTGGCGGGGGGGGCTTGCCCCCGTTCGACTGCGCAGCAGTCGCAAACCATTCACTATGGCGGACAGTATGGTTACCGGGTTTACGACTGCTTCGCAGCCGAACGCAGCCTTCGGCAGCTGCTACACCTCTCCGCAATCGCCCTACCCCACACGCCAAGCTGGGAATTCCTCAAAAAAATCAGTATGCTGCGCCCCACATTTGCGCATCGACCCTTCTTCAGGCTCAGATCGCACCGACAAGGCAGATCACTTTCTCGCCAAGTCCCACAGCCGGACGCAAGATCCGGGTGTACGTTTTGAAGGCTGGCGCGGTTTACCAAAAATAAACCAAGCCAGTCCCCGAGAAGCCGGCCACAAGCCGGCTTTTTAATGTCTGAAAATAAATCCTGAATATGCTTTGACCGGCAGCCCATTGCAAATGGGGTCGAGTCCAGACCGCGATGTTGCGCGATTCGGTCGCAGCCGGACGTGAGCGACACCTGTCAATGGCTGGCCGGTGAGCCGAATAGACGTCATATTCGGCTCACTTTATGAGCCGAATATTATTTTTAATCGGCTCATCCCAGTTCAACTATCCCGATGACTCAACAGATTAATCATGATCGATACAGTCCCGTGACGAGGGGGACTTGTCGGAACGCCGCATCACCCGTTCGGCTGTGAAGCAGTCGCAAATTGCTGGATGCGGTATGCCTGAAGAAACGCGGTGTCTGGTTTAGGGGCCGCTCCGCGCCCCAGCGGGAGCGAGCTCCCTCGCCACAGGGTGTGTTTTCACCCGGAAACCGTAGCGTCATAGACCCCTCTTATTTGCCCATACCCCCTATGTCTGCTAGTGTCGCGCCGGTTTAACGTCAACCGGAAATAGCCGCCATGGCCCGCAAAAAAGCTGCACTGGATTTCGAACAATCCCTCGCCGACCTGCAAACGCTGGTAGAGCGTCTGGAGAACGGCGAATTGTCGCTGGAAGACTCGCTGACCGCTTTCGAGCAGGGCATCGGGCTGACCCGCGATTGCCAGGCGGCGCTGGCTCAGGCCGAGCAGAAGGTTCAAGTGCTGCTCGAGCGTGATGGTGAGCTGGCCGAGGAACCCTTCGACGCGGATCAGCCAGAATGATTGCGGCGTATTCGGCGACCAGCCAGGCTCGCGTCAACGCGGCACTGGAAACCCTGTTCAACCCGCCGAGCCCCGAGCTCGCACGCCTCTACGAAGCCATGCGCTACAGCGTGATGAACGGCGGCAAACGTGTACGCCCGTTGCTGGCCTACGCCGCATGTGAGGCGTTGGGCGGCAAGGCCGAGCAAGCCAATGGCGCGGCCTGCGCGGTGGAGCTGATCCACGCCTATTCGCTGGTGCACGATGATTTGCCAGCCATGGACGACGACGATCTGCGTCGCGGCCAGCCGACGACGCATAAAAAATTCGATGAAGCCTGCGCAATCCTCGCCGGTGACGGTTTGCAGAGCCTGGCTTTCAGCGCCCTGCTCGACCCTCGCCTGAGCAGTTGCGATGCCGAAACCCGTCTGCAGATGGTCAGCGCCTTGGCATTGGCGGCGGGCCCGGCGGGCATGGTCGGCGGGCAAGCTATCGATCTCGGCTCGGTGGGTCTGAAGCTCGATCAAAAAGCCCTTGAATACATGCACCGGCACAAGACCGGCGCGTTGATCGAAGTCAGCGTCAAGCTCGGTGCCCTGGCCAGCGGTCATGCGGCGAAGGACGAACTGAAGTCCCTGCAGAGTTATGCACAGGCCATTGGCCTGGCATTTCAGGTCCAGGACGACATTCTCGACGTTGAAAGTGACACCGAAACCCTCGGCAAGCGCCAGGGCGCCGATATCGCTCGGGACAAGCCGACCTACCCGGCACTGCTCGGTCTCGATGCGGCCAAGGCCTATGCCCTGGAACTGCGTGACCAGGCCCTGCACGCACTGCGACCGTTTGACGCGGCGGCCGAGCCATTGCGCGATCTGGCCCGGTACATCGTCGATCGCCGCAGCTGACGGCGTATCCGCCAAAAAAAACCAACGCGTGGGCAGGGGGCGATGCATCAGGTAAACTGCCGCATCTTTTATACCTATAACGATTCGCCTGATGCCCACGACGTTTCATGAGATTCCCCGCAAGCGCCCGACCACGCCCCTGCTCGACCGTGCCAACACGCCGGACGGCCTGCGCCGGTTAGGCGAAGCCGAGCTGGAAACCCTGGCTGATGAGTTGCGCCTGGAATTGCTCTACACGGTCGGTCAGACCGGCGGGCATTTCGGTGCCGGCCTGGGCGTCATCGAGCTGACCATCGCGTTGCATTACGTCTTCGACACCCCGGACGACCGGTTGGTGTGGGACGTGGGTCATCAGGCCTACCCGCACAAAATCCTCACCGGCCGTCGCGAGCGCATGAGCACCCTGCGCCAGAAGGACGGCGTTGCCGCCTTCCCGCGTCGTTCCGAGAGCGAGTACGACACCTTTGGCGTCGGCCACTCCAGCACCTCGATCAGCGCAGCGCTGGGCATGGCGATTGCCGCCCGCCTGCAACACAGTGATCGCAAGGCGATCGCGGTGATCGGCGACGGCGCACTGACCGCCGGCATGGCCTTCGAGGCGCTGAACCACGCGCCGGAAGTGGATGCCAACATGCTGGTGATCCTCAACGACAACGACATGTCGATTTCGCGCAACGTCGGCGGGTTGTCGAACTATCTGGCGAAAATCCTTTCCAGCCGCACTTACGCAAGCATGCGCGAAGGCAGCAAAAAGGTCCTGTCGCGCCTGCCCGGCGCCTGGGAAATCGCCCGTCGTACCGAAGAATACGCCAAAGGCATGCTGGTTCCCGGCACGCTGTTCGAAGAGCTGGGCTGGAATTACATCGGCCCGATCGATGGCCACGACCTGCCGACCCTGATCGCCACCCTGCGCAACATGCGCGACCTGAAAGGCCCGCAATTCCTGCACGTGGTCACCAAAAAAGGCAAAGGCTTCGCTCCGGCGGAAGTCGACCCGATCGGTTACCACGCCATCACCAAACTCGAACCTGTGGATGCTCCGGCCGCCGCGCCGAAGAAAGCCGGCGGGCCGAAGTACTCCGGTGTGTTCGGTGAATGGCTCTGCGACATGGCCGCGGTCGATCCGCGCTTGGTCGGGATTACCCCGGCGATGAAGGAAGGCTCCGACCTGGTGGCCTTCAGTGAGCGCTTCCCGGAGCGCTATTTCGACGTGGCGATTGCCGAGCAACACGCCGTGACCCTCGCCGCCGGCATGGCCTGCGAAGGCGCAAAACCGGTGGTGGCGATCTATTCGACCTTCCTGCAACGCGCTTACGACCAGCTTGTGCATGATGTGGCGGTGCAAAACCTCGACGTACTGTTCGCCATCGACCGTGCTGGTCTGGTGGGCGAAGACGGCCCGACGCACGCGGGTAGCTTCGACCTGTCGTTCCTGCGTTGCATCCCCGGCATGCTGGTGATGACCCCGAGCGACGAAAACGAACTGCGCAAAATGCTCAGCACCGGCCACCTGTACAACGGCCCGGCGGCGGTGCGTTATCCGCGCGGCACCGGCCCGAATGCGCCGATCGCGAAAGACCTCGAACCGATTGAAATCGGCAAGGGTGTCGTCCGCCGTCAGGGCAACAAAGTCGCCCTGCTGGTGTTCGGCGTGCAACTGGCCGAGGCACTGAAAGTCGCCGAGAAGCTGGATGCGACCGTGGTCGACATGCGTTTCGTCAAACCGCTCGACGAAGCACTGGTTCGCGAAATCGCTGGCAGCCACGAGTTGTTGGTGAGCGTCGAAGAGAACGCCATCATGGGCGGTGCCGGTGGTGCGGTCAGCGAGTTCCTCGCCCGCGAAAACATCCTCAAGTCGGTGCTGCACCTGGGCTTGCCGGACACCTATGTGGAGCACGCCAAGCCTGCGCAAATGCTGGCCGAATGCGGACTGGATGAGGCAGGGATCGAAGAAGCGGTGCGTCAGCGCCTGCAACTGCTGAATATCTAATCCTCTGCTACATGCAAAACCCTGTGGGAGCGGGCTTGCTCGCGAATGCGGTGTGTCAGTCGGCATCAATGTTGACTGACACACCGCATTCGC
>NZ_AKJE01000033.1 GCF_000282495.1 Pseudomonas sp. GM79
TCGGGCTTTCCCTGAGGATTCGTTAAAGGGCGCAAGCGCACCTGTGGGCTCGAAAGTGAGGGGGTAATCATCACGTGCTTGAGAGGCATATTCGTAGCCCACAGGTGCATGTTCCTTCCTTGATCAAAACTGACTTCCAGACGCCGAAGTATGGAAGAAGAAAGGAACGGACAACCTATATCGAGAGGCTGAGAGGAGGTTCTGCGCAGTGGGCAACCCGGCATGGATGCCGGGTTAGCCGCGCACGGCCATGGATGGCCGATCGCGGCGGGCCCACGGAGCAGGACCGGAGCGAGGGCATGCCGAGCCTGGGCGAGGCACCGAACGACAGGGGCAGAAGCGCTTTGGTTACTTTGGCGCTTTTCCAAAGTGACCCGCTGTAAAAGCGGAACCGTTAGCCGCCGTTACCGCAGCAATGGATATGTACACCATCAAAAACCACATCGCCCGCCACGGTATTGATCAGGTACGCATCCCACGCCCACTCACCAGCAACCGCGCACAACCGATATACAGCACAACGGTCGCTATCAGCATGAAGGTGATCGCCACGCTGATCCGGATATCCGACACACCGAGGATGCCGTAACGGAAAGCGTTGACCATGTGCAGCACCGGGTTGGCCAGCGACACGGTCTGCCAGAACGGTGGCAGCAAGCTGATCGAGTAGAACACCCCGCCCAAGTACGTCAACGGCGTCAGCACGAACGTCGGGATGATCGAAATATCATCGAAGTTGCGCGCAAACACCGCGTTGATGAAGCCCAGCAGCGAGAAAATCGTCGCCGTCAGCACCACCACCAGAACGGTCACGCCCAGGTGATGCACCTGCAATTGAGTGAAGAACAACGACAGCAGGGTCACGATGATCCCGACCATCAACCCGCGCAGCACGCCGCCCAAGGTGTAGCCAATCAGAATCGTATGCGGCGACACCGGCGACACCATCAATTCTTCGATGGAACGCTGGAACTTGCTGCCAAAGAAACTCGACACCACGTTGCCGTAGGAGTTGGTGATCACCGACATCATGATCAGCCCCGGCACGATGTACTCCATGTAGGTGAAGCCACCCATATCGCCGATCTGCCGACCGATCAGATTGCCGAAGATCACGAAGTACAAAACCATGGTGATGGCCGGCGGCAGCAGGGTCTGCGGCCAGATCCGGGTGAAGCGCCTGACCTCACGGTAGACGATGGTATTGAGGGCAACGAGGTTAGGTTGCAGCTCGGAACTCATACCGCCACCTTCGACAGATTCTTCTCCACCAGGGACACGAACAACTCCTCGAGGCGATTGGTTTTGTTACGCAGGCTCAACACTTCAATGTTCTGCTGCGCCAATTGAGTAAACAGCGCGGTAATGCCCATGGCCTTGTCGACCTGGACTTCCAGGGTATGACTGTCGATCAGTTTGGCCGGGTAACCGAGCAACTGCGGGGCCACTTGCAAGGTGTTCTTCAAATCCAGCAGGAAGGTTTCGACATGCAGTTGGCTGAGCAACTGCTTCATGCTGGTGTTCTCGACAATGGTGCCGTGGTCGATGATGCCAATGTTGCGGCACAACTGCTCAGCCTCTTCCAGATAGTGGGTGGTGAGGATGATGGTGATGCCTTTTTTGTTCAGCTCGGTGAGGAAAGTCCACATCGAGCGACGCAATTCGATGTCCACCCCCGCCGTCGGTTCGTCGAGGATCAGCAGGCGCGGTTCGTGAACCAGCGCTCGGGCGATCATCAGTCGGCGTTTCATGCCGCCGGACAGGGAGCGCGACGGCACATCGCGCTTGTCCCACAGGCCCAGTTGGGTCAGGTACTGCTCGGCGCGTTCCTTGGCGATTTTCGCCGGGATGCCGTAGTAACCGGCCTGGGTCACGACAATATCGAACGTCTTTTCGAACTGGTTGAAATTGAATTCCTGGGGCACCACACCAATGGAGCGCTTGAGCTGCGCAGGATTCTTGTCCAGGTCGTGACCGAAGATATTCACCGTCCCGCTGGTCTTGTTCACCAGGGTCGAGAGAATGCCGATGGTCGTGGATTTGCCGGCGCCGTTGGGGCCGAGCAAGGCGAAAAAGTCACCTTCGGCGACGTCCAGATCGATACCACTCAAGGCCTGGAAACCGTTGCCGTAGGTTTTGGTTAGCTGCCGGATGGACAGAGCGGAACTCATATCGGATTACGCACCAAGAAGGGAAGAAAGGAATAAATAAGGGCGGGCGGCGAGCAATACAACCGCGGCGCATGAGCGCAATGGTGCTTGTCGCTGCCGCACAAGTACAGTCAAGTGTGTCGATAGTGAGTATTAAGTCAACGCGGTCATGACCGCCTTCTGATAGGCCGGACGCTGTTTCAATCGCGTATACCAGGCTTGGAGATGAGGCTGCGGCGCGCGCTCGATCGGCATCTCGAACCAGGCATAAATGAAACTGCCCAAGGGAATGTCGCCCATGCCGATCTCATCGCCGGACAGATACGGTTTGGCCGCCAGCGCTTGATCGGCCATCGACAGCAGATCGTCGCACTCCTTGATCGCAGCCTTGATGGCCGGCCAGTCCTGCTGGTCTTCCGGGGTGCGCAACACGCCCCAGAACACCGTGCGGAACGGGGCGGCAAAACTTGAGGTGGTCCAGTCCATCCACTTTTCGGCAGAGGCTCGGGCTTGCAGGTCTGTCGGATACCAGGCAGTACCGCTGGCATGACGGGCCATCAGGTAACGGACGATGGTGTTGGATTCCCACAGCACAAAACCGTCGTCTTCGATCACTGGCACGCGGCCGTTGGGATTCATCGCGCGGTACTCAGGCGTGTCGACTACACCAAAGGCGCCACCGGCATCGATGGCTTCATAGGTCAGGCCCAGTTCTTCGGCCGCCCACAACGGCTTCCTGACATTCGACGAATTTTTCCGACCCCAGATCTTCAGCATGACCGCCCCTTTTTGGATGAATGCGCAGGCAGCATACGCCGGATCAGGCGCGACTCAAATCGCTCTGCATATCCCCCAGCAGCACCGGCAGCTGCTCGCCGAACAGATGCGGATAGCACTTTTCCAGGTGTTCGAAAAAGAACGCTTCCGGCACATCGGTGAACTGGCCGTGATCGATCAGGTACTCCATCAGCTGCGCGCCGTCACGGTTGAAGGGGTGGAACACGCTGTCGTTGATCCCGTCGAACTCCAGCGGCGCGACATTGAACAGTTCACAGAGTTGTTGATTGAACGCTGGGGTGGCTTTGACCCAACGATCGTTCAGATACAACTCGGTGTAGCCGTGCATGGCGAACACATCGCTTTTGAGCAATTCGAGCAGACGCGGCGTCGACAGATGATTACGCACATCTGCCAGACCGATACGCGCCGGGATCCCGCAATGCCGGGCTGCACCGGCAAGCAGCGTGGCCTTGGGTACGCAATAACTCTCCCCTGCCGCCAGCGCATAGCTGCCGCGCAAGGTCTCTGGATCGCGACTGAAGGTGTAAGGGTTGTAGCGCACGGCCTCACGCACCGCGTAATAGAGATTGATCGCCTGTTCGAGCGGATCGCGCCCGGCGCCGCGATGTTTTTCGGCGAACGCCACCACCGAGGGATGGTCACTGTCGATGAAGCGGCCGGGGCTCAGATACGCATGCATGGCAACAATCTCCAGGGGGAAGCCACGAGTCTAGCGACAGCTTCAGCACACAGATAACGACGTTTCGGCCAAATGTCAGCGCTTGCGGCCCTATTTACATAAGCGTTAAACCGTCCGCCCTCGAAATAACTGACGAATTTCAGCCGTTGCTTCCTACACGCTCAGACTCATGCTCTGGCCCCCCACTTTTATGGATGCCGTCTAAGCTCTGAAAGTGGTTTTGCCCCTGGCTTCATGGAGAATTGAATATGTTGCTGTTGTGGATACTGGTTCTGGTGGTCGGGATTGCCTACCTGGCACATCGCCGCACCGCGCCTCTGCCCGCCTTGGGCATCATTGCGGCCTATCTGCTGGCGATGGGCATCTTCAGCCATGCCCCCGCCTGGCTCATGCTGATTTTCTGGGTGCTGCTCGCGGTCGTGGCCGCTTTCCTGTTGCTGCCGGACCTACGCCGAAAACTCTTCACGGCGCCAATATTTGGCTGGTTTCAAAAAAACCTGCCGCCGATGTCGCAAACCGAACGTGAAGCCATTGAAGCTGGCACGGTCTGGTGGGACGGCGAGTTGTTCAACGGCCGCCCGGACTGGAATAAGCTGCTGGCCTATCCAAAAGCGCAGCTGAGCGAAGAGGAACAAGCGTTCATCGATGGCCCGACCGAAGCGCTCTGCGCCATGGTCAGCGATTGGCAGATCAGCCAGTTGATGGATCTGCCGCCCAAGGCTTGGGATCACATTAAACAACATGGCTTTTTTGCCCTGATCATCCCCAAAGAGTACGGTGGCAAAGGCTTCTCGGCTTATGCGCACTCCCAGGTAGCGATGAAACTGGCCACCCGCAGCGGCGACCTGGCCTCGACCGTCATGGTGCCCAATTCCCTCGGCCCGGCGGAACTGCTGCTGCATTACGGCACCGACGAACAACGCAATCACTACCTGCCACGGCTGGCACGCGGCGACGATATCCCCTGCTTTGCCCTGACAGGCCCGATGGCGGGCTCCAACGTCGGCGGGATGACCGACACCGGGGTGATCTGCAAAGGTGAATGGGAAGGCAAGGAAACCCTCGGCCTGCGTCTGAACTGGGAAAAACGCTACATCACCCTCGGCCCGGTGGCGACCTTGATCGGCCTCGCGTTCAAGGCTTATGACCCGGATCATCTACTGGGCGACAAAGTCGACCTGGGGATCAGCCTCGCCTTGATTCCAACCCAGACCCCCGGTGTAGAAATCGGTCGCCGTCACCTGCCGCTGGGCGCCTCATTCATGAACGGCCCGAACTCTGGCAAGGATGTGTTCGTACCGCTGGAATTCATCATCGGCGGTCAGGAGATGCTCGGCGAGGGCTGGATGATGCTGATGAACTGCCTGTCGGTCGGGCGTTCCATTTCGCTGCCGGCCATTGGTACCGCTGCGGGCAAGTTCACCAGCCTGGTGACGGGCCAATACGCGCAGGTTCGCGAACAATTCAACGCACCGCTGTCAGCCTTCGAAGGGATTCAGGAAGCACTGGCGCGGATCGGCGGCAGTACCTGGCTGATGGACAGCGCACGGATGCTCACCGCCAACGCGGTCGACCTCGGTGAAAAGCCGTCGGTACCTTCGGCCATTATCAAATACCACCTCTCCGAACGCGGCCGCGAATGCATCAGCCACGCCATGGATGTTCACGGCGGCAGGGCCATCATCATGGGCCCGAACAACTACCTGGCGCGTAGCTGGCAAGGTGCGCCCATTTCCGTCACGGTCGAAGGTGCGAACATCCTCACACGCAATTTGATGATCTTCGGCCAGGGCGCTATTCGCTGCCATCCGTTCGTGCTCAAGGAAATGGCCCTCGCCCACCGCGAAGACAAACAACAGGCACTGATCGAGTTCGACGCACTGCTGCTCGACCACATTGGTTTTGCCGTGAGCAACGCCGCCAGCACGCTGGTGCTGAACCTCGGCCTCGGGCATTTCGAACACGTGCCCGGGGACAAGCTCAGTCAAGGCTATTTCCGTGCCCTCAACCGTCAAGCCGCGGCCTTTGCGCTGCTTGCAGACCTGAGCATGATGCTGCTGGGCGGCGAACTGAAACGCCGCGAACGGCTGTCCGCACGTCTGGGCGATGTACTCAGCTACCTGTATCTGGCC
Organism: Pseudomonas sp. GM79; assembly: GCF_000282495.1. Lineage (GTDB taxonomy): Bacteria > Pseudomonadota > Gammaproteobacteria > Pseudomonadales > Pseudomonadaceae > Aquipseudomonas. The sequence goes on from NZ_AKJE01000033.1 coordinate 5,763, forward strand.
TCCGGCGCACTCAAGCGTTATCACGATCTCGATTCGCCGGAGCATATGCGTCCGCTATTCGCCTGGGCCATGGAAGAGAGCCTCGGCCAGTCCGAACGTGCGCTGGACGAACTGCTGACCAACTTTCCGAACAAGGTACTTGGATGCCTGCTGCGGGTGATGGTGTTCCCGTTCGGTCGTCGCCACAGAGGCCCGTCGGACAAGCTGGCGGCCGAAGTTGCAGCCGTCACCGGCCGCGCTAAGGGCGATCCAACCCTTGAGGAGTTACTGGGCGGCTGCTATCGCCCGCAATCGCCAGAGGATTCAGTCGGCGCCCTGCAGCACGCCTGCGACTTGTTGAACGCCGCCAAGCCGCTACAGAAAAAACTCAATACGGCGCTGAAAAGTCGCCAGGTCAAACCCACTGTCGGAGAGTCTCCCATTGATGCCGCCCTGGAGGCTGGCGTCTTGCAACCGCTTGAAGCCCAGACCTTGCGCGAGGCAGAAGTGGCCCGACGCAAGGTGATCGATGTCGATGATTTCGATCCAAAGGAGTTGGTATTGGCCAAAGGCAAGGTCCGCTGATCCGGCGGACCCTGTGTCTTGCATGGGGCTCTTTAATATGTGAAAAGGAGCGCAGGAGCTTTATACTCCCGCGCCCGTTTTGCTCTTGAGGACTTATCTCGTGTCCAATGTCGTTGCCGATCATCTCGTCTTGCTCGACCACCTGCGCAGCATCCTGGTCGCCGTAGGTGAGGCCGAACAGGTTCCCGAAGAAAGCCATGCCTTGTTCCTGGAGCGCTTCGACGAACTGCGTGCATTGCTGCCGGTCGACCCGATCGAAAGCCAATACCTGGGCCAGGACATTCTGTGTCAGGTGATCACTCGCTACCCGCAAATCGCCCACCTGGTCCCGCGCGACCTGCTGTGGTACTTCGCCGGCGACTGCCTGCATTACATGCCCGATGATGAAATCGACCTGTACCAGGCCCTTGAAGAACGTCGCTTCGAAGCCGAACAGAACGACGAACCGTTCGACTGGAATCAGGAAAAACAGCTACTGGCGATGTCGAACCAGGACAGCAAGCACTGATTCCACTGTCAGCAAATGCAAAGGCCCGCATGGTTATTCATGCGGGCCTTTTTTTGTGGCATTTGCCGAGTGATGTGGTGTTTGGGCTGCCGTCTTCGCGAGCAAGCCCGCTCCCACATTTGATCTTCAGTGGACACAGATTCTGTGTACGAGAGAAATCCACTGTGGGAGCGGGCTTGCTCGCGAAGAGGCCCGTCAAAGCAACCCATCACTCTCTGGCAACTCATACTCCACCGCGACCTTGCCCAACGCACCCGGCTTGCCCGGCCGGCTCAAGGTCGGCTCTTTCTCCAGGCATTCCACCAGATAGTCGATAAACACCCGTAACTTGGGCGGTAGATAGCGGGTTGGCGAATGCAGCAGCCAGGCGCCTCCGTGGTATGACGCCAGAAAAGTCCAGTCCGGCAGAACCTGCACGATCAGCCCTTGTTCCAGCGCATAACGGGCGGTGAAGTACGGCAGGCTGCCGATTCCAATGTGTTGCAATACCGCGCCCAGTCGCACGCCCGTGTGATTGGCGGCATAACGGCCGCGCACGCCGACAGTCACGGCTTTGCTGCCTTTCTTGAATTTCCAGCGCGCATCGCTCGGGGTTTCGCCCAGATAGATACAGCTGTGGTTGAGCAAATCATGGGGATGAGTCGGGGTGCCGTGTTCGGCCAGGTACTGTGGCGTTGCACAGAGTAAATGATCGATGGTCAGCAACTGCCGCCCCACCAGCCCTGCAGGCGGGCGGTCGGTAATACGGATCGCCAGATCGACGTTGTCGTCGATCAAATCCACCTGACGGTCCTCGAGCAACAACTCCACATTTACTTTGGGATAGCGCCGCAGAAATTCGGGCATGTGCGGATGAATCACGAATCGCCCGACAGCCTTGGGCACGCTGACGCGCACCAGCCCTTCCGCTTCATGGGTGAACTGACCGCTGATTTCCATCACCGACTTCGCCGCGCTGACCATATCCTGGCAACGCTTGAACACCTCTTCGCCACCGTCACTCAGGCGCAGCTTGCGCGTGGTTCGCTGCAGCAGCCGCGTGGCGAGTGCCTTCTCCAGCCGAGAAATACTGCGACTTACCGCCGAAGGAGAAGAACCTAACTGACGCGCCGCTTCGGAGAAACTGCCGGTCTCGACAACCTTGACGAAAATCGCCATTTCACCGAGCAGCGGCAGGGGAAGATTTATGCTCACAGCGCAACAGTCCTTTGATGATTGAACGGATTATCACGCAATTCCACGGTTCATATAATAAAAATAGAAACTTTAATAAGGGCATGGAATATGACGCTTCGCCTCTTTTTCCATAGTGATGACCTCAAGGCCAATGTGGAAGTCCTGGATTGCACGCCCTACGAGAACGAATTCGCAGTAGTGCTGCGCGCCACACTGTTTCATCCCCAAGGCGGCGGGCAACCCTGGGACACCGGCTGGATCGGCGAAAGCCAGGTGCTGCGCGTGGTTCAGGATCCGGACCGGATCATCCACTTCGTCGACCACCCGGTAAAACTCGGCATGACCCAGATTCGGGTCGACGAGCAACGCCGCCGGTTCAACACGCGCATGCATTCGGCGGGGCACCTGATTGGTCACTTCGTCCAGGCAATGGGCTGGATGCCGATCAAGGCTCATCACTGGCCCGATGAAGGACGCGTTCAGTTCAAACCGGGTGATAGCGCGCAGGAAGTCGATGCGCAGACGATTCAGCACGGCATCAAGCAATGGATCGCCCATGACCTGCCGCGCTTGACGTCGTTGCGCGAAGGCGCCCGGGAAATCGGTTTCGGTGAGCTGCCCGCCTACGGCTGCGGCGGCACCCATGTACGGAGCCTGAAGGATTTGGGCACGGTCACGATCGCTTCCCTTTCACAGAAAAAGGGAACGCTGTCAGTCCACTACAGCGTGGACTGACCATTTGGGCGATGTCGGCCCCGTCATCGCCTGACGCCGGGGGAGTCTGCGTTCGCGGGCTCTGTTGACTATCGATAGATGGACCTAAAGACATGATGCTTGACGTCGAGCGTCTCGATGAGACGTGCATACAAAAACTGGCCAATGAAGAAGTCCTCGCCATCCGCGTCAAGGGCTTGTTGCCTGGGCCGCTGGCGATCCAGATCGGCGACAAGATCCTCGCCCCCGGCTTCGAAGGCTACATCAACGCGCCGAGCATCGGTCGCATTGGCATGGCGTTTTATGAAGCGGAAAACCAGCCGCTGCTGATCGAGGATTACTTCGAGCGCGCCACCAGCAACATCGCAGAATTGCGCAGCCGTTGTGCGCCCTACTCCTCTCCTGTCGACACGTTGCGCTGCATGCTCGACGAGTCCTGGCCGGCGGGGGCGCACCTGGAAAATCTGTATGGCCGCAAGATGTATGTGGGCCTGTCCCGGGTCGTCAAGCCCGGCGTGTGCTTCCTCGCCCATCACGACATTTTCGCCAAGGACGCCCCGGACAGCTTCCAGGCCAGAAGCCTGGAAGCGCAGTTCGCCTGCAACGTCTACCTGAACATGCCGACCGAGGGCGGCGCATTGCAGATGTGGGACCACGACATTTCTCCAGACCAGTTCGACGAAATGCGTGGCGACAGTTACGGCATCGACCCGGCATTGCTAGGCCCTCCAACCCTGGAGATTCGTCCTGAGCCGGGTGATTTCATCATGTTCAATTCGCGCTGCATGCACTCGGTGACCCCGGGTGTGGACGACCCGCGATTGAGCCTTTCCTTCTTTGTCGGCTATCGCGGCAATGCTTCACCCCTGACTTTCTGGAGCTGAGATGTTTTCGAATTACCTGGGCGAGTTTCTGGCGCTGGCAACCATCCACTTTCTGGCCGTGGTCGCCCCCGGACCGGATTTTGCCGTGACCATCCGCCAAAGCGTGCGTTTCGGTCGCTTAGTGGGGATTTGCACGGCCTTGGGCATCGGCGCGGGCATTTCCGTGCATGTGCTTTACACCTTGCTCGGCGTCGGCGCGCTGATGCACACCACGCCCTGGTTGTTGACGGTGGCCAAGGTTGTGGGGGGTGCCTACATTTTGTACCTCGGCGTGAGCCTGATACGCAGCAAACCCAAATCGGCAATTGAAGGTGACAAGGGCGCAGAAACGTCAGCTGAACGGCAGACCTTGTTCAAGGCCTTCAGCACGGGGTTTCTGACCAACGCCACCAACCCCAAGGCCACCCTGTTCTTTCTGGCAATCTTCACGACCATCATCAGCGCCACGACACCACTGCAGATTCAGGCGCTATACGGGCTATGGATGTGTTTCGTGAACGCCTTGTGGTTCGTGATCGTGGCCCTGTTCTTTTCCAGCGCCCGGGTGCGGTTGCTGTTCATGCGCATGGGGCACTGGTTCGAACGAACCATGGGGGTGATCCTGATTCTGTTCGCTGGCCGGTTGATTCTGTCGATGTAAAACAAACGGCCCGCCAGTCTGGCTGGCGGGCCGTCGATATCATTTCTTGTTCGATAACCCAGACATTTACCAAAGCGCCAGGGTATAGCTGACGATCAAGCGATTCTCATCCAGATCATTGCCAAAGTTCGAACGCACCGACGCGTTGCGCCATTTAAAGCCCAGGCCTTTCAACGTACCGTCCTGCACCACGTAAGCGATATCGGTGTCGCGCTCCCATTCCTTGCCTTCACCCGCAGCACTGCGCTGCACGTTATCCCCCGAGATATAGCGGGTCATAAAGCTCAACCCCGGCACACCCAATGCGGCGAAGTTATAGTCGTAGCGCGTTTGCCAGGAGTGTTCGTCAACGTTGGCGAAGTCATTGATCTGCACGAAGTTGACCAGGTACGGATCGCTGCGTCCGATGTACGGAAACGGATCATCACCGCTCATGCGCTGGTAGCCGAAGCCCAGCGCGTGACCGCCGCGACTGTAGGTAAACATCGCACCGAGAGCCTGGTTGTCGAGGTCACGAAAGTTGCCATCTTCGATGCTGCGCGCATAGCGCACGTCGCTCTTGAGCGACTGGCCGGCTCCCAGATCCAGCAGGTGGACCAATCCGAGGTAGTTTTGCTGGTAGATATTTTCCAGCTTGCCGTAGCGGTACTGCGCTGTCAGGTTCGGCAGGAATTGATAGTCAGCCCCGGCGAACTGGAATTTGTCGCTTTGCCCGCCGATGCGATTGGCGGTCATGTCCTGATAGTCAGTGGAATCGACAAAGTTGATCTGCGTGAGTTGACCGGCGGTGAGCTTCAAACGGTCGATTTCCTGCACATTGACCAGGCCGCCCTTGAAAGTTGACGGCAACAGGCGAGTGTCGTTGGAGTTCACCACCGGATCCTTGATCTGCAACGTCCCCAGCTTCAGGGTGCTCTTGGACAAACGCACTTTGGCGGTCAGGCCCAACTCGCCATAGCGATCCTGCGAGCCGCCCGACGAATCCGGCGGCAACAGATTGGTGCCCGCCGTGCCGCCGCCGGAGTCCAGTTTAAAACCGGCCATGCCCAGCGCATCCAGACCAAACCCCAGCGTGCCAGCGGTATACCCGGACTCCATTCGCAACAGAAAGCCCTGTGCCCATTCCTCGGCTTTGTCTCGCGAGCCGTCCTGGCGGAAATCGCGATTGAAGTAAAAGTTGCGGGCTTCCAGGCTGCCTTTACTGTCGGCAATGAAATCCGCCTGAGCGGCCGGTGCGCCGAGCAAGCTCAACCCGAGCAATGTGCCGACCGGGAGGTACAACCGTTGGGTGGAAAGCGAATAGTTCATGCCTGCTCCTGTTACGGGCGCGAGCGAGCCCTCTCGGGGGCGTTGCGATCGCGGCCGATGTTTGTCGATTAGCAATGGATCAGCGACGTCTGGGCACAATGGCCCAGACGTGTCGGGGTTCAGGATTCGAGTTGGCGACCGCGGGTTTCGGGCAGGCTTAACGCGGCCAGAATCACCACGCCATAGGCACCGGCAGCGAAGATTCCGATCCCCGTACCAATCGGCAACGTTTCGCTCAGCGCACCGATGAACAACGGAAACAGCGCCGCAATGGAACGCCCGGCGTTATAGCAAAAGCCCTGGCCCGAACCGCGCATGCGGGTCGGAAACAACTCGGTCAGAAAAGCGCCCATGCCCGCAAAAATGCCCGAAGCGAAGAAACCCAACGGAAAGCCCAGCCAGAGCATCCAGGTGTTGTCGATGGGCAGTTGGGTGTAGGCCAGAACGATCGCCATGGAGCCGACGGCAAACAGGATGAAGTTCTTCTTTCGGCCGATGGCATCGGTCAGCAATGCACTGGTCACATAGCCGATGTAGGAGCCGACGATCACCATCGCCAGATAGCCGCCAGTGCCGAGCACGCTCAGGCCGCGCTCGGTTTTCAGGTAGGTCGGCAACCAGGTGGTGATCGCGTAATAACCGCCCAGCGCGCCAGTGGTCAGCAACGAGGCGCGCAAGGTGGTACTGAGCATCCGAGGCGCGAAAATTTCGAAGAAGGCCCAACGTGAATCCTTTTCAGGCTTGGCCTTACGCTCAATACAGGCCTGCTCAAAAGTGTCCGACTCCTTAACCAGCCGGCGGATCACCAATACGAATAGCGCTGGCACCAACCCGATCATGAACAGCGCCCGCCAGGCCTCTTCCGGCGGCAGAAAACTGAATAATCCGGCATAGAGCAATGCCGTCAGCCCCCACCCCAGCGCCCATCCGGCCTGCACCATGCCCACTGCCTTGCCGCGATCCCTGGAGCGAATCACCTCGCCAATCAGCACCGCACCCGCAGTCCATTCGCCACCGAAACCAAAGCCCATCAAAGTCCGGGCCACCAGCAGTTGCTCGTAGTTCTGTGCCAGCCCGCAGAGGAAGGTGAAGAAGGCGAACCACAGCACCGTCAGTTGCAAGGTGCGCACACGGCCGATGCGGTCGGACAGTATTCCGGCGATCCAGCCACCCGCCGCCGAGGCCAGCAGCGTGCAGGTGCCGATCATCCCGGCATCGCCCTTGGAGATGCCCCAAGTGGCGATGAGGGTCGGAATGACGAAACTGAGCATCTGTGTGTCCATGCCATCCAGGGCATAGCCGATCTTGCAACTCCAGAAGGTACGCTTTTCATTTTTCGACAGGGGGCCGTACCAACTGAACGGGCCGGTGCGGCCCGAACCTGAAAGCACGTGGTCAGTCATGGTCTTTTCCATGGGAGTTCCTGCGGCAGCAAGCGAAGATGACGGACACGCCTCATTATTTTTTTGTGAAGGCGTTGTCGTGGGGGGCAGACGCAGTGGCTGCGTCGTGGAGCGGATTCTTCGCGCCAAGGCCAAACTGCGTCAAACGGGAAAAAAACGAGGTTATGCATAAGAAAATTTGATACCCCCGGCGACGAACTCTGGAGTAACAATTACTGCACCCCCACCACGGTTCTCTGTGGAAAAACAGTGAACGCCCCACCACGAGAACCGCCATGAACCTCAAATTTCTCGAAACCTTCGTCTGGGTCGCACGCCTGCAAAGCTTCAGCCTTACCGCCGAGAAAATGTTCAGCACTCAGGCAGCTATCTCCAGCCGGATTGCCTCGCTGGAAGAGGAGTTGGGCCTGCGTTTGTTCGTGCGCGATTCGCGCGGGGTATCGCTAACGCTGGAAGGCCTCAAGGTGCTCGACTACGCCGAGCAGATGCTCGAGGTTCAGCGAGCGTTGAAACACTCGCTGGACAACACCAACCCGCAACAGGGCCTGGTGCGCATCGGTGTGATGGATACGGTGATCCACACCTGGCTCAGCCCGTTGATGTCGACCTTGATGCAAACCTTCCCCGCCGTGGAAATCGAGATCACGGCCGACGCCGCACGCAATCTGTGCGATCAGCTGCAAAAGGGCTATCTGGACATCGTGTTCCAGACGGACCTGATCCGCCACGAAAGTGTGCGCAATCTCGAACTGGCGCACTACCCCATGCACTGGATCGCCGCCAGCAATTCAATCTATGCCCGCCCCTATGCTTCGCTGGCCGAAATGGCCAGCGAGCGCATCATCACCTTCGTCAAAAACTCCCGGCCGCATCAGGATGTACTCAACCTGCTGCACGCCCACGGCATCAGCACGCCACGCGTCAGTTGCGTCAATTCAGTGTCGGCCATGACCCGGCTGATTCGTGACGGCTTCGGCATTGGCGCCTTGCCGGCCGCGCTGGTGGCCAAGCCCTTGGCCAGCGGCGAGCTGATTCAGCTGGAACCAGGCACTCGCTTGCCGCAGCTGGATGTCGTGGCTTCATGGCGCGCCGGCGTCGGCCTGGAGTTGATCGAAAGCATCGTCGACATGAGCCGCCAGGTAGTTTCCCAATACGCTGCGGATGTCGGCCCGCTTCGAATGGTTCCGGCACCCGGTCTCAACAGCCGACGGTCCCTTGAATAACTTTTAGTTGTCGGGGGGTAACAACATTCCTCGTTGGACGGCATCGTCATGGTTTTCTAAAAAGGCTCATCGAACCTGAAGAGATGCCGTGATGAGCCAACCCACCCTGTCGTTCGAACAACTGAAGCACAGCGTTCCACCGGCCCTGCGCCAATGCATCGCTGCCGGACAATATCAGGGCCACACCAGCGGCTTGGCCCAAGGTCGGGTGCAAGCCAATATCGTGATTCTGCCCAACGATTGGGCTAACGAGTTTCTGCGGTATTGCACGCTCAATCGGCAGGCTTGCCCGGTGCTCGACGTTACCGAACCGGGTGATCCGTATTTTCGCAATCTCGGCACAGCCATTGATATCCGCCACGAGGTGTCCCGATACAGGGTCTATCGCCATGGCGAACTGAGCGAAGAACCGTCGGATATCGGACATTTGTGGCAGGACGATCTGGTGGCCTTCGCCATCGGTTGCTCGTTCTCCTTCGAGCAACCGCTGCTGGATGCCGGCATCGCCCTCAGGCACATCGATCTGGGGCGCAATGTCGCCATGTACCGGACGAACATAGACACTCGCCCTACCGCTCGCCTGAGCGGCAAGCTGGTGGTGAGCATGCGCCCGATGAAGGCCGCCGCGGCGATCCAGGCGATCCAGATCACCGCACGCATGCCCAACGTCCACGGCGCGCCTGTGCACATCGGTGATCCGGCGCTGATCGGCATCGATTCACTAAGCAGCCCGGACTACGGCGATGCCGTGCCAGTCGAAGCCGACGAAATCCCGGTGTTCTGGGCCTGCGGTGTGACCCCGCAATCGGTGGTGCAAACTTCACGTCCACCGCTGTGCATCACCCATGCTCCCGGCTGCATGCTGGTAACGGATGTGTGGAATAGCGCTTTGTAAATGAGGGCGGGCTCGCGTGGAGGAGTAACGTGAGCCCCGGATAAGGATGTTCTCAACCTGATAGGGATTCGACGGACAAACAATGAACACTGCTCAACTATCGATTCGACAGTACATAAAAGCCAAGGACAGTAATCGCCCACATTTGTTACGCCAGGCCTTTGCGCCAGACGCGATACTGGACATGGTCGTGCACACCGGATCTATCTCGTTTCCACCCCACGTTGAAGGCCTCGGATCTATCGGCGATGTGCTCGTCAGGCGATTCGGCCAGACTTTCGAAAACGTCTATACCTTTTGCCTGGGACGCCCACCTGAACCGCAGGCCAAAACATTCCAGTGCAAATGGCTGGTCGGCATGTCCGACAAGAGCTGCGGCGAAGTCCGAGTCGGTTGCGGTCTGTATGAGTGGCAGTTCAGCCCCGAGTCGGGGCTTGTCGAGAGGCTCACTATCACCATTGAGCACATGAAAACCCTGCCGGCGACGGATCTGCACTGCATCATGGAGTGGCTATCGCAACTGGATTACCCATGGTGCAGTTCGCAAGCGTTAGTGAACAATGCTCCTGACATAGACACGCTTGAAGAGGTGATCCAGTACCTTACGGCCAATACTCCAACCTGCACTTGGCAGGTGTAGAGCTACACAATCAGTCGTATTCAGCTTTCTAGTCATATCCCGCCAGATGCCATTGTTACGATTGGTCAGCATTCGAAAAGTACAAACCGGCACGCCTGATAAACGCCACTCAATGAGTGGTGTTTTTGTGAAATATGCAGCGCAAAACCCAAAGAAAAACTCGCGGGACCGTAAAGCACCCCTTATTTCATCAGCATCCGCCGCATTTCCAATGATTGCGTGGCCTGACCGTGGCTTTCAGAAAAAAACCAGTATCTGTATCGAAAGTTTTCGTTCAAAGCATGGCGCTTTGCCTTGGTTGAACTACCTTTCAAACAAGAAGAAGACATAACGGTTCGAAATGCCACGTTAGGTTCAGCGATCAGATAGCGGATTGGCAAAAGGAGTTACCTCACTATGATCCTGACAAGCGTTTTCCGGCTCAGTGCGTTAATTGCCGGTTGCTTTTTAGGGGAGTCAGGTCGGCGCAAAGTGCCGTCTTTAGCTGCTGCTGTCGAGCCTGCGTATATCGTTCGGGTTGACAGCCCAGGCATCTGGATCACTAAAAACCGTTATAGCAAAGGTCGCTCGCCGTTCAGTCAGAACAGCGTATTGCAGCTGCTTGCATGTAGCACCAAGGAATATTGCCGGGGCCATTAGTCAGGGGTCTGGCGGGGTAGAGGGCCGACCGAGGCCCCTTGTAGTGATCCGAGGCAACCTGGTTTTGCCTCAAAGATGGCCTATTCAGCGAGGATGCACTTAATGAGCTATCGTACCGTGCCCGCTTTCAAGCGAATTATCCATGGTCTGTTCTGGACGGGCCTCAGCGTGAATGCGGCTCAGGCCGCGCCGGCCAATTGTTCGCAACTGGATAATATGCCGACAACGTTTGAGGTCGGTCAGGGGCTTCAGAATGAACTGCGCGTCCCCGTCCCGGTGACACAGCTGGCAGTCGGCGATCCGAAAATCGCCGACGTGCAACCCAGCGGCAACAACCCCAATGCCTTCTTGCTCACCGGTATGGCGCCGGGGACCACCAGCCTGATGGTCTGGACTGCCTGTTCGGCAACGCCGCGCCAAAGCATGGTTTTCGTCAAGGGCAAGGCCACCGCGGCGCTGACCAGCGTCTCGACAGTGCCTTCCGAAGACCCGCTGTTGCCGATCCAGGTGCAAACCGACATCCGCTTCGTTGAAGTCAGCCGGACCAAACTCAAGGAAGCCAATGCCTCGATTTTTGGCCGCCAAGGCAACTTCCTGTTCGGCTCACCGAGAACCTTGCCCACCATCGGCGGCATTGTCACGCCGTCGGTGCCGGTGAACAACGGCATGTTCAACTTCGCTTTTGCGTCCAGCGACACTCTAGTGTCGATCAACGCACTGGAAGGCAGCGGTTTCGCCTACACCCTGGCACGGCCAAGCCTGGTAGCGCTCAGCGGGCAGAGTGCGAGCTTCCTGGCCGGTGGTGAAGTGCCGATTCCAGTACCCAGTTCCGGCAGCGATAACGTGTCCATCGAGTACAAGGAATTCGGTATTCGCCTGACTCTGACACCGACCATCATCGGGAAAAACCGTATCGCGCTGAAGGTGGCGCCGGAAGTCAGCGAACTGGACTTCACCAACGCCGTAAGCATCGCCGGCACCATCGTTCCGGCGCTGACCATTCGACGTACCGACACCAGCATCTCCCTGGCCGACGGCGAAAGCTTCGTCATCAGCGGCTTGATCAGCACCCGCAACAACTCCCAGGTGAACAAGTTTCCGGGGCTGGGCGATATCCCGATTCTGGGGGCATTCTTCCGCGACAACACCATCAACCGTGAAGAGCGCGAACTGCTGATGATCGTTACCCCGCATCTGGTCCAGCCACTGGCTGCCAATGCACAACTACCGTCATTGCCTGGCGAACAACTGCGCAATTACGACCCGAACTTCTATCGTATGTTCTTCCTCGAAAATGGCGATTTCGACAGTCGCTCCGGGCTCTCACAATGAGCCTGAATCAGACTTGCCTCGCCCTCACTCGTAACGGTGATCTTGAACGCTTGCCGAGCCAGCTTTATTGCCATTGGCCTGGCGTTCAACGTGTTGTAGCCAGAGGACACTCGATGAAAGCAGTCATTGCAATAGCGGCGACATTAATGCTCGCAGGTTGTGCCAGCAATGGCCTGCCTTCGCGACCGCCTGAATGTGCCAAGCCCGGTTCGGATCAAGAGTTGGCCCTGAGCCTGGCCGACAACATGGTCAGCGAAGGCCGTTTGTATGCCAGCCTGGCGAATCTTGAAGGTTTGCCCGACAACCTGGTTCAGGTTCGCCTGCGCAAGGCTCGGGTGCTGCGCTTGATGGGGCGTAACGAGGCGGGGCCGTTGTATCAAAGCTTGCTCGGCACCTGTCTGGCCGCCGATGGGGAACATGGCTTGGGCCAGTTGGCCGCGGCCAAAAATGATTACGCCAACGCTACCACTCACCTTGAGCGTGCGGTGAAGATGGCCCCCACCGACGACAGGATGCGCAATGACCTGGGGGTGGTCTACCTCAATCAGCGACGGATCCCTGAGGCACGCTTTGAGTTCATGACCGCCATGGAGCTCAAACAGTCCAATTCACTGGCGGCACTCAATATGGTGACGCTGCTGATCTATCAGGATAACTGGAAGGCAGCTTCCGAACTCGTGACCCGCGCCAGCTTAAATCCTCAGCAAGTCGCAGAGGCTCAAACCCGCGCGGAAAAACTCAAGGCTTCTGCTAAAAAGGCGGTGGCTTCCGAGGGGAATCGCAGAACTGAGGTAGCCGCTGCCTCATCCACTGCTGCGAACAAGTAACAAGTAACAAGTACGAGGAGTCGAGATGAATACCAAGAGGCTGTTGATCGTGTGCATGGCTTGCCTGTCCACCAGTGCCTGGGCTTTTGAACCAGGCCCCTCTTCGAAGGAGCAAAAAGGCACCGAGCAGTGGATGCAGCTACAGATTCGCGGGATAGTTGCTTCGCCCAAGCTGCAAACCGCTTCGGCCACCGAACGTGACCTGGCCATGCAGCGTTGGCTGAACAGCTTCAACTACCCGATTCCGGAGTTTTTTGACCAGGATGCAGCGGGTGAAATGACCACCGGTGACTGAGGCGCATCAATGAGTGAGCAGTCTCTGGCGTCGTCTAAAGTGGCCTGGCTTGCAAAGCCGGGCTAGACGTCGTGTGCAACTAAAGCAGCGGCATCTGCGCATTATCCAAGCCTGGCCGGATCACCCTAATGTAGGAGCTGCCGCAGGCTGCGATCTTTTGCTCTTCAGCGATTCCACGGCCATCAAAATCAAAAGATCGCAGGCTCCTACGCTTGACTGCAGTGTTCCTTAAAGGGGGACTTGGCAACCATTGCTTGCGCCTTGACCAGCCTGTCACCGAGCGTATCGCGACAATCAGCGCCAGGTCGTGATGAACAGACGTACGCAAATCTCTGTAGGAGCTGCCGCTGGCTGCGATCTTTTGCCCTTCAGCGATTCCTCGGCCATCAAAATCAAAAGATCGCAGGCTTCGCCAGCCCCTACGCCTGACCGCGGTGCTCCTTAAAGGAGTGCCTGGCAACCATTGCTTGCGCCTTGACCAGCCTGTCACCGAACGTATCGCGACAATCAACGCCCGGTCGTGATGAACAGACATACGCAAATCCCTGTAGGAGCTGCCGCAGGCTGCGATCTTTTGACTCAGAGGCCTGGGCAACGAATTGCCTGCCAGAAAAATCAAAAAATCGCAGCCTTCGGCATCTCTTACAGGGATGTGGATCTATGGAAGGAAAGTGCAGATCAGGGTCGGGCGAAGGCCATCGTACTCGACAGCCTCCGCCCGTTATTTCACCCGAATGCTTTCATTACTCCGATCATGGCCGGGCCGATGGCGACCAGGAAGAAGCTCGGCCACAGGCAGAAAATCAGCGGGAATATCAGCTTGGTACCGATTTTCGCCCCTGCCTCTTCGGCAGCCTGCGTACGCCGGTCACGGAACTCATCGGCATAGATGCGCAGGGTATCGGCCACGCTGGTACCGAAGCGAATACTCTGCGCCAACAGGCTGACCAACCCTTGTACGTCATCAAGACCGGTGCGCACAGCCAGTTGCTTGAGCGCCTCGGTACTGGAAATGCCCGCGCGGATTTGCGCGTTGACCAGAGCCAGTTCTTCAGCCAGTTCAACCTGACTGACCGACATTTCTTCAGCCACCCGCTCGATGGTCGTAGGCAGGGCCAGGCCCGACTCCACGCACACCACCATCAGGTCCAGTGCATCCGGAAATGCGGCGCGCAGCCGACGTTGACGCGCCTGCTTACGCTTGCCGACATACAGGGCCGGTAGCAGCCATCCGATACCGGCCGCAATGACCACTAAAAGCAGGCCGACGACCAGCGAAACCTTGGGAATCAAGGGCAACAATAACAATGCAATTCCGACCAATAACAGCGGTAACATCAAACGCACCGCCCAGTACATCTGCACCGCCGAAGCAGAACGGTAACCCGCATGCGTCAACAGGGTCTGGGTGACGGATGCCTGAGCCGATTCGCTCCCGGCAAAGCGCTGACCGACCCGCTCCAGCAACAGTTGCAGATTACCCGGAGCTTCCTGCCCGGTCGTATTGCCTAAATGACCACGCTTGATCAACGCCAGGCGGCGCTGCACCGGGTCCTGAAGACCCAGCATCAGCAAGATCACGGCGACCACCGCAAGCACCGTACTGACACCAATGGCACCGAGGAACAACAGGCGCCCCATCTCCTCGTTCCCCGTGACCCGACTGAACAACCCGAGTAAAAAGTCCATGAACTGTACCTCCCGGTAGCGAATACCGCTTAAACCTGAATCCGGATGATTTTGCGTATCCAGAAAATCCCGATCAACATGGCGCAGAAAGCCCCGATGATCAGCTTGTGTCCTATGGGATCATTGAGCAGCACAGGCATGTAGGTGGGGCTTGTTAACACGATCGCGATCGCCAGCACGAAGGGAATGGCCACCAGTATCCAGGCCGACATCCGCCCTTCCGCCGACAGGGTTTTGATCTTGCGCTGAAAGCGGAAACGTCCGCGGATCAGCCGACTCAAACGCTCCAGCACTTCAGTCAGATTGCCGCCGGTCTCGCGATGGATGAGGATCGAGGTCACCAGCATCATCACCGTCATGCTTGGCATACGTTCGAGCAGGCCAAGCATGGCGCGGCGCACATCGTTACCATAGTTGATATCGGCGAAGGTCAGACCGAACTCATGGGCGACTGCCCCCTTATGTTCTTCGGCGACCAGGCGCAAGGTTTCGTTGAACGGGTGTCCGGCGCGCAGGGCCCGGCACATGGCATCCAGCGCATCCGGCAGGCCTTCCTCAAACTCAGCGAAGCGTTTGCCACGGTCACGAGAAATTTTCAGCACGGGTAACCAGAACACCCCGAAGCCCGCCAGCAGCGCCATCCACCAGACCGCCGAAATCATCCAGATCGAGATAGCCGCACAAACGCCCAGGAACAACCCGAGCAACAGCACCCGATAAGCCCGGTATTCGTGGCCACCCTGCTCGATCATCTGTGTCAGGCTCGCCATAAAGGGCAACTGCTCGAGCATGGCCTCCAGTGGCGACAAGCGCGTCAGGTATTTCTGCCGCAATACCGTTTGCATGTTGGGCAGATTGTTGGCCTTCTCCAGTACATGCAAGCGACCGCGGATGCGCTTGCGCATCTTGCCGGCCTCGCCGAACACCGGCACCACGACCCCCTGGGACAGAAGGAACACGGCGATAAACACCATGCCGAGGAACATCAGAATGAATTCACCAGGAATATTGTTCATGACTGCCGTGCCTCCATCCACTCAGGCCTGAACATCGTCAGCGGCAATTCGATGCCGCGCTTGGCCAGCACATCGCGGAAGGCCGGGATCATGCCGCTGGGGCGATAATCACCGAGCACCTCGCCGTTTTCGCCCATGCCTTGACGCGCAAAGGAGAAAATTTCGGTCATGGTGATAATCTCGCCCTCCATGCCGTTGATCTCCTGCACGCTGACCAGTCGGCGCTTGCCATCTTCCTGACGCTCCAGCTGAATCACCACATCGATGGCCGAAGCGATCTGCTGCCGCATGGCCTTGATCGGGAAGGTCGCCCCGGTCATCGATACCATGTTTTCGATTCGGCCCAACGCATCGCGCGCGGTGTTGGCGTGGATGGTGGTCAACGAGCCGTCGTGGCCGGTGTTCATCGCCGTCAGCATGTCCAGCGCCTCGGCGCCGCGCACTTCGCCGATCACAATGCGGTCCGGGCGCATCCGCAAACTGTTGCGCACCAACTCCCGCTGACTCACCTCGCCTCGCCCCTCGATATTCGAAGGCCGGGTTTCCAGGCGCACCACGTGGGGTTGCTGCAGTTGCAGTTCAGCCGAGTCTTCGATGGTGACGATCCGCTCGTTTTGCGGAATGAAACTGGACAGCACATTGAGCATGGTGGTCTTGCCGCTGCCAGTACCGCCGGAGATCAACACGTTCAAGCGTCCACGGACAATCGCCTTGAGCAACAGGGCAATGGCCGGGGTCAATGTCCCCACCGAGATCAGGCTGTCGGTATTGAGCAGGTCCACCGCAAAGCGGCGAATCGACATGCTCGGGCCGTCGATGGCCAGCGGCGGGATAATCGCGTTGACCCGCGAACCGTCCTTGAGTCGGGCATCCACCAATGGCGAGGATTCGTCGATGCGCCGACCCAGGCTGGATACGATGCGGTCGATGATGTTCAGCAAATGCTGATCATCGCGAAAGCGCACATCGGTCCTTTGCAATTTGCCGAAACGCTCGACATAGACCGAGGCATGGCCGTTGACCAGAATGTCGGACACGCTGTGATCGGCCAGCAACGGTTCCAGGGGACCCAGGCCAAGCACTTCGTCAGTGATTTGCTTGATGATCAACTGGCGGCTGACAGAACTCACCGGCGCCGAATGCTCATCGAGCAAGCGCTGGCAAATATCGCGAATCTGCCGCGTGGCCTCCGCCTGTTCAAGGGAGTCCAGCAAGGACAGGTCCATGACCTTGAGCAACTGCTGGTAGATCTTTTCCCGCCACTCGGCTTCCACCGGAGTGACCTGGCTTCTGGTTTCGTAAAGAACGTCCGGCGCCGCACGTTCCCACGCCATTATTTCCTCTGCCGGATCCAGCAGGTCGTCGGTCGCCGACGATGAAGCGGGTTTACCGGACTGTTTGCGCAAGCGGTTACGAAAGTCGCTGATCATGGGTCATCCCCCGAAAAAACGGTTGAAGGCGCGTTTGAGTAAGCCTTTGTTCCCGGCTACTTGTTGACCGACCAGGTCCTCGGTCATGTCGCGCAGAGCGGTAGTAATCGCTGCCCTCGGCGCATGCAGCCCCAACGGCACGCCAGTGTTCTGACTCTGGCTGACCAGGTTGAAGTCGTTGGGTAATTTCGACAGATTCGTGCAGCGCAGCGCCTCGCCGATGTCTTTGAGGCTGATGGCGGCTGCCTTGTCATAGCGGTTGACCACGATCTGCAATTGATCGCCGCGCACACCCAGGTCATCGCGAAGAATTCGCACCAGGGAGCTGGCATCGCGCAGATGGCTGACGCTCTGCTGCACCACGACGTACACCCGATCCACCTGCTCCAGCACGGAGCCAGTGAGGTGGTCGATTTGCCGCGGCAGGTCGATTACCACCCAGTCATAGCTGGCGCGGGCCAGCTTCAACAGAGCATCAAGCTGTTCGGGCTGGGCATCCTGCGGCAGACACAGCTCACCGGCCCGGCCACCCAGCACATGCAAGGTCGGGCTGAAGTGACTGCAAAAACCTCGTAACGCGACGCTGTCCATACCGTCGATCTGGTGCAACACCTCCAGATGGCTGTGCGTCTGCGCCACATCCAGGTAATGGGTCACGCTGCCAAATTGCAGGTCCATGTCCAGTAACAGAGTACTGCCGCCCTTGGCACTAAGCTGTTGGGCCAGGTTGCAGGCCAGCAAGGTTCCGCCGGAGCCACCCTTGGCGCTCATCACGGCGATCAATTTGCCTTCTGCTCCACTGCCGGTCCGAACCTCCATAACCAGACGATTCAAGGCAGCAACCAGCTCGGTCTCGGCAATGGGTTCGGGCAGCACGTCACGGGCGCCGGCCTGCATCGCCAGGCGCATGCCTTCCTGCTCGCTCAGCAGACCGCACACCAACATCGGTGGACGTTCATGGGCTGGACGCTGCAACAACGCCGACAGCTCTTCACGCCACAGGTGGCTGACGCGTAACAGCAGCAGATCGGGCATCCGGTCCAGGCCGTAGAGCGGGTCGACATGTCCATTACTCACCAGGCGAGTGCTCACCTCCAGGCAAGGCATGCGTTGGCAGACACTCTGCAGATCGCGCAAAGAGTTGGCATCGCGGCTGCTGATCAGCAACCGGAGCCCGGCTTTGCCGGTCGAAGTGGCGACTGGAGTTTCCTTGGTATTCAGCATGGTGTGATCTCCCCGGAATCGGAATGACGCCCAAGGCTTTCGCGTGGCAAGGTTGCCCTGAATGTAGGCAGGGTAATGGGCACGCCGAACCCGGGAATGAACAGATTGAAAACGAAGTTTTGCAGGTTCAACTGGACATAGCGGATGGCACGAAAGCCATTGCTGCCGCTCGTATCGCCGGGGTTGGCGACCAAAGCGCCGTTGGCATCCAGGTAGGTCAGCGTCAGGTTGCTGGTGTTCAAGTTGGTGATCAGCTGGCTAGTACCGGCGTCGGTCGCGGCATTAAAGATCGCCCGCCGCAACACTTTCACATCGTTGATATCGCACACCGCCGCCAGGCGTGCACCCCGCCGCGCGGCTTCATCCAGCGCATTGACCGTGAAGTACAGGCGGCCCATTTCCAATACGGCGAACAACAGCGTGAATACGAGCATACCGATGATGGCGAATTCCACGACATAGGTGCCGCGCATGCGTTTGCGATTCATCACAGTGCCCTCATGACAGTGGTGGCGACCAGCGGAATGCTCAGCGCAATCGGATTACCGAAGAAACCCGGAATCGAGCCGGTGCAATTGCCACTGCCAATCACCGGGCAGAACGTATAGGTGATGGTGACCCGCACATGGTCCAGGCCCACCGCGGCGACCACTACGTTCGCGGTCGTCAACCCCGACACCACCGCGGTCCCGGTATTTGCAGGCACGCCATAGACGGCGACGTTTTTCGTCTGGGTCTGTAGCGTACTGCTCAGCGAGACAGCGCCGAGCGTCGAGTTCCAGGCCTGACTGGCGACGAAACGGTCGGCATCACGGCTGGCCTGCAGCAACACGTTGTACTGATAGAGCATGCGGCCGAACTCGCCGAAAGCCAGCAACAGAAGGAGCAACAACGGCAGCACGAGGGTGAATTCCACCAGGGCCAGGCCTTGCTGGCGCTGCGGCTGATTAAACGTGTAAAGTCTCATGACGCCCCCTCCTACGAGTCAGTGCTCGGAGTGCCGCTGTTGAGATAGGTTTTGTAGAGCTGGATGATCTGCGGGCCGGAATCGTTCATCGGGTTAGGACCGGACACGTTGTCACCTTCGCACTCTTTCACAAACTGTCCGAAAATCTGCGCCTCCGTGCCGCCCCCGTTCATGGGCTGCACCACGAAATAGCAGCCAAAACCCAGGACAGGAATCGAGGTTGAACCGCCCTGTTTCCCAGTGCATTCACCCACCACGATTTTCAGCATCCGGCGCTCGAACACTCCATTGCTCTCACAGCCGCTGCCAGTCCCTGCCACGCACGCGGCCACGCTTGCACGCCAGTCGTTGTAATCCATTATCGCCTCGCCACCCGCCGTAAGATTGCCATCGCTCGATGTGACAGGCTGCCCCTTGTATTGCGCTTGTGCCGGGGTAACTGAATCGTTGTAAGTAATCTGAGGGTTGCTGGACGCGGTCACCAGGTCTGGCGGATAGTTCGAAGCACTGACCGGACCGTTGTAGATGCCAAAGCGCGTATTCAGGCCTTGAGACGCAGGGCCGACCATGTTGCCGGGAGAGGTCTGGACGTTCTCTCCCACATTGCGGCAGACCGAGCCACCTCCAGCCAGATCCTGCCTGACCGTACTGCCGCCCGAGCCGAAATCGAGCAACTGGAAGTTGCCTGGGCCAATGGCGGACGAATTGCCAGCCGCCGACTTCAATACCTGCAAATCACCAAACCGGAAGCCCCAGAACATACCGGCGTCAGGGTCGTATTGGGTCGCATCGCCACAGATCATCAGCGGGGCAAGATCACACGGGCTGGTAGGGCTGGGGCCTGCAGTGGCGATCGCCGCCACCGCTTTGTCCCCTAGCACACCGAATGACTGAACGAAGCCCCAGAAAAACCCCGTCAGACTATAGTTCGATACCGATACCCGAACGTATTTGGCATCCGTCGGGCCAGGAAAAGAGAACGGGCCATAGACCCTGTCAGACAGTTCCACTACCGCAAATGCACCTGGATTACCGGCAACAGCCGTGGACAATTCGTTGTTGCCGGCGGCATTGGCATTTTGCAACAGCGTATCGAGCGCAGCAGATCGCGTCGTGCTGGCAAAGTTGGCAGCGCCTGCTACCTGGCTCAGGGTTTTGGCGCCACTCAGCGCGGCGGCGTCCACCGCATTCTGCAGGCGCGTTTTGTTCAGCAACATGTGTCCGCCGTCCAGAGCCAATGCCGCCAGCATGGACATCACCGCCAACGCGATCACCATCAATACGCTCACCGAACCTTCCTGGCGCCTTGGCGTCCCAGTGAACGGCTGCTGAATTCGAAGATTCATCATCAAGCCCTCATTTACCGAAACTGATCCGGATCGGCTCCGCCAATACCTGGGTGTCCAGGCGCCTGTTGCGTTCTGTCAGCGAATGTTGACTACTTTGGTTTCAATCCCGCGGATGATGGTGATAGCCCCGCCACGCTCACCATTGCTGCGCTGTACCACGCGTTTTGGCACCGTAGCGGTGGCCACGGCCATGACTGGCGGAGCGGCAGGTGGGATGGCGGCGGTTTTTTTCTCGAGATTCAGCGGATTGCGCAGCGCCAGTTGCAGCTTGCCTTCTGTCTGCGCTGTCACCAGGGTTTCCGCTTCGGTAGCCGACATTTCCAGCGTTACCGCACGCACCACCACCGGTTGGGTTTTGTCGGTACCTGCCGTCTGGTCCACCGCCAACACGCGCAGGTTCTCGAGGATAGTTCTGGACGTGGCGTTGTTACCGCCAGCACTCGTGGTTTTGGTCGCAAGCACATCGACGCGGTTACCCGGCAACAGGAACCCGCCCACCCCCACTACATCGTCTACTCGTACCGAGATGGCGCGTTTGTCTGGTGCAATCAGAGAAGCCAGGGTACTGCCGCCCAAATGCTCGCTCAGGCGTGCGCCGCGCATCACGTCGCCCCGCAAAATGTCGAACGTTGCGATCTTGCCCACGGCCTTGTCGGTTGAATCGAGAGCATCGTCCGGAATTGTGTCCATCGGCATGCGTACGGTCGTGACTTGCTGAGCCTCGACCATCTGCCCGAAGGGAATTTCTACCGTGGCGACCACTACACTTCGAAGGTGATCATCGGGGGTGGCATTGAGCCGTGCGCTCAGCCAGGAATCGGCCATCCATGCAGCCCCAAGGCCCATGACCAGAGAAATGCCTATCAGGGAAACAGTACGAGAGCTCATGTCAGTATCTCCGCTTCAAAGAAAGTCGAGCTGGACGAAATAGTTGTGCCAGGCCCATTCCAGCTCCTGCGGCGACAGGGCTCCGGAACCGCCCAGGTAACGCTGACGGTCGAGGGCCATGTTCAGGAGATCGCGGGGGTGGCAAGGCACCAGGGGCATGCCTTCACTTGCATAAAGCCTTTGCAATACATAACGCAGCAGCAGCGGGTCAAAAGGAATGCCCAGGCGCTCGCTTTCCTGACGCCAGATCTTTTCGTACTCCTCAGGCTTCAGGTAACCGAACTGCAGCTTGTAGCCAATCCGGCGAAGAAAGGCCTCATCGGCCAGCTCCAGGGGATTGAGGTTGGTTGAAAACACCAGAACCAAATCGAACGGCAGCTCGCAATGCCGACCGCCGCCCAGATTGATGAAGTCACGCTTCTCTTCCATGGGTACAATCCAGCGATTCAACAGCTCGGCCGGAGCCATGCGCTGGCGTCCCATGTCGTCGATGATGAACAGGCCATTACTGGCCTTGAGCTGCAAGGCGGCCTGGTATTGACGGGTATAGGGGTCATAGCGAACGTCCAGCTGTTCCATGCTCAGCTCGCCGCCCGTGATAACGATCGGACGTTTGCAGCACAACAGTCGACGGTCGATCCCTTCGTTGAGCATCAGATTGTTCGATTGACTGTTGTCATCCAGACGCTGATGCACCTGCGGGTCATAGATCTCGATTACCGACTCATTGATGACGATGGCATAAGGTACCCAGATCGCTTCGGCGAACAGACGAATCAGCCGACTGCTGACATATGTCTTGCCGGTACCCGCGGGGCCATAAATCATGATCGCGCGCCCGGAGTTCAGTGCCACACCCAACTGATCGAGCATCCCCTCGGTGAGCACTACGCCCGTGAGGGCCCTGTGCATATCGTCGGCGTTGATGCGACCGTGGTGAATGGTCTGGATTTTGATCAGGGAACGGTAAGTACTCACCGGGAACGGTGCCGCGCCTATATAGCCACTGCGCGACAGGGCATCGCGGGCGGCGCTGCGGCCGCGTTCGGTCAGGCCATAACGCATCATCTGCCCACCCGTCGATTGCGGCCCCATCTGGCCCAGCACTTCGACACGGCCATCCTTGCGCAGAAACGCCAGGACTTCTTCCAGTACTGCACCAGTCAGTGCCAGGCGCTCTACCAGCCGCGACATGTCCAGCACGCCGGCGTCATGCAGGTGCTTGCAGACCAAGTCACCAAGAAAACTGTCGGTCAGACCGGTTTCGCGGATGGTGCATGGCTGAGGCGCCAGTCGTTGCACCGCTTCCCGATCGCTGGGGTAGGCATCACTATCGACGATGACGTGCATGACTAAGCTCCCAATCCGCCGGCAACAAGTTGCCAGTAGACGCTGTTTAAAGTGCCGATCAGGATGGCGATCGAATAAGGAAAAGGTTTGCCGGCTACTTCATCCGATGTAGGCGCCAGATAAGCCTGCGCCCTCACAATCAGCCAATAGCGTCCCAGGGTTTGAAGTAATTGACCGCGAAACAGCACGATCAGGAAACCGCAGACGCCGCCGGCAATCAGGCTGAATAAGGCAGCCCACAACGCGTAATGAACGGGTAAAAAACTGCCGACCATGGCCATTAACTTGACGTCACCGGCGGCCATGCCTCCCACGGCGTACATGGGCAGAAACAGCCCAAAACAGATCAGGATGCCCAACACGCTGTCACCCAATCCGCTGATACCACCTACATAAGTCTGACCGGCCAATCCCAGGGCAAGGCCCAATAGAACCAGCATGTTGGGAATACGGTGGCGAAGCAGATCGCTCACCACCGCGACGCCCAGCAGTCCTAGCAGTACAACTGTCGACACTAGCAATTCCATGGACATGGCGCGTCTCCCCTGACGGGAATTATCGTTAGCAGGCAACGTTGCCGTTGACGGCCTGGCACAGTGCTCTGATCTTGGTATCCACTGCGCCGCCTAAAAGAACAAACGCAGCGGCAACTAATACCGTAATCAACCCACCGGCCACCGCGTACTCCACAATGGTCAGACCATCTTCATCTTTGGCGAACTTGCTTATCGAAGCTCTTACTGTTTGCACATTCATTTTGGGTACCTCACTTCAGCGGTTGCCAGGGTCAGAAACTTAGGTCGGCGGGGGCTGCGCGAAATCCATTCGGTTATTCGGTTGCTTTACCGGAGAAGCAATAACAACCAGCTACTTTCATGGAGATCGCCGCCCCCCCACACGGCAAGTTATCTTTATCAGCACGCAACGTTGCCATTGACGGCCTGGCACAGCGCCCTGATCTTGGTATTCACGGCGCCGCCCAAAAGAACAA
The DNA here is from genome assembly GCF_000282495.1 of Pseudomonas sp. GM79. Taxonomy (GTDB): domain Bacteria; phylum Pseudomonadota; class Gammaproteobacteria; order Pseudomonadales; family Pseudomonadaceae; genus Aquipseudomonas. Next base: position 29,715 of record NZ_AKJE01000033.1, read on the forward strand.
ACGCAGCGGCAACTAGTACCGTAATCAGCCCACCCGCCACTGCGTATTCCACAATGGTCAGACCGTCTTCGTCTTTGGCGAACTTCAGTACCGAAGCCTTGATTGTTTGCAGAGTCATTTTGCACACCTCACTAAAGTTGTTCTTCCGAGGGGCAGTACGTTCTGAACTGCCTGATGCAACCCTAGTCAGGGGCAAGGCATAGGCGTTAGGAAGATTTTGCACATCACTAGGACTTTTTTGCGGGGGATGCCAACTATCGGTCGTTGGCTTTTGGCAGGAACGGAAGGGTAAAAAAAGGAAATGACTTGCGAATGCGATTGCCGTTGATTCACAAGCGACGAGCGGTTGCGGCTCGGAACATCGATCCACGCTAACAAACAACTGGGTGTAACGGCTTTGCAACGAAATATAGAGCGTATAGAACTAAAGTATCAGTTCTTTATAAGCATTTAATCTGCAAAGTCAGTGCACGTTGACAATACTACTCAGCGAAGAGCGGCGCTAAGAACCCCAGAGTAGAGACATGACGTCCAATTTGACCAGAAGGCCATCGCTACTGTGGTTCGATCTGACCCACGATCATTCCACGAAGGAACTCATCGCGCAGTTCGAGAGCGCTTGCGACTGCAAATTGGCGAAAAATTCCGCGCTGCCCATCGGGGAACAGGCGGACATGATCTGCATCCATTTTGATCGCCCCGACACGCCGGGCTTGAGGCTGTTGCTGGAGATCAAACGCACAACGCCCACCATCCCGATCACCATGTTCACTGTGCAACACTCGGAAGAACTGGCGGTATGGGCCATGCGTTCCAGTGTCTGGGAATACATGGTGTTGCCGTTCTCATCCAACGAGAGAAAGCGTTACCTGACGGCCGTGGTGCAGCTGTGCGAGTTGCGCCGAAATGCCAACGGCCAGGGCCAGACATCGCTGATCGATCACTCCCCGACCCTGCCGGACAGCATCCGGTTGACCTCGGGGCACCAAAAACACCAGGCGCTGAGCAACATCATGCTGTACATCGATCAGCACTTTCGGGACAGCATCGATCAGAGGGATTTGGCGAAGCGCTGCGGCATGACGACCTTTCGCTTCAGCCGACTGTTCAAGGAAGCCAATGGCGTTGGCTTCACCGATTACATCCTGGACAAGCGCATGAGCTTCGCCAAGGAACTGCTCGACAATAGCCAGATGCCTATTACCAGCATCGGCTATGAGGCCGGCTTCAAGGACCCGTCCTACTTCGCTCGCGCCTTCAAGCAGTTCGTCAACTGCACGCCCAGCGAATACCGTTTGACCTGCCAACTCAGAGCGGTGGCAGCGCAACCGGCGCTGGAGGATACAACCACGCAAGCGCTCGAAAGCCTGGTGCAAAGCCTCGGAAATTGAGAGTGTAATACCAGTTAAGCGCAATTCATGTGGGAGCGGGCTTGCTCGCGAAGGCGGTGTGTCAGGCGATATCAATGTTGACTGTGCCGCCGTCTTCGCGAGCAAGCCCGCTCCCACAGGTTCAGCGCCTTAACTGACTGGCATTACCCGAAGGTTTTTATTCCAATCAATGAAAATGACAAATAACGCGCATAAAAAAACGCCGCTCAATGAGCGGCGTTTTTTTGAATTTGGAGCGGGAAACGAGACTCGAACTCGCGACCCCGACCTTGGCAAGGTCGTGCTCTACCAACTGAGCTATTCCCGCAAATGGCGTCCCCTAGGGGACTCGAACCCCTGTTACCGCCGTGAAAGGGCGGTGTCCTAGGCCACTAGACGAAGGGGACACGCTGCCCGGAACACATGGTGTGTGTTTCGGTGCCCAGATCCGCATCCGAAGATTTGGTTCTGGTTTCACTCAGCCCTGCCCGAAAGCAAAGCCGTTTAAAACTGGAGCGGGAAACGAGACTCGAACTCGCGACCCCGACCTTGGCAAGGTCGTGCTCTACCAACTGAGCTATTCCCGCATTGGCGTCCCCTAGGGGACTCGAACCCCTGTTACCGCCGTGAAAGGGCGGTGTCCTAGGCCACTAGACGAAGGGGACACACGTACAACATTCACTCCCTACCGCGTTTCGCTGTGTGCTTTACGCTGTAAGTGGCGCGCATTCTATGGATGGATTGAAGGGTCGTCAACCCCCAGATATAAATTTATTTAAATCAATGACTTCGCCCTGCTTTCAGCAGCGTTTGAGGCTTTTCCGTCGACTGACCTTTGGCGCCTATATTCTGGCATCCAGCAAGGCGCTATAGTCCGGCCCGGATGATGGCAATGTGCATCTCGCACGCTATTTACTTATCTATGCAGCGTTACGGCCGATATAAGCAGAGCCATTGCCGATTCAACTCGTCGAGCGACCCTAGGCGCCCAAATGCCAAGCTACTACACTCGACTCGCACGCGAACCCTAATAAAAGAGGTCTTACCGGTGACACCACTCATGATCACCCTGCTAGTCGTAGCCGGGATCGCACTATTGATCGCCATTGGCTACATGAACCATGTGGTGGAGAACAATAAGCTGGAAAAGGCCCGCACCAAGGTTGAACTCAATGACCGCCTGCGTCGCTGCGGTGAAATCACCGAGACCTTCCCCGGTCAGCTGATGACACCGCCCCTCAAGCTGCTGTTGACCCGTCTTGAATTGAACGTCTGCCAGCGCCTGCTGAACCTGGAAAAATCCAACAGCACCTTAAAGGCACGGATTGCCGAGCTGAGTGCCCTCGTCGCCCAGGGCGAATCGATCCCGGTCAACAACCCGCCGGCACCGATCCAGACCGAAGCCAAAGCCAAAGACGTGCGCTTTTTGCTCGAAGCCCTGCATGGCCAGATCACCCGCGCGGCACAGGACGGTTTCCTGCCGCCCAACGAAGCCAAGCGCTGGGTCCGCGAGGTCCGTCACATCCTGGTGCTGCTGCACATCGAATTTTTCAACAACCTGGGCCAGCATTCTCTGCAACAGAACCAGCCCGGCCAGGCTCGTCTGGCCTTCGAACGCGGCGTGCAATACCTGCGCAAGCAACAGGAACCGCAGATTTACGCTGAACAGCTGGAATACCTGGAGAAACTCCTGGCCCGCGCCAACGCCCAGGTCATGGACAAGATCGCTCCGGTGGAAGGCGAGATGAACCAACTGACTGAAGGCCTCAAAGACGTCGAGGCTGATGCCGACTGGAAGAAAAAAGTGATCTACGACTGATCAGAACAAACAACGAAGCCACCGAAAGGTGGCTTTTTTTTGCGCGCCGTTTGCCGACGATGGGCAATGGGGCCTTGAGCCCTAATGCCGGTCAGTTAAGGTGCAGCACCTGTGGGAGCGGGCTTGCTCGCGAAGGCGGCGGCACAGTCAACATTGAGGTTGACTGACACTCCCTCTTCGCGAGCAAGCCCGCTCCCACATGAATTGCGGCGCTTAACTAACTGGCATTAGCCTTGAGTCCTGCATTGCTCAGAGCCTGAAATGCCCCACCATCCCCTTCAGCTCCCCCCCCAGCTGCGCCAACTCAATACTCGACGCGGCATTGCCCTGCATCGCCAGCGACGACTGATCCGCACTGGCGCGGATACTGGTGACACTGCGATTGATCTCCTCGGCCACTGAACTCTGCTCTTCCGCAGCCGCTGCGATCTGCTGGTTCATCTGCTGAATCAACGACACCGCTACCGCAATGCTTCCCAACGCGCTCTCGGTTTGCAATGCATCGCTCACCGCCAGTTTCACCAACTCGCCGCTGCTCTGAATCTGCTGCACCGACGACTGCGCCGCCGAGCGCAAGGCACTGACCAGCTGTTCGATTTCCTCGGTTGATTGCTGGGTTCGCCTGGCCAACGCCCGAACTTCATCGGCTACCACCGCAAACCCCCTGCCCTGCTCGCCGGCCCGAGCTGCCTCGATGGCCGCATTGAGCGCCAACAGGTTGGTTTGCTCGGCAACGCTTTTGATCACGCTGAGTACCGTGCCAATGTTCTGGATTTGCGCACTGAGGCTTTCGATGCTGGAACTGGCCGAGGTGGCCGAGTCCGCCAATTGTTCGATCCGCGCCATGCTCTGACGCACCACCTGCTGACCGCTTTCGACCTTGTCGTCGGCAGTCTGCGCCGCCTGGGCGGCCTCTTCCGCGTTACGTGCGACGTCGTGCACCGTGGCGGTCATCTGATTCATCGCGGTGGCGACCTGCTCGGTTTCTTCCTTCTGGCTGCTGACTTCAAGGTTGGTCTGTTCGGTTACCGCCGATAGCGATTGAGCAGAGCTTGCCAACTGTTCGATACCGGCCTGCAAACCACTGACGATATTGCTCAGCCCTGCACCCATTTGCTGCATGGCTTGCATCAACTGGCCGATCTCATCACGGCGTGTCACTTCAATCGTTGCACTCAAATCGCCCGCGGCGATCCGTTGAGCAACACCAATTACGCTGCGCAGCGGCGCGACGATCAACCGGGTGATCACCCACGCAGCAATCAGCCCCACCAGCAAGGCCAGTGCCGAAGAACCGATGATCAACAGCGAGTTCTTTTTCAGCTCTGCCTGCATCGACAGGTCTTCGGCAACGTAGGCCTGATCCACCCGTTCCACCACTTGAGCGGCGCGCTGGTGGAGTTGCTCGTAGACGGTTTTTTCCTCTGCCAACAGTCCGGTGTACTCGGCGAGTTTTTCACTGAAACCGGCGATGTGACCGGACACTTCATTGAGGACGGTCTGGTAACCCTCATCCTTGATCGTGGTTTTCAGTTGCTCGGCCTGGGTCAGCGCCTGATCGGCCTGCTCGATCTTGCCCTGCCCGCCGCTGTCGTCGCCCTTGCGGCTCTGGTCCAGGCGTACGCGCGCTTCGTTCATGGCCTGCAACATCAGCCGCGATACCTGACTGACCTGATTGGCCTGCTCGATGAATTGCGCGCCGTCCTTGCCCTCGGATTCCTTCAAGGTATAGGCACCATCATCGGTGAGCCCGGCCTGCAGCACGTCCAGGTTATTGGCCACGCTGGATACCGACCAACTGGCCATTTCCAGCGCAAGGTCTTTGGCCTGACTCAGCGAGACGAACTCGTCAAAAGCCTTGCGATAAGCCCCCAGAGATTGCTCGACATCATTCATGACCGGCACGTTGGCCGCTGACTGGGCCTTGAGCTGGGTCGCCAGAGCGATCAGAGCGTCCACCCCGGCGTGCAAGGCGTCCACGGTTTTCGGATTACCGTGCAAGGCGTATTCCTGCTCGAGCAGGCGAACCTTGAGCAAACCGCTGTTGAGCGACGACATCTGCTTGAGCCCGTCGAAGCGCTGACTGATGGTTTGCAGGGACCATACGCCGATGGCCGCTACCAGTGCGGTCAACAGCAGCACCAGTACAAACCCGACACCCAGTTTTTTCGCCATACCGAGGTTGGCAAAACGTCCTTGCACGGCCGAAATCATTGCGCTTAGTCCCCTGCCATTGTCTGTTGATGCAGATTCGCAACGGGCTCGTGCCAACACAAGTCTCTGACTTCGGAATAATGGCAAAAAGCTACGCCCGCGTCGCTTTCAGAACGCTCGAGGTCGATCCTCAGGATCTGTTGACATTTGGCAGCGCAACGCGGCTCGTAACCAAACGTCAACAGACCCTGGCGGTGGCCTGGAAAAATGCCCGGGCGCGAGGATCACAGGCATAAGCTATGTTGATCCGCTGCCAGTCATGAGCCTGGCCGGTCGGACTGAACGCCGTCGGACAAGACAGCAGGACACCGAAGCGCCGAGCCTGAGTGCGCACCTGAGCATAGTCAGCGTTGCGCGATCGCGCCCAGATGAACAGGCCGCCAACCGGTTTGCCGAAAACCTCCCACTCCGCGTCTTCGAGGACCTGCAAGGCTGCGTCCCTGCCAATACTTAAACGCTGGCGCTGACGCTGCACCAATTTGCGGTAGGCACCGCTGGCCAACAGACTCGCCAGCACCGACTCGCTGAACCGTGAAGCGCCCATGCTGCTGATCATCTTGACCTGCGCCAGTCGCGAAATCACATCGGCACTGGCCACTACAAAGCCAACCCGCAACGAACTGCTGAGGGTTTTGGAGTAGCTGCCGACGTAGATCACGTTGTCATCGATGCCCAGTGCCGCAAGGCGCGTGCCGGGACCGCTGTGAAAATCCGCATAGACGTCGTCTTCGATCACCCGCACGCCATGGTTTTTGGCCAGTTGCAGGACCTGCTGAGCCACCCCCGGGGTCAAACTGCTGCCAGTGGGGTTGTGATAAAAGCTGTTGATGAACAAGCCACGGGGTTTGTACTTCAGCAGCACCGCCTCGAGTGCTTCGGTGTCTGGCCCGCGCGGGGTTCGTGGCACCTCGATCATGCTGACCCCGTGCAGCCTGAGCAGATCGAACAGCATCGAATAACCGGGACTCTCCACCACCACGCAATCGCCCGGTTTGAACAGCGTACGCACAATCAGATCGAGCCCATGACTGGCCCCTGCCGTGGTCAGTATTCGGCTTTCATCCACCTCGATACTCAGTTGTTTCAACCGCTTGAGGATCTGCTGGCGCAAAGCAGGCAGGCCCAGCGGCGTGCTGTAGTTGAACAACCCGGCCATGTCGGTGCGGCTGACCTGGCGTATGGCGTAGCTCAGGTCGTCAGTCTCGCGCCAGCTTTCGGGCAGGCCGCCGCAACCCAGTTTCAGTTCCTCGACATGGCCGCTTTGCTTCTCCTCAACCCCTTCGAACCAGGGAAGATCGCGTTGCTCCTGAGCGGCCAGCACCGTTGCCGCGACAAAGAAACCCGCCCCGTTACGCGTCTCCAGTACCCCTTGAGCCACCAGCCGTTCACAGGCCTCGACGACACTGGATTGACTGAGCAGATTGATCCGCGCGATTTTTCGCACGGAAGGCAAACGCCCCCCCGGCGTCACCTCGCCGCGACGGAGCCAGTCGGCCAATGCGTCGACGATTTGCTGCACGACAGGCACCAATGCCTCCCGATCGATTCTCAACTCCATGAGCAAGCAAACTCCTGTCCGTTTTGCGGGGAACAGTTAATCACAGGAGCGCTTCAGGGGATGTGCGACAACGCCGCCAAAACCCTCAGATCTAATCATTTGAAACACATTGATCGGCGTCTTCACGGAATCAACTCCGAACAGTAAAAAATGTGGGAGCGGGCTTGCTCGCGAAGACGGTGGCCCGGTCAACATTGATGTCGCCTGACACACCGCTTTCGCGAGCAAGCCCGCTCCCACATGGATTGCACTTGACTTAAAACGCCGTGACCCCACCATCCACCGCCAGCGAATGACCGGTGGTGAACGCCGCGCCGTCGCTGCACAGGTACAGCACCGCGCTGGCAATTTCTTCGACCTTGCCGATACGCCCGACCGGGTGCATGGCATTGGCGAACTCGCCCTTCTTCGGGTCCGCTTCATAGGCTCGACGGAACATGTCGGTGTCGATCACCGCCGGGCACACGGCATTCACGCGAATCTTTTTCTTGGCGTATTCGATGGCCGCCGATTTGGTCAGGCCGATCACCGCGTGCTTGGAGGCTGCGTAGATGCTCATCTTCGGCGCAGCGCCCAGGCCGGCGACCGAAGCGGTGTTGACGATCGCGCCACCGCCCTGGGCCAGCAGCAACGGCAACTGATACTTCATGCACAGCCAGACGCCTTTGACGTTGACGCCCATAATCGCGTCGAACTCATCGACTGTGCCGTCGGCCAGTTTGCCTTTCTCGATTTCGATGCCGGCGTTGTTGAAGGCATAGTCGAGACGACCGTAGGTATTTACCACCTCGTCCATCAGATTTTTTACATCGCTTTCCACCGTGACGTTGCAGCGCACGAAGGTCGCTTCACCGCCGGCGGTGCGAATCAGCGCCACAGTGCCTTCACCACCGGCCGCGTCCAGATCGGCGACCACCACTTTCAAACCTTCGGCGGCGAATGCCAAAGCGGTCGCGCGGCCAATACCGTTGGCCGCGCCTGTCACAACGGCAACCTGGCCAGAAAACGTCATGCTCATTGTTATGTCCTCAGAAGGAAGAATGCAGGGGATCGCGTGTGGCCAGTCTAGTCACAGGGGTGTATGGCGCGGCAGCACTATCAGAAGGCCGGTTGGGCGCCCATGAGTTGCAGTGATAGAACCGCTGCCATGACTATCACTGCACTGGATCGATGTGCATTCGCAGCATCAGCCAACCTTGCAGCATGGCCAATGAAGGTCTATCAACAAGACTTCATTCATCTTGAGTGCCTGTCATGACTACCCAGACCAATCGCCAGTTCCTGCTCGCCAAACGTCCCGTGGGCGCGGCCACCCGCGAGACGTTCACCTATCAAGAAGTACCGGTCGGCGAACCGGCGGCGGGTCAGATTCTGGTCAAGAACGAATACCTGTCCCTGGACCCGGCCATGCGTGGCTGGATGAATGAGGGCAAGTCCTACATCCCTCCGGTCGGCATTGGCGAAGTCATGCGTGCATTGGGCGTAGGCAAGGTCATCGCCTCGAACAATCCGGGTTTCGCCGTGGGGGACTACGTCAATGGCGCCCTTGGTGTGCAGGATTACTTCCTCGGCGAGCCGCGAGGTTTCTATAAAGTCGATCCGACACTGGCACCGCTGCCGCGCTATTTATCCGCGCTGGGCATGACCGGGATGACCGCCTACTTCGCCCTGCTCGATGTCGGCGCGCCGAAAGCCGGCGACACCGTGGTGCTATCGGGCGCGGCCGGTGCGGTGGGCAGCATTGCCGGGCAGATTGCCAAGATCAAAGGCTGCCGGGTGGTCGGCATTGCCGGCGGCGCGGACAAGTGCAAGTTCCTGATCGATGAACTGGGTTTTGACGGCGCCATCGACTACAAAAACGAAGATGTACACGCGGGCCTCAAACGCGAGTGCCCGAAAGGCGTCGACGTGTATTTCGATAACGTCGGCGGCGATATTCTCGATGCCGTGCTGAATCGTCTGAACATGAAGGCGCGGGTGGTGATTTGCGGTGCCATCAGCCAGTACAACAACAAAGAAGCGGTCAAAGGCCCGGCCAACTACCTGTCGCTGCTGGTTAACCGCGCCCGGATGGAAGGCTTTGTGGTGATGGATTACGCCGCACAGTTCGGTGCTGCCGGGCAGGAAATGGCCGGCTGGATGGCCAAGGGGCAGCTCAAGAGCAAGGAAGATATCGTGGAAGGACTGGAAACATTCCCGGAGACGCTGATGAAATTGTTCAGCGGCGAGAATTTCGGGAAGTTGGTGTTGAAGGTTTAACCCATACCTGCAAACAACACGACCCCATGTGGGAGCGGGCTTGCTCGCGAAGAGGGAGTGTCAGTCAACATCGATGTCGACTGACACTCCCTCTTCGCGAGCAAGCCCGCTCCCACATTGGATCTTCGGTGTTTGATCAGGCCAGTTCGGCGACCACGGCGGCCAACGCCTTCGCCGGATCCGCCGCCTGGCTGATCGGACGGCCGATCACCAGGTAGTCGGAACCGGCCTCCAGCGCCTGACGCGGGGTCAGGATGCGGCGCTGATCGTCCTGGGCGCTGCCCGCCGGACGAATCCCCGGGGTCACCAGTTGCAGCGACGGGTGCGCGGTTTTCAGTGCCCGGGCCTCCAGGGCCGAGCAGACCAGACCGTCCATCCCGGCCTTTTCCGCCAGCGCGGCCAGGCGCAGCACCTGCTCCTGCGGCTCGATGTCCAGACCGATACCCGCCAGGTCCTCACGCTCCATGCTGGTCAGCACGGTCACGCCGATCAACAGCGGTTTCGGGCCGCTGCGCTGATCGAGCACTTCACGGCAGGCAGCCATCATGCGCAGACCACCGGAGCAGTGCACGTTGACCATCCACACGCCCATTTCCGCGGCGGCCTTGACGGCCATGGCGGTGGTGTTCGGAATGTCATGAAACTTGAGGTCCAGGAACACTTCGAAGCCTTTGTCGCGCAAAGTGCCGACGATTTCCGAGGCGCAACTGGTGAACAGTTCTTTACCGACTTTGACCCGGCACAGCTTCGGGTCCAGCTGATCGGCCAGCTTCAGTGCGGCGTCACGGGTAGGGAAATCCAGGGCGACGATGATAGGCGTCTGGCAGGCGGACATGAGTGGGCTCTCAGGCAAGTCGAAATCGGCGCGCATTGTAGCGGAACCAGCGCCGCTGCGGGACCCGATGATCGGTAATTCGTCGTCGCGGCTTAGACAAGACTAGCTCCTGCGGCAATTGTGTCGAATTCGGTACACACACGACACGCCCACAACACCCTTCAGCGCTACCCTCGGCAGCCGCAACAGGTCCTACAGCACTTCCCGCCTCACGGCCGGACGCCTATGCTGAAGCCACAACCTCGCAGCCTATCTTTGTGGTTGGCAGCCTATCTGGCAGATGAACGCACGCATGCACAACTCCCCAGCACCTCTGAACGACGATCAAAAAGCGCCGGCCGACGATAAACGCTGGAGCATTCGCGCCCTGATCGTCGACGATGACGTCCCGATCCGTGAACTGATGATCGACTACCTGGCCCGGTTCAATATCCACGCCAGCGGTGTCACCGATGGCGCCGCCATGCGTCAGGCGCTGCAAGCCGAGCATTTCGACGTGGTGGTGCTCGACCTGATGCTGCCCGGCGAAGACGGTTTGTCGTTGTGCCGCTGGTTGCGCGCCGAATCGGACATCCCGATCCTGATGCTCACCGCCCGCTGCGAACCCACCGACCGGATCATCGGCCTGGAACTGGGTGCCGACGACTACATGGCCAAGCCATTCGAGCCACGGGAACTGGTCGCACGGATTCAGACCATTCTGCGTCGGGTGCGCGACGACCGCACCGAACAACGTGCGAATATTCGCTTCGACAACTGGCGCCTCAATAGCGTGCTGCGCCAGTTGATCGCCGCCGATGGCCTGGTGGTGCCGTTGTCCAACGCCGAATTCCGTTTGCTCTGGGTGTTCATCGAACGTCCGCGCCGGGTACTCAGCCGCGAACAACTGCTAGACGCCGCCCGTGGTCGCTCGATCGAAGCCTTTGATCGCAGCATCGATTTGCTCGTCTCGCGCCTGCGCCAGAAACTGGGTGATGACCCGAAAGCCCCACAGCTGATCAAGACCGTTCGCGGCGAGGGTTATCTGTTCGACGCACGAGACATCGGCTGATGCGTACGCGCTTCGATACGCTGTTCGGCCGCCTGTTTGGCGTGCTGCTGCTGGCGATCGTACTGGCGCACCTGTTGGCGTTCTTCTGGTTCAGGCATTACGGTCCACCGCCTCCCCCTCCTGCGCCGTCGGAATTTTCCGAGCGCTTTGACGGACAACGCCCACCACCAGATCCGCGCTTCGGCAACCGGCCGCCACGGCCGTGGTTCGGCGGGCCGCTGGTGCCGCTGACCTTTCAGTTTGTCTCGCTGATCATCGCCGCCTGGTACGGCGCCAAGCTGCTGACCCGCCCGATTCAACGCCTGAGCGACGCTGCCGAGCGCCTGAGTGAAAACCTCGATAGCCCACCGCTGGATGAGTCGGGCCCACGGGAAGCGCGGCAAGCGGCGCACACCTTCAACCTGATGCAGAAGCGCATTCTTGAACAGGTGCAGCAGCGCTCGCGGATGCTTGGCGCGGTGTCCCATGACCTGCGCACGCCGCTGTCACGGCTCAAGCTGCGGCTGGAGCAGATCGACGACGACAAGCTGCAAGGCCAGATGCGTCAGGACCTGAACGACATGATCAGCATGCTCGACTCCACTCTCACCTACCTGCACGAACAGCGCACCAGTGAGGCGCCACAATGGATGGACGTGCAGGCGCTGGTGGAATCCCTGAGCGAAAACGCCCAGGACCAGGGTTCCAATGTCCAGGCCAGCGGCCATTGCGCGCCGTTGCAGGTTCAGCCGATGGCCCTGCGCTCGTGTATCAATAACCTGCTGGATAACGCCCTGCGTTATGCCGGGGACGCGCTGATCACGCTTGAGGACAGTCGCGAGGAACTGGTGATCCGGGTTATCGACCATGGCCCGGGTATCGCGGCGGATAAACGTGAAGCGGTGTTTGAGCCATTCTTTCGCCTGGAAGGTTCACGTAATCGCAACTCCGGCGGCGTCGGCCTGGGCATGACCATCGCAAGGGAAGCAGCGGAGCGGTTGGGTGGGCAGTTGAGTCTGGAAGAGACTTCCGGTGGTGGTTTAACCGCCGTCATTCGCCTGCCCCGCCTCTAAATCACACACAAATCCAATGTGGGAGCGGGCTTGCTCGCGAAAGCGGTGTGTCAGGTGACATCAATGTTGACTGTGCCGCCGTCTTCGCGAGCAAGCCCGCTCCCACAGGATCGTAGGCGGGCCTGATATCTGTTTGTGTACCGGACGGTACAAACCCCACATACCCACGACAACTCACCCCTTGAGGCTGCATAAGCCGGTGCACTCACCGGCTTCCCATTCCAAGGAGTGAGCACAATGATCGGCAGTGTCAGCAGCAACTACACGAGCTATACCAGCACCAGCAGCACCTCCACCAACAGCGCCCGCGGCCAGCAATTCCAGAAAGATCTGCTCGCCAAACTCGACAGCAACAGCGACGGCGCGGTGGATCAGGACGAACTCAAGAGCGCTCTGACGCAGAAAACCGATGACGGTTTGCTGGTCAGCCTGAGCAAGAACTTCAGCGATCTGGACAGCGACGAAAGCGGTAGCCTGAGCAGTGAAGAGATGGCCGCGATGGCCCCTCCACCGCCACCGCATGATCAGGCACCGAGCACCGAACTGGCCGATGCGCTGATCAGCGCTCTGGACACTGACGGCGACGGCGCCATCAGCAGCGATGAACTCAGCAACGGCCTGACCAGTGCCGGCAGCACTGCCGACAGCACGGAAATCTTCTCGGCGCTGGACAAGAACGAAGACGGCACCGTCAGTCAGGACGAACTTGTCGCCAGCCTGACCCCTCCGCCTCCACCACCTCAGCAGGTGTCCAGCGAAGAGCTGTTCAGCCAGCTCGATACCGACAGCGACGGCAGTGTCACAGCCACCGAACTGAGCAGCGCCCTGGCCAGCGATAGCACCTCGTCGACCAGCACCGACACCAGTGCCGCACTGCTCAAGATCCTGGACAGCGACAGCAGCGGTGGCGTCAGCAGCGATGAACTGAAAACCGCCCTGCAAGCCGGCCGCGAGCAGAACACTGACAGCTCCACCAATCAGTTCAACGTGACCGAAGCCCTGAACAAAATGATCGCCAACCTGAGCAAGCAGTATTCGCTCGACAACGTGGCGACCGTGGGCAAATACCTGAACGAAGCGACCTGAGTCAAAAGCTTCGCGGGCAAGCCTCGCTCCTACTGATGTGCAGGGCACTGATGCCACGTCCCCCCGTAGGAGCGAGGCTTGCCCGCGAAGAGGCCCTAAGCCCCAACAAAAAACCAGGGCCGGATATCTGAATCCGGGCCTGGCTTTTTTGCTTCAGCGGCACAGGCTTGGTAGATCAACAGATCGCAGCCTTCGTCAGCTCCTGCGCGCGATTGTGCTCAACCGCGATAGGGCGGTGAACACCGAATCCGTAGGAGCTGCCGAAGGCTGCGATCTTTTGACGTTCAAAACCCCAAACAACAAAAAGCCCGCCATTTCTTTCCAAAGAAATGGCGGGTTTTGTACTTTCAGTTCACACCGTATCCACCTTCAACGAATGGTCATTGAGCATGCCGTTGATGATCGTCGCCGTATCCGCGCCGCCGGCAATCACCCCGCCCGCCCCGGGGGTGACGCCGTAGTGGCTGGCCAGGTTCACGCCGGCAAGGTCGATGGTCTGGTTCGGCGTAGCGCCGGCCATGGCGCTGACGTCGATGCTGGTGATGACCGATGCGCCGCTGCCGCTGACAGTGAAGTGCAGGTAGTCATCCAGCGATGCCGCGGTGCCGTTTTCCCCTTGCAGCAGTTGCGACAGGTCGAGTTTGTCGGTGCCTGGGGTGAAGTCGGTGATGACGTCGTGGCCGCTGTTGCCTTTGAGCCACTGGAAGGTGTCGGCGCCGCTGCCGCCGGTGAGGGTGTTGTTGCCCAGGCCACCGATCAGGAAGTCATCGCCGCCCCCGCCGTTGAGCACATCGTTGCCCAGACCGCCGTTGATGATGTTGCTGTTGTTGTCGCCCATGAGGCTGTCGTTGAAGTTCGAGCCGGTGAGGTTTTCGATGCCGGTCAGGGTGTCGGTGCCGGCGCCAAGGGTGTCTTGCGCGGTGAGCTGACTCAGGTTGACGGTGACTCCGGCGGCGGCATGGGCGTAGCTCGCGGTGTCGTTGCCGGTGCCGCCATCGAGCAGGTCGTTGCCCGCTCCGCTGAACAGCAAGTCATTGCCGGCGCCACCGTGCAACTCGTTGTTGCCTGAACCTGCGGAGAGTACGTCGTTGCCGTCGCCGGCATTGATGACGTTGTTGCCGGTACCCGCCACCAGTACATCATCGCCCGAAGTGCCGGTGAGGGTGTGGCCATCCTGATAACTGATGGTCACGCCCGCGCTATCGCTGCCGCCATGGTTGTCGTTGACGGTGTAGGTACCGTGAAAGTCCGGCGTGGTTTCGTAGGCTCCGGCGTAGTTGACGGTCATGGTCAGTTGGTAATTTTCCGACCCCTTCCCGCTGTTACCCGGACCACCATCGTCGATGTTGGTAATGTGGATCTGGTACGTGCCGTCTGCCGTAGCGGTGATGGTCTGGCCGTCAGCGATGGCAATGAAAGCGCCGCCGTTGACCGAGTACTCCATGGTGACGTGGCCGGCCGCCAGGTTGTGGTCGAGGTTGAGGGTTTCACCCTGCTTGAGGTTGACGGTGATCTGGTCCTCGTCGTTGGTATTGTTGCTGCTGACCGCCCCCAATGCCCCGCTGACCACCAGCACCGCAGTCATGGCTGCCGTGTTGGCGACGAATGCGCTACGGGCGATGGTCACTGCCTGGTTATTTCCGGTGAAGCTGAAGTTCGAGTTGGTACCGGTGAAGTCCGCGCCCTTGGTCAGCCAACCGGTGTTGAAGGTGGTTGGCGATGCAGTGAGCGCATCGCCATCGGCATCGGTGTCGTTAGCCAGCAGCAGCTCTCCCGGCACCACAATGCTGCCCGACAGCACGTTGGTGATGACGTGGTCATCGACCGCCACTGGTGGCGTGTTCGGAATCACGTTGATCACCAGCGTGGAGCTGGCCAGATCGCCGTCATTGTCGCTGGCGGTGAAGCCAATGTTTTCGGTGATCACCGCCGCCGTGGTTTTCTGCGAGAGGTAGGTGTACTCGCCGGTATCGAGGTTCACCAGCAGCGTGCCACTGTTGTTGGTAGCGATGCTCAAGGTGTTATCGGCGGTGTTGAAGGTGCCGTGGTTGACGCCGCCGCTGAAGATCAGCGAACCCTGATTGCTGTTGCCTTTGGGGTCATAGGTATAAGTGGTGCCATCGACGGTGATGGTTTTGATGAAGCCGCCATCGGCGCCGAACGTACCGCCCTCGCCCTCGCCCAGCAGCAAGCCGGTGACCGGCGCGCCTTGCACGGTGCCCGAGAGTACCGAGTTGAGTTGATTGAGGTCGGTCACTGCCACGGCATTGGTGTCGGTGTGCGTGCTGCCGTCATAGGCCACTGGATCGAGGCTGTCATTACTGACGCCGCTGCCCAGGCCGATGGCGTAGTTTTTGATGCCATTGGCGTCGAGGAAGGCTTTGAGCGCGGCCTCGTCCGCGGTGCCGATGTCGCCTTCGTTGGGTTTGCCATCGGAGAAGAAGTAGCCGACGTTCTGCGCCCCGGTGAGTTTGCCCGAGGTATCGAACGCGGTTTGCATGGTCGCCACGGCCACGTCGTAGTTGGTCCCGCCACCCGCCGTCAACGTCGCGATGATCGACTTGGCCGTCGCCACATCGACCCACACCGAGGTCTGGTCCGTGGCGCTACTGCTGAAGGTGACGACCTGCACTTTCACATCGCCCAGATTGTCGTACTTGTCGAGCAGTGTGCTGATCGCCTGTTTGGCCAGCTCCAGTCGCGACAGGCCCGATACACCGGAGGGATCGTCCATGCTTCCGGACACGTCGATCACCAGCAGCAGGTTGGAGTCGATCTGCACCGCGGGCACCGAACGGTCCGAGGCGACGGCGTTAGACGGCACGTCATCGACGATGCTGACCACAAGGGTGCCGGTGGTGCTGTTGCCCACCGAATCGGTGGCGGTGTAGGTGAAGCTTTCGCTCAGGGTGTTCGCGCCGTCGTTGGCGTTGGGCGAAGTTTTCGGCGCCGAGGTCAGGGTGTAGGTGTAGCTGCCGTCGGGGTTGAGCAGGATCTGCCCGTAGGTTCCGGTGGCGCTGCCGACCAGGGTGTAGGTGATTGCGCCGGTGGCGCCGGTGACCGAACCGACCAATGTCCCCGAACCGGTTTCTCCCGTGTTGCCAGGCTCGCTGCCGATGACCGTACCCGCCGCCAGGTCCTGCCCGTTCTGGGTCAAATCCAGGGCTTTTTCGTAGACCGTCACGTCGGTATCGGTGGTCGTTACGAGGCAGTTGTTGTGGACGTCGATGGTCAGGATGGTGGTGCTTTCATCGCCATCGGCATCACGCACGGTATAGGTGAACACATCCGTGGCGCCCGCCTCGCCGACCGAGTTCGGATTGCTGTGGTACACGGCGTTGCCGCTGGCATCCAGCGTCAGGTAGCCGTAGGTGCCGTTGATTTGCGTGTTCAAACCGCCGATGGCCGAAGTCGAAGTGTCGCTGCCGGCCCGCACGCCGACCACTGCACCTCCCACTGCAGGGCCGTCAGCACCGAGCACATCGTTGTGCAGCACATTACCGCTGACGGTCCCGCCCTCTACCACCGCGACTGAATCGCAGTAAGCAGTCGGCACGTCATCGACGATGGTGATCACGATGGTACTGGTGATGCTGTTGCCCACCGAATCGGTGGCGGTGTAGGTGAAGCTTTCGCTCAGGGTGTTCGCGCCGTCGTTGGCGTTGGGCGAAGTTTTCGGCGCCGAGGTCAGGGTGTAGGTGTAGCTGCCGTCGGGGTTGAGCAGGATCTGCCCGTAGGTTCCGGTGGCGCTGCCGACCAGGGTGTAGGTGATCGCGCCAGTGGCGCCGGTGATGGAACCGGCCAGCGTGCCGGAAGCGGTTTCGCCGGTATTGCCAGGGTCGCTGCCGGTGACCGTGCCTGCTGCCAGGTCCTGGCCATCCTTGGTCAAATCCAGCGCTTTCTCCTGAACCGTAACGTCGGTATCGGGAGCCACAACGAGGGAGCAGTTGGACACGTCGATGGTAATGGTCGTGGTGCTTTCATCGCCGTCGCCATCGCGCACGGTGTAGGTGAACACGTCCGTGGCACCCGGCGCGCTGACCGAGTTCGGGTTGCTGTGGTACACGGCGTTGCCGTTGGCATCCAGCGTCAGGTAGCCGTAGGTGCCGTTGATTTGCGTGTTCAAACCACCGATGGCCGAGGTCGAAGTGTCGCTGCCGGCGCGCACGCCGACCACTGCACCACCCGCCGCAGGGCCGTCGGCACCGAGCACATCATTGCCCAACACATTACCGCTGACGGTCCCACCCTCCGCCACCGCGACTGCATCGGCGTGAGCGGTGGGTACGTCATCGACGATATTGATCACGATAGTGCTGGTGACGCTGTTGCCCAAGGGATCGGTCGCTTGATAGGTGAAGCTTTCACTCAGGGTATTCGGCCCGTCGTTAGCGTGGGGCGTGGTGGTTGGTGGGGAGGTCAGGGTGTAGGTGTAGCTGCCGTCGGGGTTGAGCAGGATTTGCCCATAAGTCCCGGTGGCGCTGCCAACCAGGGTGTAAGTGATCGTGCCAGTGGCGCCAGTAACCGAGCCCACCAACGTACCGGAGCCGGTTTCACCGGCATTGCCCGGCTCGCTGCCGGTGACGGTGCCTGCTGCCAGGTCCTGGCCATCCTGGGTCAGATCCAGGGCTTTTTCGTTAACCGTCACGTCGCTGTCGCTGGCCGCTACAAGGGTGCAGTCCGCCACGTTGATGGTGATGGTTGTGGTGCTTTCATCGCCATCAGCATCGCGCACGGTATAGGTGAACACGTCCGTGGCGCCCGGTGCGCTGACCGAATTCGGGTTGCTGTGGTACACGGCATTGCCGTTGGCATCCAGAGTCAGGTAGCCGTAGGTGCCGTTGATTTGCGTGTTCAAGCCACCAATAGCCGGAGTCGAGGTGTCGCTGCCGGCGCGCACGCCAACCACCGCACCACTGAGTGCCGGGCCGTCGGCGCCACCGATGTCATTGTTCAGCACGTTGCCCGAGGCCGTTGCGCCTTCGGCTATCGTGGCGAGATCAGGGTTGGCGGTGGGCAAGTCATCGACGATGTTGACGTTGATCTGACCCAATGCCGTGCTGCCATCGACGTCGGTGGCGACGACGTTGAGGTTCTCGGTGATGCTGTTGGTGCCGTCGGCGTTCGGATGGGTTTCGTTATCCGTCAGGGTGTAGCTGTAACTGACTACGCCGGTGGTGCTGTTGAAACCGGTGACGGTCAGCGTATTGCCGAGCGCGGTGACAATCGATTGCGGGAAGCCGGCGACCACGCCACCGGTGACCACTGCGATGCCGCCCACGGTCAGGGTTTGCAAACCGTCGAGGGCGGTGACGGTGAAGGTGCCGCTCTGGGTCAAGGCAGGTGTGTTGGGGTTGGTGCCGTCGCTGAGGTTTTTCTCGTAGACGGTGAGTTCGCCGCCGTTGACGTTCAGGCCATCGAGGGTCACTGGGTCATCGTTGTTGTGAATCTCCAGCACCAGCGTCGCGGTGCTGGTATCGCCATCGGAATCGGTGAGGGTGTAGACGAAATTCTCGGTAGCGCTTCCCCCACCGTTCAAGGCTTTGAAGTCGGCATCGCTGGTGTTCAGGGTGTAGGTATAGGTGCCGTTGGCGTTGAGTAGCAGGGTGCCGTAAGTCCCGTTGAACGTGCCGCCGATGACCGGCCCGCTGTCGGGGCCAGTAGGAATGCGGTCAGCGCCCTGGATGTCGTTGGGCAGCACGCTGCCGATTAACGTCAGCAGGGTTTCCGAGGCGGTGTTGGCATTACTGTCGTCCACGGCTTGTGGCACGTCATCGACGATATTCACATCGAGAATGCCGTGGGCGGTGGTGCCATTGTCGTCCACCATGGTTACCGCAAATTGCCCGGCGAGCCTGTCGGCGCCGCTGGTATCCGGATGCGCGTCGTTAGCGTTTAGGGTGTAGCTATAAGTGATCACGCCGGTGGCACGATCAAACCCGGTGATGGTCAGCGTATTGCCGAGCGGCGTGACGAACGTCTGCGGGAAGTCTGCTGCCAGACCGCCAAGCACCACGTTGATTGCACCGACGCTAAGGGTTTGCACACCGTCTGGCGCCGTGATGGTGAAAGTGCCGCTCCGGGTCAGCGCCGGTGCATCGGGGTCACTGCCGTCAGCGAGGTTTTTCTCGTAAACAGTCAACTCGCCGCCTTCGGCATTCAGCCCACCGATGATCACCGGGTCATCGTTGTTGTGAATCTCCAGCACCAGGTTCGCGGTGCTGGTATCGCCGTCGGCATCTGTCAGGGTATAGATGAAGGTTTCCGTAGCGCTGCCGCCGCCGTGCAAGGCTTTGAAGTCGGTGTCGCTGGTGTTCAGGGTGTAGGTGTACGTGCCGTTGGGGTTGAGCACCAGCGTGCCGTAAGTCCCGTTGAACGTGCCGCCGATGATCGGCCCGCTGTCGGGGCCGGTGGCAATACGGTCGGCGCCCTGGAGGTCGTTAGGCAGCACACTGCCAGTCAGGGTCAGCAGGGTTTCCGAGGCGGTATTGGCGTTGGTGTCGTCAATGGCTTTGGGCACATCGTCGGTGATGTTGACGTCCAGCGAACCGGTGGCGGTATCGCCATTGCTGTCACTCGCGACCACGGTGAACTGTTCACTGAGGTTGTTGGCGCCATCGCCAGCCGAGTGGGTTTCGTTGCCGACCAAGGTGTAGCTGTAACTCACCACGCCAGTGGCCGGGTTGTAGCCGGTAATCGTCAGGGTGTTGCCCAATTGAGTGGTGATCGACTGCGGAAAACCGGTGGGCACACCGCCACTGATCACGTTGATCCCGCCGATGTTCAGGCTGGTCAGCCCGTCAGCGGCAATGATTGTGAAGGTGCCGTTTTGAGTCAGCGCTCCAGGGTTGCTGGCCGAACCGTCCGCCAGGTGGGCTTCATTGAGGGTCAGTTCGCCTCCCGCCGCCGACAGGCCGATGAGGGTGACCGGGTTATTCGGTGCATCGCCGCTATCGCCATTGTCTGGATCAGTATCCCGGCGCTCCAGGAGAAACTCCGGAATACCGTTGAAGCCCGCGGTGGGGAAACCAATCGTGGGATCGACCCGGCCCGCCACTTCCTCCAGCAACACAAAACTGTGACCGCCGCCCAATCCACCCGGCGCGCCCGAGCCCGGTCCAGCGGCAGTGGCTTCGCCTGTTTGAGTCGGGTCGGCGCCGGCGGCAATGGCTTTTTGCAGTTGCTCGACATCGGTCAGTTGCGCCTGGCTCGGCGTTACCGCATCGGCGGTCTCCACATGCGGGACCTGATGCGCCAGTAATTGGGCCGTCATCTGCAGGCTGCTGTCACGCCCCAGGGTCAGCTCCTGGCCATTTTGCAGTTGCACCGCCACCGCGCCTTCGGCCCCGGTGACCAGTTGCTCGCCGGCAAACAGCCGATCGCCCTCGACCAGGGTGCGTCGGGTGCCATCACCCGCCACTGCGTACACCTGACCGATGACCTTACTGACGATACCGATGAGCGTTGCCATGTGCATTTCCTCCGCTGCCAACTGCTGTCGGCATCCTGTTTGCGCGAAGAACGTGCCCATGGTTCAAGCAGGTTGGCCTGACGGATCGTTTGCCGAGAAAGCGTTTACCTGACGTAAACCACTGCCTCCCGACACTTTCGCCAGGCGTGTCGCTCGCAAGGGGAATTTCTGGATCGGGATAAAACCCTCTGCAATCAATGGCATCGGGATCCACTTCCGAAATAACCGCCCTGCTAACGATGCGTAACGGTTTTGAATCACTTGAGTGACAAAAAATTGTCGCCCCTAAACCGTCTCGCTTCCCTCCCCTCCAGCACTTCTTCGCTCTGTGTCGAAAAGTGAATTGAACTTTCCTCAAGCCCTTCGATGCTCCTGAGAGCTCATAAACAAAGGCTTTCGCATTGAACAATGTGCTGGATTTTTCAGAGCGCATAAGTTTTTTTCGGCATAAGCGTTATGAGAAATCCTTCTTAGCTTCGCGTCAGGATGTTCTTAGCTCTGTTGTAACAAGGGTGAGACGGTTTCACTTAAAAATAACGTCAAATATTTGGCGACTCACTAAGTACCATCAGGAATCAGGGAGAGGCATCCATGCGCGTTTTAACCCCCCTCTGCAGCGCGATTTTGCTGGCCATGGCCTGCACTTCTCAGGCTCAGGCGATGTCATTGACCGAGGCGATCCAGAGCACCATTGCGACCCACCCGGAACTGGCGTCGCGGGTCGATGCCCGGCTCTCGGCCGACGAGCAGGTTAAAGTCGCAAAAGGGGGCTTTTATCCATCGGTGGATTTGAACGCCGGCTACGGGCGCGGGTACAGCGATAACACCACCACTCGGGCGCAGGGCAATCACCACACCGAAATCCTCAACTACACCCAATCGGAACTGCGCCTGCGGCAGATGCTGTTCGACGGTTTCAACACCTCCAACGAAGTCGCGCGCACCAAAGGCGTGGCCAATTCGCGAGCCTATTACGCCCAGGGCACCGCCCAGGATCTGGCCCTGCGCACCGTCGAGGTGTACCTCGAAGTGCTCAAGCGTCGCGAACTGGTGACCCTGGCCAAGAACAACCTGCAAGCGCACATGCGAGTCAACGACCAGATCGGCCTGCGCACTCAGCGTGGGGTCGGCAGCAACGCCGACTCCGACCAGTCCACCGCTCGCCGGGCACTGGCGCAAAACAACCTCGACACCGCCGAAGTCGATCTGGCCGATGCCGAGACAAATTTCTACAGCGTCGTGGGGCGCATGCCCGATGAACTCGAAGCACCGCCGTCGACCCGCGGCGAATTGCCCGCCACCCTGCCGGAAGCCCAGCAGAGCATGGTGGAAAACAACCCGTACCTGAAATCCGCCCAGGCCGATGTGCAATCGGCCGAGAGCCAGTACGAAGTCGCCAAGTCGCCGTTCTACCCGCGTTTTGACGCTGAAGCGGCGGTGGGCGCGAATAACAATATTCAGGGCGACGAAGGCCACGACAACGAATGGCGAGTGGGTGTGGTGATGAACTACAACCTGTTCCGCGGTGGCAGCGACAAGGCCCGGCTGGCCTCCGATGCGCACCAGATCAACCAGGCGCTGGACATCCGCAACAACGCCCTGCGCCAGCTCAACGAGAACATCCACCTGGCCTGGAA
Organism: Pseudomonas sp. GM79; assembly: GCF_000282495.1. Classification (GTDB taxonomy): domain Bacteria; phylum Pseudomonadota; class Gammaproteobacteria; order Pseudomonadales; family Pseudomonadaceae; genus Aquipseudomonas. The sequence continues at coordinate 52,067 of NZ_AKJE01000033.1, forward strand.
CGCCATGCTCAACGCCAAGAAACAAACCCCGACCGCCCGTGAATACGCCGAAACCACCACCCGTGTGCGGGCCGCGTATCAGGATCAGTTCGGCCTTGGTCAACGGACCTTGCTCGACTTGCTCGACAGTGAAAACGAGCTTTACAACGCCAACCGCCGCTACACCGAAGTGCGCTACACCGAGGAGTTTTCGATGTACCGCGTGCTGGCGAACATGGGTCAGTTGCTGAGCAAACAACGGGTGGTGCTGCCTGCCGATGCGATCGCCGCCACCGAAGTGAAAAACGAAGCTCGCTTGCCTGAACTGAAATGAAATACCCCTGTAGGAGCTGCCGAAGGCTGCGATCTTTTGATCTTGATCTTTAAAAGCAAAATCAAAAGATCGCAGCCTTCGGCAGCTCCTACAGGGAAATGTGTATCCATTGCCACGGTTCAACAGGAGCGTTCAATGTGACCAGCATGGAAACCGGCAACACGGGTGTCGATCCGCGTCTGAGCTTCGATGACCCGCTTCTGGACGGTCTGTTGATCCTCTGCAAACTTCATGGCGCGACGGTCAGTCGCGCCAGCCTGAGTGCCGGGCTGCCAATGGCACACCAACGTTTGAGCCTGGACTTGCTGCCGCGCGCAGCAGCCCGGGCCAGTTTGCAGGCGCGTGTGCTGCGCCGTGAACTGGGGGAAATTTCCGCGCTCAACCTGCCCGTGATGCTGATCCTCAACCATGGTCGCTGCGCAATCTTGCGTCGCTTCGGCGATGACGGTCAGGCGCTGATTCTGCCGAGCGAAGCCGATGGCGGAGAACAATGGGTCAGCACGGACGAGCTGGCCGCCAACTACAGCGGCCAGGCCTTGTTCGCCCGGCCGCGGCATGAACTCGAAGACTTGCGCGCGCCGCTGGTGCCAAGAGTCGAGGCGTGGTTTCGCGATACGTTGAAGTTGTCGAAGTGGCTGTACAGCGATGCGATTCTGGCGAGTTTCCTGATCAACCTGCTGGGGCTGATGGTGCCGCTGTTTGTGATGCAGACCTACGACCGAGTGGTGCCAAACCAGGCCACTTCAACGTTGTGGGTGCTGTCGATCGGCTTGCTGATCGGCACCGGTTTCGAACTGGTGCTGCGGGTGGTTCGCGCGCACTTGCTGGACACCGCCGGGAAGAAAACCGACGTGATTCTTTCGGCGACCTTGTTCGAACGCATCACCGGCATGGCGATGAAAGCGCGGCCAGCAACCATCGGTGGTTTCGCCCAGAGCATTCATGACTTTCAGGGCCTGCGCGAATTTCTCACCGCCGTCACGCTGACCAGCCTGATCGATCTGCCCTTCGCGGTGCTGATGCTGGTGGTGATCGGCCTGCTCGGTGGCTGGCTGGTGGTGATTCCGCTGTTGGCATTCCCCATCACTATCATTTTTGCCATGGTGATTCAGGCACGTCTGCGCGACACCGTGCAGAAGAGTCTGAGCCTCGGCGCCGAACGTCAGGCCTTGCTGATCGAAACCCTCGGCGGCCTGGAAACCCTCAAGGCCTGCAGCGCCGAAAGCGAACGCCAGCACAAATGGGAAAGCACCCACGGCGCCCTCACCCGCCTCGACAGCCACGCGCGCAACCTCTCGGCGCTGGCCACCAACGGCACGTTGTTCATTCAGCAGTTCTGCGGCATGGCGACCATCGTCGCCGGGGTCTACAGCATCATCGCCGGCAACCTCAGCGTCGGCGCGCTGGTGGCGACCTACATGCTTGGTAGCCGCGTGCTCGCGCCGCTGGGACAGATCGCCGGGCTGATCACCCGTTATCAGCAAGCACAACTGACCATGAAAAGCACCGATGCGCTGATGTCGTTGCCACAAGAACGTGACGCCAAGCAGCGGCCGCTGGAGCGCACGCAATTGCAAGGCGCACTCGACGTCAGCGGCGTGACGTTCCACTACAACGGCCAGAATGCGCCGGCCCTGGCCAACGTCAGCTTCAGCATGAAGCCGGGCGAACGGATCGGCATCATCGGCCGCAGCGGTTCAGGCAAAAGCACGTTGGCGCGGCTGGTGATGGGTTTCTATGCGCCGGAAGAAGGCCAGTTGCTGCTCGATGGCCTGGACCTGCGGCAACTGGACGTCGCCGACCTGCGCCAACAGATCGGTTACGTCGCCCACGACCTGCCGCTGCTGGCCGGCAGCCTGCGCGACAACCTGACCCTCGGCGCGCGCTACATCAGCGATGCCCGGATGCTCGAAGTCGCCGAACTGACCGGCGTCACCGAACTGGCTCGCCAACATCCCCATGGCTTCGACCGGCCGGTGGGTGAACGCGGTCAGTTGCTGTCGGGCGGTCAACGCCAAGCAGTGTTGCTGGCGCGAGCCTTGTTGCTCGACCCGCCGATCATGCTGCTCGACGAACCCACCAGCGCCATGGACAACAGCAGCGAAGACGTCCTGCGGCAAAAACTCCACGGCTGGATTCAGGGCAAAACCCTGCTGTTGGTCACTCACCGCACCTCGATGCTCAGCCTGGTGGACCGATTGGTGGTGCTGGACAACGGGCGGATCGTCGCCGACGGCCCCAAAGAAGCGGTCATCGATGCACTGCGCAAGGGCCGTGTCGGCTCTGCGACGGTTTAGGGGCACTGACACATGAACTGTGGCGAGGGAGCTTGCTCCCGCTGGGCTGCGAAGCAGCCCCAAAGCCATTCACCAAGGTGTATCAGGTAAAACCTATATGCCGTGTTTACGACGGCTTCGCCGCCGAGCGGGAGCAAGCTCCCTCGCCACAGGTTTGTGTTCGGCTTTGTTTCTCTTAACTGACGGGTATTGCCCATGTCTGCTCAAACACCGGATTCAGCGGCCCGAAGCTACCTCGGCAGTTTCAGCAAAAGTGCCGAAAGCGAATTCATGCCGGAAACCGCCGGCGCCTCGTTGCAGGATTCGCCGCGCTGGTCGCGGATCACCGTGTGGCTGGCGGCGGCGCTGCTGATCACCTCGCTGGTCTGGGCCAAGTTCGCCGTGTTGCAGGAAGTTACCACGGGCGAAGGCAAGGCGATTCCGTCGAGCAAGATTCAGGTGATCCAGAACCTGGAAGGCGGCATCGTCACGGAAATCTTCGTGCGCGAAGGGCAAATGGTGAACAAGGGCGACACCTTGCTGCGCCTGGATGACACACGATTTCTGTCGAACAAAGGTGAAAGTGAAGCGGACCGCTATGCGCTGACCGCACAGGTCGAACGGTTATCGGCCGAAGCGGAAGGCCGGCCGTTCAAGCTGTCTGCGGAAGTCATCGCCAAGGCGCCACAAGTGGCCGAGGACGAACGCTCGCTGTACGAACAACGTCAGCGCCGACTGGCCAGCGAACAGCGCACGCTGACCGAACAACTTCGGCAGAAAACCCAGGAGCTGGCAGAATTCCGTTCCAAACAGGGGCAGTTCAGTTCCAGCCTGGCGCTGCTGCAACAAGAGATGAACATGTCGGCGCCACTGGTGGGCACCGGTGCGGTTTCGCCGGTGGAAATCCTGCGGCTCAAACGCAGCGCGGTGGAAATCCGCGGCTCGCTGAACGCTACGACCCTGGCGATCCCCCGTGCCGAATCGGCGATCAATGAGATCAAAAGCAAGATCGACGAGTCGGAACAATCCTTCCGTTCGGACGCGGCAAAAGAGCTGAACGAGAAACGCACCGACCTGTCGAAAATCACCGCCTCAAGCATTGCCATCGACGACCGGGTGACGCGCACCACCGTGGTGTCGCCGGTGCACGGCATTATCAAAATGCTGAAGGTCAACACCATCGGCGGCGTGGTCCAGCCGGGCAATGACATGGTGGAAATCGTGCCACTGGAAGACAACCTGCTGATCGAAGCCAAGGTCCGCCCTCAAGACGTGGCGTTCCTGCACCCGGGCCAGAAAGCCATGGTCAAGTTCAGCGCTTACGACTACACGATTTATGGGGGGCTGAGTGCGAAGCTGGAGCTGATCGGGGCGGACACCATCACCGATGACAAGGGCAACAGCTTTTATCTGATTCAGGTGCGCACCGATAAGAATCACTTGGGCGGGGATGTGAAACCGCTGCTGATCATTCCGGGGATGGTGGCGACGGTGGACATTATTACCGGGGAGAAAAGTGTGTTGGATTATCTGCTTAAACCGGTGTTGAAAGCGCGGACCGAGGCGATGCGCGAGCGGTAGTGATTATCCAGACACTGCAGTGATTGGTCCGGCCTCTTCGCGGGCAAGCCCGCTCCCACAGTGTCCGTGTCGAATACAAATTCTGCGAACACCGCTAAACCTGTGGGAGCGGGCTTGCCCGCGAAGAGGCCCTCACGAACAACAACTATTTCGGCCCATGATTACGCTGAAAAACCTCCTCCCCCATCGCCGCAATCTGCCCCTCGATCAACGCTTCGAACGGTTTCAATAACGGCTCGAAAGTGGTCGGCGCTTCAAGCGTCTGCAACGCCTGCACAATCGCCTCCACCGTCGACAACGCCCCAGACCCCGGCGCTTTGCGCAAGCGATAACGCGACACCCCGCCCTCGGCCAATGTCACCCTGGGCAACGCCGCCAACAACGGATTGAGGTGCAGCATTTTGCGCGCCTTGCGCCAGGTGCCATCCGGGACCACCAGCAATAGCGGCTCATCATTAGCGGTGTAGGTCTGCAACGGTTGTGCATCCTCGGCGGGAAACAACAGTCGCGCCTGATAGCCCGGCTGATTCAACAGCGCCGGCAAATCCTCAAACACCTCGCCAACGATCAACTCGGCATTCTTCAACCCCAATGCCGCCAATCGCGCGGTGTTCAGCGCATGGTTCACTTCGCTCGGATGCTGAAGCAGCAACACCCGGGTGCGGCTGTCGAGGCTCGGGATCAGCGGGCACAGGCAATGGGTTTGTGGACGCAGGCAGCGCGGGCACTGGATTCTGGACATTGTCTTAAGCCTGATTGAGCTGCGCTTTGAGCAGGTCGCGGAAGGTCTGGATCAGCGGTTCGCGGCTGCGGCCACGGCGCACGATCATCGAGAACGGCGCCTGATAACCGAACGTCGCCGGCAGCAGCACGCGTAAATCACCTTTGTCAGCCCAAGCCTGGGCGTAGTGCTCCGGCAAGTAACCGATGTAGGCGCCGGACAGCACCAGAATCAGCTGGGCTTCCATACTTTCCACGGTCGCCGCGCTGTGTTTGAAACCGTGGCGTGCCAGTTCGGCCTGGCTCCAATAGCCGCGACCGACCATGCGCTGTTGGGTGATGACTTGCTCGGGGATGCGCCGCTCGGTGAACAGCGGATGCCGGCTGCTGCAATACAGCCAGTGTTGCTCGCGGTACAGCGGCATGTAGACCAGACCGCTCATGCGCGTGGAAAAGGCACCGATGGCCAGGTCGAGGCGGTTGTCCTGCACGCCGAGTTGCAGCTCGTAAGGGCTCATGACCGACAGATGCAAATGCACCGCCGGGTGCTCCTGACTGTAGGCGCCGATGGCTTCGGCAAAGGGCAAGGCCTTGTCGCTGACGGTGGAGTCGATCACACCCAGGTTCAAGGTTCCGCGCAGCTCGCCTTTGAGGGCGGCGGCGTATTGTTCGAAACCTTCGAGTTCGGCCAATAGCCGCAGGGTTTCCTGATGGAACAGCTCACCCTTGCTGGTCAGGCTGAAACCACCGCGACCGCGATGGCAAAGCACCAGGCCCAAGGCCGCTTCGAGCTGGCTCATGTAAGTGCTGATCGCCGAGGTCGAAAGGTTGAGCTCTTGCTGGGCGTTGGCGAACCCCTGATGGCGGACCACGCTGACGAAGATGCGCAATAGTTTCAGGTCGGGTAAAGCGTTGGCCATGGGGGGCTCCGGTTGCAAGGATACGCACGGTGCTTCTGTTGAAACACAACCCATGTGGGAGCGGGCTTGCTCGCGAAAGCGGTATGTCAGGCAACATTGATTTCGACTGACACGACGCCTTCGCGAGCAAGCCCGCTCCCACATGGGTTGCGGTGTTCAGCCTATGAATGACAGGCATCAGCGATTCTGTGCATGGCGGAAGTCTATCGCCGTCGCCGCCATTAGTTTAGAAAAATCTGAACTAAGTATTTGTCCGTAGCGATTCTTCCCGGTCACTACCTTTCGCAGAATCGGCCCACAGCGGTGCCCGTCTCTCCCCGAGCGTGCAACCGACATAAATAAAACAACGACGATGAGGCCTTACCCGTGGACAAGATTCTTCACCAACCACTGGGCGGCAACGAAATGCCGCGCTTCGGCGGCATCGCCACCATGCTGCGACTTCCCCATTTGCCATCTGCCGCCGGCCTGGACGCTGCCTTTATCGGCATCCCGCTGGACATCGGCACGTCCCTGCGCCCCGGCACCCGTTTCGGGCCGCGTGAAATCCGCGCTGAATCGGTGATGATCCGCCCGTACAACATGGCCACCGGCGCCGCGCCGTTCGATTCGCTGTCGGTTGCCGACATCGGTGACGTGGCGATCAACACGTTCAACCTGCTGGACGCCGTGCGGATCATCGAAGAGGCCTACGACAATATCCTCGAACACGATGTGATCCCCATGACCCTCGGCGGCGACCACACCATCACCCTGCCGATCCTGCGTGCCATCCATAAAAAGCACGGCAAGGTCGGCCTGGTGCACATCGACGCGCACGCCGACGTGAACGATCACATGTTCGGTGAGAAGATCGCCCACGGTACGACCTTCCGTCGCGCTGTAGAAGAAGGCCTTCTGGATTGCGACCGCGTGGTGCAAATTGGCTTGCGCGCTCAGGGTTACACCGCTGATGACTTCAACTGGAGCCGCAATCAAGGCTTCCGTGTGGTTCAGGCTGAAGAATGCTGGCACAAATCCCTGGCGCCGCTGATGGCCGAAGTTCGCGAGAAAGTCGGCGACGGTCCGGTGTACCTGAGTTTCGATATCGACGGCATCGACCCGGCTTGGGCACCAGGCACTGGCACCCCGGAAATCGGCGGTCTGACGACCATTCAGGCGATCGAAATCGTGCGCGGCTGCCAAGGCCTCGATCTGGTCGGCTGCGATCTGGTGGAAGTCTCGCCAGCGTACGACACCACCGGCAACACCTCGCTGTTGGGCGCCAACCTGCTGTACGAAATGCTCTGCGTACTGCCGGGCGTGGTCCATCGCTGAGGATCGGTCATGAGCGAACGTGATCAGGTTCTCAACGCCGCCGCTGAGCTGGTATCGGCCTTTGCCCGTAACGATCGCGAAGCTTACTTCGGCGCATTCAGCGTTGATGCCAGCTTCGTGTTCTACACCCTCGAGCAGCCCCTGCTGTCGCGCGATGCCTATCAGGCGTTGTGGGACACCTGGCGCGCCGAGGACGGCTTCGAGGTGCTGTCGTGCACCTCGAACAACGCCTTCGTCAGCCTGCAAGGTGACGTGGCGATTTTCATCCATGACGTGGCCACCGAGCTGCGCATGCAAGGGGAGCAACACTTCAGCCAGGAGCGCGAGACGATTGTTTTCAAAAAACAGACGTCTGGCCAAGAACAACAAGGCCTATGGCTGGCCTGCCACGAACATTTGTCCGCAATGCCGGAAGGGCTGCCACCCCCTTAGCCAAAGTGACGCTCACGCACGATGAGCGCGCCTTTATGATCGGAGCAGATCATGAATAACAACAACAAAGACCAAAGCCTTACGCAAATCGAAACCCACGGGGTCGAACAGATCCCGGACAACGAACGCACCGCCGGCCCGACGGACTTGTTCCGGATGATCTTCGGCGGTTCCAACACCTTTGCCACCGCCGTGCTCGGCAGTTTCCCGGTACTGTTCGGCCTGTCTTTCCAGGCGGGCGTCTGGGCGATTGTGCTGGGCGTGTTGCTGGGTTCGCTGATCCTTGCGCCGATGGGCCTGTTCGGCCCGATCAATGGCACCAACAACGCCGTGTCGTCCGGTGCGCATTTCGGTGTGCACGGGCGGATCGTCGGTTCGTTCCTGTCGCTGCTGACCGCCATCGCCTTCTTCTCGCTCTCGGTGTGGAGCTCGGGCGATGCGTTAATCGGTGGCGCGAAACGCCTGATCGGCCTGCCAGAAACCGACCTGACCCTGGGCCTGGCCTACGGTCTGTTCGCGATCCTGGTGCTGACGGTGTGCATCTACGGTTTCCGCTTCCTGTTGTGGGTCAACAAGATCGCGGTATGGAGCGCCAGCCTGTTGTTCCTGCTGGGCATCTTCGCCTTCGCCGGTCCTTTCGATGTGAACTACGCCGGCAGCGTCAGCCTCGGTCAACCGGGTTTCTGGGCGGCCTTCATCGGCGCTGCGCTGGTAGCGATGAGCAACCCGATTTCCTTCGGGGCGTTCCTCGGCGACTGGTCGCGCTACATCCCGCGTGACACCTCCAAGCGCCGGATCATGGCCGCCGTGTTGATCTCGCAGATCGCCACCTTCATCCCGTTCCTGTTTGGCCTCGCCACCGCCACCATCGTAGCGATCAAGGCACCGGACTACATCGCGGCCAACAACTACGTCGGCGGTCTGCTGGCGGTGTCGCCGAGCTGGTTCTTCCTGCCGGTGTGCCTGATTGCGGTGATCGGCGGCATGTCCACCGGCACCACTTCGCTGTATGGCACCGGGCTGGACATGTCCAGCGTGTTCCCGAGGGTGCTGTCGCGGGTCAAGGCAACGTTGCTGATCGGCGTGATGTCGATTGCCTTCATCTTCATCGGGCGCTTTGCGGCGAACCTGGTGCAGAGCGTGTCGACCTTCGCCGTGCTGATCATCACCTGCACCACCCCGTGGATGGTGATCATGATCATCGGCCTGCTGGTGCGTCGCGGCTTCTACTGCCCGGATGACCTGCAAGTGTTCACCCGTGGCGAAAAAGGTGGCCGTTACTGGTTCACCCACGGCTGGAACTGGCGCGGCCTGGGGGCCTGGATCCCAAGTGCATTGGTGGGTTTGTGCTTCGTGAACCTGCCGGGGCAGTTTGTCGGGCCGCTGGGCAACCTCGCCGGTGGGATCGACATCAGCTTGCCGGTGACCCTCGGTCTGGCCTCGCTGGTGTACCTGACACTGCTGAGCCTGTTCCCGGAACCGGCTGCGGTGTTCGGCCCCAACGATGCACGCAGCAAGGGCACGGATTCGCTCGGTAAACCGGCGATACGACAAGCCGCCTGATTCAACACATTACCTGTGGTCAACGCATTACCTGTGGGAGCGTGGCTTGCCCGCGAAGAACGATGACGCGGTCTGCCTGATGGACCGCGGCGCAGCCATCGCGGGCAAGCCACGCTCCCACAGAAAAGACTGATTTTCGCCTCACCATAAAAAAGACAATCGGAGACACGCCATCATGGCTTTGGATTTATTCGTCGTACTCATCTACGCCGCCGCGATGCTGATACTCGGCTACTACGGCATGCGCAAGGCCAAGACCAACGAAGACTTTTTGGTCGCCGGTCGTAACCTCGGCCCGAGCCTGTACATGGGCACCATGGCCGCTACCGTTCTGGGCGGCGCATCTACCGTCGGCACCGTGCGCCTGGGCTACGTCCATGGCATCTCCGGTTTCTGGCTCTGCGCGGCCCTCGGTTGCGGGATCGTGGCGCTGAACCTGTTCCTCGCCAAACCGCTGCTGAAACTGAAAATCTACACCGTTACCCAGGTGCTGGAAAAACGCTACAACCCGATGGCCCGCTCCGCGAGCGCGGTAATCATGCTGGCGTATGCGCTGATGATCGGCGTGGTCTCGATCCTGGCCATTGGCACCGTACTGCAAGTGCTGTTCGACCTGCCGTTCTGGCTGTCGGTATTGGTCGGCGGTGGCGTGGTGGTGATCTATTCGGCGATCGGCGGCATGTGGTCCCTGACCCTGACCGACATCGTCCAGTTCGTCATCAAGACCGTGGGCCTGATGTTCATCCTGTTGCCAATCTGCCTGTACCGCGTCGGTGGTTGGGATGAGTTGGTGTTGAAACTGCCGGCAACCGCCTTCAGCTTCACCACGATTGGCTGGGACACCATCATCACCTACTTCATGATCTACTTCTTCGGGATCCTGATCGGCCAAGACATCTGGCAGCGTGTGTTCACCGTCAAGAGCGCCAAAGTGGCTCAGGTCGCCGGTACATTCGCAGGCTTCTACTGCATCCTTTACGGACTGGCCTGCGCCCTGATCGGCATGGCCGCTCATGTGCTGATCCCGGATCTGGACAACGTCAACAACGCCTTCGCCGCCATCGTCAAACTGTCCCTGCCGGATGGTATCCGTGGCCTGGTGATTGCGGCTGCCCTGGCGGCCATGATGTCCACCGCCAGTGCCGGCTTGCTCGCGGCCTCCACCACCCTGACCGAAGACCTGCTGCCGAAACTGCGCGGCGGTAAACAGTCGAGCCTGGCGGTCAACCGCCTGTTCACCCTGCTGACTGGCATCGCCGTGCTGGGTATCGCGCTGGTGGTAAACGACGTGATCAGTGCCTTGACCCTGGCCTACAACCTGTTGGTGGGCGGCATGCTGATCCCGCTGATCGGTGCAATCTTCTGGAAACGCGCAACCACCGCAGGCGCTATCGCCAGCATGGGCATGGGCTTTGCCACCGCGCTGCTGTTCATGTTCAAGGACGGTATGGACGCCAACACTCCGATCTACTACAGCCTCGGCGTGGGTCTGGTGAGTTTCGTAGTGGTCAGCTTGCTGTCCCGTCGCCCGGCAGTGGTGGCCAGCGCCGCCTAAGCTTTCCATAACGACTAGATGCTTTCTTCGACGGGTGTGGCGTCGGTTGCCACACCCGTTTTTTTTCGCCTGAAGGAATCTGCTTATGAAGATCGTCAGCCGCGATCAGTGGTTCGAGGTCAAACAGCTCAGCGACGGCATCCGTCTGATTCACGAGCCTTACATTAGGCCCTTTTACCGCTGCAACCTCTGGCACATTCAGGGGCGTGACAAGGATTTGCTGCTGGACAGCGGTTCCGGCCTGGTCAGCCTGCGCGAGCAATTGCCGTGGATCACCGAACGACCACTGGTGGCGGTGGCCAGCCATTGCCATTTCGACCACATCGCCGGGCATCACGAATTCCCCGAACGGCTGGTGCACCCGGCCGAAGCACAGATTCTCGCCGAGCCCGACGGCGAAAACACCCTGAGCAAGGCTTTCGTCGGTGACGACATGTTCGAGGCTCACCCCGACTGCCCGTTGTGCTACGCCGAATACCGGGTCAAAGCCGCACCGGCCACGGGTTTGATTGAAGAAGGCGACGTGCTTGATCTCGGTGATCGGGTCCTGCAAGTGCTGCACACGCCGGGTCATTCACCGGGCGGCATCAGCCTGTATGAGGCGGCGACCGAAACCCTGTTCAGCGGCGACATCATTTATGACGGGCCGCTGATCGAAGACGCCTATCACTCCAACCTCGACGACTACGCCTGCAGCCTGCAACGCTTGCGCGCGCTGCCGATCCGCACGGTGCATGGCGGGCATTTCGGGAGTTTTTCCGGGGAGTATTTGCGCACGATGATAGACGAGTGGCAGCGCCGACACGCCTGAAGCCTGCTGTACTCAGCACCAGGGACAACAACAATAACGCCCTCGAAGAACAATCATGACAAAAGACGCCGTTCGTACAGCCGTGCACAGCTTCATCAGCCGCCTGCTGGAGGGCCGGGATGACTTCGACGACAACACCCGTCTGGTGCAGTTGGGATTGGATGAAGAAGATATTGAGGAACTGATTTTCCATCTGGAAGATCAGCTGGGTTTGACGGCGTTTACCGCCGAAGAAGACCGGATGCTCAAGACTGCGACGACCGTCGACGACTTGAGCCGGTTTTTGATTGAGATCAGGCGGTATTGAGACGGGTAGTCAGATACCACCGATATGACGAATGAACCTCTGTGGCGAGGGAGCTTGCTCCCGCTCGATTGCACAGCAATCGCAAGCTGCATCCGTGCTCGAGCTGATCCACCTCAGTGGCGATGAATGGGGCCGCTGCGCACCCCAGCGGGAGCAAGCTCCCTCGCCACAGGTGATTTGCCAGATTTACCGGCGGCGCTGCTGGCGGCGACGTTGTTCGTCGTCAGTGCGAATGGGTATGGGTTGCAGAGGCGGTTCGATCAAACCGAGTGCGACACCCAGGTCATGCAGCCAGTTTTGGATTTTCTCTTTCATGATGCCCCCCTTCAGGGTCGTGCCGAGCGGCCGAAGTTCTGTAGCCCCTTCGCACTGATAATAGTCCGAAGTCCTACGCAATGCTCGCCCAAGATCGCAATGATCTGTTACTAAATTGATCCAAATCCCAAACCGCCCGCTCAAGCAATTGCCCGGGCCTGAATCACTGCCGACGGATACACCGCCTGCTGCTGCTCGATCCATGCATTCAGGTTGGCCCCGACCATGCCTCTGCGCCACATCAGCCAAGTAGTCGCACTGGCGAACGGCTCGGCCAACGGGTGCACTGCCACGCTTTCGCGCCCCGGCAGGCTGGCGAGCATCGACTCCGACATCAGCGCCACGCCAGAGCCGGCAATCACACAGGCGAGCATTCCCGGATAAGACTCGATCTCCATCGCCCGGCCCATGGCCGCGTGATCATGGGCGAACCAGGCTTCCAGACGCATCCGGTAGGAACAGCCCTGGCGAAACGTGAACACCGAACGTCCTTCGACATCCAGTGCGCTGCGTACCGGCGGATGATCGGCCTCGCTGATCAACACCAGCCGTTCGTCGCACAACGGCACGCCGTCGAGCCCGGCCAGTTCCAGCGGACCGTCCACCAGCGCCGCATCGAGGCGCCCGGTGAGCAGACCTTCGAGCAATTCGCCGCTGGGGCCCGATTGCACTTGCAGGTTCACCGCCGGATAGCTGCGGTGATAACGCGCCAACAGCTCTGGCAGGTGAATCGCGGCGGTGCTGTACATGGTGCCCAGTACGAAATCCCCGGCCGGTTGCCCACCCTGCACTGCCGCATGGGCTTCGTCGTGCAAGGCGAACAGCTTGGCGGTGTAGTCCAAGAGGACTTTTCCCGCAGGTGACAACTGCAAACGCTGACGCTCACGTACGAACAGTTCGACACCGAGTTGCTCTTCGAGCTGCTTGAGCCGGGTCGACAGGTTGGACGGCACACGATGCAGGCGTTCAGCAGCGCGGGTAATGGAGCCCTCCTGCGCCACCGCCTGGAAGATCCGCAATTGGCTGAATTCCACGCCATTCTCCAAATCAGAACAAGTTTCTCACTATTATTCATTTTTAAAGAAAGTCAATCAGTCCTAGCCTGACGGTCATTGATCCTCGGAACAGAACTCAGACCATGTCCCCTCTGATTCGCTTAACCGCCAGCTTCATCGCCCTGATGATGGCCATGGGTATCGGGCGTTTCGCCCTGACCCCGCAACTGCCGCACTTGCTCAGCGAAGGCCAGATCGACCTGACTGCCGCTGGTCTGATTGCCGCCGCCAACTACCTCGGCTACTTCGTCGGCGCGGTGGACGCGATGTTCGCCCGTCGTCCCGATCAGGTTCGTCGACGCCTGTTTGGCGGATTGTGGCTTTGTGTGCTGCTGACCCTGGCCTCGTTCTGGGCCGACGGGTTCTGGTCGCATCTGGTGCTGCGTTTCGGCACGGGCGTGGCCAGCGCCTGGGTGTTGGTGATGATTACCGCATTGAGTCAACCGCTGGCAGCGGCGGCCGGTCGTCCGCGACTTGGCGCCCTGGTCTTTGCCGGGCCGGGCCTGGGGATTTTTCTGACAGGGTTGTTGGCTCTGGGCTCGAACCTGCTGGGGCAGACGTCCGCAGTCTTGTGGCTGGTGTATGCCGGTGTCGGGCTGGTGATGCTGCTGGGGATTCTGCCGTTCCTGCCGCAACCGGCCGCCCTTTCTACGGCGATACCGTCTGCCGTCACATCGAGTGCCCAAGGTGTCGGACGTTTACCGGTGATCTATGGTCTGTACGGTTTGGGCTATATCATCCCGGCCACTTTTCTCTCGCAAATGGCCAGCGCGCAGTTCCATGGGCAATGGCAAGCCGATCTGTTCTGGCCGTGCTTCGGCTTGGCGGCGGCAATCGGGGTGGTGTTGGTGAGCCTGCGCCGGCACAACCCGAATGCCACTCGCCATTGGCTGATGGCTACTCTGTGGCTGCAGGCGGCCGGGGTGTTTGCTTGCCTGTTGGGCAGCGGTGCCGGCCTGGCGTTGGGGGTGATCCTGTGTGGCGGGCCGTTCCTGGCCTGCATGCAACTGGTGATGCAGCGCTCCCGGGAACTGGCGCCCCATGCCACCCAGCGCAACGCCGGGCTGCTAACCGCGTGCTTCGCCGTGGGTCAGCTCAGCGGGCCGTTATTGGCCGCACTGAGCAGCCATTTCAGCGGTGGATTGCAACCCGCGCTGGTGATCGCCGGCAGCGGTTTGCTCATCGCAGGAGGCCTGTTGCTGCGCCCGATCAGGGTTGCCCAAGTACTTTGCGCAAACGACGGCGGACCCACTGCTCTGCGCTCACAAAAGTGATCCCGAGCAGAACCAGCACCGCGCCGATCACAAAGTTGAGACTCAGTTCTTCGCCCAGCAGCACCACGCCGAATGTGACGCCGAACAGCGGCGTCATGAACGAAAACACCGCCAGGTTCGCTGCCAGATAACGGCGCAGCAGCCAGAACCAGGTCAGGTAACTGAAGAACGACACCACCAACCCTTGGAACAGCACGCTGGCCACAGCAACAGTGGTCAGGCTGACATGGGTGACCTGCCCGCTGAGGATCGCGATCAACAGCAGGCCGACGAAGCCGACAATCAGTTGATAAAACAGCGTCAGGGTCACTGGCGCTTCCGACAGACGCGAGGCGCGCACCACCACGGTGGTCGCGCCCCATGACGCGCCGGCCAGCACGCCCAACGCATCCCCCATCAGCATGCGGTGGTCGAGGTTGTCCCAGGACACGCCACCGGCAAACGCAATGGCAATGCCGATGAAGGCGAGAACAATCCCCAGCCACTGCACCGGTCTTAAACGCTCACTCGGCAGCAGCCAATGCACGCCCAACGCGGTGAAGATCGGCGCGGTATAAAGGAACACCGACATGTGCGCGGCCGTGGTCAGTTGCAGACCTTCGGAAATGAAGAAGAACTCCAGGCCAAACAACGCACCCGCCAGCAAGCCGCCGCGCCAGGTAGTGCCAACCTGATCCCAACCGCCCTTCCAGCAGATCAACAATCCTACGAGCAACGCGGAAATACCCGACCGCCCCGCCGCTTGCATGACCGGCGCGATGTCGGGCGCGGCCCACTTGATCATCACCTGCTGCACGCCCCAGATCAGGCACAGCCCGACCATCACTTGCAGGGCAAATCCATCGGCGCTACGCCGGGTGGCGCTCACCGGAACACCTCGATAACACAATCCATGGCAGTGACTCGACAGTAAAAGCAAAGCCCCGACCTTCTGGCTGAGCAGAGTGCCGGGGCGAAAAATTATGCCGTCGATTATTAACCAGATGGACAGAAAAAGGTGTCTGCAAAAGACCTTTAAATCGTCGCTTGCGTCATATGGCGGTCGCGTCCTCCCTGTAGGAGCTGCCGCAG
>NZ_AKJE01000034.1 GCF_000282495.1 Pseudomonas sp. GM79
GGTCACCGGAGAGTTTTTCACGAGCGTACTTGTCGTCATTCTTGAAGAACGACAACCAGTTGCTAGTCTTGAGTTCGAACAGGTCGATGAGGTCTTCATCAGGGAAAACAGTGTTACCCACCACGTTGATGTGCTGGATAGCTGCAACGGTGCCTTCGTTGATGTTGACCTTCAGGCCCACGCGGTTACGCGGCTGTGGCACCACTTCGGTATCGACAGTAGCGGAGTAGCGGCCCTGAGCGACGTACTGACGCTGCAGCTCGTTACGCACACCTTCGAGGGTGGCGCGCTGGAAGATCTCGCCTTCGGCCAGACCGGATTGTTTGAGGCCCTTCATCAGGTCTTCAGTGGAGATCGCCTTGTTGCCTTCGATCTCGATACTGGCGACCGACGGACGCTCGACTACAGTGATGACGAGGACGTTGCCATCGCGACCCAGCTGGATATCTTGAAAGAACCCGGTTTTGAACAACGCACGAGTGGATTCCACCAGGCGACGATCATCCGCCTGTTCGCCGACGTTCAACGGCAAGGCACCAAAGACGCTACCCGCGGAGACCCGCTGTAGGCCATTGACGCGAATATCAGAGATAGTGAAGGACTCGGCGTGAACTTCGGCGATCATCAATACGGTGAGAACCGCAGTTAGCAGCAGACGTTTCATGAAGTCCTTTCTTATTCCAACTGGCAATAAAAACTGCCGCAAAATGCGGCAGATTCGCAATTCAGCGAAGCGTTACAGTCGGCCCAGATCATTAACCAGAGCAAGTAACATCACCCCGACCACCAAACTGATACCGATCTGTATCCCCCAACCTTGCACCCGATCCGACAAGGGACGACCACGCGCCCACTCGATCAGATAAAACAACAAATGCCCCCCATCCAGTACAGGAATGGGCAACAAATTCAGAACCCCCAGGCTAATACTCAGATAAGCAAGGAAATTCAGGAAATCAGCGACGCCCGACTGGGCAGAAGCGCCCGCCACTTTAGCAATGGTTATCGGTCCACTCAAGTTTTTTACCGAGAGCTCACCGAACAACATTTTCTTGAGAGAATCGAGGGTCAGTACACTCATGGTCCAAGTGCGTCGGGCACCCTCGCCAATCGCAGCCACCGGACCGTAACTGACTTCGCGAATCATCTCTGGTGGCCAATCGACCGCTTTCACCCCGGCACCCAGATAACCACTGGGCGATTTGCTCTCGCCGCGAGCGGCCAACGTCACAGGGACGTCGATTTGAGCACCATCGCGCTCGACGCGCAGCATGATTTTGGTATCCGGATGCATACGGACGATGTCGACTACCTGCTGCCAGTCGTCCAGCGCCTTGCCATCAAGGGCCAACAAGCGGTCACCCGTTTTCAGGCCGGCAGCCTTAGCCGGCCCTTTCGGATCAAATTCGGCCAGGACGGGTGGCAACGCCGGACGCCAAGGACGAATGCCCAGCGAGCGAATCGGATCTGGCTCCTCGGCCCCCTTGAGCCACTTGTTCAGCACCAGCTCACGGGGTGAGTCCACCGTGGAGCCCTGTTCGCGGACCAGCAATTGAAGGGAACCGCTCTCACCCAAGCGACGGATCAGTTGCAGATTCACCGCAGCCCAGCCGGAGGTTGGCTCGCCATCGATGGCCATGATTTCCTGGCCCGGGCTCAAACCTGCCTTGGAGGCAATACTGCCAGACTCTACCGCGCCGATAACCGGCCGCACCTGCTCGCTGCCCAGCATTGCCAACGCCCAGAAAAACACCATTGCCAATAGAAAGTTGGCGATCGGGCCGGCCGCGACGATGGCGATGCGCTGACGGACAGATTTGCGATTGAAGGATTGATCGACCTGCTCGGCCGGGACCTCGCCTTCGCGCTCGTCGAGCATCTTCACGTAGCCACCCAACGGGATGGCGGCGATTACGAACTCAGTGCCTTTGCTGTCGTGCCAGCGCAACAACGGCATGCCAAAGCCCACGGAGAAACGCAGCACTTTGACCCCACAGCGACGTGCGACCCAGAAATGGCCGAACTCGTGGAAGGTGACCAGCACACCCAGCGCTACCAGGGTGCCGACAATCATATAGAGCGCGCTCATGTACTTTCTCCGCAATCCTATCAGTGCTGCATGGGGCAACGTATCGCAGCACTTATCGCCCGTGACGGCTCAACCATTGCCCGGCCAGTACCCGTGCTTTCGCATCAGCCGTAAACACTGCCTCGAGATCATTCACTGCAACCACAGGCTCGAGGTTCAACACTTCCTCGATAATACTCGCGATTTCCAGGTAGCGAACCCGCCCGTCGAGAAACGCCGCCACAGCCACCTCATTCGCGGCATTGAGCATGGCCGGCGCACTATTGCCAGCTTCGGCGGCTTGACGCGCAAGGCGCAGGCACGGAAAACGTTCCTCATCGGGCGCCTGGAAATCCAGGCGAGCGATGGCAAACAGGTCCAACGGCGCAACACCCGAGTCGATTCGTTCCGGCCAGGCCAGGGCATTGGCGATCGGCGTTCGCATGTCCGGATTGCCCAACTGCGCCAATACCGAACCATCGATGTAGTCGACCAGCGAATGGATCACGCTCTGCGGGTGAATCACCACTTCGACCTGGGACGGCGTGGCATCGAACAGCCAGCAGGCTTCGATCAGCTCGAGCCCTTTGTTCATCATGCTGGCCGAATCCACTGAAATCTTGCGCCCCATGGACCAATTCGGATGGGCACACGCTTGTTCGGGGGAAACATGCTCCAGTTCGGCCATGGGCGTCTGCCGGAACGGGCCGCCAGAGGCTGTCAGTAAAATCCGACGCACCCCGACCGCACCAAGCCCACGAGCGAAATCCTGTGGCATGCACTGGAAAATCGCGTTGTGTTCGCTGTCGATCGGCAGCAGCACTGAACCGCTTTTGCGCACGGCCTGCATAAACAGCGCACCGGACATCACCAGCGCTTCTTTATTGGCCAGAAGAATCTTCTTGCCAGCCTCGACCGCTGCCAGAGTCGGACGCAAGCCCGCCGCACCGACAATAGCCGCCATTACCGCATCGACTTGCGGATCGGAGGCGACCTGACACAAGCCCTCCTCCCCTACCAGAACCCGGGTCGACAGACCGGCCGCGCGCAAATCGTCCTGCAAGCGTCGGGCAGCGCCAGACTCCGGCACGACGGCGAAGCGCGGTACATGACGCACACACAGCGCCAACAGCTCACTCAAACGAGTGAAACCGCTCAAGGCGAAAACCTGATAACGCTCGGGATGACGGGCGATGACGTCGAGGGTACTCAGACCAATCGAACCGGTCGCTCCCAGCACGGTAATCTGTTGTGGGCGGCTCACGGGGCGGCCATCCACAGCAGCACGGCGAATACCGGAATCGCCGCCGTCAGGCTATCGATTCGGTCCAGCACGCCGCCGTGGCCAGGCAGCAGATTACTGCTGTCCTTGATCCCCGACTGGCGCTTGAACATGCTTTCGGTGAGGTCGCCCACCACCGAAATGAACACGATTATTGCGGCACCGAACAGCCCCATCAGCATCTGAGCGAAACTCCAGTCCCGCACAAAACCGACGATTGCGGTAATCACCAGACTCACCAGCAAGCCGCCGTACACGCCTTCCCAGCTCTTGCCAGGGCTGACCTGTGGCGCCAGCTTGCGTTTGCCGAAGGCCCGACCGGAAAAGTACGCACCGATATCGGCCCCCCAGACCAGCACCATCACCGCCATGATCAGCCAGTTACCCAAGGGCTGCTGCTTGATCAGAACAAGGCCTTGCCACGCCGGTAACAGAATCAACAAACCGATCACCAGCTTGCAGGCAGCACTGGCCCAATGTTGACTGGACTGTGGATAGGTCAACACCAGGTACGTGGCCATGCCCCACCAGAGCACCGCGGCACCCAACACCCAAGGCGCGAGCCCCGGCAGGATGTGCATGAAAAACAGCATCAACGCGACCACAGCGGCATAGGCAAGGCGAATCGACTGAGCAGCGAAACCTGCCAACCGCGCCCACTCCCACGCCCCAAGCGTCACCACCAGCCCGATGAACAGCGCAAAACCGGACCCTTCGAGCAGGAAAAACCCGCCCAGGGCAATCGGCAGCAGAATCAGTGCCGTGATGATTCGTTGTTTAAGCATTAAACCCGGGCTCCAGCCTCGACCTGCTCGCTCGTTTTACCGAAGCGACGCTGGCGAGAAGCGAAATCGGCTAGCGCATTGCGCATGGCGTCGTGTTTGAAGTCCGGCCAGAACAGGTCGGAGAAGTACAACTCGGCGTAAGCCAGTTGCCACAACAAGAAATTGCTGATGCGATGCTCGCCACCGGTACGGATGCACAAGTCTGGCAACGGCAGATCACCGGTCGCCAGGCAGGTTTGCAACAGCTCGGGGGTAATGTCCTCCGGACGCAGATGCCCGGCCTGAACTTCTCGGGCCAGACGCTGCGCGGCTTGCGCGATATCCCACTGACCGCCGTAGTTGGCAGCGATCTGCAGGACAAAGCGGTTGGCACCGACAGTCATCGCCTCGGCTTCGCGCATGGCGGCCTGAAGCTCCGGGTGAAAACGCGAACGATCGCCAATGATGCGCAAACTGATGTTGTTGTCGTTGAGGCGCTTGGCCTCGCGACGCAACGCCTTGAAGAATAAATCCATCAAGGCACTGACTTCATCTACCGGGCGCTGCCAGTTCTCGCTGGAGAAGGCGAACAAGGTCAGTACTTCGACCTTGGCCTCGGCACACACCTCAATCACCGCACGCACCGCATCCACGCCCGCTTTATGCCCGGCGACACCCGGCATAAAGCGTTTTTTCGCCCACCGATTATTACCATCCATGATGATCGCGACATGGCGCGGCACCGCGGACGGCACAGTCTGCTTTGTCTTATCCATTAAAACGTGACCCTTATACGGCCATCAGGTCTTTTTCTTTCTGCGCCAAATTCGCGTCAATTTCAGCCACGTATTTTTTGGTCAGATCATCAATTTCGCCAGTAGCGCGACGCTCTTCGTCTTCGCTGATTTCCTTTTCCTTGACCAGATCCTTGAGTTGGCTGTTCGCATCACGACGGATGTTGCGCACCGCAACACGGGCATCTTCAGCGACATCGCGAGCCTGCTTGGTGAAGCCCTTGCGGGTTTCTTCGGTCAGGGCCGGCATGGAGATCAGCAGCAACTCGCCGAGGTTGGTCGGGTTGAGGTTCAGACCCGCGCTACCGATGGCTTTGTCGACGGCACCCAGCATGTTGCGCTCAAAGGCAACTACTTGCAGGGTACGGGCGTCTTTCACGGTGATGTTCGCCACTTGCTTGATCGGCGTGTCGGAGCCGTAGTACGGAACCATGACACCTTCCAGAATGCTTGGGTGCGCCTGGCCCGTACGAATACGGCCGAAGTTGTGCGCCAGCGATTCGACGGATTTTTTCATGCGCTCTTGAGCGTCTTTCTTGATTTCGTTGATCATTGTTGGCCTTCCTCGATCAGAGTCCCTTCAGCGCCGCCATGTACGATGTTCAGCAGGGCGCCGGGCTTGTTCATGTTAAATACGCGCAACGGCATCTTGTGGTCGCGGCACAGGCAAATAGCCGTCAGATCCATCACGCCCAGCTTGCGATCCAGTACTTCATCATAAGTCAGATGATCGAACTTCTCGGCATGCGGGTCTTTGAATGGATCAGCCGTGTAAACGCCATCGACCTTGGTTGCCTTGAGCACGACGTCAGCGTCGATTTCGATTGCACGCAAGCAAGCTGCCGAATCCGTGGTGAAGAACGGATTACCGGTACCGGCCGCAAAAATCACGACTTCCTTGGCGTTCAGGTGGCGCATGGCTTTGCGGCGATCATAGTGATCGGTCACGCCAACCATGGAAATGGCCGACATCACGATGGCCGAGATATTGGCACGTTCCAGCGCATCACGCATCGCCAGGGCGTTCATCACAGTGGCCAGCATGCCCATGTGGTCGCCAGTGACCCGATCCATGCCGGCCGCGCTGAGCGCCGCACCGCGAAACAGGTTACCCCCGCCGATCACCAGACCAACCTGAACACCGATGCCGACCAGTTGGCCAACTTCCAGCGCCATGCGATCCAGAACTTTCGGATCGATCCCGAACTCTTCCGAGCCCATCAGGGCCTCGCCGCTAAGCTTGAGTAGAATGCGTTTATAGCGAGCCTGATAACCACTGCCCTGCTGAGCCATTGCGAATCTCTCCTGCGGCGTATTTTAAAAAATTCTTTGCGGGCTGTTTGCAGCCTGCGTTCACTCTAGCTTGACGCTATCACAGCGCCATCGGAACACGGCTTTGTAAGCCAGTTCCGACGAGAAGCCAAATAAATTGGCATCCCCATCTGAAAAGAGGCTGCGCGCGTGAGCGGGCAGCCTCTTCAGGGCGACAGTTAAAAAACCGTCTTATTGCTTGGCAGCAGCCAGCTGGGCAGCAACTTCTTCAGCGAAGTTGTCGACCGGCTTCTCAATGCCTTCGCCTACTTTGAAGTAGGTGAACGAAACGATTTCTGCACCGGCTTTCTTGGCCAGTTCGCCGACCTTGATTTCAGGGTTCTTGACGAACGCCTGCTCAACCAGGCTCGCTTCAGCCAGGAACTTGCTGATACGGCCTTTGACCATGTTTTCAACGATGTTTTCTGGCTTGCCGGCGATCTTGTCAGCGTTGAGGGTCAGGAACACGCCCTTCTCACGCTCAATCGCTTCAGCGGAAACTTCCGACGGCAGCAGGAATTCAGGGTTGGTCGCCGCTACGTGCATAGCGATGTCTTTGGCCAGCTCAACGTTGCCGCCCTTGAGAACAACCGCGACACCGATCTTGTTGCCGTGCAGGTAACCACCAACAACATCACCTTCAACACGAGCCAGGCGACGGATGTTGACGTTTTCGCCAACCTTGCCGACCAGAACCAGACGATCGGCTTCTTGAGCTTCGATCAGCGGAGCGACGTCAGTCAGCTTGTCAGCGAACGCTTTTTCTACGCTGGAAGCAACAAATGCCTTGAAATCATCCTGCAAAGCCAGGAAGTCGGTCTGCGAGTTCACTTCCAGCAGAACGGCGGATTTACCGTCTTCTTTAAGAGCGATCGCGCCTTCAGCGGCAACGTTGCCAGCTTTCTTGGCAGCCTTGATGGCGCCCGAAGCACGCATGTCATCAATGGCTTTTTCGATGTCGCCGCCGGCCTTGGTCAAGGCCTTTTTGCAGTCCATCATGCCTTCGCCAGTACGCTCGCGCAGTTCTTTGACCAACGCTGCAGTAATCTCTGCCATTTTCAAATTCCTCTTGGATAGGTTTTCAACCATTCCACCCGATCGAACGGGCGTTCAATTCTTCCCGAACCACCCTTGTTAGCCGCTGCACGTTACAGATGCTGTAGCTGCGCTGCTCACAAATGGTTTTCGAGGTGGCAAAAAGGGGGCCAAGCCCCCTTTTTGCTTACTGAGTCAACGCCAGGGCGTCAATTACTCAGCTGCAGCTGCCGGAGCTTCTTCAACAAACTGCTCGGTGCCGCCAGCAACGTGGTTGCGACCGCGGATAACAGCGTCAGCCATCGAACCCATGTACAGCTGGATAGCGCGGATTGCGTCATCGTTGCCTGGGATGATGTAGTCAACGCCTTCCGGGCTGCTGTTGGTATCGACTACGCCGATAACCGGGATGCCCAGCTTGTTGGCTTCGGTGATCGCGATGCGCTCGTGATCAACGTCGATAACGAACAGAGCGTCTGGCAGACCGCCCATGTCCTTGATACCACCCAGGGAACGATCCAGCTTCTCAAGATCGCGAGTGCGCATCAGCGCTTCTTTCTTGGTCAGCTTGGCGAAAGTACCGTCTTCGGCTTGTACTTCAAGGTCACGCAGACGCTTGATGGAAGCACGGATGGTTTTGAAGTTGGTCAGCATGCCGCCCAACCAGCGGTGATCGACGTACGGCGAACCGCAACGTGCTGCTTCTTCAGCAACGATCTTGCCAGCGGAACGCTTGGTGCCGACGAACAGGATCTTGTTTTTGCCCTGGGCCAGACGCTCTACGAAAGTCAGAGCTTCGTTGAACATTGGCAGGGTTTTTTCAAGGTTGATAATGTGGATCTTGTTACGCGCGCCGAAAATGTACTTACCCATTTTCGGGTTCCAGTAACGGGTCTGGTGACCGAAGTGCACACCGGCCTTCAGCATATCGCGCATGTTGACTTGGGACATGATAGTTCCTTAATAAGTCGGGTTTGGCCTCCACGTATCCCAATGACCAACCAGCAGCATCAGCTGAAGGCACCCAGGTCATCGTGTCGACACGTGTGTGGATTTAAGCTTCCCAGGGTATCCCCGGAAAGCGGCGCATTTTATATCACAAGGCAGAAAAAAACGGAACCCGGATTCTGAAAACCTGAGGAATGCTTTTCACCCCTGCCTTGGAATCTTCCCAGAATGCGCCATCCTATAGAGAGAAGCGATGCACAGAGGCTCAGATTTGCGCTGATCGTCTGGTAGAATCGCGTTTTTCAGGGCTGCGAAGATCGCTCACGCAATGCCCATTTCGTTTTAGAAGGCGCCATTGAGCGCAGAGAGAGCCTGTATGACCGTCACCCTCAAAACCCCAGAGGACATCGCAAAAATGCGGATCGCCGGCAAATTGGCCGCCGATGTGCTGGAAATGATTGCCGATTATGTCAAGCCGGGTGTCACCACCGAAGAACTGGACCGCATCTGCCACGACTACATCGTCAATGAGCAGAAAGCCATCCCTGCCCCGCTCAACTACAAGGGCTTCCCGAAGTCGATCTGCACCTCGATCAACCATGTGGTCTGCCATGGCATCCCGAACGAGAAACCGTTGAAGGATGGCGACACGCTGAACATCGACGTCACCGTGATCAAGGACGGTTACCACGGCGACACCAGCCGCATGTTCCACGTCGGTACCGTGCCGGTCTGGGCCGAGCGTCTGTCCCAGGTGACTCAGGAATGCATGTACAAGGCCATCGAACTGGTCAAACCCGGCTGCCGCCTGGGCGATATCGGTGAAGTGATCCAGAAGCACGCCGAAAAGAACGGCTTCTCGGTGGTTCGCGAGTTTTGCGGTCATGGCATCGGCAAGGTGTTCCACGAAGAACCACAAATCCTGCACTACGGCCGCGCCGGCACCGGCATGGAACTGAAGGCCGGCATGACCTTCACCATCGAGCCGATGATCAACCAGGGCAAGGCCGATACCAAGGTATTGGGCGACGGCTGGACCGCTATCACCAAGGATCGCAAGCTGTCGGCGCAGTGGGAGCACACCCTGTTGGTGACCGAAACCGGCTACGAGATCTTCACCCTGCGCAACGACGATACCATCGCGCGCGTTTCGGCCTGATCCCGCCCGCTCCGTTCCCAGCCTTATAGAAAGGAAAGCCAATCGATGCCGCAGGTGGATCCCGAACTCTTCGACCGCGGCCAGTTCCAGGCTGAACTGGCCCTGAAGGCAAGCCCTATTGCTGCTTTCAAGAAGGCGATCCGTCAGGCCCGCGAGGTGCTCGACGAGCGGTTCCGCAGTGGCCGGGACATTCGCCGGCTGATCGAGGATCGCGCCTGGTTTGTCGACAACATCCTGCAACAAGCCTGGGAACAGTTTAACTGGAGCGAAGACGCCGATATCGCCCTGGTGGCAGTCGGCGGCTACGGTCGCGGCGAGTTGCACCCCTATTCCGACATCGATCTGCTGATTTTGCTGGACAGCGCCGATCACGAAATTTTTCGGGATTCCATCGAACGCTTTCTGACGTTGCTGTGGGACATCGGCCTGGAAGTCGGCCAGAGCGTTCGTTCGGTGGATGAATGCGCCGTCGAGGCTCGCGCCGACCTGACGGTCGTCACCAATCTGATGGAAAGCCGCACCATTTGCGGCCCCGAACGCCTGCGCCAGCGCATGCTGGATGTCACCAGCACCGAGCACATGTGGCCCAGCAAGGAGTTCTTCCTGGCCAAGCGCGCCGAGCAGAAAGCCCGCCACCACAAGTACAACGACACCGAATACAACCTGGAACCCAACGTCAAAGGTTCTCCAGGCGGACTGCGGGATATTCAGACGATTCTCTGGGTCGCCCGGCGTCAGTACGGCACCCTGAACCTGCGGGCCCTTGCGGGCGAAGGTTTCCTGGTAGAGAGCGAAAACGCCCTGCTGGCCTCCTCCCAGGAGTTTTTGTGGAAGGTACGTTACGCACTGCACATGCTCGCTGGCCGTTCCGAAGACCGCCTGCTGTTCGACCACCAGCGCTCCATCGCCGGGCTATTGGGGTTCGAAGGTAACGATGCCAAGCAAGCCATCGAAAACTTCATGCAGCAGTATTACCGGGTAGTCATGAGCATTGCCCAGCTCAGCGACCTGATCATCCAGCACTTTGAAGAAGTGATCCTGGCCCCCGAAGACGAAGCACCACCACAGCCGATCAACTCGCGGTTCCAGCTGCACGATGGCTACATCGAGGCGCGTAGCGACAACGTGTTCCGCCGTACGCCATTCGCCATGCTCGAGATCTTTGTGCTGATGGCCCAGCAACCGGAAATCAAAGGTGTACGCGCCGATACCATCCGCCTGCTGCGCGAGAATCGTCATCTGATTGATGACGACTTCCGCAACGATATTCGTAATACCAGCCTGTTCATCGAGCTGTTCAAGTGCAAAATCGGCATCCACCGCAATCTGCGGCGGATGAACCGTTACGGCATCCTTGGGCGCTATCTGCCGGAGTTCGGCTTCATTGTCGGGCAGATGCAGCATGACCTGTTTCATATCTATACGGTCGACGCGCACACCCTGAACCTGATCAAGCACTTGCGAAAGCTGCAGTACACCCAGGTGTCGGAAAAATTCCCGCTGGCCAGCAAGCTCATGGCCAAACTGCCCAAACCCGAACTGATTTACCTGGCCGGTCTTTATCACGACATCGGCAAGGGCCGGCATGGCGATCACTCGGAAATCGGCGCGGTGGATGCCGAAGCTTTTTGCCAGCGCCACCAGTTGCCGATCTGGGATAGCCGCCTGATCGTGTGGCTGGTGCAGAACCATCTGGTGATGTCGACCACGGCCCAGCGCAAAGACCTGTCCGACCCGCACGTGATCCACGATTTCGCGCAGACCGTAGGCGATGAAACCCGCCTCGATTATCTGTACGTGCTGACCGTTGCCGACATCAACGCAACCAACCCGACGCTGTGGAACTCCTGGCGCGCGAGCCTGTTGCGCCAGCTCTACACCGAGACCAAGCGCGCCTTGCGTCGTGGCCTGGAAAACCCGGTGGATCGCGAAGAGCAGATCCGCCAGACCCAGAGCGCGGCGCTGGACATTCTCGTACGCGGCGGCAACGATCCGGACGATGTCGAGCAGCTCTGGGCGCAATTGGGCGATGACTACTTCCTGCGTCACACCGCCGGCGACGTGGCCTGGCACACTGACGCGATTTTGCAGCAGCCGGCCGACGGCGGCCCGCTGGTGCTGATCAAGGAAACCACCCAGCGCGAGTTCGAGGGCGGTACGCAGATCTTCATTTATGCACCGGACCAGCACGACTTTTTCGCCGTGACCGTGGCAGCGATGGACCAGCTCAACCTGAACATTCACGATGCCCGGGTCATCACCTCCAGCAGCCAGTTCACTCTCGACACCTATATCGTGCTCGACACCGATGGCGACTCGATCGGCGACAACCCGGCGCGGGTCAAGCAGATCCGCGAAGGCCTGACCGAAGCCCTGCGCAACCCGGACAACTACCCGACCATCATCCAGCGTCGGGTACCGCGCCAGCTCAAGCATTTCGCGTTTGCGCCACAGGTCACAATCCACAACGATGCTCAGCGTCCGGTGACCGTGCTGGAGCTCAGTGCGCCCGACCGTCCGGGGTTGCTGGCGCGGATCGGCACGATCTTCCTGGAATTCGACTTGTCGCTGCAAAACGCCAAGATCGCCACCCTGGGCGAGCGCGTGGAAGACGTGTTCTTCATCACCGATGCGAACAACCAGCCGCTGTCCGACCCGTTGCTGTGCAGCCGCTTGCAGGATGCCATCGTCGAACAGCTGAGCGTCAGCCAGGAACCCGATATCAAACTGTCGCGCATCAGTATCTGAACCAACCATTTTCCCCTGTGGGAATGGACTTCCTGTGGAGAGGGGGCTTGTTGCCCCCCCACACCACACTAGCCCTCCTGCATTGAACGAGGCCCCCATGAACAACGCTCTGAACCAGTTGCAGCCCTACCCGTTCGAAAAGCTCCGCGCCCTGCTCGGCAGCGTTACGCCCAACCCGGAAAAGCGCGCCATCGCGCTGTCCATCGGCGAACCGAAACACCGCTCGCCAGCTTTTGTCGCCGAAGCCCTGGCAAGCAATCTGGATCAGATGGCCGTGTACCCGACCACCCTCGGCATCCCTGCCTTGCGTGAAGCCATCGCAGCCTGGTGCGAACGCCGCTTCAGCGTCCCGAACGGCTGGCTCGACCCGGCGCGCAATGTGCTGCCGGTCAATGGCACGCGCGAAGCGCTGTTCGCGTTTACCCAGACCGTGGTCAACCGTGGTGACGACGCGTTGGTGGTCAGCCCGAACCCGTTCTATCAAATCTACGAAGGCGCGGCATTCCTCGCCGGCGCCAAGCCGCATTACCTGCCGTGCCTGGATGAAAACGGCTTCAACCCGGATTTCGACGCTGTTTCGCCGGACATCTGGAAACGCTGCCAGATCCTGTTCCTGTGCTCGCCGGGTAACCCGACCGGTGCGCTGATTCCGGTCGAAACCCTGAAGAAGCTGATCGCCCTGGCTGACGAATACGACTTCGTGATCGCCGCAGACGAATGCTATAGCGAACTGTATTTCGACGAACAAACCCCACCGGCCGGCCTGCTCAGTGCATGCGTCGAACTGGGTCGCAAGGACTTCAAGCGTTGCGTGGTGTTCCACAGCCTGTCCAAGCGTTCCAACCTGCCCGGCCTGCGTTCGGGCTTCGTGGCCGGTGATGCCGATATTCTCAAAGGCTTTCTGCTGTATCGCACCTACCACGGCTGCGCGATGCCGGTTCAGACCCAACTGGCCAGCGTTGCCGCATGGAATGATGAAGTGCATGTACGCGCCAACCGTGCGCTGTACCGCGAGAAATACGATGCGGTGCTGGAGATCCTCAGCCCAGTGATGGACGTACAGCGTCCGGACGGTGGTTTTTACCTGTGGCCGAATGTGAACGGTGATGACGCGGCGTTCTGCCGTGACCTGTTCGAACAGGAACACGTGACCGTGGTACCGGGCTCCTACTTGTCCCGCGATGTCGATGGCGTCAACCCGGGTGCCGGACGCATACGCATGGCGCTGGTTGCGCCGCTGGCTGAATGCGTGGAAGCGGCCGAGCGCATTCGCGCGTTCATTACCCGCAACAAATAGTCTCCCCCGCCCGCACTGTGCAATACAGTGCGGGGGCTTTTTTATAACCAGTAACACATCACTCGCAATTAAAATTCACTGAACTGCAGAGACCTCTTACTCTCATGCAGCGCATCACTGTGCGCACTCACACACAACTTTAGCCTTTACTTCATGGAAGAAGTACCTAATGAACAATATTGAAAACTGCACCCTTATCCAATGGCCCGACGACCAGCAATCCTACGACGCGGCTATCAATGAAAACCCCGGAAATGCAGGATCCACCCTCGGCACACGTCGCAAGCGCTCTCTGATCGCTTATTCGAAGTTGTGGGCAAATGGACGCACGCTCAAAATCGCATTTATCGACGATCCCGACGATGAACACAAACAGAAGATCATCAGGGCGGCCAGTCAGTGGCTGCCCTATATCAATCTGAGTTTCGATTTCGTCGAAGGGCTGGAAGGTGATATCCGAATTGCGACAAAAAACCCTATTAACAGCTCGATGTTGGGCACCGATGCGCTATTGATTCATCCAGACTGGCCAACCATGGATCTGGGCGTCGAACCTGAACATGAAGATTTCGAAGTGATCGTGACTCATGAATTCGGACATGCATTAGGGGCGATGCACGAACATCAACACCCCGAAGCCAATATTCCTTGGGATAAACCGAAAGTGTATGAGTTCTACCAGAATCGAGAGATGAATCCACTGACCAAAGAACAAGTCGATATGAACCTGTTTCAGCCCTTCGATACCATCGAAGCGATTTATACGCCTTACGACAGGAAGTCCATCATGCATCACCCCGTGGCTAACACACTGACACTGGGCGATTGGGAAATTCCTATCAACCGCAAGATCAGTAGAAAAGACAAACAACTCATGAAGTTGCTTTATCCAAAACGCTGACAGCCCAACTTCCCGCAATGCGTCATCACCGATCTGGTGATGACGACCGAGGCTATGCCACTCCAGCCGTTGCCCCCACAGATTTGTACCAGCGGCGGCTGCAGGGGGGCAGCCGTCCGATGCCGCTGACTGTTGCCCCCATGTCGCACGACACAGCTGATCGCCATGGCCTACAGACAAACCCGACCACAGCCGACGCGAAACCGTTCGGTCATGGCATAATCCGTCACCTTTTATTTTCAGCACCTGCAAAGGGGGCAATTCCTTGACCGCTTCAAGCAAAACGTTGCACCTTTTCGGCATCAAAGCCTGCGACACCATGAAAAAGGCGCGCACCTGGCTCGATGAACACGCTGTCAGCTATGACTTCCATGATTACAAAACGGTCGGAATCGACCGTGAACACCTGAGCCAATGGTGCGACGAGCACGGCTGGCAAGTGGTGTTGAACCGTGCAGGCACGACCTTTCGCAAGCTCGACGACGAACGCAAAGCCGATCTCGACCAGCGCAAAGCCATCGAACTGATGCTCGCACAACCTTCGATGATCAAGCGCCCGGTGCTCGATCTCGGTGACCGAACCCTGATTGGCTTCAAGCCAGATATCTACGCGGCAGCGCTCAAGTAAGGCAGCCCGTTCCATTTTGTTAGAGGTATCAACATGTCCACTACCCTGTTCAGCCTGGCCTTTGGTGTCGGCACTCAAAACCGTCAAGGCGCATGGCTGGAAGTGTTTTACGCGCAGCCACTGCTCAACCCGTCGGCCGAACTGGTCGCCGCCATTGCGCCGGTTCTGGGCTACACCGACGGCAATCAGGCCATCGCCTTCAGCACCGCTCAGGCGTCCCAACTGGCCGAAGCGCTGAAAAGCGTCGACGCTGCACAAGCGGCACTGCTGACCCGTCTGGCCGAGAGCCACAAGCCGCTGGTCGCCACGCTGCTGGCCGAAGATGCACAGCTGAGCTCCACGCCTGAGGCTTACCTCAAGCTGCACCTGCTGTCCCATCGCCTGGTCAAGCCCCACGGCCTGAACCTGGCCGGGATCTTCCCGTTGCTGCCGAACGTGGCCTGGACCAGCCAGGGCGCGATCGATCTGGCCGAACTGGCCGAACATCAACTGGAAGCCCGTCTGCGCGGCGAGCTGCTGGAAGTGTTCTCGGTGGACAAGTTCCCGAAAATGACCGACTACGTGGTACCGGCCGGCGTGCGTATCGCTGACGCGGCGCGTATTCGCCTGGGCGCTTACGTGGGCGAAGGCACCACCGTGATGCACGAAGGTTTCGTCAACTTCAACGCCGGCACCGAAGGCCCGGGCATGATCGAAGGCCGCGTTTCCGCTGGCGTATTTGTCGGCAAGGGTTCGGACCTGGGCGGCGGTTGCTCGACCATGGGCACCCTGTCGGGTGGCGGCAACATCGTGATCAAGGTCGGCGAAGGCTGCCTGATCGGCGCCAACGCCGGTATCGGTATCCCGCTGGGCGACCGCAACACCGTTGAGTCGGGCCTGTACGTGACCGCTGGTACTAAAGTGGCGCTGCTGGACGAAAACAACAAACTGGTCAAAGTCGTGAAGGCGCGTGAACTGGCCGGTCAACCTGACCTGCTGTTCCGTCGCAATTCGGAGACCGGTGCCGTGGAATGCAAAACCCATAAATCGGCCATCGAACTGAACGAAGCGCTGCACGCTCACAACTGATTGCTGCAGCAACCCAACCGATCAACTGTGGGAGCGGGCTTGCTCGCGAAGCTTTTGGCGACCTCAAGGACGCCTTCGCGAGCAAGCCCGCTCCCACAGGGTCAGGCGTACACACCGCCCATGTTCACCAGGGCCCGATAGCATGATGATTCCCTCTCCCTGGCGCGCCGATTT
Source organism: Pseudomonas sp. GM79 (assembly GCF_000282495.1). GTDB lineage: Bacteria > Pseudomonadota > Gammaproteobacteria > Pseudomonadales > Pseudomonadaceae > Aquipseudomonas. The sequence continues at coordinate 16,178 of NZ_AKJE01000034.1, forward strand.
TCCGGCCATCGCCGCCCTGCAACGGCAAGACCAGACTTATCTGGACAACGCCGCCACCACGCAAAAACCTCAAGCCCTGCTGGATGCCCTGGCGCATTACTATGCCAACGGCGCGGCCAACGTGCATCGGGCGCAACACTTGCCCGGCGCCCATGCCACCCAGGCGTTCGAAGACAGCCGCAGCAAAGTCGCGCAATGGCTCAATGCCGGCGATTGCGGGCAGATCATCTTTACCCACGGCGCGACGTCCGCGCTGAACCTCCTGGCCTATGGCCTGGAACACGTATTCAATCCGGGCGATGAAATTGTCATCAGCGCTCTGGAGCATCACGCCAACCTGTTGCCGTGGCAGCAACTGGCCCAGCGTCGCGACTTGAAACTGGTGATCCTGCCACTGGATGCCGACGGCTTGATTGACCTTGAAGCCGCCGCTCACCTGATCGGCCCGCTTACCCGTCTGCTGGCGGTCAGTCAGCTGTCCAACGTGCTCGGCGCCTGGCAGCCGTTGCCCGCGTTACTGGCGATGGCCAAAGCGCACAACGCGCTGACCGTGGTCGACGGCGCTCAAGGCGTGGTGCATGGTCGGCATGACGTGCAGGCGCTGGGTTGCGACTTCTATGTGTTTTCCAGCCACAAGCTCTACGGCCCGGATGGCCTGGGTGCGCTGTTCGGTCGTCATGAAGCGCTCGAACAACTGCGCCCGTGGCAGTTCGGCGGCGAAATGGTGCTGGATGCCAACTACCACGACGCCCGCTTTCGTCCTGCACCGCTGGGGTTCGAGGCGGGTACGCCGCCGATTTCCAGCGTGATTGGCTTGGGGGCGACCCTGGACTATCTGGCCGGGCTGGATCAGGACGCCGTGTCCGCCCACGAAGCGGCGCTGCATGACTATCTGCTCAAAGGCCTTGAAGCGCGCAACGGAATCCGGTTGCTGGGCAAGCCGCAACTGGCACTGGCCAGTTTTGTCGTCGAGGGTGTGCATAACGCTGATCTGGCGCATTTGCTGACCGAACAGGGAATCGCCGTACGCGCCGGTCATCATTGCGCCATGCCGTTGCTCAAAAGCTTTGAACTGGCCGGGGCGATTCGGGTGTCGTTGGCGTTGTACAACGACTCCGAAGACCTTGAGCGTTTTTTTGAAGCGCTGGATCAGGCCCTGGAGTTGTTGCGATGAGCTTGCCTGACGATGCCGTCACCGCGCTGGATACTTTTCAGCAGGCTGCAAGCTGGGAACAGCGGGCGCGGTTGCTGATGCAATGGGGTGACCGTCTGCCGCCGTTGAGTGATGTGGATAAAGTCGAAGCCAACCGCGTGCATGGCTGTGAGAGCCAGGTGTGGCTGGTCGGCACGTTGCAGGACGGGCACTGGCAATTCAGCGCCAGCAGCGATGCGCGGTTGATTCGCGGGTTGGTGGCGTTGCTGCTGGCACGGGTCAACGGCTTGTCCGCCGTTGAGTTGCAGCAGGTGGATTTGGCGGATTGGTTTAATCAGCTGGGGCTGGGTCGCCAGTTGTCCCAGTCCCGCAGTAATGGCCTCAATGCCGTGTTACAGCGGATGAATGAGTTGGCTGGTTAATCGCCTTCGCGAGCAAGCCCGCTCCCACATTGGATGTGTGGTGTCTCCGATTTTTTGTATCCGACACCGATCAAATGTGGGAGCGGGCTTGCTCGCGAAGGGGCCATCAGCAACAACCATTAAACCTCAGGTTTGATGCGATCGGCGGGGCGACGCACACCCGCCACAATCTTATCCACAGCCTTGGTCGCCGCGACCATGCCGAACGTCGCCGTCACCATCATCACCGCGCCAAAGCCCCCAGCGCAGTCGAGCTTCACGCCATCACCGACAAAACTCTTCTGCAAACAAATGCTGCCGTCCGGTTTCGGGTAGCGCAGTTGCTCGGTGGAGAACACGCAGGGCACGCTGTAGTGACGGGTCACGGTGCGGGAGAAGCCGTAGTCGCGGCGCAGCGTGGAGCGCACTTTCGAGGCCAGGGGATCGTTGAACGTGCGGTTCAGGTCGCAGACCTGGATCAGTGTCGGGTCAATCTGCCCGCCCGCGCCGCCGGTGGTGATGATCTGGATCTTGCGCCGCTTGCACCAGGCGATCAGCGCGGCTTTGGCGTTGACGCTGTCAATGCAGTCGATCACGCAGTCGATGTTCGGCGTGATGTACTCGGCCATGGTTTCACGGGTGACGAAGTCCGCCACCGCATGCACCGTGCAGTCCGGGTTGATCCCGCGCAGACGCTCGGCCATCACCTCGACCTTGGGTTTGCCGACGGTGCTGTCCAGCGCATGCAGCTGACGGTTGACGTTGCTGACGCAGACGTCGTCCAGGTCGAACAGCGAAATCTCGCCCACGCCACACCGGGCGACAGCTTCCGCCGCCCAGGAACCGACGCCACCGACGCCGACGATCGCCACATGGGCCGCGCGCAAGCGCTCAAGGCCTTCGATGCCATACAAGCGGGCAATGCCAGCAAACCGCGGATCTTCTGTACTCATGACCATTACCCCAAAAACCGGCGCGCATTATAGGGCCGTCGGCAGCCAAGAGCATCTTTGGGTCTATAAACGGCGGTCTTGACTGCCTTAATTGCCTACAAATTTATTGGAATTGGGCTACAACGCCCCGGTCAAAGAACTTAAGTCGACTTGGATTGCCCAACGTCCGGCATTTCCCTGTCCGCTGTACGGTCAGTGAACGCCCAGTGTAGGATGCGCGCCCCCGCCCCTTGGCAGCCGGCCGCCGACCGTTCCTTCGTTCAGTAGCCCCTGGAACCTGAAATAGCTATGTCATCGCGTAAATTTGGACTCAACCTGGTCGTGGTTCTAGCAATCGCCGCCTTGTTCACCGGTTTCTGGGCGCTGGTCAATCGCCCCGTCACCGCCCCCAACTGGCCTGAGCAGATCTCCGGCTTTTCGTACTCGCCGTTTCAACAAGGCCAGTACCCGCAAAAAGCCCAGTACCCGACCGACGATGAAATGCGTCGCGACCTGGAGATCATGAGCAAGCTGACGGACAACATCCGGACCTACTCGGTCGACGGCACGCTGGAGAACATTCCCAAACTGGCGGAAGAATTCGGCCTGCGGGTGACCCTGGGTATCTGGATCAGCCCGGATGAAGAGCGCAACGAGCGCGAGATCACCCGCGCCATCGAAATCGCCAACACCTCGCGCAGCGTGGTTCGCGTGATTGTCGGTAACGAGGCGATCTTCCGTAAGGAAATCACTGCAGCAGAGCTGAGCCTGATCCTGGATCGCGTCCGCGCGGCCGTAAAGGTTCCGGTCACCACCTCTGAACAGTGGCACGTCTGGGAAGAAAACCCGAGCCTGGCCAAGCACGTCGACCTGATCGCGGCTCACGTCCTGCCGTACTGGGAGTTCGTTCCGGTGGACAAGGCCGGTCAGTTCGTTCTCGACCGCGCCCGTGACCTGAAAAAGATGTTTCCGAAAAAACCGCTGCTGCTCTCCGAGGTCGGCTGGCCGAGCAACGGCCGCATGCGCGGTGGCGCCGATGCGTCGCCGGCGGACCAGGCGATTTACTTGCGCACATTGGTCAACAAGCTCAACCGCCAAGGCTTCAACTACTTCGTGATCGAAGCGTTCGACCAACCGTGGAAGGCCAGTGACGAAGGTTCAGTGGGCGCGTACTGGGGCGTGTTCAACGCCGCACGCCAGCAGAAATTCAACTTCGAAGGCCCGGTCGTCGCGATCCCGCAATGGCGCGTATTGGCTATCGGCTCCGTAGTGCTGGCACTACTGTCGCTGACCCTGCTGATGATCGACGGCTCGGCCCTGCGTCAACGCGGCCGCACCTTCCTGACCTTTATCGCGTTCCTCTGCGGTTCGGTATTGGTGTGGATCGGTTACGACTACAGCCAGCAATACAGCACCTGGTTCAGCCTGACGGTGGGCTTCTTGCTCGCCCTCGGTGCACTCGGGGTGTTTATCGTTCTGCTGACCGAGGCCCATGAACTGGCCGAAGCGGTCTGGACTCACAAACGCCGGCGTGAATTCCTGCCAGTGGTGGGTGATTCGGACTACCGACCGAAAGTGTCGATTCACGTACCTTGCTACAACGAGCCGCCGGAGATGGTCAAACAGACCCTCAACGCCCTGGCCAACCTCGACTATCCGGACTTCGAAGTCCTGATCATCGACAACAACACCAAAGACCCGGCGGTCTGGGAACCGGTGCGCGATTATTGCGAAACCCTCGGCCCGCGCTTCAAGTTCTTCCACGTGGCACCGTTGGCCGGTTTCAAGGGTGGCGCGCTGAATTACCTGATTCCGCATACCGCCAAGGACGCCGAAGTGATTGCGGTGATCGACTCGGACTACTGCGTCGACCCGAACTGGCTCAAGCACATGGTGCCGCACTTCGCCGATCCGAAAATTGCCGTTGTGCAGTCGCCACAGGATTACCGCGACCAGAACGAAAGCACCTTCAAGAAGCTCTGCTATGCGGAATACAAAGGCTTCTTCCACATCGGCATGGTCACCCGCAACGACCGTGACGCGATTATCCAGCACGGCACCATGACCATGACCCGGCGCTCGGTGCTCGAGGAACTGGGCTGGGCCGACTGGTGCATCTGTGAAGACGCCGAGTTGGGTCTGCGCGTGTTCGAAAAAGGTCTGTCGGCGGCGTATTACCACGACAGCTACGGCAAAGGCCTGATGCCCGATACCTTTATCGACTTCAAGAAACAGCGTTTCCGCTGGGCCTACGGAGCGATTCAGATCATCAAGCGTCACACCGCCAGCCTGCTGCGCGGCAAGGACACCGAACTGACCCGTGGCCAGCGTTACCACTTCCTCGCGGGCTGGTTGCCGTGGGTGGCGGACGGCATGAACATCTTCTTCACCGTCGGCGCGCTGTTGTGGTCGGCAGCGATGATCATCGTGCCGCAACGGGTCGATCCGCCGTTGTTGATTTTCGCGATCCCGCCATTGGCGCTGTTCGTGTTCAAGGTCGGCAAGATCATCTTCCTGTACCGCCGTGCGGTTGGAGTCAACCTGAAGGATGCGTTCTGCGCGGCATTGGCAGGGCTGGCGTTGTCGCACACCATCGCCAAAGCGGTGCTGTACGGTTTCTTCACCAGCAGCATTCCGTTCTTCCGCACCCCGAAAAACGCCGATAATCACGGCTTCTGGGTAGCCATTTCGGAAGCGCGCGAAGAGGTGTTCATCATGCTGTTGTTGTGGGGCGCGGCGCTGGGGATCTTCCTGGTGCAGGGCCTGCCGAGCAACGACATGCGCTTCTGGGTGACCATGTTGCTGGTGCAGTCGCTGCCATACCTGGCGGCGCTGATCATGGCGTTCCTGTCGTCGCTGCCCAAACCGGTGGCTGAAGCCACGACCGCACCGGCTGTCTAAATCAGTACAGATGCACTAAACGGCGGCCAATGGCCGCCGTTTTGCTTTAAGATAACCGCCATTTTGCAGGCCTTGGCCGGGCACGTACCAACGGCCGAATGCCATACCTGTGGGAGCGGGCTTGCTCGCGAAGCTTTTGGCGTCAGTGATGGCCCCTTCGCGAGCAAGCCCGCTCCCACATTTAGCCCGCGCCCATATTTCATGTTTCCGGAGCTTTCCATGACGGCCCACGCCGACCTTTCGCCGACCCTTCAACTCGCCATCGACCTGATCCGCCGTCCATCCGTGACGCCGGTCGACGCCGATTGCCAGAAGCAGATGATGCAGCGCCTGGGCGATGCCGGGTTCAAGCTGGAACCGATGCGCATCGAAGATGTGGATAACTTCTGGGCGACCCACGGTAAACACGAAGGCCCGGTGCTGTGCTTCGCCGGCCACACCGACGTGGTTCCGACCGGTCCGGTAACCGCCTGGCAGATCGACCCGTTCAACGCGGTGATCGACGAACACGGCATGCTTTGCGGCCGTGGCGCGGCCGACATGAAAGGCAGCCTGGCCTCCATGACCGTGGCAGCCGAGCGCTTCGTCGCTGACTACCCGGATCACAAGGGCAAGGTCGCTTTCCTGATCACCAGCGACGAAGAAGGCCCGGCGCATCACGGCACCAAGGCTGTGATCGAACGCCTCGCCGCCCGTAAGGAACGTCTGGACTGGTGCATCGTCGGCGAACCGTCGAGCACCACCTTGGTCGGTGACGTGGTCAAGAACGGCCGTCGCGGCTCCCTCGGCGCCAAATTGACCGTGCGCGGTGTGCAGGGTCACGTGGCCTATCCGCACCTGGCAAAGAACCCTATCCACCTCGCTGCCCCGGCGCTGGCCGAGCTCGCCGCCGAACACTGGGACCACGGCAACGATTTCTTCCCGCCGACCAGTTTCCAGATTTCCAACGTCAATTCCGGTACCGGCGCGACCAACGTGATCCCGGGTGATCTGGTGGCGGTGTTCAACTTCCGCTTCTCCACCGAGTCCACCGTCGAAGGCCTGCAAAAACGCGTCGCCGATATTCTCGACAAACATGGTCTGGACTGGCACATCGACTGGGCGCTGTCCGGCTTGCCGTTCCTCACCGAACCGGGCGCCCTGCTCGACGCGGTGTCGGCGAGCATCAAGGACATCACCGGCCGCGAAACGCAAGCTTCCACCAGCGGCGGTACTTCCGACGGGCGCTTCATCGCGACCATGGGCACTCAGGTTGTCGAACTGGGCCCGGTCAACGCGACGATTCACCAGGTCAACGAGCGCGTACTGGCGGCCGATCTCGACGTGCTGACCGAAATCTACTACCAGACCCTGATCAAGTTGCTCGCCTGATGCTCGCGTGTCCGATCTGCAGCGAACCGCTGAACGCGGTGGACAACGGCGTGGCTTGCCCCGCCGGGCATCGTTTCGACCGTGCGCGGCAGGGTTACCTGAACCTGTTGCCGGTGCAGCATAAAAACAGCCGCGACCCTGGGGATAACCTGGCGATGGTCGAAGCCCGTCGCGACTTTTTGAACGCCGGCCATTACGCGCCGGTGGCCAAGCGTCTGGCGGAACTGGCGGCGCAGTACGCGCCCCAACGCTGGCTGGACATCGGTTGTGGCGAGGGTTACTACACCGCGCAAATCGCCGAAGCCTTGCCCAACGCTGACGGCTACGCCCTGGACATTTCCCGGGAGGCGGTCAAACGCGCCTGCAAACGCAACCCTGCCCTGACCTGGTTGATCGCCAGTATGGCCCGAGTGCCGCTGGCCTCAGGCAGTTGCCAGTTTCTCGCCAGCGTTTTCAGCCCGCTGGACTGGGAAGAAGCCAAGCGCCTGCTCAGCCCCGGCGGCGGCTTGATGAAAGTCGGGCCGACCAGCGGCCATCTGATGGAATTGCGCGAGCGACTGTACGACGAAGTCCGCGAGTACACCGATGACAAGCATTTGGCGCTGGTGCCGGAAGGCATGGCGCTGCAGCACAGCGAAACCCTGGAGTTCAAACTGACGTTGGTCAGTGGTCAGGATCGCGCGAACCTGTTGGCCATGACACCCCACGGCTGGCGCGCCAGTGCCGAACGCCGCGCGGCGGTTATCGAACAGGCCGAGCCGTTCGAGGTCACTGTTTCGATGCGCTACGATTATTTTGTTCTTCAATAAACTCTTAAAATTTGGTCTTGAGCAAACAGCTTGAGGCCGGCTAAATCCGCGAATGGATTTTTCAGAACCGCAGTGAGGACATCCATGCGCCAACCCGATATCGAGATTTACCTGAAAGACGCCGACGTCGACTACAAGGCCATCGCGGCCTGGCTCGGCGCGGCTTTAGGCCCGTGCACCGACTGGGTTCAGAAAGGCCAGACCTACAAGTGCAAGGCCGGCAGCGTGCCGGTCACCTGGCTGCCGAAAGCCGTTGGCAAATGGAACAGCCTGTATCTGGAAAGCGACCAGACCCCATGGGAAGACGACATCGCCTGCGCCCGCGCAGCCTTTGCCGCGCTGAACGTCGAAGTGCGTTGCGCGCCGGGTAGCTGGGTCGAGGAAGAAGGCGAAGAAACGGCCGATCGCTGGATGCGCATCAGCGCCGATGGTGAAGAAGAGATCACCTGGAAAACCGCTTAAATCCCGTACAACGCGGATCAAATGTGGGAGCGGGCTTGCTCGCGAATGCGGTGTGTCAGTCGACATTAACATTGACTGACACACCGCATTCGCGAGCAAGCCCGCTCCCACATTGGTTTTGTGTGATCCGAAGGTCGGGTTTACAGACCCACCACATCCTCAGCCTGCAAGCCCTTCTCCCCGGTCACCACCGCATACTCAACCTGCTGACCTTCAGTCAGCGAGCGATGACCTTCACCGCGGATCGCGCGGTAGTGCACGAACACGTCCACCCCGTCCTCACGCTGAATGAAGCCATAGCCCTTGGCGTCGTTGAACCACTTCACATTGCCGGTTTCGCGTGTACCCATATCTAGTTACCCCCTTATTTTTATTTTGAAGGGCCGAGTATATGACAGACGCAAAAACTCTCAACTCACTTTACTTAGCCGCTTTTTTGCCGATTTTCGGCGAATACGGCACACTATCGGCCGCCCGAGCATTTGCTTGGTTTTATCCACTCACGCAGAAGCCGTATGACCCGTTCCCCGTTCCGCCGTCTTGTGTTTGGCACCCTGCGCCGACTGCTGTACCTCTGGGTTCGCTCGGAGACGATCAATCAGTCGTCGTTCACCCTTGACCTCGACCGCAGCCGGCCGGTGTTCTACGTCCTGCAAAATCCTTCACTGACCGACCTCGCCGTGGTCGATACCGAATGCAGCAAGGCCGGCCTGCCGCGCCCGGTGTTGCCGGTATCGGTGGGTGCGCTGGTGGAGCCCGCAGCGTTCTTTTACCTGACGCCGGAGCCCGACTGGCTCGGCCGTCAGGACAAACGCGGTGCGCCACCGACCCTGACCCGTCTGGTCAGCGCCCTGAGCCAGAACGCCGCCGAAGACGCGCAGATCATTCCGGTGAGCGTGTTCTGGGGCCAGTCGCCAGACAGCGAATCGAGCCCGTGGAAACTGCTGTTCGCCGACAGCTGGGCCGTCACCGGGCGGTTGCGTCGACTGCTGAGCATCATGATTCTGGGGCGCAAAACCCGGGTGCAGTTCTCGGCGCCGATTCATCTGCGTGAACTGATCGATCACAACAAAGGCCACGAGCGCACCGTTCGCATGGCTCAGCGGATCCTGCGGGTACACTTTCGCAACCTGAAAGCCGCCGTCATCGGCCCGGATATTTCCCACCGCCGCAACCTGGTCAAAGGCCTGCTCAATCAGCCCTCGGTCAAACAGGCGATCCTCGACGAAGCCGAGCGCGAGAACATCTCCCCGGAAAAAGCCAAGGCCCAGGCCTTGCGCTATGGAAACGAGATCGCCTCGGACTACACCTACACCGCGATCCGCTTTCTGGAAGTGGTGCTGAGCTGGTTCTGGAACAAGATCTACGACGGGATCAAGGTCAACCACATCGAAGGTGTGCAGAAAGTCGCCCAGGGTCACGAAGTGATCTACGTGCCGTGCCACCGCAGCCACATCGACTACCTGCTGCTCTCCTATTTGCTGTTCCGCAACGGCCTGACCCCGCCGCACATTGCCGCCGGGATCAACCTCAACATGCCGGTGATCGGTAGCCTGCTGCGCCGTGGCGGGGCGTTCTTCATGCGCCGCACCTTCAAGGGCAACCCGCTCTATACCTCGGTGTTCAACGAATACCTGCACACCCTGTTCACCAAAGGCTTCCCGGTCGAGTACTTCGTCGAGGGCGGCCGCTCGCGCACCGGGCGCATGCTGCAACCGAAAACCGGGATGCTCGCGATCACCCTGCGCAGCTTCCTGCGTTCGTCGCGCATGCCGATCGTCTTCGTGCCGGTGTACATCGGCTATGAGCGCGTGCTGGAAGGCCGCACCTACCTCGGCGAATTACGTGGTGCGAGCAAGAAGAAAGAATCGATCTTCGACATTTTCAAAGTCATCGGCGCGCTCAAACAGCGCTTCGGTCAGGTCGCGGTCAACTTTGGCGAGCCGATCAAACTGGCGGAATTCCTCGACAGCGAACAACCAGACTGGCGCCAACAGGAACTCGGTCCGCAGTTCAAACCCACCTGGCTCAACGAAACCACCAACCGCCTCGGCGAGAAAGTCGCACAGCATTTGAATGAAGCGGCGGCGATCAACCCGGTGAATCTGGTGGCCCTGGCGTTGCTGTCCACCAGCCGCCTGGCCCTGGACGATCGCGCCATGGCGCGGGTGCTCGATCTGTATCTGGCGCTGTTGCGCAAGGTTCCCTACTCCTCGCATACCACCCTGCCGGAAGGTGACGGACGGGCGCTGATAGAGCATGTGAAGGACATGGACCTGCTGTCCGAGCAAAGCGATGCGCTGGGCAAGATTCTGTACCTGGACGAACAAAACGCCGTCCTGATGACCTACTACCGCAACAACGTGCTGCACATCTTCGCGTTGCCGTCGTTGCTGGCGAGTTTCTTCCAGAGCACCTCGCGCATGAGCCGCGAGCAGATCCTGCGCTACACCCGCGCGCTGTATCCGTACCTGCAATCGGAGCTGTTCATTCGCTGGTCGATGGACGAACTCGATGCCGTTATCGATCAATGGCTCGAAGCTTTCGTCGAGCAAGGCCTGCTGCGTTTCGAAAAAGACGTGTACCTGCGTCCGGCACCGAGCTCACGGCATTTCGTACTACTGACGCTACTGTCGAAAAGCATCGCCCAGACCTTGCAGCGCTTCTACATGACTGTTTCCTTGCTGCTCAACAGCGGCCAGAACAGCATCAGCGCCGAAGAACTGGAAGATTTGTGCACGGTCATGGCCCAGCGCCTGTCGATCCTCCACGGCCTGAACGCCCCGGAGTTCTTCGACAAGAGCCTGTTCCGTCACTTCATCCAGACAATGCTGGACCTCGACGTGCTGCGCCGCGACGAAGCCGGCAAGCTGAGCTATCACAAACTGCTCGGCGAACTGGCCGAAGGTGCGGCCAAACGGGTATTGCCGGCGGAGATTCGTTTGTCGATCCGTCAGGTGGCGCTGCATCGCAGTGAAGATGCGGCGGATCAAGTCGCGGCTCCAGCGCAGACCGTCTAAATTCCTACAGGCGCCAGGCTTCTTCTGGCGCCTTCGATACGGAGATCTTCGATGAAAAAACTCTCTCTCGTCCTGCTGACTACCCTGCTCGGTGCCTGCCAGTCGACACCACCGACCGCCAACGCCAGCCTCGACGGTGAAGTGTTCTACTTGCAACGCATCGCCCTGCCACCGAGTGCAACCTTGAGCGTCAGCTTGCAAGATGTTTCTCTGGCCGACGCTCCGGCGGTAGTGCTCGACGAACAGAAAGGCCCGGTCAAAGGCCAGGTGCCGTTGCCGTTCCATTTGAGCTACGATCCGGCACAGGTCAAACCCGGCCACCGCTACTCGGTCAGCGCGCGTATCGAAGTCAATGGCGAACTGATGTTCATCACCACTGAAAATCACGCCGTGCAACTGGACGGCAAAGATCGGCAACCCCTGAAAATCCGCGTCGACGCCGCCCGCTAACTCTCTTTGCTGAACCTTTTTTTCTGTGCCTTTTTTTCTGAATAAGGAAGCCGCCATGCTCCGTCGTACCCTTCGCTTCGCCGGCCTGTGCGCAGGCTTGATGATCTGCGCCAACGCCCTGGCAGGGTCTCTCAGTGACCTGTCGCAACAAGACGCCAGCGGAGGTCTCAAGGACGCTCTGACCCAAGGCGCGCAACTGGCCGTTAAACAACTCGGCACACCCGGCGGCTTCAGCAACAACCCGGACGTGAAGATCGAATTGCCGGGCAAGCTGGGTAAAGTCGCCAAGAAAATGAAACAGTTCGGCATGGGCGATCAAGTCGATCAACTGGAAACCAGTATGAACAAAGCGGCTGAAACGGCCGTGACACAGGCTCAGCCGATTCTGGTGGATGCGGTGAAGAAGATGACCGTGGAAGATGCCAAGGGGATCCTCAGCGGCGGCAAGGACTCGGCGACTCAGTACCTGAGCAAAACCAGCCGCGAGCAGATCCGCATCAAGTTCCTGCCGATCGTCAAACAAGCCACCGACCAGGTCGGTTTGGCCCAGCAGTACAACGCATTCGCCGGACAAGCCGCAACCCTGGGCGCGCTGGATGCGAAAAATGCCAACATCGAAAGCTACGTGACCGAGCAAGCGTTGAACGGTTTGTTCGAGATGATTGGCAAACAGGAAGAAACCATTCGCCAGAACCCTGCGGCGGCGGCAACCAGTTTGGCGAAGAAGGTGTTTGGTACGTTGTAATTTTCCAAGTGCAACTCATCACGAAAAGCCCGCTGACCTTTGAAGGTTCAGCGGGCTTTTTTTTGCGCTACTGTTGCGGATCCAGATTATCCAGCACGCGATTTACCGACAACTCCGCTAGTGAAATCATTTGTTGAATCCCCAGCACCAAGTTGCACGTGGGGCCGGTCAGGTCGAAGGCTAACTCACTGGCCATGACATTGGCCGTGGCAAGGGTTTCACAGGCATGAGCCAGGAGAGTTTCGGAATCGACGTTTGGACCGATGACGAAAATCGTACTGGGACGACGATCGGCTTTGGCCTTTTTTTCGGCTGGGGCGAGATAATGATCGAGCGCGCGGATCGCCGCGTCGTGGAGTTTCCTGGAATTGAGGAAAGCGTAGGGGGAAACCGGATCAGTTTCTGTTTCTATTTCTGATTCTGCTTCGGGGGGATTTGGACTGTCTTTGATCATTGTGTAGCTCCTGAAGTAATGGAGCTGCCACCGATCGCTGCGAAACGAATTTAAGGTGGCAGCTGTACGCAGGTTCGCAGACCGGGACTTCAGGAACCCGGCATACCCGAAGGTATCCCGCGCACAACCGCCATAACACAGGCGTAAAAAAGCGCCCGCTTTCGGATGGTGGACGCTGTGCGTCTGAAGTTTAACCGGGCTGCGAAACCCGGTCGCTGCTTTTTGCAGCGACAGTCAAAGGCTAGAGGTCGCACTTCCGACGGACAACCTGAAAATTATGTGGGAAGGTTCTGATAATTTGACTGCCCAATAAACATCGTCGACTTTCAGGACGCCACATCGCGGGCAAGCCTCGCTTCTACAAGTGGGGCTGCGTATGTCTGAGAGGGATTGGTTGGCTGTCAGGCCGCGAAGATCAAAAGATCGCAGCCTTCGGCAGCTCCTACGTGGGGTTGTGTACACCCGCGATAGATTGATCGGCTGTCAGGCCGCCTTCGCGGGCAAGCCTCGCTCCTACAAAAAGCCATCGGCGTACACCCGCCCCTCACCACTCAACAGGCCGAGCGTTAGCTCGCCTGCAGCTCTTGATCTTGATCCACCCGCCCCTTCGGGAGGCTGAGTGCAGGTGTTCATCTGGGGATTGGCGCGCAGCGCCGTTCGACGCAGTCGAACCCATCGCATGTAGGTCGTAGCGAAGCAGACCGTAGGGCGATGCCCCCAGATGGATACCGGAGCGAAGGAACGCCGAGCCTTAGCGAGGGGCCCGACGCTTGGGGCGAAGCCTTTTGCTTACTTTTCGGCGTCTGGAAAAGTGAGTCGCCGTAAGGGCGAAACCCTAAGCCGCCGTTACCGCAGCAACGGATATGTACACAACCCAACCAAGAGCATGGTCGGCCCGAAGGCCGCCAAGACCAAACAATCACACAGACTCTTTACGGACCCTGAACCAAGCCGCATACAACGCTGGCAAAAACAGCAACGTCAACGCCGTCGCCACAATCAGCCCGCCCATGATCGCCACCGCCATCGGCCCGAAAAACACACTGCGCGACAATGGAATCATCGCCAACACCGCCGCCAGCGCGGTCAGCACAATCGGTCGGAACCGCCGCACCGTCGCCTCGATAATCGCCTGCCAAGGCTTAAGCCCGGCAGCGATATCCTGCTCAATCTGATCCACCAGAATCACCGAGTTACGCATGATCATCCCGGACAAGGCGATGGTCCCGAGCATCGCCACAAAACCGAACGGCTGGCGGAACACCATCAGAAACAGCGTCACACCAATCAGCCCCAGTGGCGCCGTCAGAAACACCATCACCGTGCGCGAGAAACTGCGCAGTTGCAGCATCAGCAACGTCAGCACCACCACGATAAACAGCGGCACACCGGCCTTCACCGAGTTCTGCCCGCGTGCCGAGTCTTCCACCGTACCGCCGACGTCCAGCAGATAGCCGTCCGGCAGTTCGGCGCGAATCGGATCGAGGGTCGGCATGATTTGCTGCACCAGCGTCGCCGGTTGTTCCTTGCCGTAGATGTCGGCGCGAACCGTCACGTTGGGCAGGCGGTTACGGTGCCAGATGATGCCTTCTTCAAAGCCGTATTCCAGCGTCGCAATCTGCGACAGCGCCACGCTGCGACCGTTGTCGGTCGGCACGGCCAGGCTTGGCAGCAACGCCAATTCGGTGCGCTCATGCACCGTGCCGCGCAGCAGGATCTCGATCAACTCATTGTCTTCGCGGTACTGGCTGACGCTGGCACCGGTCAGCGAGCTTCGCAGAAAACCCGAGAGGTTCGTCGTGCTTACACCCAGCGCTCGTGCGCGGTCCTGATCGATGTTCAGGTAAACGACTTTGCTCGGCTCTTCCCAGTCCAGATGCACGTTGGCCACGTGTGGGTTCTCGCGAACCTTGGCCGCGACTTTACGGGCCAATGCGCGGACTTCCTCGATGTGCTCACCCGTGACCCGAAACTGCACCGGATAGCCAACCGGTGGGCCGTTCTCCAGCCGTGTAACCCGCGAGCGCAGCGCCGGGAATTGTTCGTTGAGGGTTTCAATCAGCCAGGTGCGCAGGGTTTCGCGGTCCTCGATGGTTTTGGCCAGGACGACAAACTGGGCGAAGCTCGCTGCCGGAAGTTGCTGATCCAGCGGCAGGTAGAAACGCGGCGAACCGGTGCCGACGTAAGCCACGTAGTTATCGATCCCGGCGTGATCCTTGAGCAGGCCTTCGAGGCGTTTGACCTCATCGGCGGTGTTACTCAGGGAGGCACCTTCGGCCAGCTTCAGATCGACCATCAACTCCAGCCGCCCCGAAGCCGGGAAAAATTGCTGCGGCACGAAACGGAACAGCACCACTGACGCGACGAACATCACGATGGTCAGGACGATCACCGTTTTGCGCCGGCGCACGCACCACTCCACCAGGCGCCTGACGCGCTGATAGAACGGCGTGCCATAGGGGTCGGGTTGGCCGTCGCCGGTGCCATGTTTGGCGGCGTGAATTTTCGCCAGGTCCGGCAGGAGTTTTTCCCCCAGATAAGGCACAAAGACCACGGCGGCAACCCACGACGCCAACAGCGCGATGGTCACCACCTGGAAAATCGAGCGGGTGTATTCGCCGGTGCCCGATTGCGCGGTGGCAATTGGCAGGAAACCGGCAGCGGTGATCAGCGTTCCGGTGAGCATCGGGAACGCAGTGCTGGTCCAGGCGTAGCTGGCGGCTTTGACCCGGTCGAAGCCCTGCTCCATTTTGATCGCCATCATTTCCACGGCGATGATCGCGTCGTCCACCAGCAACCCCAGCGCCAGTACCAGCGCGCCGAGGGAAATCTTGTGCAGGCCTATCCCTAAGTAATACATGCAGGCGAACGTCATCGCCAACACCAGCGGAATCGCCAGTGCTACGACCATGCCGGTGCGCACACCGAGGGAGAAGAAGCTCACCAGCAACACAATCGCCAGCGCCTCCACCAGTACCTGAACAAACTCGCCGACACCGGTTTTCACCGCGGCGGGTTGATCGGACACCTTGCGCAGTTGCATGCCAGCAGGGAGGTTTTTCTGGATCCGGGCGAATTCGACTTCCAGCGCTTTGCCCAGAATCAGAATGTCGCCACCGCTTTTCATGGCCACGGCCAGGCCGATGGCGTCTTCAGCCATGAAGCGCATGCGCGGCGCCGGTGGATCGTTGAAGCCACGACGAACGTTCGCCACATCGCCGATGCGGAACGTGCGATCACCGACCCGGATCGGGAAGTTCTTGATCTCCTCGACCGTCTGAAAATTCCCCGAAACCCGTAGCTGCAAACGCTCGCTGGTGGTTTCGAAGAAACCTGCATTGGACATCGAGTTCTGCTCTTCAAGCGCCTGCTGCACCGTCGCCAACGGCAATCCGAGGGTGGCCAGTTTGACGTTGGAAAGCTCGATCCAGATCTTCTCGTCCTGCAGCCCGAGCAAGTCGACCTTGCCCACATCCTTGACCCGTTGCAGCTGAATCTGGATACGGTCGGCGTAGTCCTTGAGTACCGCGTAATCAAAACCTTCGCCGGTCAGGGCGTAAATGTTGCCGAAGGTGGTGCCGAATTCATCATTGAAGAAGGGCCCCTGGATGCCCGGCGGCAGGGTGTGGCGAATGTCGCTGATCTTCTTGCGAGCCTGATACCAGAGCTCCGGGATCTCCACCGAATGCATCGAATCTCGAGCAACGAACGTGACCTGGGATTCGCCCGGGCGGGAGAACGAAGCGATCCGTTCGTACTCGCCGGTTTCCATCAGTTTCTTTTCAATGCGCTCGGTAACCTGGCGCGACACTTCCTCGGCCGTGGCCCCCGGCCAGTTGGTGCGAATAACCATGGCCTTGAAGGTGAACGGCGGGTCTTCACTTTGGCCCAGCTTGGTGTAGGACAACGCGCCGACGACAGCCAGCAAGAGCATCAGAAACAGTACGATCTGGCGGTTACGCAGCGCCCATTCGGAAAGATTGAAACCCATCGGGGATTACTCCTTGTGCGCCAGATTGACCACACGGTTGGAGCGATCCACCGGGCGTACTTGCTGCCCGTCGTGAAGCACATGAACACCGGCCGCCACCACCCAGTCGCTGGCGTTCAGGCCTTCGAGTACCGGCACGGTTTTCTCACCGAATGCACCGACCCGCACCGGGGCTTTCTTCAGGGTGTTGTTGGCGCCGACCACCCACACATAAGTGGCACCGTTTTCCGCAGTGACCGCCGACAGCGGCACCGACAACGCCACGACTTCGGCAGTCTGGATGAACACCCGGGCGCTCTGGCCGAGTTCGGCGGGAACCTTGCCAGCGGTAAAAGCGATACGGGCGGCGAAGGTGCGGGATTTCGGGTCGGCCGCAGGTGACAACTCACGGATGCGTCCGGGGAAACGTTGATCGGGTTGGGTCCAGAGTTCCACCGAGACCGGTTGGCCGACCTTGAAACGACCGAAGCTCTGCTCCGGCAGGCTGATCAACACCTCGCGCTCGCCATCGGTGGCGAGGGTAAACACGGTTTGCCCGGCCGCCACCACTTGCCCGACTTCAACCGCACGTTTGGCCACCACGCCATCCTGCGGCGCGCGCAGCACCGCGTAACTGGCCTGATTGGTCGATACGTTGAATTCGGCTTTGATTTGCTTGAGGCGTGCTTCACCGGAGCGGTAGAGGTTTTCCGCATTATCGTATTGCGAACGGCTGACCATCTGCCGCTCCATCAGGGTCTTGTAGCGATCACGCTCGGCGCGCACCAGGTTCAGATTGGCTTCGGCGGCGGCGACTTGGGCACGGGTGGCTTCCAGTTGCAGGCGCACGTCCTGAGGATCCAGTTCCGCCAAGGGTTGATCAGCCTTGACCCGCTGGCCTTCCTCGACCAGTCGTCGGCTGACTTTGCCGCCAATGCGAAAGGCCAGATCTGGCTCATAGCGCGCGCGGACTTCACCGGGATAACTTTCCATGGCCTGGGCCGAGGGCTCTGGCTGTACGACCATGGCCGGGCGGACGGTGACTTGAGGCGCCTCTTCATGGCCACACGCAGACAATAAAAAAGCCAGACTGACCGGCAATGCGAGGGGCAAGGCATAGCGGAACATGGTGAAGGACCTTTCGCTAATGGTGCTTTGAATAATTATACTGACCAGTATGTTATTAATAGCAAACTCACCAGTCCAGTATTAAAGCGAAGAATGTCTAACAATCTTTCAACACCCAGCGGTCCGGGCCGTCCCAAGGATCTGGCCAAGCGCCAGGCCATCCTCGATGCGGCGAAAATCCTGTTTCTGAGTAAGGGATACGCCAACACCAGCATGGATGCCGTGGCGGCCGAGGCCGGTGTGTCAAAGCTGACGGTCTACAGCCATTTCAATGACAAAGAGACGCTGTTTGCCGCCGCAGTGATGGCCAAGTGCGAGGAGCAACTGCCAACGCTGTTTTTTGAATTGCCGGACGGCATTGCAGTGGAAACCGTGCTGCTGAACATCGCGCGCGGTTTTCATCAGCTGATCAACAGCGACGAATCGGTGAACCTGCATCGACTGATGATGACGCTGGGTAGCCAGGATCCGAAACTCTCACTGATTTTCTTCCAGGCCGGGCCAGAACGCGTACTTCACGGTATGGAGGGGTTGCTGAGTAAGGTCAATCAGAGCGGCGCATTGAGTATCGACAAACCGCGCAATGCCGCGGAACATTTCTTCTGCCTGCTCAAGGGCGCGGGAAATTTCCGGCTGCTATATGGCTGCGGCGAGCCGGTGACCGGGGATGCGGCCGAGGCCCATGTGCGGGAAGTGGTGGGGTTGTTTATGCGGGCTTATCGGCCGGAGTCGGTCTGATAGTTTTTTAGTGACCGGACTGACGCCTTCGCGAGCAAGCCCGCTCCCACATTGGACCTTTGTCGTTCACAGATTTTGTGTACGCAGGAGATCCAATGTGGGAGCGGGCTTGCTCGCGAAGCAGGCGACACGGTCTCAAGGCTTGAGCGCTTTCTTCGGATAAATGTCATACCGGCTGGACTTGCCATCCAGCGCATGACTCGGCTTCGGCCCGTCGATGCACGGCGCCTTGCGTGGGCGCTTGACCACCACCCGGTGACTGGCCAGGGCCAATGCTGCTTCAAGCAATGCCGGCGCATCCGGGTCATCACCGACCAGCGGCCGGAACAGGCGCATTTCCTTCTTCACCAACGCGGTTTTCTCACGATGGGGAAACATCGGGTCGAGGTAAATCACCTGCGGCGGCTCGCCTTCCCAGTTGCGCATCACTTCGATCGAGTTGCCCTTGAGCAAACGCATCCGCGCCACGATCGGCGCCACGTCGAAATCTTCCGCGCCGCGCGCCAGGCCATCTTCAAGCAAGGCGCCGATCAGCGGCTGGCGCTCGATCAGGCTCATCTCACAGCCCAGGCTGGCGAGCACGAACGCGTCCTTGCCCAGCCCCGCCGTGGCGTCCAGCACGCGCGGGCGCACGCCTTGGGCGACGCCGACCGCCTTGGCGATCATCTGACCGCTGCCGCCGCCGTACAACCGACGATGGGCCGCGCCACCTTCAACGAAATCCACCCGCACCGGTCCCGGTGCATCCGGCCCCAGTTGTTGCAGCTGCAACCCCTGCTCGCCCACCTGCAAGGCAAACTCGCCGTCATCCACCTGTAACGGCAACCCCAGGCGCTCGGCCCATTGCTCGGCCTGTGGCTGAAAGGTCGTGCCCAAGGCCTCGACATGGATGCGGCAGGCCGCAGGTTGCTCAATCATGGGAAAACACGCTCAAAAAATTAATGATCGGCAAAAACGGCCGATAACCAAACTATCGAGCATTTTGCCAGAGCTGAGCGTCGACCGAGAGAAATGTCAGACATTCAACGCACATCGATAGGTTACATCTCGCCCCACGGCGATTTTGGCCTGCGAAATTCCCAAGCACTGAGCGGCGTCAGTCACCTGTGGCAGGATTTTTTTGCCCAAGCCCTGGCCGATCAGTCGGGCGATGTCGTGCCGGAGTCTCTCAACTTTCCGCCGGTCGATCTCGACAGCCCGGTCGAACCGACCGTTGGCAGTGAGTTGCTGGCGCACATCGTTTCCCAGCGCGAATG
Organism: Pseudomonas sp. GM79; assembly: GCF_000282495.1. Taxonomy (GTDB): domain Bacteria; phylum Pseudomonadota; class Gammaproteobacteria; order Pseudomonadales; family Pseudomonadaceae; genus Aquipseudomonas. Next base: position 35,968 of record NZ_AKJE01000034.1, read on the forward strand.
TGATGTGATCGAAACGCCAGTCCGCCCGCCAGAGCCACTGTTTCTGCCGATTGCCGAGTTCGAAATGGACCTGACCGACAAACCTTCCCCGCCGTTCCCGCCGCAAGAAATCGTCGCGCAACAGAAACAACAGGACTTCGAAAGCGGCTGGGTACGCCCGATCGTGCTCACTGCCGGTCAACCGCTGCCAGAGCCTGGCATCGCACCGCAACCGCGTCCGCTGCGCTTGCCGATCGCCGAGTTCGAGCTCGACTTGCTGGACAAGCCGTTCCCGCCTTTCTCGCCCGAAGAGCTGGTGGAACAACAGAAACAACTCGATTTCGATAACGGCTGGGCACGCCCGATCGTTCTGCAGAACCTGCGCATCGCCGCATAACCCTCAGCGGCACCGCCACCACGGCCCGACATCCACATGAAAGTGGTTGCGATGGGCGGCGTTGTAGTCCGGGCTCAACACCACACTGAACATATCGCAGGCGCCGTCGCGGACCTGACGCAGAAATCGCGCGTCCTGGTTATCCTTCGGCCAATCCCTGAGTACGCTGATCGATCGGCCGTCCGCCAGCCGGAATCCGCTGATATCCAGTGCATCGGCCGTGGCATGCTGGCTGCGTCTGCCGTTTTCGCGGTTGTAGACGTTGCGACAGGCGAAACTGCCGAGATGGTCGACCCGTTTCACCGCCTGCCCGTAGACGGCCTGAGCCGCCGGTTGCAGGGCGTGGCGCTCAAACAAGGCGAACGCTACCGCCAGGCTGCAACTGGCGAGGAAACTGCTGCTCAGCGCCACCTCGCCACCTTGCACACGCAAGGTGTTGGTCAATGGGCAAGTCGCGTCCGGGCTATCGACCTGACGGGCCACCCGCAAGCCTGAGCCGCTCAGGACCTGGCCGCATAACTGCGGATCATCGCGCAGGCGCATTAGTTTGTAGCGGGTCAGCAGGTTCGGTTCGGCCTTCACGTCCAGCGGCGCCCACGGGTTCCATTGCGGGGGAATGGGAACCCAACCCCGCCAGACGCTCAACCCGGCAGCGCCGATGATCAACAGCACCATCAACAGCCCCCACCGAAACCGCATCGTCAGCCTTTGAACAGTTGATTGGCCTTCTGGAACGGCATCGAGCGAGAAGTAAAGCCGAAGGTCCCATGTTGCTGGATTTCCTCGGCGGCGCGGAAGAACTCGCCATACGCCGCCAAGGCCAGGGCCGAACCGACGCTGATGCGTTTGACGCCCATTTCACTCAACTGCTCTACCGTCAGTTTGAGCCCGCCGGACATCAATACATTGACCGGTTTCGGCGCCACGGCGCGAACCACCGCCAAGACCTCTTCAGCGCTGCGCAGGCCCGGTGCATAAAGCACGTCAGCTCCCGCCTCGGCGAATGCCTGCAAGCGGCGAATGGTGTCGTCGAGGTCAGGATTGCCGTGCAGAAAGTTCTCGGCACGCGCCGTCAGCACGAAGGGAAAAGGCAAACTGCGAGCCGCCGCGACAGCCGCTTCGATACGCGCCACGGCATGCTCGAAGCAGTAGATCGGACCGTCCTCACGCCCCGTGGCATCTTCGATCGAACCGCCAACGGCACCGGCCTTGGCTGCCCGCAGAATACTTTGGGCGCAGTCGGCGGGAGCGTCAGCGAAGCCGTTTTCGAGATCCACCGCTACCGGCAGATCAGTGGCTGCGACAATCGCTTCAACGTTCGCCAGGGTCTCGTCGAGCGTCAACCCACCATCGGGACGCCCCCGGGAAAAGGCGTAACCGGCACTGGTGGTCGCCAGCGCCTCGAAGCCAAGGCTGGCGAGCATTTTCGCCGAGCCGGCGTCCCAAGGGTTGGGAATGACAAAAGCGCCCTCGCGTACGTGCAGTGCTTTGAACGCCTGGGCTCGAAGGGTTTGCGCATCCATTGGCAGACTCCTGAAAAGGGGAAGCGAAGCTGATACCAGTCAGTTAAGCGCAATCCCTGTGGGAGCGGGCTTGCTCGCGAAGACGGCGGCACAATCAACATTGTTGTCGTCTGACACTCCGCTTTCGCGAGCAAGCCCGCTCCCACAGGTTTCGCGTCTCAGCTGACTGGCATCAGGGAACGGGCCGCTTCAGAGCAAGCCAAGTTGCTCGGCGGCGGGCTCTCTGTATAGCTCAGGCAGCGGCGGCAAGCCAGGCAAACGCAGCATCAGTTGTGCGTGAAAACGTTGGGCGAGTTTTGCCGCCAGCAGGTTATCGGCGGTGTGCAGGAAGATATAGGGCGTGCGGCCCTCTTCGATCCAGGCAGCGATTTTCTCGACCCACGGCACCAGGAATGGATCGTTGGCTTCAAGCACAGGATGGCCGATGAAACGCACCTGTGGGAACTGAGTAAACGCAGCAGGACGAGGCGGCACCCTGGGCTTTTTCGATTGGGCGTGGAGCACCGAAGGATCGGTCGAGGTGCAGCTGAACAGCGCTCGCGGATCAAGGCAGATACGCTCGACTCCACGGTCCAGCAACAGGCGATTGAGCATCCGCTCGGCATCGCCCTTGGCGAAGAACTCATCGTGTCGCACTTCGACCGCCAAGGGCCGGTCCACTGCATCGATAAAACCGGCCAGCTCGGACAAGCGTTGAGGGGTGAAGCTTTTCGATAATTGCAGCCATAGCGGCGAAACCCGTTCACCCAGGGGGCTGAGCAATTGCAGGAAGGTTTCGGCGGCGATCAGCTGTTCGCGCAGGTCACCGCTATGGCTGATGTCGCCGGGGAACTTGGCGGTGAAGCGAAAGTGTTCGGGCATGGTCTCGGCCCAGCGCTGCACAGTGGCGGCAGAGGGGCTCGCGTAGAAGGTCGTATTGCCTTCTACGGCGTTGAACACTTGGGAATAAAGATTGAGAAACTCGGTGGGCCTGGCGTCTTGTGGATACAAGTAATCGCGCCAGGCGTTTTCACTCCAGGACGGGCAGCCGAGGTAGTAAGGCAGCCGCATCAGATGTACAGGTCGACACCCAGTACATCCGCTTCCCAATCGACAAACGTGGCGGTGCTCAGGTAACTGGCCAGCGCCATCGCCGCACTTTTGCTCATGGCGCGGTGATAAATCATGTCTTGTTGACGCGCGGGGAGATTGCTCAGACGTTGTGCGGAAGCTTTGGCGGCACGAGCGGCCAACTGCTCTTCGGAAGGAATTTCCAGCTCACCGTCGATATCGACGTAGTCGTCATCCGCCACAGGGCCTTTGCGGGGCTTGCGCTTGATGGGGTAGGACTGGGAGGAAACGCCGTCTATACGCATGAGTACATGTCCGGTATCAATGATGGCAGCTTAGTGGCACATAGCCCACTTCGCAAACTGCCGAGTGATAACTAGAACACAGAAAAGTGAAAAGGTTTAAAAGCGCAGGGTAGAAAACTGACGATTGGCTGCGGTTGGAACACTTTGTGGCGAGGGAGCTTGCTCCCGCTGGGCTGCGAAGCTGCCCCCGAGCGCAGACAGGTACACCGCGCCGTCAGGTTCTACGACTGCTCCGCAGCCGAACGGGAGCAAGCTCCCTCGCCACAGAAGGCCCTGATGCCACAAGGACGGCGTGGATTAACGCGCTTTTGGCGTCGCGACTTTATCGCGCAAATACACCGGCTGCGCCTGATCGGCCACGATCGCTTCACCGCGTTCCCAGGCAAAGCGCGCCAAGGTCAGCAGGTCTTCGGCGTGGGGCAGCATGCCCGCGTCCTGCCCGCTCAGGTTGACGGCAATGCGCTCGGCATACTCCCAACCGGTGCCCGCGCCGAACCATTCGCCGCTGGCATCGGCCGGCAATGCGGCGACTTCGGGCGGCAACACAGCTTCGTTGCCCACCAACCGCATCTCCCCCGCCGTTTCGCGGTAGCAACCCCAATACACCTCATCCATGCGCGCATCGATGGCCGCCGCGACCTGGCTGACGCCGTGTTCGCGATAAGCCCGCTGGGCGAGCACGGCGAGATTGGAGACCGGCAACACTGGGCGATCCAGCGCAAACGCCAGCCCCTGCACCACGCCGATGGCGATCCGCACACCGGTGAATGCGCCCGGACCACGGCCGAACGCAATGGCATCGACCGCTTGCAGCGTGGTCCCGGCATCGGCCAGCAGTTGCTGGATCATCGGCAGCAGCTTCTGCGCATGCAGGCGCGGGATCACCTCGTAATGACTCGTGACTTTACCGTCATGCAGCAAAGCAACGGAGCAAGCTTCAGTCGCGGTGTCCAGGGCCAGCAAGGTGCTCATCGATGTTTCCGTAAGAGAGGTCAGAAAAAGTGCGCCAGTATAAACAACTACGGCCCGCAAGCGGGCCGTAGAAGATGAAGCCGATCAGACTTTTCAGCTCAGTGCTTCAAGCACCTTGCCGGTGATCACTTCAACCGAGCCAACACCCGGAATATGGCTGTATTTCGGCTTGCCCTGATCAGCGGCCAGGTTCTGGTAGAACTCTACCAGTGGCTTGGTCTGGGAGTGGTAGACCGACAGGCGATGACGCACGGTTTCTTCGGTGTCGTCCTTGCGCTGCACCAGCTCTTCACCGGTGATGTCGTCTTTGCCGGCGATTTTCGGCGGGTTGTAGACGGTGTGGTACACGCGGCCGCTGGCCTCGTGAACGCGACGACCGGCGATACGCTGAACGATTTCTTCGTCATCGACGGCGATTTCGACCACGTTGTCCAGTTCCACACCCGCTTCTACCAGCGCTTCAGCTTGCGGAATGGTGCGCGGGAAACCGTCGAACAGGAAACCGTTGGCACAGTCAGGCTGCGCGATACGGTCCTTGACCAGGGCGATGATCAGATCGTCGGAGACCAGACCACCGGCATCCATGATGCCTTTGGCTTTAACACCCAGCTCGGTACCGGCTTTTACAGCAGCACGCAGCATGTCGCCGGTGGAGATTTGCGGAATGCCGAATTTCTCGGTGATGAACTTAGCCTGAGTACCTTTACCGGCCCCGGGAGCTCCCAGCAGAATGACGCGCATTAGATGTGCTCCTCAATTTTTTATTTAGAATAACTTAAACAAAACAATGGATTCGCCACGTGGGGCCAATCTCAGAAATAGGGTCGTGACCGCCCAAACGGCCAAAGGCTGATCAAGATACACAGCAGGCCCTGCCCACACAAGCCGCCGAAAGTCGGAGAAACCCGCCCCTTACGAGACCCTGCGAAGGGGTAACCCAAGTCGCAACCCCATCATTAACTGTCGCGTGACAGACCTTTTCGACCGCTCGCCAGCAGGCACTCGACGCTCGCGCCGGGTGCCTGTTCTCCACGACGAAAACCTTAGCCGGTATTTCGCAAACCGGCGGCAATCCCCGCCACAGACACCAGTAACGCCTGTTCTACCGGGCTGCCCTGGGCCACATCCTGTTGCCGCGAACGTGCCAACAGTTCGGCCTGCAATAGATGCAGCGGGTCGAGGTAAGTGTTGCGCAGACGGATGAATTCAAGGGTAGCTGGGCTATGTGCCAGTAGCTGCGACTGACCGGTCAACCCCAGGACCACCGCACACGCCTGCGACAATAGGTCGCGTAAATGCGCACCCAAAGGGAGCAGATCCGGCTCGACCAGGCGCTCATCGTAAGACTGGGCGATGTCGGCGTCGGCCTTGGCCAGCACCATTTCCAGCATATCGATGCGGGTACGGAAGAACGGCCACTGCTCGCGCATCTGCCCCAGCAGCTCACCCTCGCCGCGCTCCAGCGCCTTGCTCAATGCCGCTTCCCAGCCAAGCCAGGCCGGCAACATCAGGCGCGTCTGGGTCCAGCCGAAGATCCACGGAATGGCACGCAGGCTTTCGATGCCGCCAGCGCGGCGCTTGGCCGGGCGGCTGCCCAACGGCAAACGCCCCAACTCCTGCTCCGGGGTCGATTGGCGGAAGTACTCGACGAACTGCGGATTTTCCCGCACCACGGCGCGGTAAGCCTTGACCCCGTCGGCGGCCAATTCGTCCATCAAGTGGCGCCAGGCAGGCTCAGGCGGTGGTGGCGGCAACAAGGTCGCCTCCAGCACCGCTGCCAGGTACAGATTGAGGTTTTGCTCGGCGATGTCCGGTAGGCCGAATTTGAAACGAATCATTTCCCCCTGCTCGGTGGTGCGGAAACGCCCCGCCACCGACCCTGGCGGCTGCGACAGAATCGCCGCGTGCGCCGGACCACCCCCACGGCCCACGGTGCCACCGCGACCGTGGAACAACAGCAGCTCCACTTGCTGCTCGCGACAGATGTCGACCAAACGCTCCTGCGCCCGATACTGCGCCCAGGCCGCCGCTGTAGTGCCCGCGTCCTTGGCCGAGTCGGAATAACCGATCATCACTTCCTGCGGCCCTTGCAGGCGCGAGCGATAGCCCGGCAGCAGCAACAGTTTCTCGATCACCGGCCCCGCGTTGTCGAGGTCGGCGAGGGTTTCGAACAGCGGCACCACGCGCATCGGCCGCAATACGCCGGATTCTTTGAGCAGCAATTGCACGGCCAGCACGTCGGAAGCGGCACCGGCCATGGAAATCACATACGACCCGAGGGAGGCCCCCGGTGCCGCGGCGATTTCCCGGCACGTCGCCAGCACTTCGGCGGTGTCGGCAGACGGCTTGAAGTACGCCGGCAGCAACGGGCGGCGATTGTTCAGTTCGCGCATCAGGAAGGCGATGCGCTCTTCCTCACTCCAATCCTCATAACGGCCCAGACCGAGGTAATCGGTGATTTCGGTCATGGCCGCCGTGTGGCGCGACGAGTCCTGCCGCACATCAAGGCGCACCAGAAACAGCCCGAATGTCACCGCACGGCGCAGGCAATCGAGCAACGGGCCATCGGCGATGACGCCCATTCCGCACTCATGCAGCGAGTGGTAGCACAGCTCCAGCGGGTCCAGCAGGTCGCGGTTGTTTTGCAGCACATCGGTGGATGCTGACGTGTTTGCCGTCAGGGATGCGTGGGCCCAATTACGGGTCGCGCGCAGGCGTTCACGCAATTGTTTGAGCACTGCGCGGTAAGGCTCGGCGCTGTCGCCGGCCTTGGCTTTCAGCTCGTCGCTGGCCTGCTGCATCGACAACTCGGCGGCGAGGTGATCAACATCGCGCAGATACAAATCGGCGGCCATCCAGCGCGCCAGCAGCAACACTTCGCGGGTCACTGCGGCAGTGACGTTGGGGTTGCCGTCGCGGTCGCCGCCCATCCATGAGGCAAAGCGAATCGGCGCGGCCTCCAGTGGCAAGTGCAGGCCGGTGGCGGCATGCAGGGCCTGATCAGCCTTGCGCAAATAGTTGGGAATCGCCTGCCACAGCGAATGCTCGATCACCGCGAAGCCCCACTTGGCTTCGTCCACCGGTGTCGGACGGGTACGGCGGATTTCTTCGGTGTGCCAGGCTTCGGCGATCAGGCGCTGCAACTTCGTTTTGATCTGCTCGCGTTCGGCGGTGGTCAGGTCGCGATGGTCTTGTGCGGCCAGTTGCGCGGCGATCGCATCGTACTTCTGGATCAGCGTGCGACGCGCCACCTCGGTGGGGTGCGCGGTCAATACCAGCTCGATTTCCAGTCGACCCAATTGCCGGGCCAGGGACTCGGGGTCATGGCCCGCAGTCAGCAGGCGAGCGAGCAATTCCGGCAACACCCGGGCCTCGAACGGCTCAGGCTGCGATTCTTCACGGCGATGAATCAGCTGATATTGCTCGGCGATATTGGCCAGGTTGAGGAACTGGTTGAACGCCCGCGCCACCGGCAGCAACTCGTCTTCGCTCAACTGGTTGAGGCTGGCGCTGAGTTCAGCGTCCATCGAACCGCGACGATCAGCCTTGGCGCCTTTGCGGATCTGCTCGATCTTGTCGAGAAAGTCGTCCCCGTACTGTTCACGAATGGTGTTGCCCAACAGCTCACCCAACAGGTGAACGTCCTCGCGCAAGCGTGCATCAATGTCGGTCATCAGCAGTTCTCCAGCGAAAATCCGGGCGGCTATGCTTTGTTGTTAGAAGCTCTGATATAGAGAGTGCCGTCGTAAAGCGCTTCTTACAAGCAGACGACGGGACCTCAACTGAAGCTAATCTCAACCATAAGCCGTACAACGGCGTATCACCGGCCACTGCCGGACACTCACCCGGCCTGCCACGAGCAGGTGCGCAACGAGGTCATCATGAAAATCCGCGAGCTCGCCAAGCATTGGGAAGAAAACGCCAAGGGTCGTCTGACCGACTCTGGCTACGCGATTCATCTGGACGTGGAAGCCGCCGCACGGCTGGCGGCGATTATCGACATGTACCCTAAACGGCACCCCGAAGAACTGCTCGGTGAGCTGATCGGCGCCGCCCTGGAAGAACTCGAAGCGAGTTTTCCGTATGTGAAAGGGTCCACGGTGGTGGCCACCGATGAAGAAGGTGATCCGCTGTACGAAGACGTCGGCCCGACCCCGCGCTTTCTCGCCTTGTCCCGGCGTCATTTGCATGATTTGTCGGGCGATAACGACAAGCAGAAACACTGAACCTGTGGGAGCGGGCTTGCTCGCGAAGAGGCCGTATCAGTTGAAATAAATGCTGACTGACACACCGCTTTCGCGAGCAAGCCCGCTCCCACACTGGCTTGCATATACCTTCGCCAACTGCATATTCCCGGGTCATGAAGCGGTCGGGGGATACTGCTACACATCGCGAAAATTCCCGATTTAGCCCATTGTCCACTCGATCAGGTTTTTTCGGACGATAGTCATTTTCTCTGAACTTTTGAAAAACGCCTCGGGTCAACCCAGTAACCACGCCTGGGACGGCCGTTTCAAAAAGCACTCTGGAAATTGATGGTTGCGGCTCCTTGCCCAGGATGGATTCAGATGTTTTTCAGGAGTTATCCAATGGAGTTGAAGACCATGAAGACCAGCATCGCATCATCCTCGTTCCCCCCTCTGCGCGGTCTCAAACTGGCGGCCCTGGCCATCGGCGGCAGCTTGGTTCTGGCCGGTTGCGCCGGTAACCCGCCGAGCGAGCAATACGCCGTGACCCAATCCGCCGTGAACAGCGCTGTCAGCGCCGGCGGTACCGAATTCGCCGCTGTGGAAATGAAGGCCGCTCAGGACAAGCTCAAACAAGCCGAAATCGCCATGCACGACAACAAGTATGACGAAGCCAGAATGCTGGCCGAGCAAGCCGAGTGGGACGCCCGCGTCGCCGAGCGCAAGGCCCAGGCGATGAAAGCCGAACAAGCTGTGAAGGATTCCCAGAAAGGTGTTCAGGAACTGCGTCAGGAAAGTCAGCGCACCGTGCAGTAAGCGCCCATCCCGATTTTCAGACCTGAAACACTTATCGATAGAAAGGACGAACTATTATGCGCAAACAATTGATGATCCCCGCCCTCTTGGCCGCAAGTGTTGCACTGGCTGCCTGCTCCACCCCGCCCAACGCGAACCTGGAGCAAGCCCGCACCAACTACACCGGCCTGCAAGCCAACCCGCAAGCCAGCAAAGTCGCGGCGCTGGAAACCAAAGACGCCAGCGAATACCTGGATAAGGCCGACAAGGCTTACCTGGATAGGGAAGACCAGGCCAAGGTCGACCAACTGGCTTACCTGACCAATCAGCGTGTTGAAGTGGCCAAGCAGACCATCGCCCTGCGCACCGCTGAAAACAACCTGAAAAATGCCGCGGCACAACGGGCCCAGGCTCGTCTGGATGCCCGCGACCAGCAGATCAAACAGCTGCAGGACAGTCTGAACGCCAAACAGACCGATCGCGGCACGCTGGTGACGTTTGGTGATGTGCTGTTCGCCACCAACAAGGCGGACCTGAAGTCCAACGGTTTGGTGAATATCAACAAACTGGCGCAGTTCCTTCAGGAAAACCCGGACCGCAAAGTGATTGTCGAGGGTTACACCGACGGCACTGGCTCGGCGTCGTACAACCAGTCGCTGTCCGAGCGTCGCGCGACCTCGGTGCAAGTGGCCCTGATCAAGATGGGTGTAGATCCTGCGCGGATCGTGGCCCAGGGTTATGGCAAGGAATACCCGATTGCGGAGAACTCCAGCGTCTCGGGCCGTGCGATGAACCGTCGGGTGGAAGTGACCATTTCCAATGACAACCAGCCGGTCATCCCGCGTTCGGCGATCAGCGCCAAGTAAGCTGACCACGCTGAAACTTAAAAGCCCCGCCTGAATTGATCAGGCGGGGCTTTTTTATTTGACGATCACTGAACCTGTGGGAGCGGGCTTGCTCGCGAAAGCGGTCTGTCAAACAACAGAGATGTTGAATGTTATACCGCTTTCGCGAGCAAGCCCGCTCCCACATTGGATCTTCGGTGAACGCAGTACTTGTGTACGACCGGGTTACTGTTCGAGTTTTTGCGGCGTTTCCTCGCCCATGCAGCGCACGGCCTTTTTCTTGTTGTTGATCAGCACGCCGGTCAGGCCTTTCTGTTCGGTGTCGAACAGCACCAGCACGCCATCGATGCACTGGGCCACTTGCGGGGCCGGTTGCAGGGAGACTTTATAGTCTTCGCCCGGCACGGTCTTGAGCATGGTGAAGTCGCTGAGCAGTAGCGCATCTTCGGGTTTGGCGAAGTGCAGGTAGCCGTACCACCACAGGGCGCCAACGGTGCCGAGGATGCTGCAAATACCGGTGATGATCAGCGGGATGGCGTTACGTTCTTCACTCATTGCGGACTCTCTGGTGGTTCATCTTCAGAATTCGGGGGTGCCGGGTAATTGGGGATCTCACCCAGGCGGCGCAGGCCGTCGAAATGCTGCGGGTCTTCGAGGTAGCGCAGCATGACCTTTCGCCAGACCGGGTCGGCGAAGGTTTGCACATGACCGCCCCGGGTCAGTTGCAGCACTCGCGGCGGCGGCGCAGCTTGATACAGTCGGATGCCGTTGGAAAGGGGCACCAGTTGATCATCAATACTGTGATAGATCAGTTTTGGTACGCCGTTGAGCTGTTTCATGGAATGGATCGCGCTGTCGCCGTCCGGCACCAACCAGGACAACGGCACCTGGAACGGCCAGGTCATCCACGACGTACTCAAGGCGAAACGCCCGACATCACGGTAACTGGCAGGCACGCCATCGAGCACAAACGCCTTGAGTTGCCGCTGGCGCTCGGGATGCTGGGCCAGGAAATGCACGGCCATTGAACCGCCAAGGCTCTGACCGAGAAGGATCAGCGGCTTGCCCTTGACCTCCGGGGCCTGGTCGAGCCATTTGAACGCGGCATCGATGTCCTGATAGATCGCCGGCAACGCCGGTTTACCTTCGGACCAACCGTACCCGCGATAGTCCACCAGCAACACTTGGTAGCCCTGCTCCGGCAACCACCAGCTCCCCCCCAAATGCCACGCCAGGTTGCCGCCGTTGCCGTGCAGATGCAGCACTGTGCCTTTGACCTCGAGACCTTTTTTCGCCGGCAACCACCAGCCATGCAGCTTGAGGCCGTCGGCGGTGGTCAGGGTGACGTCGCGGAATTCGAGTTTGGCTTTTTCCGGGGTGAACGGCTGGCCGGGCTCGGGGTAGAACAGCAAAGAGCTGCAACCGCCGAGGGCCAGGAGCAGGCAAAAGATGCCGAGGATTCTCATCCGGTGAAGCCTCGCGAAAACAGGGTTGGAATACGATCCAATGTGGGAGCGGGCTTGCTCGCGAAAGCGGTTTTCCATCCAACATTGATGTCGACTGACACACCGCTTTCGCGAGCAAGCCCGCTCCCACATTTGGACTGCGCCATTGTTAAAGGATGTTGGAATAATCCGCTTCGATCCGGTCCAGGCTCAGGTGGTTGAGGAAGTTGGAGAAGCACATCCAGGCCGATAGCGCGTTCATGTCGCGGAATTGGTCGGGCAGGTACTTGGGCGGCACCACCAGGCCTTCGTCCACCAACTGGCGCAAGGTCCGCATGTCTTCCAGCGTGGTCTTGCCGCAAAACAATAGCGGTATCTGCTCCAGCTTGCCTTTACGCACGGCCAACTGAATGTAGTTGTAAACCATGATAAAGCCCTTGAGGTAGGACAAGTCTTTGGTAAACGGTAGACCGGTCGGCACCGAGCCACGGAAAACCCGACTGGCGTTGCCGTAGCTTTCGGCCATTTCGAAGCCTTGCTCACAGAAGAACTCGTAGATCTGCAAGAAGTCCGCGCCCTCCTCCACCATGTGAATGGCGCGGGTACGGTTGGTCAGTTTGCGCAGGCGGCTCGGGTAGGAGGCGAAGGTGATGATTTCCATCAGGATCGCCAAGCCTTCCTGGGTCACGGTAGACGACGGCGGGCCTTTGGACAGGAAGGTGCAGATCGGCTGATTCAGGCCGTTGAGCGTGGTGCCCACATGCACCAGCCCTTCGTGGACTTCCAGCGCACGCACGTCACGGTCGTTGAACATCGCGTCGGCGCGGATCTTGATGTAGTCGGCACCGGCCGCCGCATCGGCGACGATCCCGTCGGACTCGAACACCCGAATGGTTTCTTCGTTCTCGCCAAACACCTTGTTCAACCGATGTTGCAGCAGGTCGACGGCTTCCTTGGCGGTAAGGACTTTCGGTTCGTCCTTGAGGTCGCCGCGGCCGTCGATGTTGTTCAGGTAATCGGAGAGCATCAGCCCCAGGTCGGCCAGGGTCGGGTCACCAGCGTGAAACGCATCGGACGCGGCGCCATACAACTCTTGGGAAATCAGCCCGAAATCCTCGGTGCCGCGTGCTTCGAGCATGCGCACCACCATCCGGTATTCCTTGCACATGCGGCGCATGATCTGCCCGACCGGGTTGAACTGGCCCAGTTGGCGGGTGATGTCGCGCTCGATGTTCTGGAATTCCAGCTTCACTTTGCTGGAATCAAATGCCAGCGGTCGATTGAGGTAATAGTCGCGGTCCACGGCCGGCATTTCCTTGCCCTTGCCTTTGAAGAACCCCTTGCGAATGCTGTCGTCCCACTTGACCGCATCCAGAACGCGAATCGGCGTCTGCGCCAGCACTATGCGATCGGACAATATGCGTATCGTCTGCTGGTATTCGTCCACCCGAAACTCCTGTAGTAAAACCGTTACGTGCTGGGTTTATTTGGTTTTGGCCAGGCGCTGGTAGCGCACCGCTTCGACGAAAACATCGGAATTGGCCGGGTCATCGAGGTAGGCAAACACCTGATCCAGGCTGTTGTTGATCAACACCCCGTCGCCGTCGTCGGTCCGGAAGCCTTGGCCACTGAGGGCTTCCTGGCCCATGGCCTGTTTAATCTGCTCGAGGTCGAGGTTGTAGACCACCAGTTCGTGCTTATCGTTGAGCTCGAAACCGGTGATGGTGAAGTTCCCGCCGAACTGCGCCGGCACCTTCGCCGACAAGTACCAGCGATTGCCATGGCGCGACACGGTAAAGGGATAGGCTTCACGCTCATGGGGCTTGGCCTTGAAGTAGCTGACCGCCTGATAGCGATTGTCGCCGATGCGCGTCAGTTCCAGGTTCATCGGCTCGCCCCAGGCATTGGTGCTGGTCCATTTGCCGAGCAGCCCTTTGGGCGCGGGCTCGCTGGCGGGCAGCGGCTCCTTGAAGGTCACCAGACAGCCACTGAGCAGCAGGATCGACAAGGCGATCACAATGACGCGCCAGGCTTTCATTCAACACTCCCTATGAACACACGACGCCCTCAACTGACCACTATCCTGTGGGAGCGGGCTTGCTCGCGAAAACGGTTTAACATTCAACATTTTCGTTGTCTGACACACCGCCTTCGCGAGCAAGCCCGCTCCCACAGGGTTGAGCTCCCATAAGGGATTACACCGACGCCAACACCAAATGCATGTAGCGGTTGAGGATGCCGAGCATTTCCTCTTCGGCCACAGGCTCGGCGTCGTTGAGCAGGCCCTGATATTCCATCCGTCCGATAATCGCCGTCAACACTTTGGCATCCTGTTGTGGCTCACGGGAACCCAATACTTCGAAAAGCTGGCAGGTGCCCTGCAGGAGAATTTGCTGATGGGAGCGTACCAACAACGCCAGACGCGGGTTGAGCAAGGCTTCCTGGCGGAAGGCTTGCTCGGCCATCAAATGCTCGCGGCGATTGATCAATTGCCGATGAACATAGTCAGCCATCAGCCGGGCGATATCGTCCGCCAACTGTGAGCGGGACTCGGGAGTGCCATCGCCGCTGACAACCATCTCGCGCAACAGGCCTTCGTTGCTGGCCCACAACCGGGCCATGAACGCCGCACTGCGTTCCACGTATTGGGCGAAGGTATCGGTGAGCAAGTCATCGATGTCTTTGAAATAGTAAGTGGTCGCCGAGAGCGGCACACCCGCTTCAGCGGCCACTGCACGGTGCCGCACGGCCCGCACGCCATCGCGCACGACAATGCGCATCGCAGCGTCGAGAATGTCCTGTCGACGCTGTTCGCTGCCCTGTCGGCTGGCCTTGCGGCCCTGGTACTGAACACTTTCAGCGACCGCAGTGGCGATACCCGCTGCACCTTCTTGAGCCATTGCACGATTCACGACAGGTATTCCTCTCTAAACGTCAAAAGTAACCAATTGATACGTTTGTACCAGACAGGCAATAAAAAGCCGCCTGTTATAGGCGGCTTTTTAATTGAAACACTTACGCTTGTGGCCGCATGTGCGGGAACAGAATCACATCGCGGATCGACGGTGAGTTGGTCAGCAACATCACCAGACGGTCGATGCCGATCCCTTCACCGGCGGTTGGCGGCATGCCGTACTCCAGCGCGCGAACGAAGTCGGCGTCGTAGTGCATGGCTTCGTCGTCGCCGGCGTCCTTGTCGGCCACCTGCGCCATGAAACGCTCGGCCTGGTCTTCGGCGTCGTTCAACTCGGAGTAGGCGTTGGCGATTTCACGGCCACCGATGAACAGTTCGAAACGGTCGGTGACGTTCGGGTTCTCGTCGTTACGACGGGCCAGCGGCGACACTTCGAACGGGTACTGGGTGATGAAGTGCGGCTGTTCCAGCTTGTGCTCGACCAGCTCTTCGAAAATCATCACCTGCAGCTTGCCCAGACCTTCAAAGCCCAGCACCTTGGCGCCAGCCTTCTTGGCGATGGCGCGGGCCTTGTCGATGTCGGTCAGGTCGTCAGCGGTCAGCTCAGGGTTGTACTTGAGGATCGAGTCAAACACCGACAGACGCACGAACGGCTCGCCGAAGTGGAACACCTTGTCGCCGTACGGCACGTCGGTGCTGCCCAGAACCAGCTGAGCCAGTTCGCGGAACAGCTCTTCGGTCAGGTCCATGTTGTCTTCGTAGTCGGCGTAAGCCTGGTAGAACTCCAACATGGTGAATTCAGGGTTGTGACGCGTCGAAACGCCTTCGTTACGGAAGTTGCGGTTGATCTCGAAGACTTTCTCGAAACCGCCGACGACCAAGCGCTTGAGGTACAGCTCAGGCGCGATACGCAGGAACATTTCCATGTCCAGCGCGTTGTGATGCGTCTCGAACGGCTTGGCCGCCGCGCCGCCTGGAATGGTTTGCAGCATCGGCGTTTCCACTTCCAGGAAGTCACGCTTCATCAGGAAGCTGCGGATGTGCGCAATCACTTGCGAACGAACGCGGAAGGTCTGACGCACCTCTTCGTTGACGATCAGGTCGACGTAACGCTGACGGTAGCGCTGTTCGGTGTCGGTCAGGCCGTGGTGCTTGTCCGGCAGCGGGCGCAGGGATTTGGTCAGCAGGCGCACGCTGGTCATTTCAACGTACAGGTCGCCCTTGCCGGAACGCGCCAGGGTGCCTTCGGCGGCAATGATGTCGCCCATGTCCCAGGTTTTCACCGCGGCCAGGGTGTCTTCGGACAGGGTTTTACGGTTGACGTAAACCTGAATGCGACCGGTCATGTCCTGAATCACCATGAACGAGCCACGGTTGAGCATGATGCGACCCGCCACCTTGACCGGGATTGCAGCCTCTGCCAGCTCTTCCTTGGTCTTGTCCGCGTACTGTTTCTGCAAGTCTTCGCAGTAATTGTCGCGGCGGAAGTCGTTGGGGAAGGCATTGCCCTTGGCGCGCTCGGCAGCAAGCTTTTCCTTGCGCAGGGCGATCAGGGAGTTTTCTTCCTGTTGCAGGGCTTGCGGGTCGAGTTGTAGGTCGCTCATGTCTTTAAAAATTCCATCTCAGGTTCGTTGCCCCCGGCATTCGCCGGGGTTCGCGGGCAAGCCTCGCTCCTACAGGGTGGTGACAACCCTGTGGCGCGGGCCTTAGAGCCCTTGTTTCAGGCTGGCCACCAGGTATTCGTCGATGTCGCCGTCGAGCACCTTGTCGCAGTCGCTGCGTTCGATGTTGGTACGCAGATCCTTGATCCGCGACGCATCGAGCACGTACGAACGGATCTGGTGACCCCAGCCGATATCCGACTTGGTGTCTTCCAGGGCCTGGGAAGCGGCGTTGCGCTTCTGCACTTCCTGCTCGTACAAGCGCGCCCGCAACATTTTCATCGCGGTGTCTTTGTTCGCATGCTGGGAACGTTCGTTCTGGCAGCTGACCACGGTGTTGGTCGGTACGTGGGTAATCCGTACGGCCGAGTCGGTGGTGTTAACGTGCTGACCACCGGCACCGGAGGAGCGGTAGGTGTCGATGCGCAGGTCCGACGGGTTGATGTCGATTTCGATGTTGTCATCGATTTCCGGCGACACGAACACGGCCGAGAACGAGGTGTGACGACGGTTGCCGGAGTCGAACGGGCTCTTGCGCACCAGACGGTGCACGCCGATTTCGGTACGCAGCCAGCCAAAGGCGTATTCGCCCTTGATGTGCACGGTAGCGCCTTTGATACCGGCGACTTCACCGGCCGACAGCTCCATGATGGTCGCGTCGAAACCGCGTTTATCCGCCCAGCGCAGGTACATGCGCAGCAGAATGTTGGCCCAGTCCTGGGCCTCGGTGCCGCCGGAACCGGCCTGGATATCCAGGTAGGCGTTGTTGGCGTCCATCTCACCGCTGAACATGCGACGGAATTCGAGTTTTTCCAGGGACTCGCGCAGGCGCTCGACTTCGGCAGCGACGTCATCGACGGCGGCCTGGTCTTCTTCTTCGGCGGACATCAGCAGCAGGTCTTTGGCATCGGCCAGGCCACTGTGCATTTCGTCGAGGGTTTCGACGATCTGAGCCAGCAGCGACCGCTCGCGGCCCAGTTCCTGAGCGTACGACGGGTTGTTCCAGACAGACGGATCTTCAAGCTCGCGATTGACTTCAGTCAGACGCTCATGCTTTTGATCGTAGTCAAAGATACCCCCGAATAGTTTCGGAGCGCTCGGACAGGTCCTTGATACTGTTAAGGATCGGGTTGATTTCCATGGCGGGCAGCACTCGTTGGCGAACTTTTGAAAGCCGGCGAGTATAACGTAATCAAGCTGTCACGGCAGCCCGCCCGGCGGCTTTAGCGGCGAATGGTTTGGGGTTGAACGCAGGAATAACGCGGGTGCCTGTAGCAGCTGCCGAGCTCGCGAGGCTGCGTTCGAGGACGAAGTCCTCGCAAACCCTGTGTACGCGGCTTTCCTGAACGACCGCGTTGTCTGATTTTACGACGGCTGCGCCGCCGAACGCAGCCTCGCAGGCTCGGCAGCTGCTACAGGGCTACTCGATCCCCACCTGATTGCGCCCATTGTTCTTTGCCAGGTACAACCCCTTGTCCGCCGCCGAGATCAATTGCCGGCAGTCACTGCCCGGCTGCGGAATCATGGTCGACAGGCCGATGCTGATGGTCAGGCTCGAACCCTCGGTCGGGAAAATGTGCGGGATCTTCAACCCGGCCACGGTCTGGCGCAGTTTTTCCGCGACCATTCGCGCACCGCCCGGCGAGGTGTTGGGCAGGACCAGGACGAACTCCTCGCCGCCGTAACGGGCCGGCAAGTCCGAAGGTCTGGAGCTGGCGTCGCGAATCGCCGTGGCGACTTTGCGCAAGGCCTCATCGCCTTCGAGGTGGCCAAAGCTGTCGTTGAAGGACTTGAAGTAGTCGACATCGATCATCAGTAGCGACAATTGAGTCTGGTCCCGCAGCGAACGCCGCCACTCCAGCTCCAGGTATTCGTCGAAATGCCGGCGATTCGACAGCCCGGTCAGGCCGTCGGAGTTCATCAAGCGTTGCAGCACCAGGTTGGTGTCGAGCAACTGTTGCTGGCTGACCCGCAGCGCGCGATACGCCGCGTCACGCTGCAGCAGGGTCATGTAGGAGCGCGAGTGATAGCGGATGCGCGCCACCAGTTCGATGTTGTCCGGCAGTTTGACCAGGTAATCATTGGCGCCGGCGGCAAACGCCGCGCTCTTGATCAGCGGGTCTTCCTTGGTCGACAGGACAATGATCGGAATATCCTTGGTCGCCGGGTGATTACGGTATTCACGCACCAGGCTCAGGCCGTCGAGGCCAGGCATGACCAGGTCCTGAAGGATTACGGTCGGCTTGATGCGAATCGCCTGGGCGATCGCCTGGTGCGGGTCGGCACAGAAATGGAAGTCGATGTTTTCTTCGTTCGACAAACCACGCCGCACTGCCTCGCCGATCATCGCCTGATCGTCCACCAACAACACCATGGCGGCGTTTTCATCGGTTTTGAAGTCGTCGAGCTGTAATTCATTCATGTGCGGTCACCTGAGTACTGCCTTGGCCACGATTGCTGCTAATGATAGTCATTTTGAGAAGATTTCCAGCAATCGTGGCGCTATCTTGTCCAGTGGGCGAACTTCCACAGCCGCGTTAATGGCCGCGGCCGCCTTCGGCATGCCATACACCGCACTGCTTTGTTGGTCCTGAGCGATGGTCAGGTAGCCCTGTTGGCGCATGAGTTTAAGCCCCTGCGCGCCGTCGCGCCCCATACCGGTCAGCAGAACGCCCACAGCGTCACCGCTCCAGTAACTGGCCACACTTTCGAAAAACACATCGATCGAAGGCCGATAGATCTCGTTGACCGGTTCGGCGGTGTAGGCCAGCGTGCCGTTTTTCAGCAAGCGAATGTGATGGTTGGTGCCGGCCAGCAGGATCACGCCGCTTTGCGGCGGTTCGCCTTCCTGAGCCAGGCGCACGTCCAGGCCACTGGCGCTGGCAAGCCATTCGGCCATACCGGCGGCGAACACCTGATCCACATGTTGGACCAGCACGATGGCCGCCGAAAAATCTCGAGGCAGGCCTTTGAGCAGCACTTCCAGCGCCGCCGGCCCGCCAGCGGATGAACCGATGGCCACCAAATGCTGGCGCGAGGACGAGTGGCGGTGCGAGCTCGGTGCCGATCGCACCCGATTGCTCTGCTCGCCAATCAGCCAGCCAATGTTCATGATCTTGCGCAGCAACGGTGCGGCGGCTTCCTGGGGATTGCCGCCCCCAATAGCCGGGGTATCAACCACATCGAGCGCGCCGTAGCCCATGGCTTCGAACACCCGGTGCACGTTCTGCTCGCGGTCGACAGTGACAATGACAATCGCGCACGGGGTCTCGGCCATGATTCGCCGGGTCGCTTCCACACCGTCCATCAACGGCATGATCAAATCCATCAGGATCAGATCCGGGGTGTATTCGGTGCAACGTTGCACCGCCTCGGCCCCATTGCTGGCGACCCAGACCACCTCGTGCGCCGGTTCGAACGCCAAAGCGCGGCGCAACGCCTCTACCGCCATGGGCATGTCATTGACGATAGCGATTTTCATGCCCGCGCGCCTCCAATGAGCTCAACCACTGCATCCAGCAAAGCGTCATCATGAAAACTCGCTTTGGCTAGATAATAGTCGGCTCCGGCGTCCAGTCCACGGCGGCGGTCTTCTTCGCGGTCCTTGTAGGACACCACCATCACCGGCAGGGATTGCAGACGGTTGTCGCGGCGCACCAAAGACACCAGCTCGATGCCATCCATGCGCGGCATGTCGATGTCGGTGATCAACAGATCGAAGTCCTCCGAACGCAGGGCGTTCCAGCCGTCCATGCCGTCCACCGCCACCGCGACGTCATAGCCGCGATTGAGCAGCAGCTTGCGCTGCAACTCACGAACGGTCAGCGAGTCGTCCACCACCAGAATCCGTTTACGCGCCGCTTCGACGGCCTGATTGGCATGCCGGGCAATGCGCTCCAGACGCCCGGTATTGAGCAGTTTGTCCACCGAACGCAGCATGTCTTCGACATCGACGATCAGCACCACCGAGCCGTCGTCGAGCAAGGCCCCGGCGGAAATGTCCTGCACCTTGCCCAAGCGCTCGTCCAGCGGCAGTACCACCAACGTTCGCTCGCCGATAAAGCGCTCGACTGCCACCCCGTAGATCGCCTCGCGCTCGCGGATGACCACGACTTTGAGGGTTTGCGCGTTATTCTGGCTCGCCGGGCGATGCAACAGCTGACTGGCGGCGACCAGCCCGACATGCCGGCCTTCGTACCAGAAGTGCTGCCGGCCTTCGACCTGCACGATATCTTCCGGCGCCAGGTCGCACATGCGCTCGATGTGCGCCAGCGGGAAGGCATACGCCTCGTCACCGACTTCCACCACCAGGCTGCGCACCACCGACAGCGTCAGCGGCACTTCGAGATGGAAACGACTGCCCTCGCCCGCTGTCTGCTCCAGCACCACGGCACCGCGCAATTGGCGAACCATATGCTGAACCGCATCCAGCCCGACGCCGCGTCCGGAAACTTCGGTGACCGCGTCGCGCAGGCTGAAACCCGGCAGAAACAGGAACGTCAGCAGCTCTTCTTCGCTCAACTGGGCGGCGGTTTCGGCTGGGGATAACTGCCGCTCGACGATGTTGCGGCGCAGCTTTTCCAGATCAACACCATTACCGTCATCGCTGAGTTCCAACACCAGCAGACCGGCCTGATGGGACGCTCGCAAACGGATCACGCCTTCTTCCGGTTTGCCGGCCAATAGTCGTTGTTCCCGGGTTTCGATGCCGTGATCGACCGCATTGCGCAGCAGGTGCGTCAGCGGTGCTTCGAGTTTTTCCAGTACGTCGCGGTCGACCTGGGTCTTATCGCCCTCGATCTCCAGTCGCACCTGTTTGCCCAGGCTGCGACCGAGGTCGCGGACCATGCGCAC
The DNA here is from genome assembly GCF_000282495.1 of Pseudomonas sp. GM79. Taxonomy (GTDB): domain Bacteria; phylum Pseudomonadota; class Gammaproteobacteria; order Pseudomonadales; family Pseudomonadaceae; genus Aquipseudomonas. The sequence goes on from NZ_AKJE01000034.1 coordinate 56,895, forward strand.
TTGCCCGCTCAGCACGTCGGCGAATGGCCGCATGCGACAGGCCAGCGCCGTGTCGTACAACACCTGCGCACGCTGGCTGGCGTGCCAGGCGAACTCGTCCAGCTCGGCGTTTTTTTCCACCAGCAATTGCTGAGACTCGGCCAACAATCGGCGGGCATCGCCCAAGGCTTCCTGGGCTTCGAGACTCAAGGCATGGTCCTTGAGATGGACGTTGAGGTTTTCCAGCGCCCGCAGGCCGTTGCTCTGCATGCGCTTAAGGCGCTGCATGGTGGCCAAATGCGGCTTGAGCCGCTGGGTTTCCACCAGGGATTTACTCGACAGGTCGAGCAGGCTGTTCAAGCGCTCGGCCGTGACGCGCAGTACGCGTTCGCCACTTTCGGTGGTGCGTTTAGTCGTGGGCGCTGACTCGGCGGGCGCTGCCGGGGAGGCTTCGGCGGCGGCCGGCATGGGCGGCTCAACCTTGGGCGTCGGCGGTTCCATCTGAAGCTCTGCCATCGGCGGCGCGATGGGCGCAGTGGCCGCCATGTGATCAAGCAACCGTCCCATCAAGACGACGTAAGCGTCGATATCCGCAGGCGCCGGAGCGTTGCCCGGCGTCGCAATCCGCATCAGCAGATCGGTGCCTTGCAACAGTGCATCGATGTGTTCGGGCCGCAGGTACAGGCGCCCTTCCTGGGCGCTGACCAGGTAATCTTCCATCACATGGGCAACGCTGACCCCGGCATCGACGCCGACAATCCGCGCCGCGCCCTTGAGCGAATGGGCCGCGCGCATGCACGACTCAAGGTAATCGGCCTGGGTCGGATCACGCTCAAGCGCCAAAAGACCTGCGCTCAGCACCAGGGTCTGGGCCTCGGCTTCGAGGCTGAACAGTTCCAGCAAAGAGGCGTCACGCATTTGCTCGGGGGTCATGTGAGGCTCCGGGTCACGGCGGACAGCAGTTGCTCTTCATCCAGCCAACGCAGGCTGCGACCTTTGAATTGCAAGACGCCACGGGTGTATCTGGCGCTGGCCTGGGTGCCGGACCGGGACGCCGCATCGAGAATGCGCTCGTCGATGGCGTGAATCCCGTCCACCTCATCCACCGGCACCACCACCGGCCCGCCGTTGGCGGCGATGATCAGCATCCGCGGCATCACCCGCGCGCCGGATGCCACGCCACTGGTGCCGTCGAGCCCCAGCAACTCCACCAGCGACAGGCACGCTACCAAGGCACCGCGCACATTCGCCACGCCGAGCAACGCCCCGGAGCGCTGGTGCGGCAAGGAGTGAATCGCTTGCAACGGCGCCACTTCGACCAGGCTGCGAGTGGCCAGGCCCAACCATTCTTCGCCGAGGCGAAACATCAGCAGCGAGCGGGTTTTCACATCGCTGCCGGCCACCGTGGAAACTTGCTCGCGGTCGTCCTGCTGTAAGGCATAGCGATCGAGCAAGCGCGTGGCGGCAGCCGAATACACCGCGCAATTGCGGCAATGAATGTGCTCGCTCAGCAATGGGCAGGACTTGTCGCCGTGGATACCGATGCGGTTCCAGCAGTCGTCGATGGCCTGGGCATCTTCATGGGTGACACTCAAGGTATCGGCGGCGCTCATTGTTTACGCTCACTGTCTGCGGCACGCTCGCTGCGGGCGGCGCGGGCCTGTAATCGTCGGGCTCCCGCCGTGTCGCCCTGGGATTGCAGCAAGGCGGCCAGGTGCATCAGCGCGTCGGGGTGTTGCGGCTCGAGGTACAACGCCTTGCGATAAAAGCCCTGGGCCTCGAGGGCGCTGCCGGCGACATCGCTGAGCAACCCCAGCCAATAGAACACCTGCGCCACTGGCTCGTGACTGCGCAAAAAACTGTCGCACGCGACGCGGGCCTCAGCGCTTTTGCCTTCATTGGCCAGCGCGGCGATGTTCGCCAGCAGCGTAGCGGCGTCTGAAGGGGTAGCGTCCGAAGGGGTGGCGGCGACCTGAGGCATCGGCACCACCGTCGCAAAAGGCCGACTGCGCACTGGCGGCGGTGTCACGCTACGCACCGGTTGTTGCACCGGCAGCGGCGTCGGCGCGAAGGTCGCGAGCGGTTCCGGCGCACTTTGACGACTGAACGCAAACGACTGCGGGATACCAATCGAGCGCATGCCGAAACGCCCCAGCAGACTGCCCTCCGCCGGGCCGATAAACAGCACGCCGTCGACGTGGGTCAGGCGCTTGAGCACTTCGAACACTTGCTGCTGGGTCGGCTGATCGAAATAGATCAGCAAATTGCGACAGAACACGAAGTCATAAGGTGGCTCACTGACCAGCAAGGCCGGATCCAGCAGATTGCCGACCTGCAAGCGCACCTGTTCAAGCACGCGCCCGCTGAGGCGATAGTTGTCGTTTTCAGCCGTGAAATGCCGCTCGCGAAAGTCGATGTCCTGGCCGCGAAACGAATTCTTTCCATACAGCGCGAGCCTGGCCTTCTCCACTGACAGCGGGCTGACATCCATGCCGTCGACCTTGAACTGGTGCGGCGCCAGCCCGGCATCGAGCAATGCCATGGCGATGGAGTACGGTTCTTCACCGGTAGAACACGGCAGACTGAGAATCCGCAGGGCGCGCATGTTATTGATCGCCGCCAGCCGCTTGGCCGCCAGTTTCGCCAGCGTGGCGAAAGATTCCGGGTAACGGAAAAACCAGGTCTCGGGGACGATCACCGCTTCGATCAGCGCCTGTTGTTCGTCGCGCGAGCCCAGCAAGGTGTGCCAGTACTCATCAGCCGTCAGCGCCCGAGCCGCCGTGCAGCGCTGGCGCACCGCGCGTTCGATGATCGCCGGGCCGACCGAGCCCACATCCAGGCCGATACGTTCTTTGAGGAAATCGAAAAACCGTTGATCGCTGCTCATCCCTGCTCCTCAAACTGCGCCAGGTCCAGCGGCGGCGAGGGAAACAACAAGGCGCGGACCTGTTCGTCCAGCAAATCGGCAACCCGCACCCATTGCAGTAAACCCTGAGCATCTTCGCGCACCGGCCCCAGGTACGGCGCCTGGCGATTGTCCAGGCCATAAGGCTGAAAGTCCGCCGGGTTGCAGCGCAACGTGTCGGTGGCCTGTTCCAGAACCAGCCCGAGCAATTGCGCAGGCGTCGCCTCATCCGGCCGATAGTGCACCAGCACCAGCCGCGTGCTGGTGCGGGCCTGGGCCGGTTGGCCGAATGTCAGAGCGCTGAGGTCGATCACCGGCACCACCGCGCCGCGATAGGCAAACACCCCCGCCACCCAGTCCGGTGCCCGGGGAATCGGTTTCAACGGCAGTTGCGGCAGCACTTCGGCCACCTCGATGGCCTGCAACGCGTAACGCTCGTTGCCGATGCGGAACACCAGAAACAACGACTGTTTCACCGGCATCACCGCGCCGCGTTTGACCGCGAGCTCACTCATCAGACTTTGAATCGCGAGACGCCGCCACGCAGCCCCACGGCCACCTGGCTCAATTCATCGATGGCGAAACTGGCCTGACGCAGAGATTCGACGGTCTGGCTGCTGGCATCGCCCAACTGCACCAGCGCGTGGTTGATCTGCTCGGCGCCGGTGGCCTGGGCCTGCATGCCTTCGTTGACCATCAACACCCGTGGTGCCAGTGCCTGAACCTGATGAATGATCTGCGACAGCTGCTCGCCCACCGACTGCACCTCGGACATGCCACGGCGCACTTCTTCGGAAAACTTGTCCATGCCCATGACCCCGGCCGACACCGCCGACTGGATCTCACGCACCATCTGCTCGATGTCGTAGGTGGCCACAGCGGTCTGGTCCGCCAGGCGCCGCACTTCGGTGGCGACCACGGCAAACCCGCGACCGTATTCGCCAGCCTTCTCGGCTTCGATCGCGGCGTTCAGGGATAACAGGTTGGTCTGGTCGGCGACTTTGACGATGGTCACCACCACCTGATTGATGTTGCCGGCCTTCTCGTTGAGGATCGCCAGCTTGGCGTTCACCAGATCCGCCGCGCCCATCACCGAGTGCATGGTGTCTTCCATGCGCGCCAGGCCTTGCTGACCGGAACCGGCCAGCACCGAAGCCTGATCGGCCGCGGTGGAGACTTCGGTCATGGTGCGCACCAGATCCCGCGAGGTGGCGGCAATTTCACGGGATGTCGCACCGATTTCGGTGGTGGTGGCTGCGGTTTCGGTGGCCGTGGCCTGCTGCTGCTTGGACGTCGCGGCGATTTCCGTAACCGAGGTGGTGACCTGCACCGAGGAGCGCTGCGCCTGGGACACCAGCGAGGTGAGCTCGGTCATCATGTCGTTGAAGCCGGTTTCCACCGCGCCGAACTCGTCCTTGCGATCAAGATCCAGGCGACTGCTGAGATCGCCGGTGCGCATGATTTCGAGGATATCCACAATGCGATTCATCGGCGCCATGATCGCGCGCATCAGCAACAGGCCACACAAGCCCGCGACGATGATCGCCACCAGCAAAGAGACGCCCATGCTGATTTTGGCGGCCGTCACCGCTTCGCCGATGGCCAGCGTGGCCTTTTCAGCCAGCTCGTGATTATTTTCGAGAAGGCTGTTCAACTGCTTGCGTCCATTGATCCAGGCTGGCGCGAGTTTCTGCTCCAGGGCAAGACGCGCGGACTCGTACTCTTTGCGCTGATAGAGGTCGAGGACGTTGGTCATTTCTTGATTGTAGAGTTGATGACGCGCTTCGAATTCGTCGAAGAGGGCCTGGTCTTCCGCGGTGAAAATGGTTTTGCGGTAGTTGGCCATCTGCTCGCTCAAGCGCTCTTCGAAGCTCTTGTACATGGCCTGATCGGCGGCGGTCATTTCGCGTCGTCCGGAAAGGCCGACAAGCTGCTGGGTGAGGTTAAAACTGTCGACCCAGGCACCACGGATCATCGAACTGAAATACACCCCGGGAACCGCATCGGTGCGGACCCGGTCGGCGCTGGCGTCGATCTTCATCAACCGGGAAAAAGACACCACGACCATCAACAGCATGATCGCGATAATCACCGCAAAGCTCGCCAAAATGCGTTGGCGCAACGTCCAGTTCTTCACAGTCAGTCCTCGGTGCGGTTCGAATTGCGGGGGAGTATAGCCGAGGGCCTGTGGGAGCGGGCTTGATCGCGAAGAACGAAAACGCGGTACTCCTGACGAACCTTTGTGGCGAGGGGGCTCGCCC
>NZ_AKJE01000035.1 GCF_000282495.1 Pseudomonas sp. GM79
TTCAGAAGTTTTCAAAGTTTCCTTTGTAACTTCAACCACTTGCGCTTTCGATCTCTCGTTAGCGGGAGGCGAATAGTACAGCATTTTATTTCGTGGTCAACCACCTGTTGCGATTAATTTTCCCCTTAACGAAACCCCTCAAGGCGAGTGCTGATTTCTGCCTCTATTAAGCAGCCCTGCTTTACTCATCGACACACCCAGATGTGGACAGGGTGAAACCAGCATGCGTCCGTTACAGTTCCTATGGCACATGTATTCGCGAGGCGATCATCTGTTACAGATTCAGGCATAAGCCATTGGCCATCAGACAATCCTCACCACTAGCTGCGTTATCATCGCCCGCCTCTCTGCACCAAGAGTCTTGAACCCGGATGTCCGTATCTTTGCCATTGCCCGCCGATCACTCCCTATTGCCACCGGTCCTCGTCGGTCCGCTGTTACGGCGCCTGGAACCCACGCGGCTGGTACTGTGGTTGGTAGGGTCGCGTGCGCTGCCGCTGACGCTGCGCCTGCAAGGAGTCGACATCAGTCTCGATGCGGGACAACGCACGGTTATCCCGGTCGGTACTCATGCCTTCATTCATTTGATAGATGTGCCACTGGATGCCGCCCTGCCCTGCGACACGTTGATCGAGTACGACCTGCTGATCACCAACGCGGATGGCACTCAGTCGGGCATTCTCGAATGGGCGCCTCATCTACTATATGGCGAGGCGCAATGTCCGAATTTCGTGTTGCGCTCGCGGATCGATCAATTGCTGCATGGCTCCTGCCGTAAACCTCACCATTCAGCGGCTGATGGTTTGCTGTGCGTCGATCGATTGCTGGAGTCTGAGCCGGAGGCTTGCAAGCGCCCCGCGCTATTAATGATGAGCGGCGATCAGGTATATGCGGATGATGTCGCGGGGCCGATGTTGCGGGCGATTCATGCCTTGATTGAGCGTCTGGGGCTGTTCGGCGAACACCTCGACGGTGCGGTGGTCAGCGACAGCGCCAAACTCTACGAGCATCCTGCCAGTTACTACCATCGTGCGGATTTGTTACCGGCGCTTGAGAGCAACGAAACCCTGCGCGAACGATTTTTCGGTGGAGCGCGTAAGCCGATCTTTACCAGTAGCAGCGCCGACAACCATTTGGTGACCTTCGCCGAGGTCATGGCCATGTACCTATTAGTATGGTCGCCCACGTCCTGGACACTGATCGCGCCGCAACCACCGGCACTGACGCCCGAACGACGCAAGCGTTACGCCCTGGAGCAGACGCGCATCGAGGAGTTCAAAAAAGGACTGGGTGGTGTTGGGCGGGCGATGGCGCACCTGCCGAGCCTGATGATTTTCGACGACCACGACATTACCGATGACTGGAATCTTTCCGCGCAATGGGAGGAAACGGCCTACGGCCATCCGTTCTCCAAGCGCATCATCGGCAACGCGCTGCTCGCTTATATGCTGTGCCAAGGCTGGGGCAACAACCCGGACGCGTTTGGCGGCATGCTGGAAAAAACCCGCCTATTGAGTGCCTCGGGGCAAGATACTTACCTGGACAGCGATGTCCAGGATAGCTTGATCGACGAGTTGCTGAGCTTTCAGAAGTGGCATTACGTGCTGCCCACTCGCCCTGCGGTGGTGGTGCTCGACACTCGCACTCGGCGCTGGCGCAGCGAAATGACGCTCAAGCAACCGTCCGGTCTGCTGGATTGGGAAGCGCTCAGCGAGCTGCAGCAGGAATTGCTCGATCATCCCTCGGCGATCATCGTTTCGCCCGCGCCGATTTTCGGCGTCAAATTGATCGAGACCGTGCAACGAGTGTTTAGCTGGTGCGGTTATCCACTGTTGGTGGACGCCGAAAACTGGATGGCCCATCGCGGCGCCGCCCAGGTAATCCTGAACATTTTCCGACACTCCCGCACTCCTGGTAACTACGTGGTGCTGTCCGGTGATGTGCATTATTCCTTCGTCTACGAAGTATTGATCCGACACCGCAAGGCTGGCCCACGAATCTGGCAGATCACCAGCAGCGGTATCAAAAATGAGTTTCCGCCAGCGCTGCTCGAATGGTTCGACCGCCTCAACCGCTGGCTCTACTCGCCCCGTTCGCCGCTGAACTGGCTGACCAAGCGCCGGCGCATGCGCATTGTTCCGCACATCCCCGAACACGCCGAAGCCGGCGAGCGGCTTTGGAACTCAGCGGGGATCGGCCAAGTGTTCTTTAATGAAAAAGGCCAGCCGCAGGATATTTATCAATTCAATGCGGATGGATCGCCGAAGACGCGGATGATTGCGCCTGAAATTTCCGAAGCGGCTGACTGACTTTGCCCGAGTTGCCATGAGCAATCATTACCCGCACACCATGAACCTCACCCGAACCCTGATCATCGGCAATTCCGGCTCGGGCAAGAGTTGGCTGGCCAAACGACTGGCCGAGCACTTGCAAGTACTCTGGATCGATCTCGACCTGATTCACTGGGTATCCGATGAACACAGTATCGCTCGTCCCCGCGCCGAAGCACTGGGAATGGCGCGAGTGGCGGCGAGTGGAGAGCGCTGGGTTATCGAGGGTGTTTACGACTGGATGATCAGTGAACTTGTGGAGCAGGCGACAGCGCTGATCTGGCTGTGTCTGGATGATGAAGACTGCGTCAGCCATATTCGCCAGCGGGAGGCGAAGCGCGATGAGCATGACGAGTTACTGATAGCGTTACTGGAATGGGCCGGCAGCTACCGTACTCGCGAAGGGTCCAGTGGATTTGCCACGCATCAGCGCTTGTTCGAAGGGTTTAGCGGTTCGAAACTTCAACTGATGAATCGGGATGAAGTCACGGCTTTCGTCAGCACAGTGCAACAAATCGACTGATTGCTCCTGATTCCACTGACGCAGACACCGATTCTGTAGGAGCTGCCGAAGACTGCGATCTTTTGATCTTGATTTTCGACCAAACTGAAATCGCTGAAAATCAAAAGATCGCAGCCTTCGGCAACTCCTACAGAGGGAATGCGTACATCCAATAGATGTCAGGCTGCGCTCACTGCCCGACACACACCTCTGACAATCATCTCCACTTCCCGCTCATCAATCGTCAGCGGTGGCAGCAGGCGAATGGTCTTGCCCCGTGTCACGTTGATCAGCAAGCCGTGATCGCGGGCTGCAATCAGGGTCAGGTCGCGAATCGGTTGTTTGAGTTCAATGCCGATCATCAAACCTTGGCCGCGAATCGCCAGAACGTTGGGATCATCGGCCAATTCGATGCGCAATCTGGCGAGCAAGCGTTCACCCTGCAGTCTGGCGTTTTCCAGCAGCCCTTGCTCTTCAATGATCTCCAGCACGGTGCACCCCACTCGACACGCCAATGGATTCCCGCCGAACGTGCTGCCGTGGCTGCCGGGGGTGAACAGGTCGGCGGCTTTGCCCCGGGCCAGGCAGGCCCCGATGGGAATGCCGTTACCAAGGCCTTTGGCCAGCGTCATGACGTCCGGGACAATCCCTTCGTGCTGGAACGCAAACCACTGGCCGGTGCGGCCGATGCCGGTCTGGATTTCGTCGAGCATCAGCAGCCAGGCGCGCCGGTTGCACAGTTCGCGTACCGCTTTGAGATAACCGGGCGGTGCCACTTGCACACCGCTTTCGCCCTGAACCGGCTCCATCAGAATCGCCACGATGCGTGGACCGTGGGCTTGTTGGACCGCCTCCAGCGCAGCGAGGTCGCCGAATGGCACTTTAATGAAGTCCCCCGGTAATTCGTTAAACCCCAGACGCACCGCCGGGCCGTCACTGGCGGACAGGGTGCCAAGCGTACGGCCGTGAAAGGCGTTTTCCATGACTACCACCAGCGGCTGCTCGATGCCTTTGTGCCAGCCGTAAAGCCGCGCGAGTTTCAGCGCGGTTTCGTTGGCTTCGGCGCCAGAGTTGTTGAAGAACGCCCGATCCATGCCGGAAAGCCGAACCAGTTTCTGCGCCAGCCGCTGTTGCCAGTCGATGCTGTACAGGTTGGAGGTGTGCAACAACAGCCCGGCCTGTTCGCTGATGGCTGCCACGATTCGCGGATGGGAATGGCCGACGTTGGTCACCGCTACGCCCGCCACCGCGTCCAGATATTCGCGGCCGGCCTGATCCCACAAGCGCGTGCCCAGGCCTTTGCTGAAACTCAGGGCCAAGGGTTGATAAGTGCTCATCAGGCAGGCGGCGGTCATGACATCAAACTCCATTAATAGTCGGTGTTTTTGCAGTATGGTTAGCCACCTGAGCTGGATAAACACTGCAACACTTCAATCATTTTAAAGCTGGGCTTGATAATGGATTTGTTCCAGGCAATGACCGTTTACGTAAGAGTGGTGGAAGCCGGCAGCATGACCGCCGCCGCTTTGCAGTGCGAAATGTCCACGACCATGGTCGGCAATCATCTTCGGGCCCTGGAGCAACGTCTGGGTGTGCGCCTGCTTAACCGTACGACACGACGCCAGCGGCTGACGGAATTCGGCACGGCGTATTATCAACGTTGCCTTGAGGTATTGGGGCTGGTGGCCGATTCCGAACGGCTGGCCGAACAGACCCTCGACGAGCCGAGCGGCACCCTGCGCATCACCGCACCGCTGACCTTCGGCACCGAACGGCTGGCGCCGGCCTTGAGCGACTTCGCCTTGCGCTGCCCGCAGGTCAAACTCGACGTCGTGTTGACCAACCAGCGCCTGGATCTGCTCGACAACGGTTTCGATGTGGCGATTCGCTTGGGCACTACCGAGATGTCCAACATGATCGCCCGCCCGCTCATCGACTACACGATGACCCTGTGCGCATCGAAGGACTATCTGGCGCGCCGGGGCACTCCTGAAAAACCCACCGACCTGCAACACCATGACTGCCTGGCCTTCGCCTACCCGGCCGGAGACGACTGGCACTCGGTAGCCAAACAATGGCGCCTGAGGGGACCCGAAGGCGAAGTCATGGTGGCAGTCAGCGGGCCGATGCTGATCAACAGTTCGGCGGGGCTGCACCAAGCGGCGCGCACCGGTATGGGCATCGTGATGGTGCCCGATGCCTTGGTGGAGCAGGACCTTCAGGACGGAAAGCTGGTGGCCTTGATGCAGGACTACCAACTGCCCAGCCGTCCGATGAACCTGGTGTACGCCCAGGACCGCTACCGTTTGCCGAAATTGCGCAGCTTCGTCGACTTTGCGCTGCAGAGGTGGGGCAAGCAGTAGCGGGCGCTCTCAAATAGTTTCCCCGCCGCGCTGGGGAAACTAATTGAGAACGCCCCTCTAGCAGGGGCAATACCCCATGAACTAATCTCCCCGACTGGCGAGTCACGTTGATATCAGTTCGGCAGGGAGACCGATGATGGGTGAGGCATCGAATATCGAGCCGTTGAAGTTCAATCTGTCAGATTTTAACGAAGACATGCTGCACACCATTCTGGAACTGGTCAGCGATGGCATCTGGGACTGGAACGCCAACACCGGGTTCGTCTACCGCAACCCCGGGTGGTACGAGATGCTCGGTTATCCACCTCATTCCCTGGATAACACTGTGCTGACCTGGGAAAACGTGATCCACCCCGACGATTACTCGCGGGTCATGGCGCTGTTTGATGACTACCTGAATCAGCGCGCACCCGGTTATCAAGCCGAGTATCGCTGCCGCATGCGCGATGGCACTTACACCTGGATCGAAGATCGCGGCTATGTGCTGGCACGTAATGCCGACGGCTCGGTGGCACGAATGGTCGGCGCGCACCGCAGTATCGAAGACAAGAAACGCCTGTTCGAAGAAATGGAACGGCGCAATCAATCCCTCGAAGCCATCGTCGAAGAACGCACCCGTGAGTTGTCTCGGGTCAATGAGCAGTTGCAGATTCAACTCGAAGAGAATCGCAAACTGGCGGAAACCGATGTGCTGACCTCCATCGCCAATCGCTATCGACTGGAAAAGGCCCTGCCCCAGGAATGCGACCGCGCCCAACGCTTTCGCCAACCCCTGTCGCTGATCGCCATGGACATCGATGACTTCAAAAACATCAACGATCACTACGGCCACGCCCTGGGTGATGCGGCGTTGGTGCAGGTGATCGAGAGCGTGAAGCACTGCGTGCGCGAAGGCGATCTGTTGGCACGGTGGGGCGGTGACGAATTCATCATGATCCTGCCCAATACCTTGTTGGCCGACGCAAGGGCACTCGCTGAAAAAATCCGTCACAGCCTGTCGAGCTTGCTACCGGTCGGGGACTATCAAGTCACCATGAGTTTTGGCGTGGTGCAACGCTTTGAAGAAGAGCAACAGACAGGGTTGCTGGCCAGGGCCGATCAGGCGCTGTATCGATCGAAGATTGCGGGCAAGAATGTAATTTCGGGATGAATACTCCCGTGCTTATCCGTGATGCGCAGCCCTCGGACGTGGAGTCCGTGCGACTTTTTCTTGGCGAGAATGGCTGGGCTCACCGCACCGGCTCATCCGAGCATTTCGCGCAGCTGATCGCTAATTCCCAACGTACAGCTCTTGCGATAACGGACTCCCACATCGTCGGGTTTGCCCGAGGTATCACCGACGGATTGTCCAATGGTTATCTGTCGATGGTTGTCGTGTGTGGGCAGCATCGGCGTGAAGGCATCGGTCGCGCACTGGTTGAGCATGTCATGGGCGACAACACCGCCATTACCTGGGTTCTGCGAGCAGGCCGTGAAGGCGCTTCAGATTTCTTTTCAAAGCTTGGCTTTGAAACGTCGACCATTGCGATGGAACGCTCACGCTTGAAGTAGCCAATGCACTATTGACCAGCCTTCACCAACACCGGCTTCTCCTGATACCGATCCGGATACAACTGTTTCAACTGCGCCACCTTCGGCAGGTCATTGATCACGATGTAAGGATACGTCGGATGTTCGGTCAGGAAGTCCTGATGTTCTTCCTCGGCCGGGTAGAAACCGTTGTAGGTTTCCAGTTTGGTGACGATGGGTTTGTTGAACGAATGGGCAGCGTCTAGCTGGGTGATGTAAGCCTGGGCGACGCGTTGCTGTTCGGCGCTTTTCGGGAATAGCGCCGACCGATACTGAGTACCGCGGTCCGGCCCCTGGCGGTTGAGTTCGGTGGGGTTATGGGCCACCGAGAAATAGATCTGCAACAGGCTGCCATAACTGACTTGAGCCGGATCGTAGGTGACTTCGACGGCCTCCGCATGACCGGTATCGCCATTGCTGACCCGCTCGTACTGAGCGGTGTCGGCTGTGCCACCCGCGTAACCGGATACAGCGTTCTTCACCCCTTTGACGTGTTGAAATACCCCTTGGACGCCCCAGAAGCAACCGCCGGCAAAAATTGCCGTTTCACTGCGGGCTTCAGTGTTCTCGTCGAGTGTTGGTGGCGCAATGATGACCGCCTCTTCGGCGCCTGCGAAAGAAAACGCGGCGCACTGACCGATAAAACTGGCTGCGGCCAATCCCAGCAGGGTGCGACGCCAGTTAAATAGGGTTTTCATGGCTTGTCTCCTGAATGAATGGGGCTATCAACCAAACGGCTATCAACCAAAGGTGAATGCATACGCCGACACACCCGGATCGAGAAATTCAATGCTGAATGTCCGGTCCTTTACGCCTGCGGTCTGGCGTACCAATTGATACAACCGCTGCTCGGTAACGCTGCCGCTGCCATCCGGCGCCACGTCAACACCGTGGGCAGTACCAGGGGGCTTGCCGTCAATCAACACGTTGAAACGCACCGGTTTGCCATCAGCACCGGGGCCCAATACCAGATGCAGATCGCGAGCGTGGAAGCGATAGACGATTCGACTGGCCGGTGCGTTCGAAACGGCCCGCTCCGGACCGACCGTCCATTGGCCCTCCAGGCTCCAGTTATTGAGGGCCAGTCGGGACGGCGGGCTATAGGCCGTCATCTTGTCTGGCGCCAGATCGGTTTGAGCAACGAAATGCTCCGCCCGTCGGTAGCCGATATAGGTTTCCGGCGATTGCACTTCACTCATGTCCGGGGCGAGCTGGACGCCCTCGGCACGAGCATTGATCAGCCCGTCCGCGACCTTCTCGGCGCCCGCCTCATGCAGCAGTTGTTGAATCACTCGCTCCGATTCGGCGTATTTGCCCTCGCCAAAGTGGTGGTAACGAATGCGCCCTTGAGCATCGGCAAAATAGTGGGCAGGCCAGTATTGGTTGTTGAAAGCACGCCAAACCTTGTAGTCGTTATCGATTGCCACCGGATAAGTGATGCCCAGGTCTTTCATGGCTTTGGTGACGTTGCCTACATCACGTTCGAAGGCAAACTCGGGCGTATGGACGCCGATCACCACCAAGCCCTGATCACGATACTTCTCGGCCCAGGCCTTTACGTACGGCAGGGTGCGCAGGCAGTTGATGCAGGAGTAAGTCCAGAAATCCACCAGCACGACCTTGCCCTTCAAGGCCTGGGCGGTGAGAGGTGGAGAGTTGAGCCATTGCACAGCGCCGTCCAGCGATGGAAGGTTGCCTTCAATCGGCAGTTCGCCCGGTATCTTGGCGGTCATTTTCATACTGCCGACGGATTGATCGCCGCCCCGTGGAATCTGCGACATCATCGCCCCACTGCCGGTCGGCAACTTACCGGCCAGCCGATTTACCAGCGCCTGCTCGATATCGCCGGTGGATGCCGTCGAGACCCGCGCCAGAATCCCGGTATCCAGCCCCAAGGCGATCGCCACTACACCCGCCAGCATCGCGCCTCCCAAGCCTCGACGCAGCCACTCGCCTGCGCCTATCGAGCGCTTCATCGCGGCGAAGACTTTACCGCCCAGCAGCAATGCCGCGGCGAGAGAGGTGGCGGCGCCGGCCGCGTAAGCCAGTAGCAACAAGGTGGTGGCGATGTTTGCCCCTTGCAGCGCCGCGCCAGTCAACAGCAGGCCCAGAATCGGCCCGGCGCAGGGCGCCCAAAGCAGGCCCGTGGCGACACCGATCAGCAACGAAGCGCCGGGGCGCGGCCGGGTATCGAGAGCCGCGGCTTCCGACAGCCGACCGCCGGCCGCCACCAATGGTCGCGTCAGGCGCTCGGCCAACCGTGGCAGCAACAGCGTCAGCCCGAACAGCGCAACGAACAGCAACGCGAGCCAGCGACCGTACTGATTGACTTGCACCACCCAACCGCCGCCCACCGCCGCCAATGAGGCGACGAGCGCGAAGGTCAGCGCCATCCCCGCCAGCAGCGGCAAGCCACTCTTGATAAACGGCTGCCCGGTGCGAGCGAAGACAAAGGGCAATACCGGCAGAATGCACGGGCTGACGATCGTCAGCACACCACCGAGATAAGCGAGGACCAGAAGCCACATAACGTCGACCTGCGTGAAGTGAGTGGAAGGAAGTGCCCATGGATTACGCCTGTGGCTTGAAAGTCAGCGCCAGACCGTTCATGCAGTAACGCAGACCGGTGGGCTTTGGCCCGTCCTCGAAGACATGGCCCAAGTGACCGCCGCAACGACGGCAATGAACCTCTTCGCGCAGCACGCCGAAGGAGCGGTCCTGACGGGTGGCCACCGCGTTGTCCAGTGGCGCCCAGAAGCTCGGCCATCCAGTGCGGCTGTCGAACTTGGTGTCGGAAGAAAACAACGGCAGATCACAACCGGCGCAGGCAAAAACGCCTTTACGGTGCTCGTTGTTCAGCGGGCTGCTGTAGGCCCGTTCGGTGCCCTCTTCGCGCAGGATTTCGTACTGCTCGGCGCTGAGCTTGGCGCGCCATTCGCTATCGCTGTGGGTCACCTCGAAAACCTCCTCCGCGCGGGTCTCATCGATCAGCGCGACGCTTGCGGAAAATTTTGGCAATACACCGACCACCAGGGCTGCAGCCCCAAGCCCGCCGCTCGCTACAAGAAACTGTCGCCGTGAAAACATGGGCCTTCTCCAAAATTCCAGATGCCTTGCATGGAACACAGCCTAGGCTTGAGTTGATCGCCAAATCCTCACGAGGAGTTAAACAATTCGTGATAACTCGGCCTCAGGAAAAGCCGCACAATGTTGTTCATTGCATCACGAGGGATTGAGCTCCATGGAACCGACCAAACGCGTCCTGGTGGTCGAGGACGACCTGCCTATCGCCGACCTTATCTGCCTGCATCTTCGCGATGAGCAGTTCGAGGTGGTGCACTGCGCCGATGGCGATGAGGGCATGCGACTGCTGCAGCAAGGAAGCTGGGACGCACTGATTCTCGACCTGATGCTGCCCGGCGTCGACGGCCTGGAAATCTGCCGCCGCGCCCGGGCCATGACTCGCTACACACCGATCATCATCACCAGTGCGCGCTCCAGCGAAGTCCATCGGATTCTGGGGCTGGAACTCGGTGCCGACGACTACCTGGCCAAACCCTTTTCCATGCTCGAGCTGGTGGCACGGGTCAAGGCATTGCTGCGACGGGTCGACGCCATGGCCCGCAACCTGAAAATGGATGCTGGCAGCCTGATCAGCGATGGCCTGGCCATCGACCCGATCACACGTGAAGTCTCCCTCGATGGCCGTCGTCTTGACCTCACGCCGCGGGAGTTCGACTTGCTGTACTTCTTCGTCCGCCAGCCCGGCAAGGTCTTCTCGCGCATGGACCTGCTCAACGCGGTGTGGGGCTACAGCCACGAAGGCTACGAGCACACGGTCAACACCCACATCAACCGCCTGCGGGCCAAGATCGAGGCCGATCCGGCGCAACCGGCGCGCATCCTCACCGTGTGGGGTCGTGGTTACAAATTCGCGACGAGCGGAGAACAGCCATGAGGTTGACCCTGACCCAACGCCTGTCCCTGGTGTTCGCCGTGCTGTTGCTGGTGTGCTGCGGCACCTCGGCATGGATGCAGGTGCGCTCCAACCAGATGCATGAACTGGAAGTGGTGCAGGGGTTGTCGCGGGATCTGGCGCAGCACATCGCCCACGACACCGTGCTGATGGACCGCAATGGCCCGATGCCCAATGCCGTGCGCGAATTGTTCAGCCAGTTGATGCTGGTCAACCCCAGTGTCGAGGTCTATCTGCTCGACACCGGGGGGCGAATTGTCGGCAGCGCCGCGCCCGAGGGTCGAATACGCCGAGAGCAAGTCGACTTGGCGCCAATCCTGCGTTTGCTCAAAGGCGAAGCCCTGCCGATTCTCGGCGACGATCCGCGCAGCATTGATGGCAGCAAGGTTTTCAGTGCTGCGCCGTTGCGGGTCAATGGTCAGCCGGCCGGTTATCTCTATGTGGTGTTGCTCAGTGAAGAACACGATCGCTTCGCCGAACGCGGCGCCACCAGCGCGGCGCTCAATACCGCGCTGTTATCCATTGGGCTGGTGGCATTGTTGTGTCTGATAGCCGGCCTCACGGCATTTGGCCTGATCACCCGGCCATTGCGTCGTTTGACCGAAAAAGTCAGTCAGTTCGACATCAACGGCGTGCCGTCGGCGGCGCCCTCCTTGCCCGAGCCAGAGCCGGTAGAGAAAGCCGCCAGCCACGATGAAATTGCCATCCTCGACGCCGCCTTCCGGCAGATGCAAGCGCGCCTCGGAGAACAATGGCGCTCGCTGACCCGCCAGGATCAGGAACGTCGCGAACTGGTGGCGAACATCTCCCACGACCTGCGCACACCGCTGGCCTCACTGCACGGTTACCTGGAGACCCTGTCGCTCAAGGACGCCACATTGTCCCCCGCCGATCGCCGTCGTTATCTTGGGATTGCCCTGGATCAAAGCCGCAAGGTCGGTGGCCTGGCGCAATCGCTGCTGGAACTGGTGCGGCTGGAGCACGGTTTCGTGCAACCGGTGCTGGAGCGCTTTTCGCTGACCGATCTGGTGCAGGACATCTTTCAGAAATTCGAACTCAGCGCCGAAGCGCGCCAGATCGAACTCAAGGCCACCTTCGCCCCCAACGTCTCGGCGGCCTGCGCAGATCTTGGGTTGATCGAGCGGGTGCTGACCAACCTGTTCGACAATGCGCTGCGCCATACGCCCCAAGGTGGAGAAATCGAACTCAGCCTCCGCCCTCAAGGGTCTTTCATCGAAGTCACCGTCAGCGACACCGGCCCGGGAATCGCTCCCGAACTGCGCGAAGGTCTGTTCCTGCGCCCGTTCAACATTGGCGGCGCACGGCGCGATGGCGGATTGGGGCTGCGGATCGTGCACCGGATCCTGCAATTGCACGGTCGAGAGATTGAGCTGATTGATGTGCCCGGACGCGGCGCGACCTTTCGTTTTTCCTTGCCGGTGGATGAGCAAACGGCAGAACAAAGCGTGGCTCGCTCGATGAATATAAATTCGATGGGGAAATAGTCGACAGCGCTGGCAAAAATGCTGACCAGCCGCCTGTTCATCCGTGACAACGCAGCCTCGGTCCAATAGATTAGGCGGCCTGAAAAGGCTTCGTGCTTTCTCGCCTCAATCCAAGTTAAAAGAAGTAGTGAAATTTCAATGTCCGATTCCAATACCGCTGAATCCGTAGTCACCTTGTCGTCCAAAGCGGAATACGAAAACTCCATCAATCTTTCACAACACGTGCCTCAGGCCAAGACCATCAGCGAGATGGTTCTGGATGCTTTTCAATCCACCCGGGAAAGCGACCAGATCCGCGAACTGCGCGCCGCGATTCGCCAGGCTCATGACAGCTTCGACGACGACAAAGCCTACGAATTGATGGGTGAACTCAAGCAACTGAAAGATGCCGAAGCGGCCGACATTGCTGCCCTGGAAGACCTGAGCAGCAAGTTCCCGATCAGTCGCATTCTGTCCAGTTTCAAGGACGACCCGGCGTTCCAGGAAATCGTCTACGGCCTGGCGCTGAAGGTACTGAACCAGACTCACCAGGCCATCAGCAACCCGAGCAGCGGCAAAAGCAAAGCGGCTCGCGCCAAGAAAGACGTCGAAGTGTTCACCATCAGCAAGGACGGCATCAGCGTCACCCTGCCCCTGCGCACCCCGCGCTCGCGCCTGAACGTTGACCGAGAAGCGCTGGAATTCCTGGGCTTCACTTTCGTCGGCGAAGGCGATGAAGCCGAGCTGGAAAGCGAAACGTTCCTGGACAATGCCGGGGCCGAACAAGCGGTCAACCGCAAGAACATCATCACCGCGCTTCAGCAGCAAACCGCGTTCGACGGCTACAGCATCGCCGCGCAGTAACGCTATACGCTGCACATAAAAATCCCCGCCATCAGAGCGGGGATTTTTATTGTCTGTTCGCCTATTAACTTTTTTCTGATACATCGCGGCGCAGCCATCGCGAACAAGCCCGCTCCCACATTGGCTCGGCATCGAGCACAAAAATTGTGGCAATGTCGATCCGTGTGGGAGCGGGCTTGCTCGCGAAAGTGGCGACGCGGTCTATCAGGACAACCCAATAAAAAGCCCCGCCCTTCTCTCGAAGGGCAGGGCTTTTCTTTACCGCATCCGAAGCTTAAGGCGCGTAAGTCAGCAACAGCTCACTCGGCACTTTAAAATCCAGCGACATCATCACGCTCAACGCGGTAATGGTGAAGATCGAGAACACGAACAGCTTGCGTGCCCAGACCGTGTCATCCACTGCCTTGTAGCCGGTCCAGGCCATGTACAACCAATACATGCCCATGGCTGCGGCGACGGCGAGGTAGCTCATGCCGGCGTAGCCGCTGAAGGTCAGCATCAAGGTCGCCACGAGGAACGCCAGGATGTAGAGCAGGATGTGCTTCTTGGCCACTTCAATTCCACGCTTCACCGGCAACACCGGAATCGATGCGGCCAGGTAATCGTTGAAGCGGAAGATTGCGATGGCGTAGGAATGCGGCATCTGCCACAGGCTGAACATCACCAGCAGCGTCAGTGCGGCCATGTCGAAGCTGTTTGTCACAGCCACATAGCCAATCACCGGCGGCATCGCCCCCGACAGACTGCCCACCAGCGTGCCGTGAACCGACTTGCGCTTGAGGTACAGACTGTAGAAACCGACGTAGATGACGAAACCGATCACCGCGAACAACGCAGCCAACGGGTTGGCCACCTTGTACAACAATGCAACGCCGAAAACACCAAGGATGGTCGCAAAAGCCAGGGCCAGTTTCAGGGAGATCAGGCCCTGGACCAGCGCACGGTTCTTGGTGCGTTCCATCTTCAGGTCGATGTCGCGGTCGATGCAGTTGTTGAACACGCAACCGGAAGCGACCACCAGGGACGTGCCGATCATCGCAGCCAGGAAAATGGCCAGATCGACATGCCCTTTGGAGGCCAGGAAAAATCCGCCTGCCACAGAAAGCACGTTACCGAAAATGATCCCCGGTTTGGTGATTTGGATAAAGTGCTTGAGGGACATGCGGACTTACCTCACTTCGCCATCATGAACGTGTGGATGCTGAACATGATCCACAGCGACAGGCCAACCAGCAGGACGATCACGATCGCGGCGAAGACAAACGCAATCACGTTGTTACGCTGCGCGGCCGAACGGTCCAGGTGCAGGAAGTACACCAGGTGCACCAGCACCTGGACGATCGCGAACGCCAGGACGATCAACAGGGTGATCGACTTCGGCAACGTCGGGTACATCACCAGACCGAATGGAATGACGGTCAGGATCACCGACAGAATGAAACCGATAGCGTAGGACTTGACGCTGCCGTGGCCGGCGTCGTGGCTATCGTGGGAATGAGCGTTAGCCATTTACATAGTCCCCATCAGATAAACAACGGTGAATACGCAGATCCACACCACGTCCAGGAAGTGCCAGAACAGGCTCAGGCAGCTCAGACGGGTCTTGTTGGTCGAGGTCAGGCCATGCTTGTTGACCTGATACATCATGATCGCCATCCAGATCAGACCGCTGGTCACGTGCAGACCGTGGGTCCCGACCAGGGTGAAGAACCCGGACAGGAAGCCGGAACGGCTAGGGCCGTAGCCTTCGGAGATCAAGATGTGGAACTCGTTGATCTCCATGCCGATGAAGCCCAGGCCGAACAGGAAGGTCATGGCCAACCAGCCCAGGACCTGCTTCTTGTTGCCCCGGTAGAACGCCAGCATGGCGAAGCCGTAGGTGATCGAACTGAACAACAGCAGCGCGGTTTCGCCCAGCACGTATGGCAGTTCAAAGATGTCGTGGCCCGACGGGCCACCCGCTACGTTGTTAACCAGTACCGCGTACACCGCGAAGATCGACGCAAACAGAATGCAGTCGGTCATCAGGTAGAGCCAGAAACCGTATACGGTCATCTCGCCCGAGTCGTGGTGATGGTCATCATGCCCATGTCCATCGACATGGGTGTGTCCAGCATTGGTCACTAAGTTCGACATGGTTTAAGCCTGTTCCAACGAGGTTTCAACACGGGTGGCGGTGGCTGGAACTTTCCCGGCCGCTACCAGACGCTTGTGCTGCTCGGCTTCGATGCGCTCGATTACGTCGACCGGCACCATATAGCCTTGATCATCACGTGCAGCGTGGATCACGAAGTACACAACAGTGCCGACCAGGCTTGCGACGGCCAACCACCAGATGTGCCAGATCATCGCGAAACCGAACACGGTCAACAGAGCACCCATGACCACACCGGTGGCGGTGTTGTTTGGCATGTGGATCGGCTCGTACCTGGCCGGAGCCTTGTATGCGGTGCCGTTTTCCTTGGCTTCGGTGAACGGGTCGATGGTTTCTGCTTTTGGCAGCACGGCAAAGTTGTAGAACGGTGGTGGCGAGGAGGTCGACCATTCCAGGGTATGGGCATTCCACGGGTCGCCGTGTTCACACATATTCTGCGGCAGCTTGCGGTCACGGATGCTCACGTAGAGCTGGATCAGCTGGCAGGCGATACCGACGGCGATCATCACCGCACCGAACATGGCAACGTACAGGTACGGTACCCACTCAGGGTTGGTGGTGGCGTTCAGACGACGGGTCATGCCCATGAAGCCCAGTGCATAGAGCGGCATGAACGCGACGAAGAAGCCGCTGATCCAGAACCAGAACGCTGCCTTGCCCCAGCCTTCGTGCAGCTTGAAGCCGAACGCTTTCGGGAAGTAGAAGGCGAAACCTGCGATGTAGCCGAATACCGCGCCGCCGATGATCACGTTATGGAAGTGCGCGATCACGAACAGGCTGTTGTGCAGAACAAAGTCAGCACCCGGAATGGCCAGCAGTACGCCGGTCATGCCGCCGATGGCGAAGGTCACCATGAAGCCCAGGGTCCAGAGAACCTGGCTGGTGAAACGCAGACGGCCTTGATAAATGGTGAACAACCAGTTGAATAGCTTCACACCCGTCGGGATGGAAATCAGCATCGTCGCCAGACCGAAGAAGGCGTTGACGCTGGCACCCGAACCCATGGTGAAGAAGTGGTGCAGCCAGACCATGAAGCCCAGGATCGAGATCGCGCCGCTGGCGTAGATCATCGAGTGGTGGCCGAACAGTTTCTTGCCGGTGAAGGTCGAGATGACTTCGGAGAAGATCCCGAACGCCGGCAGAATCAGGATGTAAACCTCGGGGTGACCCCAGGCCCAGAACAGGTTGACGTACATCATTGGATTGCCACCAAGTTCATTGGTGAAAATGTGGAAATCCATGTAACGGTCAAGTGTCAGCAGTGCCAGAGTAGCGGTCAGGATCGGGAACGAAGCCACGATCAGGACGTTAGCCCAAGTGCAGGTCCAGGTGAAGATCGGCATGTCCATCAGCTTCATGCCAGGGGTACGCATTTTCAGCACGGTGGCCAGGAAGTTGACCCCCGTCAGCGTCGTACCCAACCCGGATAGCTGAAGTGCCCAGATGTAGTAATCCATCCCCACGCCCGGACTGTATTGCAGGCCCGACAGCGGTGGATAAGCAACCCAACCGGTCTTGGCGAATTCGCCAACGCCCAGGGACAGGTTGATCAGCACCACGCCGGATACCAGCAGCCAGAAGCTCAGGGAGTTCAGGAACGGGTAGGCAACGTCACGCGCGCCGATCTGCAGCGGCACCGCAAGGTTCATCAGGCCGGTGAAGAATGGCATCGCCATGAAGATGATCATGATCACACCGTGAGCGGTGAAGATCTGGTCATAGTGTTCCGGTGGCAGGTAGCCAGGCGAACCCTCGGTGGCCATGGCCAACTGGGTACGCATCATGATGGCGTCGGCAAAACCGCGCAGCAACATGACCATGGCGACGATGATGTACATCACGCCGATTTTCTTGTGGTCGACCGAGGTCAGCCACTCGGTCCACAAATAGGTCCACTTCTTGAAGTAGGTGATTGCAGCGAACAGCGCCAGACCACCGAGCGCGATCATGGCGATGGTTACCATCACGATCGGTTCGTGGAACGGGACCGCTTCCCAACTTAATTTACCAAACATCGTTTACTCCTCTGCCCCGGCAGCTGAATGCGAGTTCATGTCCATTCCTTGCGTAGCGGCCACTTCTTTCTCTTTCTTCTCGTGCTTGACCTTCGGACCCGGTTTCATGCCTTCGTACTTGTCGACGATGATCTGGAACAGGTTCGGCGTGACCGAGGAGTAGAGCTCGACTGGGTTGTTCTGGCTTTGCTTGGCAAGGGCTGCGTATTCAGCTTGTTCAAGCTGTTTAGGTGCCTTTTTGACTTCGCTTACCCAGGCGTCGAAATCTTCCTGAGAAGTGGCGATAGCTTTGAATTTCATGCCGGTGAAACCCGCGCCGCTGTAGTTGGCGGAGATACCGTCCATTTCAGCGTTCTGGTTGGCGATCAGGTGCAGTTTGGTCTGCATGCCCGCCATCGCGTAGATCTGACCGCCCAGGGCCGGAATGAAGAACGAGTTCATCACGGCGTCGGAAGTGATCTTGAAGTTGATCGGGGTGTGCGCCGGGAACACGATCTTGTTGACCGTGGCAATGCCTTGTTCCGGGTAGATGAACAGCCACTTCCAGTCCAGCGCAACCACTTCAATGGTGATTGGCTTGACGTCGGATTCCAGCGGCTTGTAAGGGTCAAGCGCGTGGGTCGACTTGTAGGTGACGTAACCCAGGGCAATGATGATCAGTACCGGAATAGTCCACACCGCGATTTCGATCTTGGTGGAGTGGGACCATTTAGGCGTGTAGACGGCGTCTTTGTTGGACGCGCGGTATTTCCAGGCGAACGCGAAGGTCATGAAAATGACCGGCACGACGACCAACAGCATCAGCAGCGTTGCGGTGATGATCAGGTTTCGCTCATCCAGGCCGACCTGGCCCTTGGGATCGAGCAAGGTCATGTTGCAGCCTCCCAGCAACAACGTGCCGAGCAGCGGCAATAAGCCTAGTAGTCTGGGGTACCTGTTTTTACTCATCTCACG
The DNA here is from genome assembly GCF_000282495.1 of Pseudomonas sp. GM79. GTDB lineage: Bacteria > Pseudomonadota > Gammaproteobacteria > Pseudomonadales > Pseudomonadaceae > Aquipseudomonas. The sequence continues at coordinate 18,213 of NZ_AKJE01000035.1, forward strand.
ACCTCTAAAGCAGCTTGCGCAATGCAGTTGGGTTTTGATCGCCAACACTTCACCCTGCCAAGGGTTGGCATTTTTCTTGGATTGAATAAGGGCCTGCCCGTCGCGCGTCAGACGCTGTTCGACAATTGCTGGGCCTGCGGTGAGTTCTTATTCGAATTCGTGGTCAAGGGCCTTGTTACAGACCAATTCCATTTGGTGCGGATAGTCGGAAGGCACCGACACCTGGGAGTCGCATGAAGCCATCAGGCCTCTCGACACCCTGGTTCTGCTCATGCACCTGAGTAAGGGTGAGCAGTGCCGGGAATTCAGTGCGGGCGATTGTAGATATGTAACGATTCATAAACCATGTCTCATCCCGAAATAATTTATATCCGATCCGACAACAATCATTAACGGCTTTTGCAAAAGTGCGCCATGGTATCGAAATTCATTCTCAACAAAAACACCAAAAATAGTAGGTCTACCACGCGAAGTTCAGACAGCTTCCAAGGCTCTGCGCTCGTCTTCGACCCGGCTCTACCCCCTATGTGACAAGGGCTTTGCCAATTTTCCAGGCCCTGTTAAAACTGCCTGTTTCGACTGACGAGCGCTGAAACCGACAGTGCCTGGGAGAGCAGGTTTTTGCTGCGAAGCGATGCCCTGAATCAGCGATTTGAAATGCCTTGCGACACTCAAGCTGTGACAACATGTCGCATACGTGTCGCACCCTTCCTTGTCGAGCATCAAGGTCTTTTTACCTGACCTGCGAATATGCAAACGCCCCGGCCTCTCAACGAGAACCGGGGCGTTTTTTTGCTTCCTGCAACAGTACGACGTACAGCCTCAGCGCAGCGCTTTGCGGTTACGCGAAATGAGCAGCGGCACCAGCACCACGATCAGCACGAAGGCCAGCAGCGCCCACTGTGCCAGGGACAAGCCGAGGATCGGCGGGTACGGTGTAGAGCAGAAGCCGTCGACCTGGAAGCCCAGCGGGAAGATCTTCGCCAGCGGCAGGCCGTCGACGATTGGCTGCAGCACATCGATACCGCAACTGACCGCCGGGTAAAACTGGGTATAGACGTGATGCCCGGCCACCCCGGCGCCCGCAATGGCGCAGATCACCACCAACGTTTCGAACAGCGTGACGCTGCGGCGGGTGCGCGTCGCTGCGCCGATAAAGGCGAACAGCGCAATCAGCAACAACGCGTAGCGTTGCAGGATGCACAGCGGGCATGGTGCCTCGCCCAGAGCCACTTGCATGTACAGCGCGCCACCGATCAGCGCCAGGCAGATAATGCCCAGCAACACCAGATAGCGCCGCTCACGTCCCAACCGCATGGTTTCCTCGCTCATCGCGTTTCCCTTTTGTGTCCGTGGATATCGGTTGTCCGGAAGTCTACACGCAGCCCCTGCCCTTTGAGAGCCTTGAACGGGCCGCTGAAGTCGGGGGAATAAACGATAAACCGGTTAAGCACGGATTAACCTTTAAGCGATTGTTAATAATCGAAACCGCGACGCGGTCTTCGCGAAGGGTTGCTTACTGCTTCCACCGATCCGCCGCCGCATGATCGCTGTCACGCCCTTCCACCCAACGCGGCCCGTCCCCGGTGTTTTCTTTCTTCCAGAACGGCGCGCGGGTTTTCAGATAGTCCATGACGAAGGCACAGGCATCGAATGCCGCCTGACGGTGGGCGCTGGCGGCGCCGACGAAAACGATCGGCTCGCCCGGCTCAAGCGCGCCGATGCGGTGCAACACTTCCAGCTTCAACAGTGGCCAGCGCTGCTCGGCCTCCGCGGCAATCTTGCCCAAGGCTTTTTCGGTCATGCCCGGGTAGTGCTCAAGGAACATCCCGGCGACGTCGAGGCCGTCATTGAAGTCGCGCACGTAGCCGACAAAACTCACGACCGCACCAACGCCCACATTGGCTGCGTGCATGGCGTTGACTTCAGCGCCCGGGTCGAACGGCGTGGACTGCACGCGAATTGCCATGGCTCAGCCCCCGGTCACGGTCGGAAAAAACGCCACTTCATCGCCATCGCTCACCGGCTCGTCGAGCTGGCAGAGGTCTTCGTTGCGGGCGCACATCAGGTTTTGCTCGCTCAGCACTTCGGCGCCGTCACGTTGGGCCAGCAGCGCGCGCACATCGTCGACCGTGGCGAAATCACCTTCGACCTTCACCGAGTCCACACCGAGCGCTTCACGGTAACGGGCGAAAAACTTCACGGTAATGTTCATGGCTGATCCGCCCGAAAATGACCGCTCTTGCCGCCGAGTTTCTCCAGCAGCCGCACGCTCTCGATGGTCATGCCGCGATCCACGGCCTTGCACATGTCATAAATGGTCAGCGCAGCGACGCTGGCTGCGGTCAGCGCTTCCATTTCGACGCCGGTCTGCCCGGACAACTTGCAGCACGCCACGATGCGCACGGTGTCGTCGCCTTCGGCACTGAGTTCGACCTTGACGCCGGTGAGCATCAACGGGTGGCACAAAGGAATCAGATCGCTGGTTTTCTTCGCCGCCTGGATGCCGGCGATCCGCGCCACGGCGAACACGTCACCCTTGGGATGGCCGCCCGTGACAATCAACTGCAGGGTTTCGGGCAGCATGCGCACCAGCGCTTGGGCCGTCGCTTCACGGAACGTCACGGTTTTTTCAGTGACGTCGACCATATGGGCGCGACCTTGGGAATCGAGATGAGTCAGCACAGGGATACTCCTGATCAGGAGCATCGATTGTAAACCTGTGGGTCAAATTTCCGCACGTTTGATTATCGGATCACCACGAACCCACTGTGGGAGCGGGCTTGCTCGCGAATGCGGTGTGTCAGTCACTATTTACTTCAACTGACACACCGCATTCGCGAGCAAGCCCGCTCCCACATTTGATTTGTGTCGGGCATAAAAAACCGGGCGGCTTTGGGCCGCCCGGTTCTGTTGAAGCGATTACAGATGCGATTCGGCGTATTCGGCCAGAATCGAGCGTGGCACCCCTTGCAGGGTGATGTGTACACCGTTGGGGAAGTCCTTGAAGCGCTCGGTCAAGTACGTCAGCCCGGAGCTTGTCGCGGACAGGTAAGGGGTATCGATCTGTGCCAGGTTGCCCAGGCACACCACTTTGGAACCGGCGCCGGCACGGGTGATGATGGTTTTCATCTGGTGCGGCGTAAGGTTCTGGCATTCATCGATCAGAATCAGACTCTGCTGGAAGCTGCGGCCTCGGATGTAGTTGAGGGATTTGAACTGCAACGGCACTTTGCTGAGGATGTAGTCGACGCTGCCATGGGTGTTTTCGTCGTCCATGTGCAGCGCTTCGAGGTTGTCGGTGATGGCGCCGAGCCAAGGCTCCATTTTTTCCGCTTCGGTGCCAGGCAGGAAGCCGATTTCCTGGTCGAGCCCCTGCACGCTGCGGGTGGCGATGATGCGCCGGTAGCGTTTGCTGACCATGGTCTGCTCGATGGCCGCCGCCAGGGCCAGGATGGTTTTACCGGAACCGGCCGCGCCGGACAGGTTGACCAAGTGAATGTCCGGATCAAGCAAGGCGTACAGCGCCAGGCTCTGATAGATGTCACGCGGTTTCAGGCCCCAGGCTTCCTGATGCAACAGAGGCTCCTGATGCAGGTCGAGGATCAGCAACTTGTCGACCTGGATTTCCTTGATCCAGCCAACAAAGCCCTGTTCGTCGATGATGAACTCGTTGACGTGTACCGCAGGCAGGTTGTCGATCAGCTGCACCTGGTGCCAGGTGCGACCATGATCCTGCCGGGTTTCTACCTTGCTCACCCGATCCCAGAACGAACCGGTCATGTTGTGATAACCGTTGGGCAGCAACGAAACGTCGTCGACCAGTTGGTCGGTGCTGTAGTCCTCGGCCGCAATCCCGCAAGCCCGGGCCTTGAGGCGCATGTTGATGTCTTTTGTGACCAGCACCACGGGCAGTTTTGCATCGCGTGCGCGCAGGTCGATCAACTGGTTGATGATGATGTTGTCGTTCAGATGCTCGGGCAGAATGATGTTCGGCTCAGTGCGCTTGCTCATCAGAATTGACAGCAAACCCTTGGGCCCACTCTTGCCGCGCTGGATCGGTACGCCGAGTTCGACGTCTTCGGGGCTGGCATCGCCCAACGTCTTGTCGATCAGGCGAATCGCCTGGCGGCATTCCGCGGCAACGCTGTGATGCCCGCTCTTGAGCTTGTCCAGCTCTTCAAGCACGGTCATCGGGATGGCGACGTGGTGTTCTTCGAAATTAAGGAGGGCGTTTGGATCGTGAATCAATACGTTGGTATCGAGTACATAAAGGATTGGCTGGTTGGAAGAAGGGCTACGTCCGTGATCATCCATACTCGGTCACCTTTGTGGGAGCCAGTCGACGCAATACCATAACGGTGCTGCGCCTCGAAGTGGCCGCCGAATTCACCTGCGAGGAGTCAAGTGAACTGCACACAAACTGGGGTCTTGGGAGACGCCACCTGTGTTGCAGGTTTCGGCGGTCTGTCTTCGTAATACTCCAAAACATGTGACAGAAAAAAGCACTTTGACGTTTTTTTGAAGTTTATTTTTCAGAGTGACGAATAGCCCTTGGCGTGCAGGCAATGTGCCGTTAAAGTCGGAAGTCCGCCTGCACCGATTTCTCTGCAAAAATCGCCCTTCACCCAATGTTTTCGGCCTTTTGCCGTTTTCAGCGAAACGCGTCCTGACAGTCTGCCCAACCGATCCCGCTTGGCGCCGTTTGCGTAATGAGCCAGGGCATCGCCGTTTTCAGCGCATCCTGCTTCACATTGAAATTGATCACCCCGTGCCGCCACAGCAACATCAGGGTCAATACCCGTTGTGCGCTCTGGCTGCCCTTGAGCTTGCCGGCGCCGTCCTGGGCATCGATGTCCCACAATGCCACCTGCAAGCCCTGAGATTTGAAGAAGCCCTCGGCATCGGATCGACGCTGCCCCTCGGGCGGGCGAAACAGCGGCACGTAATTCTCCGGCAGCTTGCCTTTGACCAGCTCGACGCTGCGTCGCACCGAGTCCTGCCAGTCTTGCCAGTGGCTGTGGGAGCGAAACTCCCAGCCTTGCACGCCAACGCATTGCTGCGAATAAGTCCCTTGCAGGCTGGCCACCGAACGATCGGCCAGGCGGGCCTGGATGTCCTTGCCGAGGACGAAGAACGTAGCGCTCATGTTGGATTTGCGCAGGTACTCGGTGACCCAGGCGGTGTTATCTGGCGTGGCATTGGCGGCGCTGTCGAAGGTCAGCAGGAACAGACGATCATTCATGGCCTCGCCATTGCGCTCATAGTCGCCAAAACGATCGACTTCGCTGCTGGTCTGCGGGAACAGAGCGGCCTTGCGCAGCTGCTCGTCAAGGTATTGGGCGTGGAACAACCGGCTTGGCTCGGCCCATTTGATGTAATAGCTGTCATCGCTCACCTGAAATTTCGCCGCTTGCTCACGCAGGGTGGCCATGTCCTCGACCAGGAAACAGAAGGAGGCATCCTGATCGCAACTCTGCTGGGCGAAGTTGTAATTGGTCAGCAAACGCTGCCACAGGCGTTGGCGCAGTTGGTTGACCGACTCCAGATTGAGGGTGCGCAGGCCCAGGCGTTGAGCCAGGCTCGCTTCATCCAGCGATTCACTGGCCAGCAGAACCCGGGCAAACATGAGGATTTCGGCCCGCGAGGCGACGTCAAACAGCGTCGGGCTGCTGAGCTGCTCAGGCCAGGTGCCGCGATCCAGCGTCGCCACATCGCCCGGCGCGGCGATGGCGCCAAAACTCAAGAGCCAGGCCGAGAATAGAAAAACGATACGCAAAGGGATGTCTCCATAACAAAACCCGCGCGGCACTATAGCTGATCCCGCTCACATTCCCGCAGCAGCACCGATCTCCTGTGGGAGCGGGCTTGCTCGCGAAGGCGATTTATCATTCAACATTGATGGTGACTGACCCGCCGCCTTCGCGAGCAAGCCCGCTCCCACAGGGTTTTGCGGATAACCACCGATCATCACCTATGGACTTGATAGCTGGAGTCAACAAGGACAACCCCCTAGAATCGCCCCCACGATTAAAGGAGACGACTTCATGCTGATGGTGATTTCCCCCGCCAAGACTCTCGATTACGAAACACCGCCGGCGACCCAGCGCTTCACTCAGCCGCAATACCTCGACCATTCCCAGGAACTGATCCTGCAACTGCGCGACCTGACGCCAGCGCAGATCAGCGAATTGATGCACGTCTCCGACAAGATCGGCGGTCTCAATGCCGCGCGTTTCGGTAGCTGGACCCCGGCCTTCACCCCTGCCAACGCCAAGCAGGCGTTGCTGGCATTCAAGGGCGATGTGTACACCGGCCTGAATGCACAAACTTTCAGCGAAGCCGATTTCGATTACGCCCAGCAGCACTTGCGCATGCTCTCCGGCCTGTATGGCCTGTTGCGCCCCTTGGACTTGATGCAGCCCTATCGGCTGGAGATGGGCACCAAACTGGCCAATGCCCGTGGCAAAGACCTTTACGCCTTCTGGGGTACCCGGATCAGCGAATGGCTGAACGAAGCCTTGGCCGATCAAGGCGACGACGTGCTGCTGAACCTGGCCTCCAACGAGTACTTCTCGGCGGTCAAACGCAGTGCTTTGAACGCGCGCATCATCAATACCGAGTTCAAGGATCTGAAGAACGGCCAGTACAAAATCATCAGCTTCTACGCGAAAAAGGCCCGCGGGATGATGAGTCGCTTCGTCATTGAAGAACGCATCAATGACCCGGTCACCCTCAAGCAGTTCGACGTTCAGGGTTATCGCTACAGTGCCGAACAGTCTAAACCGGACAATCTGGTGTTCCTGCGCGATCACGCACCTGAGTAAATCAAACCCCGCACCAAGTCGACGCACGACATCGGTTACTTGATCGTGCGTCGCCCTTTGATCATCGAACAATCCCCTTCTTTTCGCCGCTTTATTGGCGCCAAAAAACAAGCACTCTCTTTTCTAACTTTAGTTTCACTCGACATCGATCATTTTTTTCCGTAGTGGCACAGATTTTTTTTGCTCGTAGTGGCAAAAAAATATCCACGACAATAATCACCCCATATATAAAGGGCCAAACGGCAAGTGCTATCAATATGAAAGCAGTGCCATCTTTTTCAATATTTCAAGAAATTTCAGAATTCGCGATGGGCGGACAGGAACTATGTCCAAATGCGCCGCTCATACCACCGGTAACGATTCTCTCGGTGATTGTGCGAGATAACTTACACAGACAAGAGATCGATGTAGCGAAGTTGTCACACTTACTTTGGCTTACTGATCACTTATTTGGGCAACACATGAAGGACAGGAGATAACGCACCATTACTATCCCCTACAAGGCCACGGCTGCGCCCCTATAAACGTGCTCACCTGAGCACCCAACCGCTTGATTTACGGGCTTTCGGGCCTGGCATTGAGCGCGCAAGACCTTTGCACGGAAGTCTTCAGAAAAGAGGATCGGCTGCATAACAGGGCACGTCATAACAATAAGACCTGGCTGCGCACATCTTGAGTGCACTTATTTAGACACTCGGAACTTAGTATGCCTGCACACGGCATTGTGGCGCCTTTAAGTCGCACTTGCGAGTGCACTATGACCGCTGAACACCATTAACTCCGGCCATGTAATGGCTTGATAAACACAGAGGTAATTGCGATGCGCATCAGCATATTTGGTTTGGGTTACGTCGGCGCAGTATGTGCCGGTTGCCTGTCTGCACGGGGCCATGACGTCGTTGGCGTCGATGTTGCCAAAGACAAAATCGATATGATCAACGCAGGCCGTTCGCCGATCGTTGAACCGGGTCTGGGCGAACTTCTGAAGCAGGGTATCGAGACGGGCAAATTGCGCGGCACGACCAACTTCGCCGAGGCGATTCGCGACACCGACCTGTCGATGATCTGCGTCGGTACGCCGAGCAAGAAGAACGGCGACCTGGAACTGAACTACATCGAAGCCGTTTGCCGCGAGATCGGTTTTGTCCTGCGTGACAAGACCACCCGCCACACCATCGTGGTTCGCAGCACCGTCCTGCCGGGCACCGTGGCAAACGTGGTGATCCCGATCCTCGAAGACTGCTCCGGCAAAAAAGCCGGCGTCGATTTCGGCGTAGCGGTTAACCCTGAGTTCCTGCGTGAAAGCACCGCGATTGCCGATTACGACCTGCCGCCAATGACCGTTATCGGCGAGTTCGACAAGGCCTCGGGTGACGTTCTGCAATCGCTGTACGAAGAGCTCGACGCACCGATCATCCGCAAGGACATCGCCGTTGCCGAGATGATCAAGTACACCTGCAACGTGTGGCACGCCACCAAGGTGACCTTCGCCAACGAGATCGGCAACATCGCCAAGGCCGTCGGTGTTGACGGTCGCGAAGTGATGGAAGTGGTCTGCCAGGACAAGACACTGAACCTGTCCCAGTACTACATGCGCCCTGGTTTCGCGTTCGGCGGCTCCTGCCTGCCTAAAGACGTGCGCGCCCTGACCTACCGCGCCGGTTCCCTGGACGTGGAAGCACCGCTGCTCAACTCGCTGATGCGCAGTAACGAGTCCCAGGTGCAGAACGCGTTCGACATCGTCTCCAGCCATGACAAACGCAAAGTCGCCCTATTGGGTCTGAGCTTCAAGGCCGGCACCGACGACCTGCGCGAAAGCCCGCTGGTTGATCTGGCGGAAATGCTGATCGGCAAGGGCTACGACCTGAGCATCTACGACAGCAACGTCGAATACGCCCGTGTCCACGGTGCGAACAAGGATTACATCGAGTCGAAGATCCCTCACGTCTCGTCCTTGCTCAACGCTGACTTCGACGACGTGATCGCAAACTCCGACGTGATCATCCTCGGCAACCGTGACGAGAAATTCCGCGCCCTGGCGCTGGAAGCTCCACACGGCAAGCAAGTGGTCGACCTGGTTGGCTTCATGTCTCAAGCCACCAGCGTCAGCAAGCGCACCGAAGGTATCTGCTGGTAACACACTTGTAGGAGCTGTCGAGTGAAACGAGGCTGCGATCTTTCCCGGGGCACTTGAGTCCTGAGTGAACCCAAAGACAAAGATCAAAAGATCGCAGCCTGCGGCAGCTCCTACCAGGATTTCTGGCGTCATCCAGAGCGGGTGACGCCAGTTTTCACAGGCCTGCCTTAACCCCATCGGGCCACCCCACAGGCTCGCCCGAGATCGAGACGGATGCAGATTATGCACAGGCTAAAGCACGGCCTACTTCAGGCCGCCGGTTGGCTGTTTTACCTAAGTTTACTGATGGGCATCGCCATGGCGCTGCCTACGTCCACGTTCGACTCCGAGTCGAAGGACTTTATCTTCCTGATCGGTATCGTCGGTATCTGGCGCTACTCGATGGGTGCCACGCACTTTCTGCGCGGCATGCTGTTTCTGTACGTGGTCTACCCGCACCTGCGGCGCAAAGTGCGCAAGCTGGGCAAAGAGGCAGACCCGTCCCATGTATTTCTGATGGTCACCAGCTTCCGTATCGACGCGCTGACCACCGCTCAGGTCTACAGCTCGGTAATCCGCGAGGCCATCGACTGCGGCCTGCCGACCACCGTGGTGTGCTCCATCGTGGAAATGTCCGATGAGCTGCTGGTCAAGAGCCTCTGGAAACGCATGAACCCACCGCCACGGGTCAAGCTCGACTTCGTGCGCATTCCCGGCACCGGGAAACGCGATGGCCTGGCTTACGGTTTCCGCGCCATCTCGCGCCACCTGCCGGACGACCGCGCCGTGGTTGCCGTGATCGATGGCGACACCGTATTGGCCGAAGGCGTCGTGCTCAAGACCGTGCCGTGGTTCCAGCTGTTCGGCAATGTCGGCGGCCTGACCACCAACGAGTTCTGTGAAGTGCGCGGCGGCTACATCATGAGCGAATGGCACAAACTGCGATTCGCCCAGCGCCACATCAACATGTGCTCCATGGCCCTGTCCAAGCGCGTGTTGACCATGACCGGCCGGATGTCGGTATTCCGCGCCACCGTGGTCACCAACCCGGACTTCATCGCCGATGTGGAAAGCGACTCGCTGCAACACTGGCGCCTGGGCCGCTTCAAGTTCCTGACCGGTGACGACAAGTCGAGCTGGTTCAGCCTGATGCGCCTGGGCTATGACACTTTCTACGTGCCGGACGCCGCGATCCATACCGTGGAACACCCGCCGGAAAAGAGCTTCATCAAGGCCAGTCGCAAACTGATGTTCCGCTGGTACGGCAACAACCTGCGGCAGAACTCTCGCGCCCTGGGTCTGGGGATGAAACGTCTCGGCCTGTTCACTTCGGTGGTGCTGTTCGATCAGCGTGTATCGATGTGGACGTCCTTGCTGGGCCTGACCGTGGCCATCCTCGCCACCTTCAAGTACGGCAGCGCGTTCATCCTGGTTTACCTGCTGTGGATCGGCATCACCCGCCTGATCCTGACCGTGCTGCTGTCCTGTTCCGGTCACCGGATCGGCCCGGCTTACCCGGCGATTCTCTATTACAACCAGATCGTCGGCGCGCTGGTGAAGATCTACGTGTTCTTCCGCCTCGACCGACAGTCCTGGAGTCGCCAGCCCACTTCCCTGACCCGTGATCTCGCCAGCTTTCAAGGTTGGTTCAACACTTGGTCGTCTCGGACCATGACCTTCTCCGCCGGCAGCATTTTTGTCGCCGTGCTGCTGCTGATGGTCTGACCGAACTCGCCTGAATTAACTAGGAAATCGCCCATATGAATACCGCCGTCAACTCCAACGTAGTGCACGAATCCGAAGCCCAGCGCCAACACGCTCGCGTGAAAATTCCGGCCAAGCTGCGTTTCTTCGGCCCTGACCGGACTCCGGTTGAAGCCCGAGTCATCGACCTTTCCGCTGGCGGCCTGGCGTTCAACGCCGGTCAGCTGCCGCTGAAAGTCGGCGATGTGCACAAGGCTCGCCTGCAGTTCGTGATCGATAACCTCGGTTTGGCCATGGACGTGGAATTGCAAATCCGCTCCGTCGATCGCCAGACCGGTCGTATCGGTTGCCAGTTCCAGAACCTGGAACCCCGTGACATTTCCACCCTGCGCCACCTGATCACTTCGCACCTGGCCGGCGACATCGTCAGCGTGGGTGAAATGCTGGCGACCTTGCAGCGCGACAACTTCACCAAGGCGCGCAAGACCAAGGATGGCGGCCACGGCATGACCCCTTTGGGCCGTCTGAAAGCGGTGACTTTCAGCGCCGGTATCTTCGTGGTCGGCCTGGTGGCGTTCGGTTTCATTTTCAAATCGGTGTACGGCATGTACTTCGTCAGCCACGCCCAGGCCGGCCTGGTCAGCGTACAGGGGATGAACATCACCATGCCACGCGACGGCACCGTGCAGAGCCTGATCAAGGCTGATGGCGTTGCCGCCAAAGGCGCACCGCTGGCGACCTTCAGCACCAGCATGCTCGACGTACTCAAGGGCCATCTGGACGAAGGTCAACTGCAACCGTCCAAGGTTGAAGAACTGTTCGGCAAGCAAATGACCGGCACCCTGACGTCGCCGTGCGATTGCACCGTGGCTCAGCAATTGGTGGCTAACGGTCAGTACGCCAGCAAAGGCGACGTGATCTTCCAACTGGTGCCGCGCAACACCGAAGCCAACGTTGAAGCACGCTTCTCCTATCGCCAGTTCGGCGACGTGCGTCCTGGCACCACCGTCAGCTTCCAGATCGCCGGCGAAGACCAAACCCGTACCGGCAAGATCGTCAGCAGCACCAGCCTGAAAAGCGCCGACCTGTCATCCGACATCCGCGTGCAGATCAAACCAGACGAGCCGCTGGACAGCGCCTTCGCCGGTCGCCCGGTGGAAGTGAACAGCACTCGTGGCCCGAACCTGAGCTGGCTGATCAACAAAGCCATGGCCGCCGGTCTTTAAACAGAGGACATGCCCGTGACCATCACAAAAATCCTGAACACACCGCACACCTTGTGGGAGCGGGCTTGCTCGCGAAGGGATCAACACGGTCTGCCTGATGCACCGCAGCGCCTGCTTCGCGAGCAAGCCCGCTCCCACAAGGGTGCATTCTGTGCATTGGCGTTAGCGGTGAGCCTCAGCGGTTGCGCCGGCCTGCCCGACCAGCGCCTGGCCAATGAAGCCCTCAAGCGCGGCGACACCGCACTGGCGGCGCAGAATTATCAGCAGCTCGCAGACCTGGGTTACAGCGAAGCTCAGGTCGGCCTGGCCGATCTGCAGGTCGACAGCCGTGACCCGGCGCAAATCAAAAAGGCCGAGGCGACTTACCGTGCCGCGGCCAGCGTCTCGCCGCGGGCTCAGGCTCGCCTGGGTCGTCTGCTGGTGGCCAAACCCGGTGCCACCGAAGCCGAACATCACGAAGCCGAAGCGCTGTTGAAGAAAGCCTCGGCCAATGGCGAAGGCAACACCCTGATCCCGCTGGCGATGCTGTACCTGCAATATCCGCACAGTTTCCCGAACGTCAACGCACAGCAGCAGATCAGCCAATGGCGCGCCGAAGGCAAACCGGAAGCCGGTCTGGCGCAAGTGCTGCTCTATCGCACCCAGGGCACTTACGACCAGCATCTGGATGACGTGGAAAAAATCTGCAAAGCCGCGTTGAACACCACCGACATCTGCTACGTCGAACTGGCCACGGTCTATCAGAAACGCGGCCAGCCAGAGCAGCAGGCTGAACTGATCAAGCAGATGCAGGCGGGTCACAGCCGTGGCGTCGTTTCTGCGCAACGTGTGGACAGTGTGGCCCGTGTGCTGGGCGATGCGAGCCTGGGCAAGACCGACGAAAAAACCGCTCAGTCGCTGCTCGAAGGCATCGCACCTGGCTACCCGGCGTCCTGGGTCAGCCTGGCGCAATTGCTCTACGACTTCCCGGAACTGGGTGATGTCGACGCCATGATGAAGTACCTGGACAACGGCCGCGCCGCCGACCAGCCGCGTGCCGAACTGTTGCTGGGCAAGCTCTACTTCGAAGGAAAAATGGTGCCGGCCGACGCCAAGGTCGCCGAAGAGCACTTCAAGAAAGCCGTCGGCCGGGAAGTTGCCGCCGATTACTACCTTGGCCAGATTTACCGTCGTGGTTACCTGGGCAAGGTCTATCCGCAAAAAGCCCTGGATCACCTGCTGACCGCTGCGCGTAACGGCCAGAACAGCGCCGATTTCGCCATTGCCCAACTGTTCTCCCAAGGCAAGGGCACCCGACCCGACCCGGTCAACGCTTATGTCTTCAGCCAATTGGCGAAGGCTCAAAACACCCCACAAGCCAATGAGCTTGCGCAAACCATCGAAGCGCAACTGCCGCCTGACCGGCTGGCCGAGGCCCAACGCCTGTTGAAACAAGAACAGGCCATTCGTAGTGCCGTGAGTCCGGACACGCTGGAACTGCACGCCCTGCAAGAAGAAGACGGCGAGGAATCCCTATGAAGCTCAATCCATTCGTGAAGGCCGGTATTGGCCTGACATTCGCCCTGCTGTGGTCGTGCCCGACCCTGGCGGCCCTGACCGAAGACAAGAACTTCGGCCTCGAAGTCAAAATTACCGGCCAGTCCGAAGACGACCGTGACCTGGGCACTGCCAGCGGCGGCGACGTTTCCGGCGTCGGCCTCGACCTGCGTCCATGGGTGTACGGCGAAAGCGGCGCGTGGAGTGCCTACGCCATGGGCCAGGCCGTGACGTCCACCGACATCATCGAAACGGACACCCTGCAACAGTCCGACAGCGACGGTACCCAGACCACCGACAACGGTGATCGCAAAACCAAGAAGAACTACTTGGCGATGCGCGAGTTCTGGGTCGGTTACAGCGGCCTCACGCCCTACCCTGGCGAGATCCTCAAGCTCGGACGCCAACGCCTGCGCAACGACGACGGCCAATGGCGCGACACCAACATCGAAGCCCTGAACTGGACCTTCGACACCACCCTGTTGCGCGCCAACGTCGGTATCGCCGAACGCTTCAGCGAATACCGCACCGACTTGAAAGAGCTGGCACCCAAGGATGAGGATCGTCTGCACGTTTTCGGCGACGTGGCCACTCAATGGTCGCCGGGTAACTGGGTCGGCATTCGCGGTCATCACACCCACGATGACGGCAAGCTCGACTACCCGGAGCCGGGCGTGGCCGGTGATTCGCTGGATAAAAAACAGAACGGCGACATCAGCTGGCTCGGCCTCACCGCCGACAGCGACGCCTACAACTGGCGCAACACCAACACTGTCAACTACTGGGGCAGCATCACCGGCATGAGCGGCGACACCGACACGGTCAACCCGCTGAACGCCGATGGCACGCGTCCGACCGAAGCCAAACGCGGTGAAGACCTCAATGGCTGGGCCACCGATATCGGCCTGCGTTTGCGCCTCGATCCGCAGTGGCAAGTCGGTGCGGCCTATGCCCGTGCCAGCGCCGAGTACGAACAGACCGGCCTGGAGAGCAATCGCTCGAACTACACCGGTACACGCTCGCGGGTTCACCGTTTCGGCGAAGCCTTCCGCGGCGAAATGAACAACATGCAGACCGCTACCCTGTTCGGCTCGTGGATGCTCAACGACGAATACGACGCCAGTCTGATCTACCACAAGTTCTGGCGCGTGGACGGCAACAAGCCGGTGGGCAGCAATGGCATCAATGCCGTCGAAAACAACACCGACGACGTGACCGGCGCAATCCTCTCCAGCACCTCGCTGCCGCTGGAAGATGGCAACAAAGACCTCGGTCAGGAAATGGACCTGGTGGTCACCAAGTACTTCAAGCAAGGCTTGTTGCCGGCGGCGTTGAGCCAGTCGATCGATGAGCCTTCGGCTCTGGTGCGGTTCCGTGGCGGTGTGTTCAAGCCCGGCGATGCGTATGGCAAAGAAGTCGACTCGTACATGCACCGCGCGTTTGTCGACGTGGTCTGGCGCTTCTGATGCAAACCGCGAAGGGAGTGCCCGACATGAACAGTGCCAAGAAAGGCTCGATCAGCCTGCTGGCCGGCGCGCTGCTGCTCGCCAGCGCAGCCGCCTTCGCCACCGTCGAACCGGCCCAGCCTGTGCAAGCGGGAAAATCGACGACCATGGCCAAGGGACTGCAACAGGCCAAGACCTACACCGTCAGCAGCGCGCCAACCGCGCCGCTGGACTTGGCCAAGCCGAAACTGCCGGACACCTCTGGCTACACCGCCGAAGCCATCGCCGCGAAAGTCGTGCGCACCAAGCCCGGCAAGATCAGCGTGCGCCGGATGATGCAGGAAAACGCCCTGAAGGACTTCATCGGCGGCGACAACAAGATGGCCGAGTGGGTGGTGCGTCAGCATGGCATCCCGCAGGCGATCTTCGTCGACGACGGCTACATGAACCTCAAGGACCTGGCCAAGAAGCTACCCAAGCAGTACTTCAGCGAAACCTCGCCGGGCGTGTTCCTGGCGAAGTTGCCGATCGTGGTGGGTAACAAGGGCATTCTGGAAATCGACAAGCAGACCCAGGAGTTGCGCCTGTCCCAAGAGGCCGGTTCGTTCCTGGTCAACGACGGCCAGCTGTTCGTGCGTGATACCAAAATCACCGGCTGGAGCGAGAAAGCAAACGGCCCGGCGGCCTTCAAGTCGCCCAAGGAGTTCCGTCCGTTCCTGCTGTCCTGGGGCGGCACCGAAACCTACATCGCCAACAGCAAGATCGCCAGTTTCGGCTACGCAAACAGTAAGTCCTATGGCGTGAGTATTTCCCAATACACGCCGAACATGGCCAAGGTGCTCAAGCGCCCTGAGCCGTCCGGCTGGATCGTCGGCTCCGAGTTCTCGGACATGTGGTACGGCTTCTACTGCTACGAAACCCGCGACTTCGTGGTCAAGGGCAACACCTACAAAGACAACATCGTCTACGGCATCGACCCCCATGACCGTTCCCACGGTCTGATCATCGCCGACAACACGGTGTACGGGACCAAGAAGAAGCACGGGATCATTATTTCCCGTGAGGTCAACGACAGCTTCATCTTCAACAACCGCAGCTACGACAACAAGTTGTCGGGCCTGGTGATCGACCGTAACAGTGTGAACAACCTGATCGCCTACAACGAGATCTACAAGAACCACACCGATGGCATCACCCTCTATGAGAGTGCTGACAACCTGCTGTGGGGCAACAAGGTGATCAGCAACAAGCGCCACGGCATCCGTATTCGTAACAGCGTGAACATTCGCCTGTACGAAAACATCTCGATGGCCAACGGCCTGACCGGTGTCTACGGGCACATCAAAGACCTGACCGACACCGACCGGGACATCAAGCTCGACCCGTTCGACGCCCAGGTGTCGCTGATCGTCGTCGGCGGTGAACTGGCGGCCAATGGCAGCGGACCACTGTCGATCGACTCGCCGCTGAGCGTGGAGTTGTATCGCGTGTCGATGCTCGCCCCGACCAAATCCAGCGGCATCAGCTTCTCGGGGATTCTTGGCGAGCGCCAGGATGAAATTCTCGACCTGCTGGTGCGCCAGCAGAAAGCCGTGCTGATCGACCCTGTCGAACGCCAGACCGAAATGCGGGACTGAGGATAATTTTATGCACCCACACTTGATCAAATTACTCAGCCTGTCGGCCCTGACCGCTGGCATTCTTGCGGCGAGCACTGGCGTACGTGCCGAAGACGCCAAAGCCCCCAGCTTCAAGGCCGATGATTGCTGCAACCTGTGCCCGGAAGCCCACGACCCGAAGAACTACACCACCCGCTATCAGCAGAACTTCACCACACTGGTGCAGGCGCAGGGCGATTGGCTGTTCCGTACGCAAGAAGACTTGCGCACCGAGTTCGACACCACACCCGCTGGCTACAAGCGCATGAAACAACTGCACGATGCGTTCGAGAGCAAAGGCGTGGAACTGGTCATCGTTTACCAGCCGACCCGCGGCCTGGTGAACCGCAACAAGCTGAACCCGGCAGAGAAGGCGAGCTACGACTTCGACAAGGCGCTGAGGAATTACAAAACCATGCTCGGGCGTTTCGCGCAGATGGGCTACGTGGTCCCGGACCTGTCGCCACTGACCAACGAATCGCTGCCCGACACCTTGCCAGCCCACGACTTCTACTTCCGCGGCGACCAACACTGGACGCCGTATGGCGCCCAGCGCACGGCGAAAATCGTCGCCGAGAAGGTCAAGCAATTGCCGGCCTTCGCTGACGTTCCCAAGCGTGAATTCGAGACCCATAAGTCGGGTCGCATGGGCAAGACCGGAACGTTACACAACATGGCTGGTCAACTCTGTGGCACCAGCTACGCGATCCAGTACATGGATCAGTTCACCACCGAGCCGAAAGGCGAAGCGGGCGATGGCGATCTGTTCAGTGATTCCGGCAATCCGGAAATTACCCTGGTCGGCACCAGCCACAGTGGCAAGAACTACAACTTCGCCGGTTTCCTCGAAGAGGCCATCGGCGCCGACATCCTCAACGTGGCGTTCCCCGGTGGTGGCTTCGAAGGTTCGATGCTGCAGTACCTGGGCAGCGAAGAGTTCCAGACCAAACCGCCGAAAATCCTCATCTGGGAGTTCTCGCCGCTTTATCGCCTGGACCAGGAAACCATCTACCGCCAGATGATGGCGCTACTGGACAACGGTTGCGAAGGCAAAGACGCGCAGATGAGCGCCAGCGCCACGCTGAAACCGGGCAAAAACGAATTGATGGTCAACAGCAAGAACCTGGACCTGCGCAACAGCAGCCACCAGGTCGATATCCGCTTCGCCGACACCTCGGTGAAAACCTTGCAAGCCACCCTCTGGTACATGAACGGGCGCCACGAGGACATCAAGATCGACAAACCGGAAACCTCCGAAACCGACGGGCGTTTCGCCTTCGAGTTGCGCACGGACG
Organism: Pseudomonas sp. GM79; assembly: GCF_000282495.1. Classification (GTDB taxonomy): domain Bacteria; phylum Pseudomonadota; class Gammaproteobacteria; order Pseudomonadales; family Pseudomonadaceae; genus Aquipseudomonas. Next base: position 36,020 of record NZ_AKJE01000035.1, read on the forward strand.
AAGACTGGGCCTCGCAGAATCTGCTGGCCGTCGAAGTCCAGGGACCTGAAAAACCAGGTACCACGCCTCAGAAAGTCGAAGCGAAAATCTGCAAACGCAACGTGTTCTCCGGCACTGGGCAGCGTACCGCTCAAGCCGGGCAATGAGGCTACCTCTTATGAACTGCATGCAAACCCGAACGCTGAAAAAGATACTCGCGCCCTCCCTGCTGACGCTGGCGATGTTCGCCGGCGCCACCCAGGCTGCCGCGCCACTTCGTCCGCCCCAGGGTTACTTCGCGCCCATTGAAAAAGTCAAAACCGGCGACAAGAGTGAAGGCTGCGACGCGATGCCGACGCCTTACACCGGTGCCCTGCAATTTCGCAGCAAATACGAAGGTTCCGACAAGGCCCGTTCGACCCTGAACGAGGCATCGGAAAAAGCCTTCCGCGACAGCACCGCCGACATCACCAAGATCGAACGCAGCACCAGCAAGCAGGTGATGAAGTTCATGCGTGACGGTCGTCCGGAACAACTGGAATGCACCCTCAATTGGTTGACTGCCTGGGCGAAGGCCGACGCGTTGATGTCCAAGGACTTCAACCACACCGGCAAGTCCATGCGCAAATGGGCCTTGGGCAGCATGGCTTCGTCCTATGTCCGCCTGAAATTCTCTGACTCGCATCCACTGGCTACCCACCAGGAAGAAGCGCAAGTGATTGAAGCCTGGTTCAGCAAAATGGCTGATCAGGTGGTCAGCGATTGGGACAACCTGCCGCTCGAGCAAACCAACAACCACTCGTACTGGGCCGCCTGGTCGGTGATGGCCACGTCGATCGCCACCAACCGCCGCGATCTGTTCGATTGGGCCGTTAAGGAATACAAGGTCGGCGTCAATCAGGTCGATGCCCAAGGCTTCCTGCCCAACGAGCTCAAGCGCCAGCAACGCGCCCTCGCCTATCACAACTACGCCCTGCCGCCACTGGCGATGATCGCCAGTTTCGCTCAGGTCAACGGTGTCGATTTGCGTCAGGAAAACAACGGCGCCTTGAAACGCCTGGGTGATCGCGTGCTTGCAGGCGTGGAAGACCCGGATGAGTTCGAGGAGAAGAACGGTAAAAAGCAGGACATGACCGACCTCAAGGTCGATTCGAAATTCGCCTGGCTCGAACCGTTCTGCTCGCTCTACACCTGCACGCCGGATGTGCTGGCGCAGAAACACAAAATGCAGCCGTTCAAGACCTTCCGCCTCGGCGGGGATTTGACCAAGGTCTACGACCCGGCCAGCGAGAAAGGCAACAAAGGCAGCTGATACATCCCTCCCTGTAGAGCAGGGAACCCTGTGGGAGCGGGCTTGCTCGCGAAAGCGGTCTGACATTCACCATTGATGTCGACTGATACACCGCCTTCGCGAGCAAGCCCGCTCCCACACTGAATGCAATATACCTCCCGGATTTTCGTGGGGGGTTTGGGGGGGCCTTGGCCCTTGACTGTTGGTTAAACATGGAGAGATCGGGATGGTATTTTCATCCAACGTGTTCCTGTTTCTGTTCTTGCCGATCTTTCTCGGCATGTACTACTTGAGCGGAACACGCTATCGCAACTTGCTGCTGCTGATCGCCAGCTACGTGTTCTACGCCTGGTGGCGTGTGGACTTCCTTGCGCTGTTCGCAGCCGTCACGCTGTGGAACTACTGGATCGGCCTGAAGGTTGGTGCGGCAGGCGTTCGGACCAAACCGGCCCAGCGCTGGCTGCTCCTGGGCGTGGGTGTCGACCTGTGCATCCTCGGCTACTTCAAGTACGCCAACTTCGGTGTGGACAGCATCAACGCGATGATGACCTCGGTCGGTCTTTCGCCGTTCATCCTGACCCACGTGCTGTTGCCGATCGGGATCTCGTTCTACATCTTCGAGTCCATCAGCTACATCATCGACGTCTACCGTGGTGATACCCCGGCGACCCGCAACCTGATCGACTTTGCCGCATTCGTGGCGATCTTCCCGCACTTGATCGCCGGCCCAGTGTTGCGTTTCCGCGACCTGGCCGACCAGTTCAACAACCGCACCCACACCCTCGACAAGTTCTCCGAAGGTGCCACGCGGTTCATGCAGGGTTTCATCAAGAAGGTCTTTATCGCCGACACCCTGGCGGTGGTGGCCGACCATTGCTTCGCCTTGCAGAACCCGACCACGGGCGATGCCTGGCTCGGCGCCCTGGCCTACACCGCGCAGCTGTACTTCGACTTCTCCGGCTACAGCGACATGGCAATTGGTCTGGGCTTGATGATGGGTTTCCGCTTCATGGAAAACTTCAAACAGCCGTACATCAGCCAGTCGATCACCGAGTTCTGGCGTCGCTGGCACATCAGCCTGTCGACCTGGTTGCGTGACTATCTGTACATCACCCTCGGCGGTAACCGTAAAGGCACGCTGATGACTTATCGCAACCTGTTCCTGACCATGCTGCTCGGTGGTCTGTGGCACGGCGCGAACATCACCTACATCGTCTGGGGTGCCTGGCACGGCATGTGGCTGGCGATCGAAAAAGCCCTTGGTCTGAACACTTCGCCGCGCAGCATCAACCCGATCCGTTGGGCGCTGACCTTCCTGCTTGTGGTCATGGGCTGGGTGATTTTCCGCGCAGAAAACCTGCACGTCGCCGGTCGCATGTACGGTGCGATGTTCAGCTTCGGCGAATGGTCGTTGTCGGAACTCAACCAGGCCAGCCTCACCGGTCTGCAAGTGGCAACCCTGGTGGTGGCCTACGTCACCCTGGCGTTCTTCGGCATCCGTGATTTCTACACCAACCGGCCACCGGTCAAGACCAAGCCTGCGGTGAACACCGAAACCGACGGCCCTGCCGCGGCTACGCCTGGAATGATCAAAGCCGTACCGGGTGACAACCCGGCCAGCATCCATGAACCGGGTTACACCGTCGGCGTTGAAGCGACTGTGCAACCGGCCTACTGGACCGCTGACTGGTCCCGTTACGTGATGCGCGCCCTGGTACTGCTGCTGTTCATCGCCTCGATTCTCAAACTCTCGGCGCAAAGCTTCTCGCCGTTCCTTTACTTCCAGTTCTGAGGGATCTGACTATGACCCGCTCATTACGCATCTTCTACATCGCCCTGTTCCTGGTGACCTTGCTGGTCCTGGGCGTGTGGTCGGTACGCAGCTTCTTCGGCTTCAGTACCAACGCCGATGCGACCGTGCTCAACGGTCGCTGGAGCAAAGCCGTCGAGACGCACTACGACGACGAGTTCCCGATCAAGCGCCTGGGCACCAACCTTTGGGCCGCGCTGGATTTCAAACTGTTCAACGAAGGTCGTCCGGGCGTGGTGCTCGGTCGCGATCAGTGGCTCTACAGCGATGAAGAGTTCCACCCGATCGTCAACGAAGAGTTGAACCTGCAGGGCAACTACGCGCTGGTCGAAGGCGTGCGCCAGACCTTGAAAAAACAAGGTGTGCAACTGGTGATGGCGATTGTCCCGGCCAAGACGCGTCTGTACCCGGAACACCTGGGTGAAGAGAAGCCGGCAAGTATCCACGCCAATCTGTACCAGGACTTCCACGCTCGTGTGGCGGCCGACAAGATCCTCGCCCCCGACCTGCTAGGCCCGATGCAAAAGGCCAAGCAAGACGGTCAGCAAGTGTTCCTGCGCACCGACACCCACTGGACCCCGGAAGGCGCGCAAGTCGCTGCCCAGACCCTGGCCAAAACCATTGCCGACAAGGCTCCGCTCAGCGGCGAACCGCAAAACTTCGTCACCGAACCTGCGGAGAAGGTGACGCACAAGGGTGACCTGCGTTTGTTCCTGCCGCTGGACCCTCTGTTCGAAAACCTGATGCCGGCGCAAGAGCCTTTGCAGAAGCGCAACACCGTGGCGGCCCAGGATCAGCCTGCCGGTGATGACGCCCTGTTCGCCAACACTGAAGTGCCGGTGGCCCTGATTGGCACCAGCTACAGCGCCAACCCGAACTGGAACTTCGTCGGTGCGCTGAAAGAAGCGTTGCACAGCGACGTGGTCAATTACGCCGAAGACGGCCATGGCCCGATTCTGCCGATGCTCAGCTACCTGAAAAGCGATGCTTTCAAGAACAGCCCGCCACAAGTGCTGATCTGGGAGTTCCCTGAACGATATCTGCCTGTGAATAACGAAATCGGTGACGCCGACCCGCAGTGGGTCGCAGAGCTTAAACAAGCCGGCGCACGCCAACAAAACGTAGCTGCAAACACTAAATCCGAGACGCCCGACCGGGCGCAAAACTGAAAGAGAGGTACTTCCATGACTTTCACTACTACTCCTCGCCGTCTCGCCGCTCGCTCCCTAAAAGCAGTTGCCCTCGTCGCCGGCATGAGCGTGCTGTCGATGCAGGCCTTCGCCGGTGACGCCGCGCTTTACGGCCCGACCGCACCGAAAGGCTCCAGCTTCGTGCGGGTCTACAACGCCGCCAACGCTGAAGTCAGCGCCACTGTTGGCAGCACCAACCTGAGCGAAGTCGCGCCGTTGTCCAGCACCGACTTCAGCTTCATGCCGGGCGGCGATTACAGCGCCAAGGTCGGCAGCCAGACCCTGCCAGTGAAATTGGCCGGCGACCACTATTACACCCTGGTCAACAACGCCAGCGGCGCACCACAACTGATCGAAGAGCCGCCGTTCAAGAACAAGCAGAAATCCCTGGTTCGCGTACAGAACCTCAGCGACAAGGCCCTGACCCTGAAAACTGCCGACGGCAAGACCGAAGTGGTCCCGTCCGTGGCAGCCAAGGGCCGTGGCGAGCGTGAAATCAACCCGGTGAAAGTCAGCCTGGCACTGTACGACGGCGCCACCAAAGTCGGCGACGTGAAACCGGTTGCCCTGGAACGAGGCGAAGCCGCGGTGCTGTACGTCACCGGCAGCGGCAGCAGCCTGTCGCCAGTGTGGGTAAAACGCCCGGTGTCGACGCGCTAATACATTTGCCGGATTGACCCATATCCCTGTGGGAGCGGGCTTGCTCGCGAATACGGTTTCACACTCAACGATGATGTTGGCTGACCCACCGCTTTCGCGAGCAAGCCCGCTCCCACAAGGGACCGAGGTGTCAATTCGGACACGGAACAAGAACAAGAGTGAAACGACAGAACTTTCGTGGCTCTAACCCAATCGATTTTGAAGGAGTAACAACATGATTCCGGTGATCTTGTCAGGTGGTAGCGGCTCACGTCTTTGGCCGCTTTCGCGTAAGCAATTCCCCAAGCAATTCCTCGCCCTGACCGGCGAACACACGCTGTTCCAGCAAACCCTGGAACGCCTGGTGTTCGAAGGCATGGATACCCCGATCGTGGTCTGCAACAAGGAACACCGTTTCATCGTCAACGAGCAGTTGAGCGCCCGCAACCTGGACGTGCAGCGCGTGCTGATGGAACCCTTTGGCCGCAACACGTCGCCGGCCGTAGCCCTGACCGCGATGATGCTGGTCAATGAAGGTCGCGACGAGTTGATGCTGGTGCTGCCGGCCGACCACGTGCTGGAAGACCAGAAAGCCCTGCAACGCGCCCTGGCCCTGGCCACCGTAGCGGCCGAGCGTGGCGAGATGGTGCTGTTCGGCGTGCCGGCGACCAAACCGGAAACCGGTTACGGCTACATCAAGTCCACCAACGATGCGCTGCTGCCGGAAGGTGTCAGCCGTGTCTCGCACTTCGTCGAAAAACCGGACGTGAAACGCGCCACCGAATTCGTCCAGTCCGGTGGTTACTTCTGGAACAGCGGCATGTTCCTGTTCCGCGCCAGCCGTTTCCTCGAAGAGCTGAAAAAGCATGATCCGGACATCTACGACACCTGCGTACTGACGCTGGAACGTAGCGCACAGGATGCCGACACCGTCGACATCGACCCCGCCACCTTCGCCTGCTGCCCGGACAATTCCATCGATTATTCGGTGATGGAAAAAACCCAGCGCGCCTGCGTCGTGCCGCTGACCGCCGGCTGGAGCGATGTCGGTTGCTGGTCGTCGCTGTGGGAAGTCAATGAAAAAGACGCCAACGGTAACGTCACCAAAGGCGACGTGGTCATCCAGGACAGCAAGAACTGCATGATCCACGGCAACGGCAAACTGGTGTCGGTGATCGGCCTGGAAAACATCGTGGTCGTCGAAACCAAGGACGCCATGATGATCGCCCACAAGGACAAGGTCCAAGGCGTGAAACAGATGGTCAACACCCTCAACGCTCAGGGCCGCAGCGAAACCCAGACCCACTGCGAAGTCTATCGTCCGTGGGGCTCCTACGACTCGGTGGACATGGGCGGTCGCTTCCAGGTCAAGCGCATCTCGGTCAAGCCGGGCGCATGCCTGTCGCTGCAGATGCACCACCACCGCGCCGAACACTGGATCGTGGTCAGCGGCACCGCTGAAGTGACCTGCGACGAAAACGTGTTCCTGCTGACTGAAAACCAGTCGACCTACATCCCGATCGCCTCGGTTCACCGTCTGCGCAACCCGGGCAAGATTCCACTCGAGATCATCGAAGTGCAATCGGGCAGCTACCTGGGTGAAGACGATATCGAGCGGTTTGAAGATATCTACGGTCGCTCCAACCCGATCGAGCGTGGCGTGTCGGTGAAAACCATCGCGCAGTGATTGACCGGCAACAATAAGAAGCCTCCGTCCAGCCCGCTGCGTCCCTATCCGCAGTGGGTTGGGCGGGGGCTTTTTTATTTGGATCGGCTTCTTTTGCGCTCGCGCATTGGCGGTGCGGCTGCAGGCGTAGGGGTATTGAATCCCGCTGCCAGCAGGCGCATTGCCAGCGGGCTTGGTGAGTGTGATGACGGCTCCACTGAACCAGCCAAAGGCGATTGGGCAGTCGTCAAGGCTGGCATTGTCGATGACCTGGCAATAACCGTTGGCGGACCTCCAACAGTTGGGGCTCGAACATTGCTCAACTGCCTGTACTGCATTTGTGTCTGGGCTTCCGATACTTCCATAAACCGTCCCATAGCCTGCACCATGGTTCCCACGGCGCTCAGTGCCGGGCGTCGGGAGAACGACGCCAGTTTTCCCGCTCCCTTCAGACCTTTGGCCACGGCATCGCGTCGGTCAGCCAGAACCTGCGGATCCTCGACCGGACTGTTGAAGGTGACCGACATCGGGCCCATGATGCGACCTGTTGTTTGCTCTCCCGCTACAGAGTTCAGCATCCCCGAAATGAGCTCCCCCGAGTGATACAGCACTGCCCCGGAAGGTGGCGCTGTCTGGGTCCTGACGGCGGCAATGACATGGGCTTGATGGGTGTTAGTGAACGCTATGTTTCCGCCTTCACCCAACTGCTCGAGGGCTATCGGAATTTCTCGGCGATAAGCCAAAGTCGATGGGTCCTGGCTGTCCGCAAAATAATTGCGGATGGGTTGCATGCCGGCTGCTTGAAGTGGGTAAACAATGCCCTCCTGGGCAAGATCGTGATAAACCTCGTCCTTTGTTTTTTGATTAGGATGAGGCGCCAGACCATCGACATCCTTGTAGAACAACGGATTGTTACGCATCGCCCGGTATCGATTCGGCCCATCAATGTTTCCTCCAGGATCCGGGTTGATCCATCGTTGCAACCACGCGGCGTAATATCTGTACCCGTAGTAGTCGAGTCCCGTGGCATCCCGCTCCTTGCCCGAGTAGCGAACGGTTTTGTAACTCGCTTCAACGACACCCGCCCCGGCAAACCAAGCCGTTTCGCCAAAGGGATAGTAAGTTTCCTGACTGATAATTCGCGCGTCGTCGGCCAGTTCCAGCGTGCAGGATTTCAGGTGATCGACCAGGCTGTAGCGGTATTGATCGTTGGCGATACCGGACGGTGGCGCTGTTTCCCAATGCAGCACCCGCACGCTATTGAGTCCCGCCTGGGCGGTGATGACCTGCAATACCTCTCCCGTGCCGTTATCGCTGCGCATCTCAAGCCCCGGCAGATATCGCACTTCAGCCACCACGGTCCGGGCATTGGTCTGCAATGAGCGGATTTTGCGTACCCGCTGCCCACCGCCATCGTAGACATAGGACTCCCTGTCATTGAGCCCGGAGACGCGTTCCACCGGGCTGACCGACTGCAACTGATTACGCAGATCCCAAGTCAGGATCCGCCCCTGATCCAGCTCCAGCAAATTGCCCTTGGCGTCGAACGCCGCGGCGATGTCCTCTTCGGTCGGCGGCACACCGTTGCGCCAGGGCAGACAACGATTGCTGTAGCGCGCCGCTTTCAGTTTGCGCCCCGGGCTCTGCGCGCCGACGTGCGTCAGCGTCAGCAGGTTCCCGCCTTCATCATAGCTGTAGGTCTGGCGATAGTTGCTGACCGCCGCCGGATCGACCCGCCCCACCGACGCTGGCCCCTGCTGGAGAGTGCCCTCCTCCCAGCCTTCGGCTTCGATCAATTGATACAGGCTGTCGTAGATAAAGCGACTGATGGGATCGATGCGCTGGTTGTTGAAGTAACGCACCGACAGTGCCCTGTCCTCGATGCTCAGGACATTGCCCATCCGGTCATAATCGTAGATCAGGTGTTGCAACAGTCCGGCACTGGCATGCTGTGCCCGGCGCTCCATCAGCAGACCGTCTTCGGGGCGGTAAACGAGGGTCGTCTGTATGTTGTTACCAGCGGTTTCGTGTTCGACCTGACCCTGCGCGCTGTACCGAATATCGCGCACCAGCGTTTGCCAGGCTGTCAGCCCATGGAGTTGCAGTCGCGCCTCACGCAATTGTCCATCAAGCGTCAGGTGGAAGGCCTGACGATTCTCCTTGGCATCGGTCTGTTCCAGCACATGCCCCTGTGGACCGAAACGCCATGTCGACGACGCACCGTCACCGGGCTCAAGCAGCCGCTCGCGATCGGCTTCCAGCTCCGGCCAGTCGGGGGCAACAGGGTCCAGGGTGAAGTGACGGACTTGCTTCACGCATTGGCCGGTGATCGAAAATGCCTCGAACAGCACCGTCCCGGCGGGATCGTCATGACGGATCAACTGCCCGCATTGATTCTGGTCGCCCTGATCGGACCCGCCATAGGTCATGCGTTCAACGGACCTTCGCGGCTCAGTTGCGCCCTGCTCGAACACTGCCACAGGACGAAGCAGGTCGTCGTATTCAACCTCACGTTGTGTACCCCGGCTGTCCCACGCCAGCAAAATCTCGTCGCCCAGACCGGGCAGGTTCAGCTGCAATCCAGCATCGACGCTGACGGTACACAGCGCATGGCCGGACAGCGAATGCACGGTCGTTGAATTGGCGGGTGTCAGAGGATCTTCATCCTGCAATGCCCAAAGCCGCGGATCCCACTGTTTTATCGGGTGGCCCGCAGCATCATGGGCCGTGCGATTGATGCGTGCTTCGGTGGGCAGGTTTTCGACGGCACGCCAATAGTCCACCGTACGGATGGTCAAGCCGCGCGGGTCGACGGCGGACAATTTTGGTGTTTTGTGGTGCATTCCCATCGTCAAGACCTGCATGCCTGTATGTCCTCATCTAACTGTTCGTGGACATGCCTGGCTACTATCAGAAATGACAGTACCGACCAACGGCCATCGATATTGCTCCACGAATGTCCATTCCCGCGCCCCTTCGGTAGGATGGTGTTTATGAGTTCAAGGAGCGTTCACACATGTTCATCGGCGTCCTGCTGGTCATCACCTGGCTGATCCTGCTGCTGCGCTACCCGTCCAAGGCCGTGCCGGTGTCCATGGCCGCCGCTGTCGGGTTGGGCCTGGTGGCGGTGTGGGTGTTCTGGCTGGACACCCGCGAGGTCAAGCAACTGGCGCGCCTGGAGTTGCGCATCACCTACGCGCCCGAGCACTGCCCGGCGGATCGCCCCTTGAAGCTGACGATGAACAACGGCAACGACGTGCCGCTGACCGAACTGCGCTGGCGAATCGCCGCTTATGCACCGGGCGATACGGTCAATCTGGCTGACAATCAATACGCCGCACCGCGCTATCGCGGGCCCGGCGAATTGCAGGCCGGTGGTAATTGGGAAGACTGTTTGCCTATGCCGCCGTTGCGCCCCGGTTATCGCCCGCAAACCCTGGAGTTTCGCGCCGAGCGTTTGCAGGGTAGTTTCTCCGACTGATCCCTTTTCTTTTTGCACAAGGACCGCGCCATGCCCGTTGCGTTGATTACCGGTTGTTCCAGCGGCATTGGCCGCGCCCTCGCCGACGCTTTCAAAAGTGCCGGGTACGAAGTCTGGGCCAGCGCCCGCAAAGCCGAAGACGTAGCCGCTCTAACCGCCGCCGGGTTCACCGCCGTGCAACTGGACGTGAACGATGGCCCGGCCCTCGAACAACTGAGCGAGCGGATCAATCAGCAACGCGGCGGCCTTGATGTGCTGATCAACAACGCCGGCTATGGCGCCATGGGGCCGTTGCTCGACGGCGGTGTGCCGGCCATGCAGCGGCAATTCGAAACCAACGTGTTTGCGATTGTCGGCGTGACTCGCGCGATGTTCCCGGTGCTGCGTCGCGCCAGGGGCCTGGTGGTGAACATCGGCAGCGTTTCCGGGGTTCTGATCACGCCATTTGCTGGCGCCTACTGCGCCTCGAAAGCCGCGGTGCATGCCTTGAGCGATGCGCTGCGCATGGAATTGGCACCGTTCGGTGTGCGGGTCATGGAAGTTCAGCCAGGGGCCATCGCCTCCAGCTTCGCCAGGAATGCCGGCCAAGAGGCTGAGCAACTGATCACCGAGCAATCGCCATGGTGGCCGCTGCGTGAAGGTATTCGCGCGCGGGCCAAGGCGTCTCAGGACAAACCGACGCCGGCCAGTGAATTTGCCGCCGGTTTATTGAAGGCCGTGCAGCAGAATAAACCCCCGCGTCTGGTGCGTTTGGGTAATGGTAGCCGGGCGTTGCCGTTGATGGCGGGGTTGTTGCCCAAGGGGTTGCTGGAGTCGGGGCTGATGAAGCGGTTTGGCTTGCGCGGGCAACTTTGAGATCGCGGTGCCCCATTCGCGAGCAAGCCCGCTCCCACTAGGTTCTGCTGGGTGGCATAGATAGCATTCACACCAAAGATCACTGTGGGAGCGGGCTTGCCCGCGAAGACGTCAGGACAGACGCTGCAAAATTTCAGGAAACAGCATGACCAACTACACCGAATACTTTGACGAAGTGATCCAGGCTCACATAGCCATTGAACAATGGTTGGCCGAGGAGCGGGACGAATCCGAGCTTGAACAATTGCTCATGCGTTTTTCACCCCGGTTTTCCATGATCTCGCCGTTGGGCCGGGTGCTGGATTTCGAGGCGCTGAAGGAATTGTTTCTGCTGGCGGGCGGGAAAAAACTCGGGTTCAGGATTGAGCTCAGCGAGTTGCGAGGTGTAGCGCTGTACGACGGTGGCGCGGTGGTGAGTTACCGCGAGCAGCAGACCGATGCGACAGGGCTGCATTCTGATCGACGGTCTTCGGTGGTGTTCGAGAAACAGGCCGATGGCAAGGTGGTTTGGCGGCATTTGCATGAGACGTTTTGCAAGGAGTGAACTGTCGCCATCTTCCTGAGAGGCCGAGTTGTCCCATTCGCGAGCAAGCCCGCTCCCACATTTGATCTTCAGTGAACACAAAATATGTGCGCAAAGTAGATCAAGTGTGGGAGCGGGCTTGCTCGCGAAGCAGACGACTCGGCCTGTCAGTTACCCCTCGACAGCCTGTTTCACCACAACGGTGCAAGTAATCCCCGCCGCCAACAGCACACCCTCCGGCACTTCATCAATGTGAATCCGCACCGGCACCCGCTGCGCCAGGCGCACCCAGTTAAAGGTCGGGTTCACATCGGCGATCAGCTCGCGGCTTTCGGGATTATCCCGGTCATAGATGCCGCGAGAAATGCTTTCCACATGCCCCTTGAGCACTTCGCCGCTCATCAATTGCATATCGGCTTTATCGCCCACGCGCACATGCGGCAGTTTGGTTTCTTCGAAGAAGCCATAAACCCAGAACGAATTCATGTCGACCACGGCCATTTTCGCTTCGCCGATGCGCGCGTAGTCGCCGCGATGGACGTTGAGGTTGGTGACGTAGCCGTCCACCGCCGCGCGCACTTCGGTGCGTTTGAGGTTCAGTTCGGCCGCTTCCAGTTGCGCCAGTGCGTGCTGATAATCGGCCAGGGCCGAATCGGCGATGTTGGTGGCGTCGTCGCGGTTTTCCCTGGAGATCACCAGGTTGTCGAGGTCGGCGCGGCGATGGGCGTTGACCTTGCGCATCTCCCACGTGGCTTTGCGCGAGGCCACCAGCGACTGCGCCTGTTTGACAGCAATGCGGTAATGCTCGGGGTCGATGCGCATCAGCAAATCGCCCTTCTTCACTCGCTGATTGTCGCGCACCGGCACGTCCACCACTTCACCGGTAACGTCGGCGGCAACGTTGATGATGTCGGCGCGCACCCGGCCGTCGCGGGTCCAGGGCGTGTTCATGTAATGCACCCACAGGGTTCGGCCGATCCACAGGGCAAGGGCCAACACCAACAGGGTTGCGAGCAGGCTGAAAAGCTTTTTCATCAGGGCCTTCTTCAGTGATAGAAAGTCAACGGTAAACAGTCAGCGCAAGAGCGCCGAACAGACAAGTAAACAGACTCAGGCGCAATAGCGCCGGGTGCCAGAAGAAGCGGTACAGATCGAACCCCGACAGGAACCGATCCAGCGCCCAGGCCAGCGCCGCGGCAATGAAAAACATCAAGGTCATGGTCGGCATGTACACGCCGTGGAAGGCAATTTCACGAGGCATATTCAAGTCCTTGGGGCTTGGTCACGGTGTAAGCCGCAAGTGGCGATTGCGGGTCAAGCAGCGAGGTGCGGATGAAGTGCAGGTAGCTCTTCACCCGGCGCAGAGCGGAAGTGTCGAAGTGCGGCGCGAAGGGCTCATCGGTGGCCTGCACGCGGCTGATCGCGTGGTCGACCGCGACCAGGGCACGCTCCAGATTGCTCGGGCCGGGTTGCAGAAACAGTCGCACCAGCGAACGCCCCATCGCCCGGATTGACTGACGCCACGGCTGGGATTCGGCATAGGCCGGGTGCACCGGCAGAATCGCCTGTTCCTTGCGCAACTCGATGATCGCGTGGCCGACTTCCAGCACCACGAACATCCAGCGCAATAAGTCCCGTTGCACCTGCGGCTGTCCCGCTGCGAGGCCATAGGCTTGATGCAAAAGATCGCGAGTGCGACTTTCGAAACTCGATGCCAAACCTTTGAGTTTGCCGCTGATGGCGTAGACCACTTGCCCGCGCAAATCCTGCTCCAGGCGCCGCCATAACCAGCGACTGTTGGGCGGCAAAATGATCGCCCCGGCCGCCGCACACACCAGCATGCCCATAATCATGGCGATGTAGTCGTTGATGAAGGTGTAAGGGTTGTAAACCGTGAGGTTGTCCGGCACCGAACCGGTGCTGAAGAAGATCAGCAACCCCAGGCCAACCCCGGCGTATTGCGGCCGTGAACTCAGGAACGCCCCGATCACGATCACCGGCGCGAGCATCATGCAGAGCAACGCAAACCCGTCGATCAAGGGGAAGATGAAGAACATCTCGACGAAGCCGATCAGCGCCCCGAGCAACGTCCCGCAGGCCATCTGAAACGCCATCCGTTTGGGGTTCGGTGTCGCCGCTGAAAGGCCGACGGTGGCGGCGGCGATCAGGGTCATGGTCGCCCCGCTCGGCCACGCGGTGGCCACCCAATAACTGCCGAGCACCACGAGAATGAATGCTGCGCGAAGGCCCGATGCCGCCGAAGCCAGCCAGTTGGTTTGCGGGGTGAAGGGCTCGTCCCAACGTTCCCGTTCGTGGCTGTGATCGGCCAGCGATGCGTGGGTCTGTGCATAACTGTGCAGGTCGTCGACATAGCGATAAAGCAGCTCGTAGGCGGTGTGAAAATCCAGCTGCTCGGCGTCGCTCGGATCACTTTCCTGAAAGGTCGCCCGCAGGCTGCGGACCCGCGCCGGCAAGTTGTCCTTATAAGTCGCCAAAGCACTGGCCAGGCGTGCAGCGTCGGGGCTGGTCAAGGCCCGACCGCTGAAGCCGTCGAGCACTTCCGCCAGATCCTGCAAACCCGGTTTGATCGCCGCGACAACATGATCGGTGCCGCTGTTGCGCAGGCGTTCGAGCAACTGATGCAGCGCATTGAAGCGCGTGGTTATGCCCATGAACTCGCTGTTCAAGCGACTGAGCCGCCCGTTGCGCCGACGCATGTGCGGGTCTTCGAACACCGTGACGCTGCGCAGCCCTTCCAGACCTACCGCCTCGGCAATAAATCGCACGTTGTTCGCTTCAAACGCCTCGCGCTGGCTGCGACCGCGCAAGCCATCGGTGACGAACAAGGCAAACACGCCGAAGCGCTGATACAAGGCATTGCGCATCGCGGCGCTGGCGGTTTGCGGCAGGATCGCGGCGCTCACCAGCGTCGAGCAGAGAATCCCCAGGGAGATTTCCAGCACACGCCAGACTGCTGCCATGAACGCGCCGTCGGGATGCGCCAATGCAGGCAGTCCGATCATCGCCGCCGTATAACCGGCGAGCACAAATCCGTAGGCGCGGAAGTTGCGATAACGCGCCGCGCCGGCCGAGCAGAGGCCGACCCAGATCGCCAGCGAGCCGAGGAACAGCTCGGTGTTCTGCGCAAACAGGGCAATCAACGCGACCATCACCGCCGACCCGGCCAACGTGCCGAGGAAGCGATAGAAACTCTTGGCGAAAACCTGGCCGCTTTGCGGTTGCATGACGATGAATACGGTGATCATCGCGGTGCGCGGTTGTGGCAACTCAAGACGCATGGCCAGCCACAGGGTCAGGAACGCCGCGAACAGCACCTTGAAAATGTACACCCAGGTCACGCCGTCGCTGCGTGCCCAGTCGAAGAAACCCCGGCGCCATTCAAGGGAATACAGCCAGCGCAAAGGTGCGGGCAAGGGAGTCATGGGATTTTGCTCAATGGTCTTGGGTTGTGCGGCGAGGACTCGGCCCCTGTGGGAGCGGGCTTGCTCGCGAAGACGGAGTGTCAGTCAATGCGGATTTCGCCTGACACACCGCTTTCGCGAGCAAGCCCGCTCCCACAGGTTGCGTGTTCAATTCGAGAGACTCTTAAGAAGGGCCGGGGTTTTCGGTACATCGGTCTGGCTGTCTTCCGGCACGTCATTGCCTGCCCCGAGTCCACCGCCAAGCGCCGTCACCAGCTCGGCGTGTGCACTCAACCGCGCAGCCTGAACCTGCTGCTGCACTTGTTGCTGCTTGAACAACAAAGTCTGCGCATTGAGCACGTTGAGGTAATCGGTTAGCCCGCGCTGATAGGCGATCATCGCGATGTCGTAGGTCTTCTGCGCCGTGGCCACCGACTCGGCGGCGAAGGCCTGTTGCTTGTCCATCGACTCGCGGCGAATCAGCTGGTCGGAGATGTTCTTCAGCGCATTGACCAGCGTCTGGTTGTACCTGGCCACCGCGATGTCATAACCCGCCGAGGCCTCGCCCAACTCCGCACGCAAGCGGCCGCCGTCGAAGATCGGCAACGAAATCGCCGGACCAACGCTGTAGTTGAGCTTCTTGCCAGTCAAAAACTCCAGCGCACCACCGCCGGTGGCCATGTAGCCGAGACTGCCGACCAGATCGACGTTGGGGTAGAAGCCCGCGTGAGCGACATCGATGCCCCGCGCCTGCGCCGCCACTTGCCAGCGACTGGCAACCACGTCCGGGCGTTGACCGAGCAATTGCGCCGGCAAGGAGGACGGCAGTTTCAATGCCGCGCCCAACGACAGTGTCGGCCGTTGCAACTGCGCGCCCTCCCCCGGTCCCTTACCGGCCAGCGCGGCGAGTTGGTTGCGGCTTAGGGCAATTTCCTCATCCAGGGCATCGATTTGCCGATGGGTTTCCGGCAAGGGTGTTTCGGCCTGGCTGACTTCGAAATGGGTGCCGATGCCGCCGTCCAGACGTTTCTGTGCCAGGTCGAGAATTTGCTGTTGCTGCTTCAAAGTCGCGGCAGCGATGTCCCGTTGCGCATAATGCAACGAGAGCTCGATGTAGGCGCGCACGATGTTGTTCTGCAATTCAAGCTGGGCCTGCCGTGCTTCGGCGGCGCTCATGTGAGCCATGTCCACGGCGCGTTCGGTGGCGTTGCTTTCGCGCCCCCAGAGGTCGAGGGCATAGCTGAAACCCAGCGCGGCGTTGTTGTCCCAAGTGGTGGTGTTGGCCAACTCGCCGGGGCCGTAGAACTGATCGGTGGGCCAGTTGTGGCGCTTGAGGGTGGATTGGCCATTGATCTGCAACGACTCGGCGGACTCGGCAAGGCCGGCCATCGACCGCGCCTGACGCACTCGCGCAGCGGCCATGGCCATGCTCGGGCTGCCTTGCAGGGCGAGGTCGATCCAGCGGTTCAATTGCGGGTCGCCGTAGGCTTGCCACCATTGAGCGGTGGGCCAATGAGCGTCTTGCTCGGCGCTCTGAATGGCATCGTCGGTGGCCAATGAATTGGCCTCCAGTGCCTTGTCTTGCGGGGCAATACCTGCGGTGCCGATGCAGCCGCTGATTGCCAGGGTTAAAGCCAAAACACTGAGCGTCTTGAGCGCTCTGTTGATGCGACGCGGCACTGCTGCGATTTCCTGAGAAAGGGAGGGTCACGAGATCCTTGTGGGAGCGGGCTTGCTCGCGAAAGCGGAGTGTCAGTCAACATCAATGTTGAATATGAAATCGCATTCGCGAGCCCCCTCCCACAATGGCGCAATTCTAGGGGTGGGCCTTGTTGGCGATAAGCCGGGATTCTTGTGAATCTTTGTTACCGTTAACGCGATAATCCCTTGGTCGCGCCTTTAGTCGTCTGTAAAGAATCAGCAACTTCGTGTCACAATTTGCCATTCGCCAAGAGAGCACCCCATGGACACTTTGCAAAACATGCGCGCCTTCAGTTACGTGGCCGAGGCCGGGAGCTTCACCGCCGCCGCCGTGCAACTCGACACCACCACGGCCAACGTCTCGCGCGCGGTCTCCAACCTGGAAGCCCACCTGCAAACCCGCCTGCTCAACCGCACCACCCGCCGCATCGCCCTGACCGAGGCCGGCAAGCGCTATCTATTGCGTTGCGAGCAGATCCTGGCGTACGTCGAAGAAGCCGAAGCCGAAGCCAGCGACGCCCACGCGCGCCCGGCCGGGCAACTCAAGGTGCATACCATGACCGGCATCGGTCAGCACTTCGTGATCGACGCCATCGCCCGCTACCGCAAAACCCACCCGGACGTGACCTTCGACCTGACCATGGCCAACCGCGTGCCGGATCTGCTCGACGAGGGCTACGACGTGTCCATCGTGCTCGCCAGTGAACTGCCCGACTCGGGCTTCGTCTCCCAGCGTTTGGGCATCACCTACAGCATCGTTTGCGCGTCGCCCGCCTATGTAAAAGCCAACGGCTGCGCGCACAAACCCAGCGATTTGCTCAACCACGCCTGCCTGCGCCTGGTGAGCCCGGTCATCCCGCTGGAGAAATGGGCCTTCGACGGGCCTGACGGCCAGGAAATGGTCACCATCAACAGCTCACCGTTTTTGGTGAACTCCGCTGATGCGATGAAGACTGCAATCACCAGCGGCATGGGGGTTGGCGTTTTACCGGTGTACGCGGCGATTGAAGGGCTGCGCAACGGCACGTTGGTGCGGGTGATGCCGAACTATCGTTCACAGGAATTGAATCTGTATGCGATTTATCCATCGCGGCAGTATCTGGATGCGAAGATCAAGACCTGGGTCGAGTACTTGCGCGGGTCGTTGCCGGAGATATTGGCGGCGCATCAGGCGGAATTGGCGGCGTATGAGTTGAGTGGGAGTTTGGGTGGGGCGCGGTTGGCGAATTGAGCTACAGACGGTCCTACAAATCGCCGAGATTCTGGGACGTTTCCGACGCGTTTTGACGGTTGGTGTGTGGGACGGGAGATGGGTAGGCTTTGGGGGTCGCTGACGCATCAGCGATCAGGTCTGGAAAACCTGGATCAATCCTTTACCTCGGCACATGGCATACTGCGGCGCTTTTTTCTGCTCGCAATGTTATGGCGGCTGTGCGCGGGAGACCTTCGGGTCTGCCGGGTTTTGGTTGGGATTGACCGGTTTTTCCAGTCCGCGCACGGCTGCCACCCTTTTGTCTGGAAAACAAAAAGTGGCAGCTCCATTAATCCCAGCATGGAGTAATGCACTTATGTTCAAGCCGACGCCAAATCCCCCTCACATACCCAGCCACTTGTTCCAGGTTACCCCCGACTCCACCACCGAAACCTTATTGGTCTACGCCTGCGAATCCCTCGCCTCGGCCAGCGTCATGGCCAGTGACTTCGCCGGTTTTCTCGAAGGCACTCATCGCAACACCATGCTGGGCATCCAGCAGGTCATCATGCTGGGCGAACTGGCGGTGAATCGAGTACTGGACAACATCGACCCACAAGACTGACCCGTACCAGCAGGAGTCGAGCTTGCTCGCGATGACGGTTCAACATTCAACATTGATACTGGCAGCCCCATCGCAATCGCGAGCAAGCCTCGCTCCATGTAGGAGCTGCCGAAGGCTGCGATCTTTTGATCTTGAAAAAATCCAGATCAAAAGATCGCAGCCTTCGGCCACCGCCTACGCACAACAACGAAAAAGAATGTTAGCGTGCTTGGCATTCTCCAAGCCCGACGAGCCGCCTCCAATGAAAAAAACCGTCCTCGCCTTCAGCCGTATCACCCCACCGATGATCGAACGTCTGCAACAAGACTTCGACGTGATCGTGCCGAACCCGAAAAACGGCGACATCAATGCCCAATTCAATGAAGCCCTGCCCCACGCCCACGGCCTGATCGGCGTCGGCCGCAAACTCGGTCGCGCGCAACTGGAAAACGCCAGCAAACTGGAAGTGGTCTCCAGCGTCTCGGTCGGCTACGACAACTACGACCTCGCCTACTTCAACGAACGCGGGATCATGCTCACCAACACCCCCGACGTCCTCACCGAAAGCACCGCCGACCTGGCCTTCGCCCTGCTTATGAGCAGCGCCCGCCGCGTCGCCGAGCTGGACGCCTGGACCAAGGCCGGTCAATGGCAAGCCACCGTCGGTGCGCCGCTGTTCGGTAGCGATGTGCATGGCAAAACCTTAGGGATTGTCGGCATGGGCAACATCGGCGCGGCCATCGCCCGTCGCGGTCGGCTGGGCTTCAACATGCCGATTATCTACAGCGGCAACAGCCGCAAGACCGAACTGGAACAGGAGCTCGGTGCGCAGTTTCGCAGCCTCGACCAGTTGCTGGCCGAAGCCGATTTCGTCTGCCTGGTGGTGCCGCTCAGCGAAAAAACCAGGCACCTGATCAGCCACCGTGAACTGGCGCTGATGAAACCGAGCGCCATTCTGGTGAACATCGCCCGCGGCCCCGTAGTGGACGAACCGGCGCTGATCGAAGCGCTGCAAAACAACCGGATTCGCGGCGCCGGGCTGGACGTCTACGAGAAAGAACCGCTGGCCGAGTCGCCATTGTTCCAACTGAAAAACGCCGTGACATTGCCGCACATCGGCTCGGCGACCCACGATACCCGTGAAGCCATGGCCAACCGTGCCTTGGCCAACTTGCGCAGTGCCTTGTTGGGTGAGCGGCCGCAAGATCTGGTGAATCCACAAGTGTGGAAAGGCTGACTAAATAAGGGCAGGCGGTTCAAACGCCTGCCCACTCGTTACACAACGTGCAGACGAAAAAACCTGGCGCTATGGACCAATGCCAGTCAGTTAAGGCGCGGAACCTGTGGGAGCGGGCTTGCTCGCGAAAGCGGTGTATCAGGCAACATCAATGTTGATTGTGCCGCCGTCTTCGCGAGCAAGCCCGCTCCCACATGGATTGCGCCTTAACTGACTGACATTGAGCGCTATGGATTCTCCTTACTTACCCGCCCCTGCGGATAATGAGTATGGAGAATATGGGCGTTGAGGATTGAGCGCGGAGTAATACGCGGTCAATCTTTGAAAAGCATCAGGCAAATTTGCCAGTCCCCTGCACCATCGGCGCCTTGGGTTTACGGAACACCAGCACATTCCCCAGCATCACCAACACCAGCCCCACCAACGCCGGTGCCGTCCATTGATAGCCTTCGACAAACGCCGACACATTCAGCGCCACCACCGGAAAGAGTACGGTGCAGTACGCTGCCCGCTCCGGGCCCATGCGCCCGACCAGCGTCAGGTAGGCGGTGAAGCCGATCACCGAGCCCGGAATCACCAGGTACAACAACGAGCCGATATAGCGGGCATTCCATTCCATGTCGAACGGGATGCCTTTGACCAGACACCACACCGTCAACATCGCCGCGCCGTAAGCCATGCCCCAGGCATTGGTGGTCAGGGGTTTCAGGCCGGCCTTTTGTTGCAGACTCGACAGCATGTTGCCGGCCGAGAAGCATAAGGTTCCGAGCAGCGCCAAGCCCAACCCGAGCATGGTTTCAGGGCTGGCGGTATGACCGGCCAGCTCCGGCCAGAACAACAGGCCCAATCCGAGCAAGCCCAGTGCACCGCCCATCAGTACATTGCGAGCGATTTTCTGACCGAAAAACACCCGTGCGTTGAAGGCATTCCAGAGGGTCGCGGTGGAAAACACCACGGCAACCAGACCGCTGGGAATCCATTGGCTGGCGGTAAGAAAGCACATGAAATTGATGCAGAACAGGCACAAGCCCTGCGCCAGGCAGATCAGATGCCCGCGACGGTTCATCACTTGCAGACGGCGGCTGAGCAGCAACATCACGAACAACACCAATGCGGCAAGGCCGAAGCGATAAACGATCGACACTGGAATCGCCACCACGCCCAGTTGCCATTTCAAGGCAATCCAGGTGGTGCCCCAGATCAGCACGGTCAATAAATACAGCGAAATGTTCATGGCGACAGCTCCGGGATGGGCAATGCTGTTCACTTTGTGGCGAGCGAGCTTGCTCGCGCTGGGCTGCGTAGCGGCCCCAAGTCCTGGCAAATTTCGCCAGTTTTGTGAGCGCTGCGCACTCAAGCGGGAGCAAGCTCCCTCGCCACAGTGCATTGCCTGATTAGGGGTCCAGTGTGCTGCGCCAATCGTGGGCGCACTTGCATAAACTTGCGCTTTTGTCGGCCGGCGGGCTGGCAGGCCAACCTCTACGGAGTAGGATGCAAGGCGTTGGAGAGAACCGATCATGGCCGCACAAGTGTCCTGTCTCGCAAATACGTTCCTTTTTGACGAGGGGCTGTTGCCGTCAGGCAAGGCGCCGCGACGAGTCATAGCCCGCTATGGCGAGGAGCGGCAACGCAGCATGGCGGAAACAGACACCGTCAAAAGGGAACCGTATTTGCGAGACAGGACACTCGATACCCTGCAAGTCTTTCAAGCGCTTAACCGCTCGCCCAATGCTCGTCTGGAGCACAGCGCCGAGCTCGGTGACGGCATGGCCGCAGCTTTGTGGAACAACCACCACGATGCTCAGGATTACGAAGCACCGAGCCATCACACCTTGTCTTGCTACATCGCCGGCGGCACCGGTACCTTTCGCCGCGACCAGCCCGGCACCAAGGGCGGCCCGGACAAGTTGTGCATTCTGCCGGCCGACCATCAGTCCGGCTGGGTGATCAACGGCGATATTCGCCTGGCCCACCTCTATTTCAGCCCCGAACAATTTGCCCTTGGTTGCGTCACGCTGCTGGATCGCGAACCTCGGGAATTGCAGTTGCGCGAGCGCACGTTTCTTGAAGACCCGCCGCAAGCCCGGCGCTTTCGGCAGTTGATCGCCCTCAACTGGGATGAGCCGGGCGAACGCCTGCTCACCAGCAGCCTGGCTCATGAAATGCTCAACCATGCCCTGCTCAGCCAGGTCGGTGTGCGTGAGGGCTTGCGCCTCAAGGGTGGGTTGGCGGCACATCAACGGCGGCAGTTGGTGGAGTTCATCGACCATCAATTGGCGGAAGCGATCAGCCTTGGACAGTTGGCTGCATTGTGTGCGTTGTCGGAATACCACTTTGCGCGAATGTTTCGAGTGAGCTTCGGTCTGCCGCCGCATCAGTATGTGTTGGCTCGGCGACTGAGCCGCGCGCGCGAATTGTTGCGCACAACGTCGCAGCCGTTGGGGGATATTGCGTTGGCCTGTGGGTTTGCCAGTGCGAGCCATTTCAGCAATCGGTTTCGGCAGGCTTTGGGTGGTACGCCTGGGGAGTATCGGCAGGCGTTTTTGCGCTAGTGGATTTTCGGTGCCTGTGCGGCCGCCTTCGCGAGCAAGCCCGCTCCCACAGGTGACCGAGTTCTTTCAGAGGAATTCGGTCGAATGTGGGAGCGGGCTTGCTCGCGAAGAACGATGACACGGTCTCCAGATCAGAAAAACCGGCCAAGAGCCGATTGCCGGATGCAGGCCCCGCCCCTACAATGCGAACAATTCTTGTTCTCTAACGTATCTAAATGCGTCCGGAGCGGTTCCGTTGTCGTCAGCCACTACCGTCGAAGTCCTTTATCACGCCCATCACAACTGGCTCACCGGTTGGCTGCGGCGCAAACTCGGCTGCCCTGACAGCGCCGCGGATCTGGCCCAGGACACGTTCATTCGAGTGCTGACGGCACGGGAAACGCCCCAAATCATCGAACCGCGGGCGTTCCTCACCACCATCGCCAAGCGTGTGCTGTTCAATCATTATCGCCGCCAGGATCTGGAGCGCGCCTACCTCGATGCGCTGGCGCAGATGCCGGAAATCGTCGCGCCGTCGGAGGAGGATCGGGCGATCATCCTGCAAACGCTGATGGAACTCGACCAGTTGCTCGACGGTTTGCCGCGCCTGGTCAAGCGCGCCTTTTTGCTGGCTCAGCTCGATGGTTTGACTTATCCACAGATCGCCGCCGAACTGGGCATTTCCATTGCCACGGTCAAACGGCACCTGAACAAAGCGGCAATGCGCTGCTACTTCGCACTATGAACAGCCCTGCGGATTTTTCCTCCAAGGTGGCTGAGCAGGCCGTGCACTGGTGGATGGAAGTCCAGCAAGGGCCGTTGAACCCACGTCAGCAAATCGCCTGGCAGCAATGGCTCAATGCTCATGGCGAACATCGACGGGCCTGGGAGCACATTCAGCGGGTCAATCAACGTTTGCGCGGTTTGTCTTCACCGCTGGCCCATGCCGCCCTCAACGCACCGAAATCCGCCGGGCGCCGTCAGGCATTGAAGCTATTGCTGATTCTCGGCGCGGGTTCGGCGGTCACTTGGGGCATGCGTGAGCACACTCCGCTGACGTCGTTGCTGGCCGACTACCGCAGCCCGATCGGCCAGCGACGTAAAGTGCCGCTCGGCGATGGCAGCCAAGTGCAGCTCAATACCGCCAGTTCGGTCGATGTGCGAGTCGACGGTCAGCAACGGCTGATCCACTTGCTAGAAGGCGAGATGCTGCTGACCGCCGCCCAAGCGTTTCAAGTACAGACCGCACAAGGCCTGTTGAAAACCCAAGGTGGGCGGCTGAACGTGCGGCAGTTTTCCGATCGCACTCACGTGGTGGTGTTCGAAGGCAGCGTCGAATTGACGCCCGATGGCGGCGCACCGCTGATGCTGCAAACCGCTCGACAGTTGAGCTTTGGCGCACGCGGCATCGGCACTCCCCTGCCACTGGACGCCAACAGCGGCGCCTGGGCCGACGGCATGCTGGTGGCCGCACACATGCGCCTGGGGGATTTCCTCGATGAACTCGGTCGCTATCGCCGGGGGCAGCTTAATTGCGCGGCGAATGTTGCCGACCTGCTGATCTCCGGGACTTATCCACTGGACGACAGCGAGCGGATTCTTGATCTGCTGGAAATCAGTTTGCCGGTGAAAGTGAGGCGTTTTACCCGGTATTGGGTGACCGTTGAGGCGCGCACCTGAATCTTGATCAACACATATAACCTGTGGCGAGGGAGCTTGCTCCCGCTCGGCTGCGAAGCAGTCGTAAAACTCGCTAACCTGATTTGCCTGACACACCGCACTGGATGGTTTCGGGGGCGCTTCGCACCCCAGCGGGAGCAAGCTCCCTCGCCACAAAAGCCAACCTGCGTCACCCCAGAAAAAATATTCATCCAGCGTGAGCCGTTTTTCAGATCTGGCGTGACAGAGAAGGAAAGCCCCCTTGATTCAACCTTCTCAGGATCGCCCTCCATGCAACCCACCCGTCTCACACCTATGGCTCGAACCTTGCGCCAACTCTTGCTGGGCGCCAGCCTGAGCTTCGGCGCACTGCCTCTGGTGCATGCCGCCGACACCAAGCCGTACCACATCGCACCGTCCTCGCTGGAGAACGCCCTCAACCAGTTTGGTCGTGAAGCCGGCGTGCTGATCTCCTTTGGCTCGCAAGTCACCAACGGTGTGCAAAGTCGCGGCCTGGAAGGCAACTACACCCCTTCGCAAGGCTTGAACGCGTTGCTCGAAGGCACCGGCCTGCAAGCTCGCGTGGAGGGTAACAATGCCTTCAGTCTGCAACCGGCGGGTGATGCGGCGCTGGAGCTGGACACCTCGAAAGTGGTTGGCGACTGGCTCGGCGATGCGGCGCAAACCAACGTCTTCGAACATCCTGGCGCTCGCGACGTGATCCGGCGCGAAGAATTCGAACGCCAGGGCGCGACTCAGGCCAGGGATGTACTCAATCGCGTTCCGGGGGTCAACGCGCCAGACAACAACGGCACCGGCAGCCATGACATGGCACTGAACTTCGGCATTCGCGGGCTCAACCCTCGGCTGGCTTCGCGCTCCACGGTATTGATGGACGGCATTCCGGTGCCTTTCGCACCTTATGGTCAGCCGCAGCTTTCGTTCGCGCCGATCAGCATGGGCAACATGGACGCGGTCGACGTGGTGCGCGGCGGCGGTGCGGTGCGCTACGGGCCGCAGAACGTCGGCGGTGTGGTCAACTTCGTGACTCGCGCCATTCCCGATGAACCGACGGTCAAGGGCGGCTTTCAGACTGAAACCAGTCCATCGTCCAGCCATGACGGCTTCAAAACCACCGGCAACCTGCTGGCCGGCGGCACGGCCGATAACGGTCTGGGCGGCGCGATTCTGTACTCGGGCACCCGTGGTGGCGACTGGCGCGAACACAGCGACACCGAAATCGACGACCTGATCCTCAAGGGCAAATACCAGCTCGACGAGGCCAACAGCTTCAACGCCATGGCCCAATACTACGAAGGCAAGGCAGACATGCCCGGCGGGCTGAACGTCGCCGATTACGACGCTGACCCGTACCAGTCGACCCGCCCGAAAGACCAGTTCTGGGGCCGTCGCACGATGTTCAATTTCGGCTATCGCTATCAGGAAGATCGCCGAGAGTTCACCGCCAATACCTTCTTCACCAAAACCCTGCGTAGCGGTTATCTGGACCAGGGCACGTTCCTCTCGCTGTCGCCACGCGAGTATTGGGTACGTGGCCTGGAAACCCGTTTCGCCCAAGGCTTCGACCTCGGCCAAACCAGCCATGAAGTCGGCGTCGGCTATCGCTACATCAACGAGGCCGGCCACGAACTGCGCTACCGCACGCCGATCGCCAGCAACGAACTCCCGACCACCAGCAGTCGCAACGACCGCGATACTCGGGGTGGCACCGAGGCCAATGCGTTCTTCGTCGATGACCGGATCGACATCGGCAAGTGGACGATCACGCCTGGCATCCGCTACGAGATGATCGAGTCGCAGCAGACCAACAACCTGACCAACGTGAAATACAAAGGCGACTACAACACCGCCCTGCCGGCGTTGAACGTGCTCTATCACCTGACCGACAGCTGGAACCTCTACGCCAATACCGAAGGGTCATTCGGCAGCGTGCAGTACAGCCAGATGCCTAACCGGGTGACCAGCGGCGAAGTCAAACCGGAAAAGGCGCGCACCTGGGAGCTGGGTACCCGCTACGACAATGGCGCGTTGCGTGCCGAGATTGGCGCATTCCTGATCAATTTCGACAATCAGTATGAAAGCAATCAAACCAATGACTCGGTGATCGCCCGTGGCGAAACCCGCCATCAAGGCATCGAAACCAGCATCAACTACGCCCTCGACGATTTGAGCCCGGCGCTGGCCGGTTTCGATGTGTACGCGACTTACGCCTATGTTGACGCGACCATCCGCGAGGACGGGCCGAACAAGGGCAATCGCGTGCCGTTCTCTTCGAAACACAAAGGCACGGTCGGCGTCGGTTATACCGAAGGCGCGTGGAAACTGAACCTGGACAGCAGCTACCAGAGTGACCAGTTCGCTGACAACGCCAACACCTCGGCCGAAAGCGCCGATGGCAGCACCGGCAAGATTCCGGGATACATGTTATTCAGCAGCCGCGCCGCATATGACTTCGGGCCGAAACTGTCGGACCTGAATGTGGCGGTGGGGGTGAAGAACATCTTCAACCACCAGTACTTCACCCGCTCGTTCGATGACAACAACAAGGGCAAGTACGTGGGAGAACCGCGGACGGTGTATGTGCAGACTTCAGTCGCGTTTTGATTACTGACCCCGGGGCAGAGGTCGGACACTTTGTGGCGAGGGAGCTTGCTCCCGCTCGGCTGCGAAGCAGTCGTAAAACCTGCTATCCAGATTTTGCCTGACACACTGCACTGGATGGTTTTGGGGCTGCTTCGCACCCCAGCGGGAGCAAGCTCCCTCGCCACAGGTTTCCATGGTGGCGAATACCATAAACAAGAACGGGCCTGCATAAGCAGGCCCGTTTTTCAGGTGGAGAGAAAGTGGGAAGGTAAAAAGTGAATCAGGCCTCAGCCGTTTTGTGCAGCCTGTTCGTTCTCGAGAAACTCGTCTTCCAGCAGCGCATCGGCCGTAGGCCTTTCGAACGGCACCACAGCGGCACGTGGTTTGCCCCGCAGTTTGCCGAACAGATGTTCAAGCGCATGTTCGAGTTTTTCAGCCGCACCGTCGATCGCCAGTTCCAGGTTAGCGGCTTTATGGGTAACAGAAATCGGTTGATGGCCTTTTGGCCGCGCTTCCAGCTGACAGCGCATATCGTGGGGACCGGGCTTGTCGCCGTTCTCGTCCCGCAGGTGGACCTCGACGCGGGTCAGGTCCTCTTCATAACGTTCGAGCGTGCTCTCAATGGTAGTACGTACCCACTCCTCCAGTCGGATGCTGCTTTGAATATGGTTATCGCTATTGACTTGGATTTGCATAGTTCATCCCTTATTTCAGCTAGCTCGCGAGAGGCCCTTCGGCTGGCCCTTGGGCTTCATCACCGTGACCTCTTGGTTACACAATCGGTGTGTGCGCAGAACATTTCAACCCCTAAAAAAAGATAAATATTCATTCGCAAAAAAAGCCGGACAACGGGTAAAAGCGCTGTTAATGTCGGGAGTTGGGTCGCCCCTGGCTGATGTCCCCAGCAGCTGTCACATCTGCCGCTCCGCCAGCGGGTGCAAGCTACGAAATATCCCCGCTTCTTCCACCAGCCAGTCATGCACCGCGCGCACGCCCGGATGGCTCAGCGCGCCCGGCGCATAAAGCAGTACGTAACGCTTGTGATTGGGCACCGCCAGGCCAAACGGCACGATCAACGTCCCGCGCTCCAGTTCATCGTTGAGCAGCGTTCGCCGCGCAATCGCCACGCCCATCCCGGCAATCGCCGCTTCAATAGTCAGGTGATTGCGATTGAAGGTATGCCCGCGCCGCACATCCGCGCCTTCGAAGCCGATGGCGTTGAGGTAGAACTCCCATTCCGCGTATTCGTAACTGCCGCGCCAGGCGGTGATGTCGTGCAGCAACGGAAAATGCACCAGATCCGCCGGGCCGTGCAGCGGCGGCCTTGCGCGCAACAGGCTCGGGGCGCACACCGGAAAGATCTGCTCATCCAACAAGGTTGTGGATAACAATCCCGGATAACTGCCGTCATTGAGGTCGATGGCCAAATCGAAGTCGCCCTCATGCAATGGCACGCTGCTGTCTTCTGCCACCAGCCGCAGTTGAATGTCCGGAAAACGCTGCTGCAAACGCGGCAATCTGGGGGTCAACCACTTGCTCAGGAACGATGGAATCGAGCGCAACCGCAAAATCCCGCTGATCATTCCCGCGTCCAGTCGTCGCAATTCCGCATCGATGCTGCCGTAGGCTTCGTTGACGGTGATAGCCAATCGCTGGCCTTCAGCGCTCAACTCCACGCCCCGGGCGCGACGATGAAACAGGCGAAAACCCAGGCGCTCTTCCAGTTGGCGAATTTGCTGACTGACCGCCCCCGGCGTGATGTGCAGTTCTTCGGCGCAACGGGTGAAGGACAAGTGCCGCGCGGCACACGAAAACACGTGCAGCCAGACGTAGGTCTGGGCGTGCAATTGGCGACTCATTGTTTAGTCCTGCTAAAGGCTGTCTTAGGAAGTTTCGTTGGTCACGTAGGACCGAGGTTGGCAGTATCGCCCACCTTGCGCTTGGCCTACAAAAATGGCGGCGATTTCTCTTCCATTGCTTGTATAGGCTTTAGCATGGCTATCAGTGTTTTCGATCTCTTCAAAGTCGGCATCGGTCCGTCCAGTTCCCATACCGTCGGCCCCATGCGCGCCGCCGCAACCTTCGCCCAGGCACTGATTGACCAACATTTACTGGCCGACGTACGGCGGGTAGAAATCCGTCTCTATGGCTCCCTTTCGGCCACTGGCGTCGGCCACGCGACCGACCGTGCCTGCGTCATGGGCCTGATGGGCGAATGGCCAGACAGCATTGATCCGAACTCAATCGACAGCCGAATCCAAACCTTGCGTGAAACCGGCGAACTGAGTCTGGCCGGCAAGTCGACTATTGCCTTCAACTGGCAGCGCGATCTCCTGCTGCTGGACGAGAGCTTGCCCTACCACCCCAACGCGATGTCTCTGACAGCCTTGAGCGAAACCGGTGAGCTGTTCGAGCAGACGTACTACTCGGTGGGTGGTGGTTTCATCATCGAAGCAGCAGAAGCCGAGTCCGGCATTGCGCCGGCCAGCGATGTGGTCCTGCCCTACGATTTCTCCAGTGCCGCCGAGTTGCTCAAGCTCTGCAACCAGCACGGTCTGCGGGTTTCCGAGCTGATGATGGCCAACGAACGGGCCTGGCGCAGCGACGCCGAGATCCGTCAGGGCTTGCTGCATATCTGGTCGGTGATGCGCGAGTGCGTCGAGCAAGGTTTGCGTCACGAAGGCATCCTGCCCGGTGGTCTGAATGTTCCGCGCCGTGCCGCGAAATTGCACCGCAGCCTGCTGGAAATCGGCAAACCGAATGTCATCAGCTCCACCCTGTCAGCCATGGAGTGGGTCAACCTGTTCGCCCTCGCCGTGAACGAAGAAAACGCGGCTGGCGGACGCATGGTCACCGCGCCTACAAACGGGGCGGCGGGGATCATTCCCGCCGTGCTGCACTACTACATGAAATTCAACCCGGACGCGTCGGACGATGACGTCGTGGCGTTCTTTTTGGGTGCTGCCGCTGTAGGCATTCTCTGCAAGAAAAACGCCTCGATCTCCGGCGCCGAAGTCGGCTGCCAAGGTGAAGTCGGCTCCGCCTGCGCCATGGCTGCCGCCGGCCTGGCCGACATACTCGGAGCGACTCCCGAGCAACTGGAAAACGCCGCCGAAATCGGCCTGGAACATAACCTCGGCCTGACCTGCGATCCGGTCGGCGGACTGGTGCAGGTGCCGTGCATCGAGCGCAACGCAATCGCTGCCGTGAAGGCGATCAACGCCACGCAAATGGCCCTGCGCGGCGACGGCAAACACTTCATTTCCCTGGACCGGGTGATCCGCACCATGCGCGATACCGGCGCCGACATGCACGACAAATACAAAGAAACTTCACGGGGCGGCCTGGCGGTGAGCTGGGTGGAGTGCTGAGGAGCACTCCCTGACCGTCTGCAACACGTGAGCCCGAGCAAGAATAATAACGAGGCAAAAACGATGACCGATGTACGTACACCTGCTGCCGATAATCCTGCTGTAGATCTGACACGCAATAGAGAAACAACCCACAAAGGCTGGAGCAAACACGACACCACCTGGATGCTTGGCCTCTATGGCACGGCGATTGGCGCCGGCACATTGTTCCTGCCGATCAACGCCGGCGTCGGTGGTTTCTGGCCGCTGTTGCTCCTGGCGGTACTGGCCTTTCCGATGACCTTCTTCGCCCACCGTGGCCTGACGCGTTTTGTTTTGTCCGGGCGTTCCGGGGACATTACCGAAGTGGTGGAAGAACACTTCGGCATCGGCGCCGGCAAGCTGATCACGCTGCTGTATTTCTTTGCGATCTTCCCGATTCTGCTGGTGTACAGCGTGGCGCTGACCAACACCCTGAGCAGCCTCATGGAGCACCAGTTGCACATGACGCCGCCGCCTCGGGCGATTCTGTCGCTGGGGCTGATTCTCGGCCTGATGGCGATCGTGCGTTGTGGTCAGGGCGTCATCGTCAAATGCATGAGCGTGCTGGTTTATCCGTTCGTCGCGGCGTTGCTGCTGCTCGGCGTCAGCCTGATCCCGAACTGGAACGGCGCGTTCTTTGCCACCGCCAGTGAAGGCATGCCGCTGCCATTGTTCTTCAAGACCTTATGGCTGGCGATTCCGGTGATGGTGTTCTCGTTCAACCATTCGCCGATCATCTCGGCCTTCGCCGTCGATCAGAAACAGCGTTACGGCGAACAAGCCGAACGCAAAAGCAGCGGCATTCTCGCGATCGCTCACCTCATGATGGTCGTCACCGTGATGTTCTTTTGCTTCAGCTGCGTGCTGGCGCTGTCCCCGGCTGATTTGGCCGCTGCGAAGGCGCAGAACATTTCGATCCTGTCGTACCTGGCCAACCACTTCCAGACACCGGTCATCGCTTATGCCGCACCGTTGATTGCGTTGGTGGCGATCACCAAATCCTTCCTCGGCCATTACATCGGCGCCAGCGAAGGCTTTCAGGGCCTGATCGTGAAAAGCCTGCGTGGCCGTGGTCGCGTCATGTCCGCCAGTTGGCTGAACCGCATCACTGCGCTGTTCATGATCCTCAGCTGCTGGGCCGTGGCGACCTTCAACCCGAGCATCCTGGGCATGATCGAAACCCTTGGCGGGCCGATCATCGCGTGCCTGTTGTTCCTGATGCCGATGTACGCCATCCGCCGCGTGCCGGCCTTGCGCCAGTACTCGAATCAGGCCTCGAACGTGTTTGTGGTGTTGATCGGTTTGATTGCACTGTCTGCGATCATCTACTCGTTCATGCCCTGAAACGGGCAGGCAAAAAGAAGGCGGGCCAGAGTGCCCGCCACTTTTTTGCCGTGTTCATTGTTCGACAATTTTTCCGGCATGCCCCTTGCTTTGCCCCTGTAGGAGCTGCCGAAGGCTGCGATCTTTTGATCTTCAGCGCCTTCACCGAACATCAAGATCAAAAGATCGCAGCCTTCGGCAGCTCCTACGTTACACGGATGAAAGTACATGAACATGGAAGGCCGATGGTCTGGTGTAGCGAACTAATCCCGATCATGGCCGGTCAACAACTGCACGTTCAATCAGGCGGTGACGCATCATGGACAACCCCTTTCAACTCATTACCGATGCCTTTGCACCGGATTATCAAGTCAACCTGAGCATTCAGGGGCTGGACGGCAGCATCATGCTGACCCTCTCCAAAAGTGGTCGCGTGGTGGCCAAACGGATGATCAGCACCGAACAGCGCAATGACCCCAAGCGCCTCAAACGCCTGGTGCAAAGCATTCAATTCGGCATCGCCATCGAACAAGGCCACAGCGCCGTGGCCATCCTCGAAGCCATGACCGACGGCGACAATCGCAACCCGCCGCCACAGGTCAAATCCCGGCCCCGACCTTCAATGGGGCTTTAAATCTCGCCCTTCTCCACTTCGGGATGCTCACCGGAACCCGCACCGATCTTGCGTTGCGGGTGTTCGATCTTCACCGAAGGGAACTGCGACGAGGCGTAACGCACCACCAGAATCGCAAACGCCAGCAGCAGAATACCGCCGCACAGATAGATGATCCCCAGGTCCGGCGGATTGTGGTGCGAGACGTTGGAGATCAGCAGCCGCGTCAGAGCGGTGATCGCCACATAGATCAGGAAACGCACCGGCATGTGGTTGGTCTTGAAATAAATCCCGACCATCGCCCCTAGTTCCAGGTAGATGAACAGCAGCAAGATGTCATCGATCTTG
Source organism: Pseudomonas sp. GM79 (assembly GCF_000282495.1). GTDB lineage: Bacteria > Pseudomonadota > Gammaproteobacteria > Pseudomonadales > Pseudomonadaceae > Aquipseudomonas. The sequence continues at coordinate 68,080 of NZ_AKJE01000035.1, forward strand.
ATGTGCCCCTGTTCGAGCATTCCGAGGAATTCCATCACCGCCGCCCACGCGGTCACCGCACCGATGGCGAACAGCGCCAGGTAGTGGAAGGTCTCGACGAACAGGTTGCCCAGGGACTCGGCCAGTTGGTGCACGTTCTGCCGCAGGTTCTCGGCCCAGTTGATTTTCACTTTGATTGTTCCTTAGCTCGGTTCGAGCGGATGATGCGGGTTGGACGTGACGGTTGTTCTGCATGCAGAAAAAAGGCCAGAGGCTGTTGGGTGAGATGGCGATGGGCTGCTACTGGACACTTTTGTGGTGTTTTTGCCGGCCTATTCGCGAGCAAGCCCGCTCCCACAAGGGACAGCACATATCCTGTGGGAGCGGGCTTGCTCGCGAATAGGGACAACACGGTTCACCTGACAAACCCTGAATTCGGTCTACATTAAAAAGCCACTACCCAAAGCGCAGGGATTCGCTTATCCTTTTCGCTGTATATAGATACAGTAGTCGAAACAGACAACTAATGTGAAGGCATGTGAGGTGGTGAATGGCCGTCGAAGTGGTATACCGCAGCAGCCGAGATCTGGAGCGCTTGTTCATGGATAAAGCCGAAGCTGACCGTCATGACAAAATGCTCGAACTGGCCGAATTGCTGGCCGAAGTGTTGCAAAAAGCCGTTCCGTCCCTGACTGAACAGCAAGTGGAAGAAGCCGGGATCTACATGGCGAAGAACCGCGATGTATTCGCCAAGGCATTCAAGAGCCAGCCGGACGCACTGTCCGAACTGCTGAATGCACCCGCCGAAGCCATTGAACCTGTTAAAGCCACTGAACCTGTTGAAGTAGCTGCACCAGTTGAAGTAGCGAGCGCTGAGCCGACCAAGCCAGCCAAGGCCGCCAAGACGCCAAAGTAAGCAATGCCCGAATTGAATAGGCCCTGAGTCAAATGACTCAGGGCCTTTTTCATGCCTGCGGGAAACCTAGACCTCGGGTTGTTCCAGCGCCTCGACCAACGCTTTGAAGAACCGCGCCGCCTCGCCGCCGGTGACCACCCGATGATCAAAGGTCAGGGACAGCGGCAGAATCGCATGCACCACCACCACGCCCTCGACCGCCACCGGTTCTTCGCGGATCGCCCCGGCGGCGAGGATCGCCACTTGCGGCGGCACCACCACCGGGTTGGCGTAGCGGCCGAACAAGGTGCCGAAGTTCGACAGGGTCAGGGTCGCGCCCATCATTTCCTTAGGTGGGATCGAGCGCGCCTGCACATCGGCCCGCAGACGCATCACACCTTCTTTCAAATCCGCCGCCGTGCGCTGACCGACATCGCGCAGCACCGGCACGAACAAGCCGTCCGGCGTGTCCACGGCAATGCCCAGATCGAGTTGTTCATGTTGCTTGAGCGCCAGGGTTTTGCCATCGAAGGCGCTGTTGAGCACCGGTTCTACCGCGCAGGCCGCCGCCATCGCCTTGGCCAGGCGAATCAACGGTTCTCGCGCCTGCCCCCAGCGATGCAGATCGGCATCACCGAAAATCGTCACCGGCACCACTTCGGCATGGGACCTGGCCATGTTCAGCGCCATGCTGCGTCGCACGCCACGCAGCTTCTCGCCGCCGAAGCGTTCGCGTGCCGTCTGGGCCGAGTTTTCCACGTCGCTGCGGGTGATCTGGCCGTCCTGGCCGGAGCCGGCCAAGGCGCTCAGTTCAACACCGAGTTGCCGAGCCAGTTGACGCACCGCCGGCGTGGCACGGTTCGCCAGATGCTCACGAGTCGAAGGTGCTGCGCCGATAAAAAATGCATCTTCCTGATTCGTGCCGCCGCCCTCAAGCCGCCCGACCACAGTGCCCGCATCCGCTTCGCCTTCGTAACCGAGCAGAGGTTCGCCAACGTGAAGGATGTCGCCCTCGCCACCAAAGGTTTTTGCCACCACACCGTCGTAGGGCGCAGGAATGTCCACCAGCGCCTTGGCGGTTTCCACCGACACCAGCAGTTGGTCGGCTGTGACGGTATCGCCGACCTTGACGTGCCAACGGACGATTTCCGCTTCCTGCAAGCCTTCGCCCAGATCCGGCAGTTTGAAATATTTCATCGCAACCTCCTCGGCCTCTGGCGTCTGTTCAGGGGTAGTGCTGCATGACGGTGTTGCAGGCATGAAGAATGTCTTCGATGCCGGGCATGTACAGCGATTCCAGTCGATACAGCGGCGGCGGAATGTCTGGCGCGGTGACTCGCTGGATCGGTGCCTGCAACTCCAGAAACACCCGTTCGTAGAGACTGGCGGCGATTTCCGCGCCGACTCCGCAGGAGCGCGGCGCTTCATGCACGATCACGCAACGACCGGTCTTGCGCACCGAGGCTTCCATCGTGTCGAGGTCCAGCGGTTTGATACTGGCGACATCGATCACTTCCGCCGAGACGCCCTGCTCGGCCAGTTGCGTGGCGGCTTGCAGGGTTTCCATCACGCTGGCGCCCCAACTGATCAAGGTAATGTCGCTGCCTTCACGCAGGGTGAAACAGCTGTCCAGTGGCAAGCGTTTACCGTCATCCAGCAGCGGTTGCGGGTTCATTCGATAGAGTCGGGTCGGCTCGAGAAATATCACTGGATCCGGGTCGTCGATGGCTGCGAGCAACAAGCCATAAGCCCGGGCCGGCGAGGACGGGATCACCACCCGCAGCCCCGGAATGTGCGCGAACAGCGCTTCGGTGCTTTCGCTGTGATGTTCCGGCGCGCGAATCCCTGCGCCCATGGGCGAGCGCATCACCATCGGGCAGGTGATCCGCCCGCGCGTGCGATTGCGCATGCGGCTGGCGTGGGACACCAGGTGCTCCATGGTGGCGTAGATGAAGCCCATGAACTGGATTTCCACCACCGGTTTCAGGCCTTGGGCCGCCATGCCCACCACCAGCCCGCCGAGCATGGTTTCGGCCAGCGGCGAGTCGATCACCCGCTTGAAACCGAAGGTGTCGCGCAGGCCCAGCGTGGCGCGGAACACGCCTCCGTTTACCCCGACGTCTTCACCGAGGACGATGACGTTCTCGTCCTCGCTCATGGCCCGATGCAACGCCAGATTCACCGCTTCCAGCAGCGTCACGTTGCCGTTACTCATCGCTCGAACCCCCTGTCCGGCGCGCCACGCGTTCAAGGAAATCTTCACGTTGCTCGGCCAGGGCTTGCGGCCATTGGGCGTAGACATGATCCATCACCGATTCCGGCGCCTGCAGGCCCGCCGCTTCGAAGTTATCCACAGCACGCTGCACCAAACCCTGGCATTCGCTGATTAGCGCCTGTTCGCGGCCCTCGTCCCACACACCCTGCCCGGCCATAAACCGTTGCAGGCGTTTGATCGGTTCTTCGAGCCAGGCCTGCTTGACCTCGTCCGCCGACCGGTAGCGCGTGGCATCGTCGGCGGTGGTGTGATCGCCGAGCCGATAGCTCAGGCATTCGAGCAACACCGGGCCTTTACCGTGACGCGTCCGTTCAAGGGCGGCTTGCACGCGGTCGTAAACGGCGAGCATGTCATTGCCGTCGACTTGCTCCCCGTGGAACCCGGCGCCAATGGCTTTCTGCGCCAGAGTCGGAGCGCCGCACTGGATTCGTCGCGGCACCGAGATCGCCCATTGGTTGTTGTTGACCATGAACACCACCGGCAACTGCCAGGCGCCAGCAACGTTGAGGGCCTCGAGGAAATCACCTTTGCTGGTTCCGCCGTCGCCGCACGTTGTGACAGCGACCCGATGCTCGCCGCGGATTTTGAAGGCGCTGGCGACGCCACAGGCATGCAGGGCCTGGGTGGCGATCGGCACGCAGATCGGGAAATCCTGGGCCACCGCCGGGTCGGCAAAGTCGCTACCTCGCTCATCGCCGCCCCAATACAGCAGGATTTCTTCCATGCGCACACCGCGCATCAATTGCACAGCGGTGTCGCGGTAATACGGGATCAGTACGTCTTCGGCGTGCATCAGGCTGCCGACCGCGACACCAATGGCTTCCTGGCCCAAGGTCGGCGCGTAGGTGCCGATGCGCCCGGTGCGTTGCAAGGCGACAGCTTTCTGATCGAAAAGGCGGGTCAGGACCATCTGCCGATACAGACGCGTCAACAGATTGAAATCGTCGGCCCAGGCGGGAAGATTGCCGAGCGGCTGGCCATTGGGGGATAAAAATCGGGTGTAAGGCAGCTCAACCTTGTGAAGCATCACAGGGCTCCTGGCACGCGGGAATCGGCGTGCATCTGTCAGGCCCGGCGCTTGTGACGCAGGGCTTGGGGAGCAACGGCCGGATAGGCTCTCACTCCTTTCAAACTTTTCACCGGTACAACACTTTCTCCGCCAACTCATCCGCCACCCGGGCCGGAGAGCGCTTTTCCGCCTGGGCATGGGCGAAGACTTCGGTCAGCCGTGAACTGATTTTCGACAGGTGCGCGGTGATGGTTGTCAGCTCTTCCCCGCGATGTTTGAGCGACACGTAGATCAGCCCACCGGCATTGATCACGTAATCGGGCGCATACAAAATGCCCCGGCGTTCCAGTTGATCGGCGATCTCGAGATGCATCAGTTGATTGTTTGCCGAACCGGCGACCGCTGCGCAGCGCAGTTGGGGCACGCTGTTTCTGTTAAGCACACCGCCCAGGCCGCAGGGCGCGAGTATGTCGCACGGCGTGCTGAGCAGCGCATCATTGGCGATTGGATGAGCGCCCAACTGCTCCATGGCCAGCTGCACCTTGCCATGATCGATGTCGCTGACCAGCAGCTCGGCACCGGCGGCGTGTAGCTGTTCGGCCAGGGCATAACCGACATTGCCCAGGCCTTGAATGGCTATGCGCAGTCCTTCGAGATTATCGCTGCCCAAACGGGCCATGGCGGTGCTGCGAATACCGGCAAATACGCCCATGGCCGCGTGAGGTGCAGGGTCGCCCGCGGCGGTGGTGCTGGTAACGAACTGCGTCTGTTGGGCGATGCAATCCATGTCCGCCACCGAAGTGCCGGCGTCGATGGCGGTGATGTAGCGACCGTCGAGTTCGTTAATGCAGCGCCCGAAAGCTTCAAATAGCGCGGCGCGGTTTTCCACATGGGCCGGGCGAACAATCACCGCAACGCCACCACCCTGAGCCAGACCAGCCAGGGCCGCCTTGTAACTCATGCCTTGGGCAAGGCGCACAGCATCCTCGATCGCGGATTCATCGCTGGGGTAAGCAAGGTAACGACACCCGCCCAGGGCAGGTCCCAGACGGCTGTTGTGGATGGCAATCACCGCCTTCAACCCGGTGACCGGATCGACGCTCAGGTGCAGCGATTCAAGGCGAGTGCTTTGCATGAGAGCGAACATCGTAGGGCTCCCGAATCACTTCTTGTAGTCGCCAGTATAAGCTTGTGCACAAAAATTGCAGAAACGCCCCGGAATAAGCGGCGTCGCTTTACAGGCTTTCGGACATAACCTGCCAGCGCCTGTGCCCGATACTGGACGAAAGCCTGAGACGGGGCTAAAACGAGGCATTCCCCGGAGATTTTGATGACCCCGCGCCAACGTTTTTTCGACTGTCTGCAACGATCACCGCCCGCGCTGTTCGAGGCGGCGCTGTGGATGGCCGTCGAACACGATAAGGAACTGAATCCCGAGACGGTGCTGGCGGATTTCAAGGACCTGCAACAGCGGGTCAGCTACGGGTTGCCGATGCTGCCGGTGAGTGAATTGGCCCAACCGTTGTTGCGTCGAATGAATGACCTGGGGTTCGCTCAGGACGACTCCACGCCCTTGCGTCCGCAAGTGGCGTTACTCAACAAGGTGCTGGAGCGTCGGCGGGGTCAACCGCTGGTACTGGGCCTGATTGCGCTGGAACTGGCCAGAAGGCTGGAGATTCCCATGGTCGGGGTCAACTTCCCCGGGCATTTCCTGCTGCGGGTGCAAGGCGCCGATCATCTGCTCGACCCTTGCGGCGGGCGACGGCTGTACCCCAACGACTGCCGGGAGTTACTGCAACGCCAGTACGGCCCGAACATGCAACTCGGCGCCGAGCATTTACTGACAGCCGAACCGGTGCAGATGCTGCAGCGGCTGTCGCGCAACCTGCGCCAGTTGTACCTCACGAATGATGACTACATCGACGCCCTGATCGACGCCGAGCGCGTGCTTGAATTGGGCAACGCCAGCGCCTCCGACTATCTGGCCCGGGCCAGTCTCTACCAACGACTGGACTGCCCGAATGCCGAGCGTTTTGACCTGGAGCACGCGCTGCTGCTCTGTGACGACCCGATCCAGCGGATTCGCCTGACCGAACGGCTCGGGCATCTACCGCCTAACTCAGTGGTTCACTGATCTCATGTGGGAGCGGGCTTGCTCGCGAAGAAGACACCGCGGTATTTCTGACGTACCGCGTTATCGTTCTTCGCGGGCAAGCCCGCTCCCACATTAGGTCTATGTGAGCCATCAAGGGGTGTCGGGCTGATTTGCCGGATGGGCCAGGAAGAAGGCGGGGTGTGTCGCCGCCAATGCAGCCACTCGACGAATTCGCGGGTAGGCCTCAAGGGAAATATTGAAGCGCTCGGCCGCATACAACTGCGGGATCAAATAGACGTCCGCCAGCCCCGGTTGATCGCCAAAGCAGTAACCGGTGTCACCGATCAATTGGTCCACCGTCGCCAACCCTTGCCTGATCCAGTGACCGATCCACTCAACCACCTGCGGCTCATCGTGCCCCAACTGCCGAAGCTGATTGAGCACGCTGACGTTGTGCAGGGGATGAACATCGCAGCCGATCACCGCCGCCACGCCACGCTCATGGGCACGGGCGACGAGGTCCTTGGACAGCAATGGCACCTGTGGATAACGTTCCTCCAGGTATTCGATGATCGCTGGTGACTGGATCAGCAACTCGCCCTCATCAGTGCGCAAGGCCGGCACCCGGCCTTGGGGGTTGATGCCCAGATAGGTCGGCTGCCGATGTTCGCCACCTTGCGGCGCGATCAAGTTGATTGGCAGCGCCTGGTAATCCAGCCCCTTCAACGCCAGCGCAATACGCACCCGGTAAGACGAGGTCGAACGATAGTAGGTATAGAGTTCCATGACACGATCCTCTTAGCGCGCGGGCAGCACTTTGCCGCGGCATTCGCCGAAACCGATGGAAGCAAAACCCTCGCGGCTGCAACGGGCACGCAGAATGATTTCGTCGCCGTCCTCAAGGAATTTACGCACCTCGCCCGACGCCAGTTCGATCGGCTTCTTACCGCCCTCGGTGATTTCCAGCAAGCTGCCGAACTGACCGTTTTCAGGACCGGACAGCGTGCCCGAACCGAACAGGTCACCGGCCTGCAACTGGCAGCCGTTGACGCTGTGATGCGCAACCATTTGTGCGACGGTCCAGTACATGTGTTGGGTGTTGCTGAGGGTCAGGCGATGGGCTGGCAGATTTTGCTCGCGCATCGATTCGGTCAGCAACAGCACTTCGAGTTCGATGTCGAAGGCACCGGCGGCCTGATCACGCTTGTCGAACAGGTACGGCAGCGGCTGCGGATCGCCTTCCGGGCGCGCAGGCTGCGCACGACGGAACGGCTCCAGCGCTTCGGCCGTCACCACCCACGGCGAAATGCTGGTGATGAAACTCTTGGACAGAAACGGCCCCAGCGGCTGGTATTCCCAGGCCTGGATGTCCCGCGCCGACCAGTCGTTAAGCAGGCAGAAACCGGCGATGTGGTCGGCGGCGTCACCGATGGCGATGGAGTCGCCCATCGCGTTGCCCTGACCGATCCAGATACCCAGTTCCAATTCATAGTCCAGACGTGCGCACGGGCCAAACGTCGGCTCGGTCTGGCCGGCTGGCAGGGTCTGGCCTTTCGGACGGCGAACGTCGGTGCCGGACGGGCGAATGGTCGAGGCACGGCCGTGGTAACCGATCGGCACGTACTTGTAGTTCGGCAGCAACGGGTTGTCCGGGCGGAACAGTTTGCCGACATTCTGCGCGTGCTCGATGCCGACGTAGAAGTCGGTGTAATCGTTGATCTTCGCCGGCAAGTGCATTTCGCAATCCGCCGCCAGCGGCAGCAGTTTGGCGCCTTGGGCTTCGATCTTGCCGTGCAGGGTGCTGCCTTCGGCAAACAGCTCCAGCAGACGCTCGCGCAGGGCAACGCGAGCATCGCGCCCCAGCTCGAAGAACGCATTCAACTGGCCGCCACGGGTGGCTTGGACCGCGGTGAGCGCGGTTCCCTCGAACAGACCGGCATCCAGTGCCGCTTCCAGATCAAAGATATGGTCGCCGATCGCCACGCCACTTCGCGGCGCGGAGCCCTTCACGCTGAACACGCCCAACGGCAGGTTTTGCAGCGGGAAATCAGCGTGGCCGTTGGCGGAGGCAACCCAGCTACGAGTGATGGAAGTCTGAGTCATGGTTATCTCCGGGTCGGGTCGAAAGTCGCGGGCAGTGTGGCCCAGCAGGCGTCGTAATTGTTTTGCAATTGTGGGCAATCCAGGGCAAATCGGCTCGGGCGCAACACTTGGCTGGTCTCGAACATGAAAGCCATGGTGTTGTCGATTTTAGCCGGCGCCAGTTCCGCGTTGATCGCCTTGGTGCAGGTCTCGCCGTCGGGGCCGTGGGCGCTCATGCAGCTGTGCAACGACGCACCGCCAGGCACAAAACCTTCGGCCTTGGCATCATATTCGCCCTGGATCAGGCCCATGAATTCGTTCATCAGGTTGCGGTGGAACCACGGTGGACGGAATGTCTTCTCGGCGACCATCCAGCGTGGCGGGAAGATCACGAAGTCGAGGTTGGCCAGACCATGCACGCTGGTCGGCGAGGTCAGGACGGTGAAAATCGACGGATCCGGGTGATCGAAACTGACCGTGCCAATGGTATTGAAACGGCGCAGGTCATATTTGTACGGCACGTTATTGCCGTGCCAGGCGACCACGTTCAGCGGCGAATGATCGAGCTCACAACCCCATAACTGGCCGAGGAATTTCTGTACCAGGGTGGTCGGTTGCTTGAGGTTTTCGTAATGGGCCACCGGCGTCAGGAAGTCTCGCGGGTTAGCCAGGCCGTTACTGCCGATCGGCCCAAGGTCCGGCAGGCGCAGAGGGGCGCCATGGTTTTCCGCGATATAGCCGCGGGCTTGCGGGTCGAGCAGTTCGACGCGGAATTTCAGCCCGCGAGGCAGAACGGCGATTTCCAGCGGTTCCAGCTCCAGCACGCCCAGTTCGGTGGCGATGCGCAAGCGGCCCAGTTGCGGCACCAGCAGCAATTCACCGTCGGCGTTGAAGAACACGCGTTCCATGGAACGGTTGGCGCGGTAGTTATAGATGCTGATCCCGGCCGGCTTTTCCGCACCCGAGTTGGCGGCCATGCTCACCAGCCCGTCAATGAAATCGGTGGGCTCGGTCGGCATGTCCAAGGGGTTCCAGCGCAGGCGATTGGGCGTTACCTCACCCAATGGGCCGCCGGCCAGTTGCCGATCCAGTTTGACGAATGCCGGGTGGTTGGCCGACGGCTGGATGCGGTACATCCAGGTCCGCCGTGCTTCGCTGCGAGCCATGGTGAACGCAGTGCCGGAGAACAGTTCGGTGTACAGGCCGTAAGGAGCTTTTTGCGGGGAGTTCTGGCCGACGGGCAGTGCGCCCGGCAACGCTTCGCTGCTGAATTCGTTGCCAAAGCCTGACTGATAAGCCAGCGCTGGCGCCGTTGAATCGAGGTTCATGGAGCCTCCTGAACGGGGAGTAGGCCGTGGCCTGTCGCTCTGCTGAAGAGGTCTTGGCACGCCCGGGTTATTTTTATCGTAATTCGATTACGCATAACGTAATTTGATTGGTATTGACCGTCAAGCTATAAAGACGCCCATTCGTCCCGGGATCACACCGCCTCATGACCAGCGAAAGCAACGGTAAACAGAAAGTCCGCTCGGCCGAGGTCGGCACCGATATCCTCAAGGCGCTTGCCGAACTGTCGCCATCGACCTCGTTGTCGCGCCTGGCTGAACACGTGCAGATGCCGGCGAGCAAGGTTCACCGCTATCTACAAGCGTTGATCGCCAGCGGTTTTGCCGAGCAGAACCCCGCCACCAACCATTACGGCCTGGGCCGTGAAGCGCTTCGGGTTGGCTTGGCTGCTCTGAACAGTATGGACGTGCTGAAAGTCGCCGCCCTGCCCCTGGCTGAACTGCGCGACGATTTGAATGAGACCTGTTTTTTGGCGGTGTGGGGCAATCAGGGCGCGACAGTGGTGCACATCGAACCGGCCGTGCGCGCGGTGACAGTGGTCACGCAATTGGGCTCGGTTTTACCGTTGCTCAGCTCCTCGACCGGGCTGGTGTTCAGTGCCTATTTGCCCCATCGCGAAACCGATGAGTTGCGCGATCTCGAAGTTCGCGCCGTCGACGTTCATCCGTTGGCCGATGAGCAGGCTTACACCACATTGTGCGAGCAGATCCGCGAACGCGGCTTGCACCATGTTCACGGCCTGCTGATGCCCGGCGTGGATGCGTTGTCGGCGCCAGTGTTCAATGCGGTTGGGCAGGTGGCCGCGGTGATGACCATTGTCGGCCCGGCCTCGTTGTTCCATGCCGATGAAAACGGCCCGGCGGCGCAGCGGTTGTTGGCGGCGACGCGGGCCGTGAGTTGGCGGATGGGGTATCAGCCTGAGTAACGGCTGACCCGGCAGGATCAGTCTGTGATTCGGGTTTTACTGTCCTGAATCAGGTACGTGGACGTCACCGCAGTGACATAGCCAACGCCCACCGGAACGCCGGTCGCGGTCGACACAATTTCGGAGATGTCCTTGATCCGCGACAACATGCCCACCGCCGAAGTCGACGTGCCAACCCCCGCGACGATGCCCACATACAAGAGGATGGTGCTTCTCCAGGCCGAGGCGAGGTAGGCTTTACCGGCATCTTCGTCGCCCAGGCTGTAGGCAATCACACCCTGAACGATCGACCGCGTGATACGCAGGACGCTGGCCACCAGAGCCACTGGAGGGATAAACAGCGAGATGACATCCACCACCAGTTCTGCGCCGATCATCACGTTACGCCAGAAAATTTCCGCACGCGTGCTCGTCTGATAGTCGACGTCATAAATAAGCCGCAACACCATACTGTGGTATTCGAACTTGAAGTCGGTCACAGGGTAACTGTCTCGCAACCTTGGCGTCGGCAAGGCACCTGAAGCGTTGCTGCAGCTGTCGACATAACGTTGCACTACGTCTCTGTGTTCCAGCCTGACAAGTCCGACAACCTGATTGCCCAGTGCGTCTTCCTTTAAGCCCTGAGTCAACGACTCAATGGGACGAAATGCCAGGCCATCCGGTGCTTTCGGAATGTAGATCAGGTATTCCAACCTGCCAGCCACGTTGCGCCCGAACGTATAGGCCCCCTCCAACCGTCGCCCCTCGAGCGCCAGCGTATAAACGCCTTCGCCTGGCGCGCCCGCCGTCTGCAACGGAAGCCTATTGTGAGTACGATCATGATCCAGATCCTCGATCAGCCCCTTGAGCCAATTGAAGTGTTCACCGGAAAGAGAGCCCTGAATTTTTTGTGTCAATGCCGCCCTGAGCATTTCGTTCTGCACGGTCTTGCAGTAAAGCTTTGCTTTCAGATCATAAGAAGGCGTTTCCAGAAAATCCTGCCGTAGATACTGCTTATATTTGACGCCCGGCAATAAGTTGATCAACGCAGTGACAGCGGCCTCATTCAAACGCCCCAGCGACGAGTTATCCAGGGAACGGAACGCCACCGATTCATTAGCACGCCAAATCTGCCACTGAATGAACACATTGGTGAGTGTCATCCAATCGTGTCCACGCAACTTGACGCTCACCCGATCCGGGTCGATTTCCGGATGTGGGCCGAATCGACGCAGATAATCGTTCAACGCCTTCATGACCAGTTTTCGTGAGAAGGCGGCAAGCGTTTCGATATGCAGTGGTTCTTTTGATACCTGGTAGATGGCTTTGAAATCTGTGTTCAGCCTTGTGAAAAGTTCGCGATCTTGTACCGCGGCCTTCCTGTACCAGCCGGGTGTGACCACTTGTTCTTCGGCAATTTCCCAGCCGACAATGTTATGGATGGCACCCATCAACGGTCCGTCTTCCATCCCCCCCGCCCATTTCACCAAAGCAACGCCGTCCCACCACCACTGCTGGTACACCGTCGCCGGCTCGACTTCAGATAGATAACTCTTCACGAGATCCGCGCGATCCATGCTGAAAGCCTGCCCGATCAGGAAGTCACGATCGCGCTGCTCGAAACCCCACGCAATGAACTGTCGCTTGAACGCCGTCAGATCGGGGAACTCATACCATTGCTGCCCCGTCGGTGCGCCAGGCGCATAGAGCACATGCATCGAAAGATCAGGCCTTGCACCTCTGGCACGGTAAACGATCATGTCTTTGAACGGTCGGTAGTGGCTGCGAAAAGCAACGCTGTATGCCTCCACGTTCGGATCGCCAAACAGATAGCGCTGCGCGATGTCCCGTGCTTGCGAGCCGATATGTTTTTGAAGCAACGCGGCGAAGTTACTCAGTGCAATCTGTTGACTCAATACTTCTCGCAAGGCGTCTTTAACTTGCGGATCGCTAAGGCGATAACTTCGTTCACTGGCGTATCTCAAACGAAGATCAAATTGCCGGATGGCCTTTTCGATATTGGACGCTGACAGTCGGGGGTTGTAGTGAAATTCTTCAAACTGAATCGTGTATCGCCCTGCAACATCATGCACACCGTACATGAACAGCTGTGTCAGGGTTTTACGCTGGACATGCTCGATGTTCCTGGCGCCCATACGCACCGAATGCTTTACCGACACCCAAACGGTATCGGGATCAACGCGATTGGCATCGCCCTGGGAAATATGTTCTTCGACGACACGCCGCACATAGTCCTGAAAGGAAGACAGCCCCCCCATCGCATCATGCAATGCCATCTGGCTTCCGAGCAACGCCCGTTCCAAAGCGGCAAATGTTTCCTGATCAGTGGTGGAAGTGTCCTTCAGCCATTGTGGCCTGGCGTTCATCGTCATCAATGCGAGCAGACGTGCGGTGCGGCTCTTGGCATCACCGTTCAACTCGTGCAGACGTTGAGTCTGCTCAATGGATTGGACGATGCCTGGCAGATCCGCATCTGGCTCCAGCAAACGGCGAATGCCATAAGCAACGTCACGCCGTTGTTTATCCAGAAGGTTGTCGATGACAACCTGGAAAATTTCGCCATGGGTTTTTAAATAACGGATATCAGGAACACTTATGACCTGTTCAGCGTCCTCCAGTGAAATATCTTTTAGCAACTGCGCCCGGCTGTTCGGGTCGCTCAGGCGCTGCTCCAGCGAGCGGTGCATTATTGCCGACGTCTGGAACGTTTCCAGCCCGTTTGCAGGGGTGTAAAGGATGACCCAGTCATCATTGGCAGGTACAAGTTCATCGATGGACCGGCCACTTAAATACATGACGAAACAACAAGCCAGCGTTGCAAATCGTCCGTTTTCCAGTTCCAGAGAAAGACTGTAAGCCGGTGTCTGGGGATTACCCCTGATGTAAATTTCGTAGCTCTTTTCTACTTCCGACCTCACCCCTTGCATTTGTACCGTTGCTTTCAACTCTTGCCAGAAAAGCGCCGCGTACAAGTCCCGCAGATCACTGCTGCGAGAGACCGATTCACGACCTTTGGCATCCTTGCCCAGAGGTGCCGCCCAGTGTTGATCCAGAACTTGCGTGTATTTTTGCGCCAGCGTGCCCAGCACATCGCCGATCAGCGACCCCAGAGCGACCACGTCCAGACCCTCGACCCGGTCCAACTCATCCATGGAGCCGGGCCAGTTATAGACGCCGTACTGACTCGCGTCATAAACAGGAGCGCGCCCACGACTCAGACACTCCATGAACACGTCCATGAACAGACCGGTCGGCTCCTGATTCGCAATGCCTGAACGTCGGGCATTGATGTAAGTCCTGCTGATGTAGACCTCCGGCAACAGTTGCTGAAGTTCCTTTAACAAAACGTCTTGCACGATTGATTTAAACGATGGGGCTTTGTTGAGCACTTCTTCCAGCGCGGCAAAACTTTCAACCACCTTCCCAAGATCTTCCTGTATTAACGGTATTTCCTGAACACCCATATATACACTCCATTAATGCACCTTAAAAATCAGACAACGAAACATTGCCTGAACCAGTGCAATTAACGTAACGCAACCAAAACCAATAATAACACCCACCACCCTTTGCAAAACATTAAATATCCAAGACATCAAAACAGATTCACAACATAATTAAAAAACAATTAACCGCACAAACCCAGCATTCTTGCCCTTGCCACTGCATGCGTCCTGCGTTCGACCCCTAACTTTCCATGAATTCGCCGGACATGTGTTTTAACGGTATGCAATGAGATGAACAACTTATCGGCTATTTGTCGGTTCGAATTTCCTGACGCAATCAACTCAAGCACTTCCACTTCCCTCAGGCTCAGTGGACTTTCATTAATATCCTTGTCAGGCAATGGCTCGTTTTTATCGATCATGTGCAATTCCGACAAGAGACCGGGACAACGCCTGTTCAACTGCGCCAACAACGGCTGCAAGTTACAACGGTTCGCCTTCGCTACGCCTTTTTCGAAAAACTGCCGGGCATTCCCCTGTTCGCCCACCATGAAGGCCGCCTCGGCCATCGCCAGCAGAAGCTCGGCTTCCAGGCTGATCATCCCGTTCGCTTGTGTGTTCTCAAGCAGGGTGGCGAGTCGAGCCAAGGGATCCTCCACCCGTTGCAGTTTGACCTCGGCCAGAATCAACAAATACTCAATCCGCGGAATCAACTCCAGTGTCGCCGGAGGGGCCTGCCTGGCCTGTGGCCCCCGATAATGTTTGAGCACCCGGCTCAACGCCTCACGGGCCAGTTCGGGACGCCCCTGTTGCAACCAGCACTGACTGCTGACCTGCAACAGAGCACCACGGTAGACCGTGTCCGGAATCTGCCGCTGCTGCATCAATCGCTCGGCGTCGCGCAGGCGGACGAAGGCTTGGGCGTAGTCGCCCTGATTGGCCGCCAGTTGTGCCTGCCCGAGAAAACCGTACAGCGCACGTTTGTCTTGATTGCGAACGCAGTCCTCCAGCCCGGCCTGAAAAAAATCCGCAGCCTGCTCATCCAGCCCCTGACACAAGGCCAGGCGCCCTCGACGCAAGGCAATTCGCCCCAGTAGAGGCACTGCGCGGTCTGATTGCAGGCAAAGCAGTTCATGCATATTGGCGAGCAGACTTTCAGCGCGCCCGGGGGCTCCACGTTGCTCCAGCAATTGCGCATGATCGAGTTCCATCAAGCCCTCGAACACCAGCGAACCTTGCGCCCGCGCCAGGCACAGCGCCTCGCGGTTATGTGCATGTGCCACATCGAGTTCGCCCCTTAGCAAGGCCTGTTGCGTCAGACCGGACAAACACATCAGGCGCGCCGTCCAGCATTCGGGATCGAGCGCGCTCAACGCATCAAGGAAATGCGCGCGTGAAGTCTCCATTCGTCCCTGCAAATGCAGTAGCCAACCCTGCAGGGCCTGCCAGCGTGCAATCAGTTGACGCTGAAGCACCGCCGAGGGTTGAGGCGTGAAATGCGCCAAATGAGCAATGCAGGCAGTTGCCTGTTCGAAACGCCCGGCGAACAACAGCGCAGCGGTAATCAAGCCCACCAATTGCGGGCTGCCCAGCGTCAATTCCTCGCCTTGCTGCTCGTGCAAACGCAGCAACAGCACGACCATTTGCTCTTCGAACAAGTGCTCGAAACTGAAGTGCTGCAACAGGCTGACTGCCACTTCGTATTCCTCGGCGAGCAATGCCTGTTCGAAGGCCGATTTCCAGTCCTGTTCAGTACAGAACCACTGGCATGCACGCCGATGCCAAGAGCGTCCCGCCGGCCATTGCTCATCGCGCAACAACTGCGTGAACGGGGTGAAAATCTGCAGCCAGTCGCTGGAGTCCCCCCAAGGTTCGATAAAACAGCCCAGCGCTTGCAAGGTCCGCAAGTATTGAGCGCCCTCCCCGGCTCCGAACAGGTGATCGCACAGCCGGGCATTGAAGCGGGGCAAGTGGGCCAGCACGCGCCAGGCCTCGCTCAACTCAGGTGTCAGCGAGCTGAACAACTCATGCTCCAGGTAATCGAGCAAGGTGGCCGCCCGTCCCAGGGAGTTGTCCTGACGTGACCAGTCGCACTTGTGCAGCAATGCAATCCGTACACCGGCACACCAGCCGCCGGTGCGCTGGATAATCCGACTCGCCACCTTGCCGGCTTGCTCGGGTACCCAGGGCTGCAATATCTGCTCGACTTCACCTTGCGTGAAAGCCAGCGAAGCGTTCTCGCACTCGTACAACTCATCATCGAGCAGCAACCTTGGCCAGTTGCATTGCGGCCGGCGGCGGGCACCCAGCCACCAGGTCAGCATCGGGCTGCTGATCGCCAGCATGCGATCCAGTAACTGATCCAGCTCCGGGTTCGGCAGACGGCAATAGTCATCGAGAAACAACCAGGTGGGCGTCTGCAATCGCGCCAGATCGCCCAGCAACCCGGTTTCATCCGATGAGGCCAGGCCCAACGTTTCTGCCAGACGCTGACGAAAATCCGCCGCGCTCCACGCCACGCCAGACAATGGCAACCAATGCACCCGGCATTGGGTTGGCGCCTGCAACAGGCATTCGGCGAGCAACGCGCTCTTACCACTGCCGGCGGGTGCGCAGAGTAATTTCACCCGGGCCGTCGAAGCCAATAACGGCTCGCTTAAACGAGCCCGCGACAGGTGATGAGAGGACAGGCGGGGCAGGAATCCAGAACGGTCCAGACACGGAGTCATGGCGGTCATTGCGGCGTGCCTTTTTATAATTGTCCGGCCACCGTAGCCTTCTGTAACCCGCTTGTTGAGAAGTATTCAGGACGCTGATTGGCGCCCATAAAAAAGGCGACCCGCAGGTCGCCTCTTGTGATGCCAATGTATCAAAACCCTTACCGAACGCCCTCGGCGCGCAGGGCCGATGGGGTGTAGTCCGCAGACTTGGCGTCGAAGCCGAATTCGAAGCTGTGCTTCTCTTCGTTCTTCATTCCCAAGGCAATGTATCGGCCGGCAATGATGTCGTAGAGCGCCTCCAGGGTGTAGGCCGGCGTCTGGTGATCGTAGTAATACTGGGCGTGACCTTCAGCCACTCGCCAGAGTTGACCGCGACCGTCGTAGTGATCCGCCAGCGCCACTTGCCAGCTGTCTTCGTCGAGGTACATATGGCGCTTGGCGTAGATGTGCCGCTCGCTCGGCTTGACCGTGCCGACCACTTCCCAGACCCGGTGCAACTCGTAACGGGTCAGGTCCTGATTGATGTGCCCGGCCTTCACCACGTCATCGTACTTGAGGCTCGGCGAGTCGAGTTTGTAGCTGTTGTAGGGAATGTACATTTCCTTTTTGCCGATCAGTTTCCAGTCGTAGCGATCCGGCGCACCGGAGAACATGTCGAAGTTATCCGACGTGCGCAGGCCGTCAGCGGCGGTGCCCGGCCCGTCGTAGGCCACTTGCGGCGCGCGTCGCACTCGACGTTGGCCGGCGTTGTAGATCCACGCCAGACGCGGCTCTTTCACTTGGTCGAGGGTTTCATGCACCAGCAGCACGTTACCAGCCAAGCGTGCCGGCGCGGTCACCGACTGCTTGAAGAAGGTCAGCACGTTGGCGCCTTTTTCCGGGTCCAGGTCCTTCATCAATTGCGGTACGGCGATCTCTTCCTCGAAGCGGATCGGCGTGAAGCTGCCGTTGGTCTGTGGGGTCACCTGGGTAATGATGCGGCGCAGGTTGCCGCCGTGATAACGGGTGATGTGGTTCCACAGCACCTCGACGCCGTTCTTCGGAATCGGGAACGCGTAGTAGCGATTGCCGGTGAAATTGGCCAGGCCGTTACCGTCGTTGATGCTGTTCACATTCAGCGCGCTGCGCTTGGCCGACTCGTAGATTTCCGCCGGCAGGCCCACGGTGCGATGGGTCGGGTAGACCGGGATCTTGTAGGTTTCCGGGTAGCGCTTGAACATCGCCACCTGACCATCCGAAAGCTTGTCCTTGTACTTATCAACGGTTGCAGCAGTAATGGTGAACAACGGTTTTTCGCTGGCGAACGGGTCAGCCAGGAAGCCTTTGCTGTCGACAGCGCCAGCGTTTTTCGGAATGCCACCGGTCCAGGCCGGGATCGAGCCGTCGGCGTTGCCGGCCTTCTCGGCGCCCAGCGGCGTGAGTGTGTTGCCAAGCTTGTTGGCTTCTTCCGGCGAGACCGCCGCCATCACGTTGGCGGCCAGCAGGCTCAGGGCCAGGGCGCCGCATTGCAGAATCATCTTGCGCATTAACATCATCCTTCTCAGCCAGATCAGAAGTTCACACCGAAGCTCAGCGCCAGGAAGTCACGGTCTTCCAGGACGTTGTAGTCACCGCCGAAGAAGTCGGTGTAACTGAGGCTCGCGGTATAGGTGTTGCGGTAATCGGCATCGACACCGACGCTGACCGCCTTGGCGCCTTCGTTGAATAGCCCGTTGGGACCGTAGCCGGCGACGTCATGGGACCAGGACAGGTTGGGTTTGAGGTTGATCCCGCCGATCACGTTGGCGTAATCGAGGATCGCCCGAGCGCGGTAGCCCCAAGAGGTAGAGGTGACAAAGCCATCGGTGTCGCCACCGAAACCGTACTGGCCGTAGACCGAATCACGGCCGTAACGCAGCTTGCTCCGCGACTCCAGACCACCGACTCGTACCACCGCGGCTTCACCGACCAGGGTTAGCCGTTGGGCGCCCAATACCTGGTCGAAAAAGTGCGTCAGGGTGCTTTGGACCTGGGTCACTTCCTTGCGGCGATAACCCGTGTTGTCGGCACCTGGCCGGGTCGCGACAGGCGATGCGGCGCCGCCGGCGATCGGGTTAAGCAACGCCAGGGTCAGGTCGTTGGTATTGACCTGCACCGGAGCGTTGGGCCGGTAGCTGATTTCGCCGGTCCAGGCAGTCCCGGTGGGCAAAGTGGTGGAGAAGCTTGCGCCGTACAGACGAATGTCTTCCGGATATTCGAGGTAATACTGGCCGCGCCCGAGCATCACGCTTTGCGCCAGGCCCGAGCCGCTGCCCGGGGCCAGACGGTTGGCAATGCTGACCATGCCCGGCAGGCTGGCCAGTGTCGACAGCCCGGCGGTGGAGGTGCCAACGGTCGGTGTGCGACTGTGATAGTTCATGAAGTAGAGGCCGTATTCGGTGTCGTCACCGAGCCAACGCAAGGCGGTGCCCCACTGCCCTGAATCCCGGGCATCGCGGTCGCCGCCACGGGGCACGATGACGCCCTCTCGGGTGACCTGAATAGGTTGGCCAAAGGCTGACGCCAGCGGCGCCAACGGGGCAATCGCCGGGCTGCCGACGGTATAACCGTTGTTGCAGCCGTCCGCCGCCACGTCGACGCCGAAGAAAGTGCCGCAGTTGTCGAGAACGGTCTGATCCCACTCCAGTTGGTAGAAACCTTCCACCGTGAGCTGATCGGTCAGGCCCTGGGAAGCGAACAGCATGTTCACCGGAATCAGGCCTTCCTTGATCTCCGCACCCGGACGACGGAATGCGGAAACGTCGACCGGGTTGATGCTGTTGATCGAGTTGCCGATGAAGGTACTTTCACCCCAGCTGACCACCTGCTTGCCGGCGCGCACGGTGCCCGGCAGATCGGCGATGGAATAGTTGTGATAGACGAATGCATCGAGGATCTGTGCGCCCGAAGACTTGGCGCCTTCTTTGCGACCGCTGTCGCTGATCTGTTTGAACTCGCGGTCTTCGTCCTTCAGCTCGAAGTCGTACCAGTACTTGCCACGGACGAACACGCCTGTGTCGCCGTATTTTAATTCCAGGTCGTGGATACCTTTGAAGATCTTGGAGAAGGTCTCGCCTTTCTTGAAGTTCAGGCGCCCGTCATCACCGGTCGAAGACTGGCCGGTACCGCCGTTGACGGTGCCCACCAGTGACTTGTCGGCATCGCGCATGCCCCAGCTCGCGCCGACGGACAACGAGGAATCGAACTGCCCCTCGATTTCGCCGATGTTGAATGAAACAGCCTGCGCCTGGGCACAGCAGCCCAAGGCCACCGCAGCGGCCAGCGCTTGCGGTTTGAAGATGGCGCGCATTGTTGTTTTTGTCATGCGTCTTCCCCGGTGAGTGACAGAAGGCCCCACCCTACTGCCGCGTGCCGGGAGCGATAAGCGCACCAAGGAGGTATTCGCGTTGTACCTCCAAAGGATGAATGCCCGCATGGGACGGGGGTTTGCGCGGGTTATGGATGGGCTGGATGGGGGGGTATCAACGCAACGCATGGCGTGTGGGAGGGGCTTGCTGCCACTGTTACTCATGCTGCAACAGTTCATGTCACGAATCGCTATTTTTCCTTTTGGCTCAAGGCCTTATTCTTGCCGGGCTTTCACGGCAATCGGCCGGAAAGCACGACGCAATGGCGAGTGCCCGTCCACGCCATTGGCGATAGGTTTCAGATGAATTGAAGCTATTCGACTCATCGCCCTGTGTTCACTGACGTTGATTTATTGCTCCTTGATCAATCGTCTTACTTTGGCCGCTGCGTATGAAGCGGCCTTTTTTATGGGCGGTGGTTTTGTGACGGTGGCGAAGAGTTGCATGAAGTAAAAGTGGCGCCCATTGCTTAATCAAATCTAACTTTCTATTTCCTACACACATCTCGGAAAGCAACTACATAGTTCTGTAATCACGCGAAGCGCCCTCGCGATTAAAGTTAAAAACAAGTCAGCCATTCTTTTGCACGTTGACTTTAACCTAATTAATTTCGAGCAATACTTCCATGAAACCTATTGATTACAACAAATACCGCTCCACCAAAAGTTTCAACACCCGAGTACGCTTTCTGATTTTCCACTACACCGCTGGCAACTTCTCCAGTTCGGTCAACGCACTGACCGGCCCGAATGTCAGCGCCCACTACTTGGTTCCCGACATCACCGATCCGAGCTACTTGAAAGCAGGTTATACCGGGCAGGAAGTTTTCAATCTCGTCGACGAAACCAAGCGTGCGTGGCATGCGGGCGTCAGTACTTGGGGCAATCGAAGCAATCTCAACGACACGTCTATCGGCGTTGAAATCGTCAACCTAGCAACGTTTAGCCAAGGAGTTTTCAACTTTCCGCCGTATCAGCCAGAACAAATTGCCGCCATTGAGGAGTTGGCGTTAAACATCCTTGAACGTTACCCGGATATCAGCCCGACCCTTGTTCTGGGGCACTCGGATATTGCGGTCGGACGCAAGAGTGACCCAGGGCCGAAATTCCCCTGGCATGCCCTTTACTTGAAAGGCGTCGGTGCCTGGTTCGACGATGCCACCCGAGACACCTTTCTGCAGCAATACAACGAGACCGGCATTCCAGCCCGAAGCGACTTGCTCAAACTGTTCAAGACTTACGGATACGACGTTTCCGGTGCGTCAACCGAACAAGGCTTCACACACCTTGTTCGGGCCTTTCAGTTGCACTTTCGCCCGGAAACGTACGACGGGATCATGGATGTGCAAACAGCAGCGAATCTGGCGGCATTGGTTGACAAGTATTTTCCTTGAAGACCGCTGCAAACCAGATGTCGGGCCCGACTATCAAGAACCAGCAAGGTCAAGAACGATGACCTTGCTGGCTTAATTAAATCGAATGCTTCTGCAAATTCGCCATCATTTCCTTCAGCGCTTCAAGGTTGTCCTGCGGGTGCGCCGCGCCTTCAAAATCGCAGATCTGTTGCCAATGCGCTGCCACATCTTCGGGGGAGAAACCAACCCGCGGATCAAACCCCGCGCCGAGGCTTCGCTCCCAGCGCACCTTGCCCATCCAGCCGCCACCGACTTCAAACAGCCCGGAGGTTTCCTGGCAGTTCTCGCTGGCGAGGTACACCACCAGCGGGCTGACCAGTTCTGGCTTGAGTTGTTCAAAGACTTGCGGCGGGATCAGGCCTTCGGTCATGCGGGTGCCGCCGGTCGGGGCGATGGCGTTGACCAGAATGTTGTTCTTGCGGCCTTCGATGGCGAGGGTGCGGGTCAGGCCATAGAGGCCGAGTTTGGCCATGCCGTAGTTGGACTGACCGAAGTTGCCGTAGATGCCCGAAGTCGAGGCGGTGAAGATTACGCGGCCATAGTTTTGCTCGCGCATGTGTGGCCAGGCGGCGCGGGTGACCTTGTAGGCGCCTTCGACGTGGACGCGGTAAACCAGGTCCCAGTCGCTGTCGTCCATTTTGTGAAAGGTCTTGTCCCGCAGGATGCCGGCGTTGTTCACCACGACATCGACACGGCCAAAAGTGTCGAGTGCATGCTGGACGATTTTGTCACCGTCGGTGACGGAGTCGTGGTTGGCCTCGGCGGTGCCGCCCGCTTCGCGAATCTCCATCACCACACGATCGGCAGCCGATGCATTGGCGCCTTCGCCTTGAGCCGAACCGCCGAGATCATTGACCAGCACTTTGGCGCCCTGCTTTGCGAACAACAGCGCGTGCGCCCGCCCCAAGCCACCGCCCGCACCGGTGACGATCACCACTTTATCTTCGAAGCGCACAGACTCATTCATGGGGAACTCCAGCAGGCCAAGGGACAAGGAGTGCGAGTGTCAGCCACAGCGCTGCCGGTCACAATGAACACGGGGGCGGCTGAATGGTGCGCAATAAGGCAGCGGGATAGTCAGGAACAGGCCGCTTTGCGCGGCGGTGAAACCAGCCGATCGCGAAATTCCAGATAGTGCTTGAGTACCTGCGCCGGCGCTTCGATCTGCGGGTAATGGCCAATCTCAGGCAGCAGGACCGTATCCGGGGCGGGAATCAGTTGCCGATAGCGCGCCACCATGTGCCCGCCAGAAACCGGATCGACCTCGCCATCGATGACCCGCAATGGCACCTCGCCACGTTGCATGGCGCTGACCCAACGCTCACGCTGGACACGGCGCTGCGGGATATAACTGATCAATTTGTGCATGATCCGTTGCCCGTGATTGCTGTCGACCAGGCTCCAGAAATCATCCAGTTCGCTTTCCGTAGGCCGGGTCTGTGGGCCAAAGATCTGCTGGAAACTCTTCACCAGCGCGTCACGGCTAAAGGCTCGCCCGATCATCCAGCCGAAGGGGCTGAGCAGGAGTTTTTGCATCAATACCGGACGATGGGTTTCGGGAAACAGCCCGCCATTGAGGAACACGCAACTGGCGATATCAGCGCGCGTTTCATAGTGCCGGGCCAACAGTTCCTGGGCCACGCTGTCGCCATAATCGTGTGCCAAAATATGAACGGGCTGGTCAACGTTCAGATGCGCCAGTAAGGCCTGCTGCAAATCGGCCTGTTCCAGCAGGCTGTAGTCGTGGTTCACCGGTTTGGCCGAATCGCCGAAGCCGAGCATGTCGCAAGCAATTACCCGGTAGCGCTGTGCCAGCGGCTGCCACAGGTAATGCCAGTCCCAACTGGCTGTCGGGAAGCCATGAATCAGCAACAGCGGCTCGCCTTGCCCCGCGGCCCAATAGCGCAGGGTCTGACCGCCGAATACGAACGTCTGGCCGCGCTTGCGCCAGACACATAGCGGAATCTCGGCGAGTGCCATTTAGAGTTTATAACCCGGGTCTTGTTTATCGAGTTTGCGCAGCAGCGCCGGCCAGGCCAGCGCGCCGCCCATCCCTTGAGCACTTTTGGTGACACCGGCGATCATCGCCTTGGCGCCTGCCAGAATCTGCGGTTCGATGGCAATCAGCTCTGCGCCACCGTTCTGCGCCAGCACCTGAATTTCGCAGGCGCGCTGAAAGGTAAACATCATCAGGAACGTGTCGGCGATGGTGCCGCCACAGGTCAACAGACCGTGGTTGTGCAGCATCAGGAAATTGTTTTCGCCAAGATCGGCTTGCAGTCGCGCCTTCTCTTCATGGTTCAGCGCAACACCTTCATAAGCGTGATAAGCCAGGCTGGAAAGAACGAACAAGGACTGCTGACTGATCGGCAAGATGCCCTGCTTCTGTGCCGATACCGCCACCCCCGCCGCGGTGTGGGTGTGCAGTACACACACGACGTCATGACGGACTTCATGCACGGCGCTGTGGATGGTGTAACCCGCCGGGTTGATCTCGTAAGGACTGTCCATCAGCTTGTTGCCGGCCTGATCGACCTTGACCAGGCTCGACGCGGTGATTTCATGGAACATCAGCCCGAACGGGTTGATCAGGAAGTCTTCAGTGCCCGGCACCTTGGCCGAAATATGCGTGAAAATCAGATCGTCCCAGCCGTGCAAGGCGACCAGACGATAACAGGCGGCCAGATCGACGCGGGTCTGCCATTCGGCGGCACTGACTTTGTCTTTGATGCTGTGGGGCGATTGGACGGGGGCTACGCTCACGGCAAGGATTCTCTTTTTTATTTTTCTGGGTTTTTATTGTTTTTTGCTGCGTTACAGCAGTCTAGTCAGCCCCCGGACTTCGTGTAGTTGCATTGGCAGCCAGCTTGATGGCCGAGCGAGTCAGTGCGCGGGTGAATCTGGATCCATTGTCAAGGCACCCGCGAACTTGTGGATGTTGCCTGACCCGCCGCTATCGCGAGCAGAATCTCCCACAAGTCAGCCCCGCAAAACGCTGACCAGTTCTGCCAACCAAGGCTCGGCGTCGGTTTCCGGCGTTACGGTTTCGCTGGCGTCCAGGCGCAGCATTTGCAGGACTTCACGCACGCCCAGTTCGCCGAACAATTCACGCATTTGTTCGCCGCCGCCGCAGAACGTGTCGCCATAACTGGAATCGCCCAAACCGATCACCGCGCCCGGCAAACCACGCCAGGCCGCCGGCAACTGATCGCGTATGGCGAAATACAACGGCTGCAGATTGTCCGGCAACTCGCCCATGCCGGTGGTCGAGGTCACCGCCAAAAACGCTTCGGGGCCAAACGCCAGAACATCGGCGAGTGTCGCGCGGGGGTTGTGCCAGGTTTCAAAACCGGCGGCGTTCAAAATGCTTGCAGCGTGACGGGCGACTTCTTCAGCCGTGCCGTACACAGAGCCGGAAAGGATGGCGACTTTCATCAATCTGATCCTGAATCTAAATAAAAGTAGGAGATATTAACAGCACCGCCTTCATTGATCTTTTAGAATGCAGCGTATCAATCAATACGCAAAGGACTCTGCGATGATCAATGCCCAACTGCTGCAAATGGTGATCGACGCCTCCAACGACGGCATCGTGATTGCCGAAAAGGAAGGCGGACAGGACAATATCCTGATTTACGTAAACCCGGCATTCGAGCGCCTGACGGGTTATACCAGCGAAGAAATCCTCTACCAGGATTGCCGTTTTTTGCAGGCAGGAGACCGGGATCAGCCAGCCCTCGCCTTGATTCGCCAAGCGTTGGGCAGTGGCGGCTCCTGCCGGGAAATCCTCAGGAATTATCGTAAGGACGGCACGCCGTTCTGGAATGAACTGTCGCTTTCCACGGTAAAAAACCCGAACGACGGACAAACCTATTTCGTCGGGGTGCAGAAAGACGTCACAACTCAGGTCAAGGCGCAGCAGCGAGTCGCGCAGCTGGAAGCGCAATTGGCCGAGGCACAGGCAGAAATTGTCGCACTCAAAACGACGAACGGCTCAAACCAATCTGCGAATTAGTGGTCACTTACTACAATCACCGATGACTTTGTAATTATTTCTTTCGAGCGAACCATGCAGCGCGACGCACTCTTGACCCAGGATGAGCTGGATTTTATCCAGAACATGCAGCACAACCCGCAACTCAATGTGCGGGATGCGACGTCGAGTCTGCTCGTCAACGGTGGCTCGCAGATTCGTGACTTGCTCACACGCCTGGCTGCTCATGAACAAGTCACTATCCAGGCCAATTTCGAAAATCAGCAAATAACCTTCCCACTGCACTTGGTGGAAGATGAGTTTCACGCCATGCATCTACGCCTCGGCGTCCCCAGCATCTATGAAGACGGGCCGATGGTTCGGCCATGGCGCCTGGTGCTCGAAGAGCCCGTGGCACTGGAAAATGCCAAGGGCCAACCCGGCACGATGTGGGTGCATGAAATATCGTTCAAAGGGGTTTTGCTGGAGGTTCGTAACAAGACCAAGGCGCCGAAGCATTTCGCGTTGTGGTTCAGCCCTTCAGGTTATGAGCGGATTGCGTTGCGCGGCACCTTCGAGCGTGAAACCGAGCAGGGTTTCTACGCCTACGAATTGAGCCAGAGTGACAAGGACGAAACCGAACGTCTGCGTCAGTACATTCTTCAGCAACATCGCCTGACCCATCCTGCCCTGCATATCTGATCTGTCTATCTTCGCTCAGGTATCCAGGTTTCCCGCCAGGAACTGCTTCAGACGCTGGCGCATTAACACTCCCTCGTTTCCCAGACAACCGATCGACGATCCAGCCAGGCTCTCCTGCGCCAGGTCCGATGCCTCTCCGGCCAGCAATACCTGACAATCCAGGCTCATGGCCAAGCGCTTCAAACGTCTAGGCAGTTCATCCGCCGGCGCGTGGTTGGAAACCAGTATCAGTGCCTTGGGCCTGATCTTTTCGCAGACCAGAACCAACTCTTCGAAGGGCTGGCCGATCGCCAACAACTGAATAGCCGAATCGATGCTGCTCAGATACAGCGCCGTGACCAACACGTCGAGTTCACGGCATTGATCGGCCAAGGCGCAGACAATCACTCGTCGCGGTTGCATGACTCGCACCAGCAACAGGCGTTGCAACACTCGAGAGCGCAGAAAACCATCCAGAAAAAGCCACTCGCTGATCTGACCGAACGCTTCATGGCGCTGTAGCAATAGCTTCCAGATCGGAATCAGAATGTCCTGAAACACCACCGTCAATGGGTAACTGGAAAAAATCTGACCGTAGACGTGTTCCAGTTGAACTTCGTCGAAAGCACCCACCGCAGCCTTGACCTGCTGCTGCCATTGGTCGTAGTCAGCTTGAACGAGTTCGTTGGGAATGACCTGCGCCAGCACCTTGAGCGGTTCGGTCTTGGCCAGTATCTTGCCGACCTTGCTGACTGCGACGCCGCGTTCTATCCAGCCGAGGATGCTACGAACACGCTCGATATCGGTCATCGAATACAAACGGTGCCCGCTTTCGGTGCGCGTGGGTTGTATCAAACCGTACCGCCGCTCCCATGCGCGTAGCGTGACCGGGTTGACCCCTGTCAGGCGCGCGACCTCACGAATCGGAAACAGCTCTTCTCGAATCAGGGAGGTGCTGGGGAGCAAGCCAGGTGCAAGGTCTGTCAACACAGCCATCAAGATCTACGTCCATGTAATAATTAGACACATTCTAACGCTCCTGCCCCAGTGGTGATCAACACATTGTTGAACTAATTGGAACAGACGTTCCAGACAGAATCAGGAATAATTCTTGCTTTCCCCAAGACGCAGCCCACCACCCCGGCGCTGTGTCTGGCGAAGCTCTCATCCGGAGCGACGCGTTTGCCCTACGGAGATACAAAATGTCTACCTCCCCCGTCACCCTGATGGTTGCGCGCCGCGTCGCCGATGGGCGTTACCAGGACCTGATGGCCTGGTTGCGCGAAGGCGAACAACTGGCCACCGATTTCCCCGGTTACCTGGGCTCTGGCGTACTGGCTCCGCCGCCCAATGATGACGAGTTCCAGATTATCTTCCGCTTCGCCGACGAGCAGACCATGCACGCCTGGGAGCATTCCGCCTCGCGCACTGCCTGGCTGGGGCGCGGCAGTGATCTGTTTGCCCACCCTTCGGAACATCGGGTCAGTGGCATCGATGGCTGGTTCGGTGCGGTCGGCCAGCGCCCGCCACGCTGGAAACAGGCCGTGGCCATCTGGCTGGCGTTCTTTCCGGTGTCCCTGTTGTTCAACTTTGTATTGGGGCCGCTGCTGGCTGAAACGGGTTTGCTGACCCGCGTGTTTGTCAGCACCCTGTGCCTGACGCCATTGATGGTGTATTTCTTCATTCCGCTGTCGACACGCCTGCTGGCCGGGTGGCTGCATACCCCATCGGCACGTCCGTTGCCCGCCGAACCCTCATCCCAGCATCGCTGATCCCCCTTGTGGGAGCGGGCTTGCTCGCGAAAGTGGTGTAACAGTCGACATTATTGCTGACTGTCAGTCCGCCTTCGCGAGCAAGCCCGCTCCCACAATAGGTGATCAACTCCCGTCGCTGGTATAGTTTTGCTCTTACCGCGACGCGAGCCGTTCATGACCTCTACCGCAGCCCCAATCCTCATCACCGGTGCCGGCCAGCGTGTCGGCCTGCACTGTGCGCAGCGTTTGCTCGAAGACGGCCATCCGGTCATTTTCAGCTACCGCAGCGAACGCCCTGGTGTGCAAACCCTGCGTGATCTGGGGGCGAGCGCGGTGTTTGCGGACTTTTCCAGCGAGGCCGGCATCCTTGCGTTCATCGGCGAACTGAAAAACCACACCGACAGTTTGCGGGCGGTTGTCCATAACGCTTCCGAATGGCTCGCCGAAACCCCGGGCACCGAAGCCGCGGCTTTCACCCGCATGTTCAGCGTGCATATGCTGGCGCCCTACCTGATCAACCTGCACTGTGCTGACCTGCTACGGCGTTCAAGTCCCGCCGACATCGTGCACATCAGCGATGATGTGACCCGCAGGGGTAGCAGCAAGCATATCGGCTACTGCGCCAGCAAAGCCGGGCTCGACAGCCTGACCCTGTCCTTTGCCGCGAAGTACGCGCCCAGCATCAAGGTCAACGGTATCGCGCCAGCCCTGCTACTGTTCAATCCCGACGACGACGCGGCGTACCGCGCCAGGGTTCTGGCCAAATCGGCACTGGGCATCGAGCCCGGCAGCGAAGTGATCTACCAGAGCCTGCGTTATTTGCTCGACAACCCTTATGTCACCGGCACGACCCTGACCGTCAACGGCGGACGGCACGTCAAATAAGCCGCTCCCGCGAGGATGTCCCATGACGTTATTCCCGCCACACAACTCCTTGTCCCAGAGCTATCGCGAGATCCTGATCGGCCTGGGTGAGAACCCCGACCGCGAAGGACTGCAAGACACCCCGGTGCGCGCCGCCAAGGCGATGCAATACCTGTGTCATGGTTACGAGCAAAGTGTCGAAGAGATCGTCAACGGCGCGCTGTTTGCCTCAGACAACGATGAAATGATCATCGTCGACAACATCGAGCTGTACTCGCTCTGTGAACATCACATGCTGCCCTTCATCGGCAAGGCTCATGTGGCTTATATTCCAACGGGCAAGGTGCTGGGCCTGTCGAAGATTGCGCGGCTTGTGGATATGTTCGCCCGCCGACTGCAAATCCAGGAAAACCTCACCCGGCAAATCGCCGACGCCGTGCAGCAAGTGACCGACGCCGCCGGTGTCGCGGTGGTCATCGAAGCCCAGCACATGTGCATGATGATGCGCGGCGTCGAAAAACAGAATTCGACCATGAACACCTCGGTGATGCTCGGCGCCTTCCGCGAGTCGAGTAATACCCGCCAGGAGTTCCTGCAATTGATTGGACGGAGCAAGTAGCAATGCCACAACTTCAACCAGGAATGGCACGCATCCGGGTCAAGGACCTGTGTTTGCGAACTTTCATCGGGATCAACGAGGACGAAATCCTCAACAAGCAGGATGTGCTGATCAACCTGACCATTCTGTACGCCGCCCAGGATGCAGTGCGTGACAACGATATCGATCACGCGCTGAATTACCGCACCATCACCAAGGCGATCATCGCCCACGTGGAGGGCAATCGCTTTGCCCTGCTCGAACGCCTGACCCAGGAATTGCTGGACCTGATCATGGTCAACGAGTCAGTGCTGTACGCCGAAGTCGAAGTCGACAAGCCCCATGCCTTGCGCTTTGCCGAGTCGGTATCGATAACGCTCGCGGCAAGCCGCTAAGCTTCAAGCCTTAAGCTTCAAGCTGTAAGCTACAAGCCACCGCAAACCACATCTTGCAGCTTGCAGCTGTCTCAAAGAGCCCCTTATGACCGAGCAACAACGCCTGGAACTTGAAGCCGCCGCCTTTCGCCGGCTGGTTGCCCACCTGGACAGCCGCAAGGACGTGCAGAACATCGACCTGATGAACCTCTCGGGTTTCTGCCGCAACTGCCTGTCCAAGTGGTATAAGGCCGCCGCCGACGAACGCCAGATCGACGTCAGCCTCGACGAAGCCCGCGAAGTGGTTTACGGCATGCCGTACGCCGAGTGGAAAGCCCAATACCAGCAAGAAGCCACCGCCGACCAGCAAGCGGCGTTCGCCAAAGGAAAACCCAATGAGTGATTTGAACACCCTGCGCGCCAGCCTCAAGAGCGGCGAACACGCTTTCGCCGATACCTTGGCATTCATCGCCGCCGGTTACGACTATCAGCCCCAGTCGTTCAATAACGGTGGTGTGGAAAACGCCGCCGGGCAGAACGAAGGTTCGTGCAAGACCCTGGGTCTGGCATTGCTGGAAGGCTTGAGTGATGAAGAGGCGCTGCTGGCGTTTGGCGAGCATTACCGCTCGGTGGTGGCCACGCCTGAAGGCAGCGACCATGGCAATATCCGCGCGTTGATCGCCCATGGTTTGGCCGGTGTGAAGTTCTCGCAGCAGCCCCTGACTCGTCGCTGATTCGCTAAAGATCAACATCAAAAGATCGCAGCCTGCGGCAGCTCCTACAGAATTTGTGTCCGCCCGATATTTCATGGGTGTACGCGATTCCAACGTAGGAGCTGCCGAAGGCTGCGATCTTTTGATCTTTTGCCATTCACCTCTTACCGCACATCCCGACTTTTAATATTGACCCGGCAACTTTATTTCGTTTGCCGGGCACCTCTGCTCGCGGCTTAGATAAAAGAAGCATCCCTTCTTCTGAGTCCGGTATCCATGAGCAGCGAAAACATCAGTCAGTCAATCAACATCGTTCATCCCGTCACGCTCAGCCATGGCAAAAACGCCGAGGTCTGGGACACCGATGGCAAACGCTACATCGACTTTGTCGGTGGTATCGGCGTGCTGAATCTCGGCCATTGCCATCCGCGCATCGTCGAGGCCATTCGCGAACAAGCCACCCGGCTGACCCACTACGCGTTCAACGCCGCCCCGCATGTGCCTTACCTCGAACTGATGGATCGCCTGACGGCGTTTATCCCGGTGGATTACCCGGTCAGCGGCATGCTCACCAACAGCGGTGCGGAAGCGGCGGAAAACGCCCTGAAGATCGTCCGTGGCGCCACCGGTCGCACGGCAGTCATCGCCTTCGACGGCGCCTTCCACGGTCGCACACTCGCCACCCTCAACCTCAACGGCAAAGTCGCGCCCTACAAGCAGAAAGTCGGGGTGTTACCGGGGCCGGTGTTTCACCTGCCCTTCCCCAGCAAAGACAATGACGTGGCCTGCGCCGAGGCCCTGAAGGCGATGGATCGGCTGTTCAGCGTCGAGATCGACGTTGGTGACGTGGCCTGTTTTATCGTCGAACCGGTGCAGGGCGAAGCGGGCTTCCTGGCGATGGACGTGGAATTCGCCCAGGCGCTACGACGCTTCTGTGATGACAAAGGCATCCTGCTGATCGCCGATGAAATCCAGTCCGGCTTCGGCCGTACCGGCCAGCGGTTTGCGTTCTCGCGACTGGGCATCGAGCCGGATTTGATCCTGCTGGGCAAAAGCATTGCCGGCGGCGTGCCGCTGGGAGCGGTTGTCGGGCGCAAGTCGCTACTCGATAACTTGCCCAAAGGCGGATTGGGCGGCACCTATTCGGGCAATCCCATCGCCTGTGCCGCCGCGTTGGCGACCCTGGACGAAATGACTGACGCGCATCTGCACGCCTGGGGTGCGCAACAGGAAGAAGCGATTGTCAGCCGCTACGAATCCTGGCGAGCCCGCGAACTGTCACCGTACCTGGGTCGCTTGACCGGCGTCGGTGCCATGCGCGGCATCGAGCTGATCAACGCCGACGGCACACCGGCCTCGGCGCAACTCACACAGCTGCTGGCCCTCGCGCGCGACTCGGGCTTGCTGCTGATGCCTAGCGGCAAATCGCGGCACATCATTCGGCTGCTCGCGCCGTTGACCACTGAGGCCTCCGTGCTGGAGGAAGGGCTGGATATCCTTGAGGCATGCCTGGCGAAATTGTCCTGATCCCAAAGTCCACACATCCATGTGGGAGCGGGCTTGCTCGCGAAGGCGGTATGTCAGTCAATATGAATGTCGACTGACATACCGCCTTCGCGAGCAAGCCCGCTCCCACACTGGAAATGTGATCAGGCATTAAATCGTGTACACAAAAAAACCGGCCAAGGCCGGTTTTTTTTGCTTTCTACAGAATCAGAATCAAGCGTTCTGCAGATCGTCGAGGTAACGCTCGGCATCCAGTGCCGCCATGCAACCGGCGCCGGCCGAGGTGATGGCCTGACGGTAAACGTGGTCAGCCACGTCACCGGCGGCGAAGATGCCTTCGAGGTTGGTTGCAGTGGCGTTGCCGTCACGGCCGCCCTGCACAACCAGGTAGCCGTCTTTCAACGTCAGCTGACCTTCGAACAATGAAGTGTTCGGGGTGTGGCCGATGGCGATGAACACGCCGTCGACTTTCAGCTCGTCGAAGCTGCCATCGTTGTTCTTCAGGCGAGCACCGGTCACGCCCATGTTGTCGCCCAGCACTTCGTCCAGGGTCGAGTTCAGCTTCAGGACAATCTTGCCTTCGGCAACCCGGGCATTGAGCTTGTCGATCAGGATCTTCTCGGCGCGGAACGTTTCGCGACGATGGATCAAGGTGACGGTGCTGGCGATGTTGGCCAGATACAGGGCTTCTTCCACAGCCGTATTACCGCCACCGACCACAGCCACGGGCTTGTTGCGATAGAAGAAACCGTCGCAGGTTGCGCAGGCCGAAACGCCTTTGCCCATGAACGTTTCTTCCGACGGCAGACCCAGGTAGCGGGCGCTGGCGCCGGTGGCGATGATCAGTGCGTCGCAGGTGTAAGTCGCGCTGTCGCCAATCAGGGTGTAGGGCTTGGCGGCGAAGTCCACGGCATTGATGTGATCGAACACGATCTCGGTTTCAAAGCGCTCGGCGTGCTCTTTCATCCGCTCCATCAGCGCCGGGCCGGTCAGGCCGTGGACGTCGCCCGGCCAGTTGTCGACTTCGGTGGTGGTGGTCAGTTGACCGCCAGCCTGCATGCCAGTGATCAGCAGTGGCTTGAGGTTGGCACGGGCGGCATAGACCGCAGCGCTGTAACCGGCAGGGCCGGAACCGAGAATAATCACTCGCGAATGACGAACTTCAGACATGACCTGCTCCTGTTGACCGGGCCCGAAACACTAGGCGCGGAACGCCGGATTGCCGGCGGGAATAAAAAAGGACCGTTGAAAGCACTTGGGGAAGGCTTGGGCTCGACAGTCCTGTAAAAAGAATGGGTGCAGCGTATCGAGGGGGCGAAGATTAAGGAAATACGGTTTAACAATCCAGCTCATAGGCGGTCTCTATCCCATTGCAGTGAATTTATAGACGCCTTTGTTACAGTTAATGTCGATGCCGCTACCGCGCTTTCGCCTGTCAGGCAAAGCCGGTAAGGTCGGCGCGTTTACCCTTTGCTCGGAGCACGTTATGCCCGCCCCCGTTCTGTCTGGCCCGCAATACCTGCGCGAGGGCCTCAAGCTGGTCCTGAGCCCAAGCCTGCGCTTGTTCGTGTTATTGCCGCTGGCCATCAACCTGGTGCTGTTCGTCGGATTGATCTATCTGGCTGGCCATCAGTTCAGTATGTGGGTCGATACGCTGATGCCATCCCTGCCCGATTGGCTGAGCTTTCTGAGCTACATCCTCTGGCCGATTTTCGTCGTGTTGGTCGTGTTGATGGTGTTTTTCACCTTCACCATGCTCGCCAACATCATCGCCGCGCCGTTCAATGGCTTCCTCGCGGAGAAAGTCGAAGTGGTGGTGCGCGGCACAGACGACTTCCCGGCCTTCAGCTGGGGCGAACTGATCGCCATGATCCCGCGCACCCTGTCCCGGGAAATGCGCAAACTCGGCTACTTCCTGCCCAGGGCCATCGGGCTGTTCATCCTGTCGTTGATCCCGGTGGTCAACATCATCGCCGCGCCGCTGTGGCTGCTGTTCGGGGTGTGGATGATGGCGATCCAGTACATCGATTACCCGGCGGATAACCACAAGCTGGGCTGGAACGAAATGCTCGCCTGGCTGCGGCAGAAGCGCTGGCAGAGCCTCGGCTTCGGCGGGAGCGTGTATCTGGTGTTGCTGATTCCGGTGGTCAACATTCTGATGATGCCGGCGGCAGTGGCCGGTGCAACGCTGTTCTGGGTGCGTGAGCGTGGCGCGGAAAATCTGGTGGCAGAACGCCGCTGATCGCGTCACAAATCCATCATCCCACCGTCACAATGACGACATGGCCTCAGCCGACACTGAGGTCATGACGACAACTCTGCATATCACCCTGATCACCGAAACCTTCCCACCGGAAATCAACGGCGTTGCCAATACCCTTGGCCGCTTGTTCGACGGTTTGCGCGCACGCGGGCATCAGGTGGAGTTGGTGCGGCCACGCCAGGGGGGCGACCCACTTATCGGAAGCAACGATGAGTTGCTGTTGTGTCGAGGCTGGCCGCTGCCGGGTTATCCCGGCCTGCAATGGGGTCAGTCGTCGATGCACAAGCTGCTGCGGCGCTGGAAACGCCATCGCCCGGATGTGTTGTACATCGCCACCGAAGGACCGCTGGGGTTGTCGGCATTGCGCGCGGCACGGCGCTTGGGGATTTCGGTGGTCAGCGGCTTTCATACCAATTTTCAGCAGTACTCCAGCCAGTACGGCCTCGGGCTGCTGACGCGCTTG
The DNA here is from genome assembly GCF_000282495.1 of Pseudomonas sp. GM79. Classification (GTDB taxonomy): domain Bacteria; phylum Pseudomonadota; class Gammaproteobacteria; order Pseudomonadales; family Pseudomonadaceae; genus Aquipseudomonas. Next base: position 102,842 of record NZ_AKJE01000035.1, read on the forward strand.
CTGACTCACTACCTGCGCTGGTTTCACAATCGCTCGACCCTGACCCTGGTGCCCAGCGCCAGCCAGCGACTGGAATTGGAACGCCGCCGTTTCGAGCGCCTGGCGCTGCTCTCTCGAGGCGTCGACAGCCAGTTGTTCCATCCGGCCAAACGGCTGAAATCGCTGCGCGAGCAATGGGGACTGGCCGAGGAAGATATTGCCTTGATCCACGTAGGACGCCTGGCGCCAGAGAAAAATCCTGGCTTGCTCAAGCGGTGTTTCGACACGCTGAAAATGACTTATCCACAGCGAAAAATGAAATTGATTGTGGTTGGTGATGGGCCGCAACGATCGATGCTGGAGAAGGAATTGCCCGAAGCGATTTTCTGCGGCTCACAACGCGGCGAAGCCTTGGCCAGTCACTATGCGTCGGGGGATGTGTTTCTGTTTCCAAGCCTGACCGAAACCTTCGGCAATGTGGTGCTTGAGGCATTGGCTTCGGGGCTGGGGGTGGTGGCGTACGATCAGGCTGCGGCGGCCCAGCATATTCGCCATGGCTACAACGGCGTACTGGCCATGCCCGGGGATGAAGAGGCGTTCTGCGATGCAGCACGCTGGCTGCTGGAGGAGCGCGAAACCTTGCGCTGCGTGCGCCTTAATGCGCGCCAGCATGCGAGCCGTCAGGGGTGGGCGGCGATTATCGAGCAGTTTGAGGGGCAGTTGCGCGGGGCTTGTGTTGGGGAGCAGGTGGTTCCCAATGCACATACATTACCCTGAATCCTTGATGACATTGAATCAGCCTTCGCGAGCAAGCCCGCTCCCACCTTTGATCGCATTCCCCTAAGAGAACTCGGTCGAATGTGGGAGCGGGCTTGCTCGCGAAGGCGTCAGTCCTGTCGCCGCTTAAACCAGCGTCATCAACGCCTCACGGCTGAACGGCAGGATGTCCTGCTCACGACCGTCGCGCACTTTCTGCGCCCAGTCCGGATCCACCAGCAACGCACGCCCCACGGCCACCAGATCGAATTCATCGTTATTCAACCGCTCCAGCAGTTTTTCCAGGCTGGCCGGCTGCGCGATCTTGTCGGTGTTGACCATGAACTGCAGGAACTCGCCATCCAGGCCTACGCTGCCGACGGTGATGGTTGGCTTGCCGGTGAGTTTGCGGGTCCAGCCGGCCAGGTTCAGCTCGGAACCGTCGAACTCCGGCTCCCAGAAACGGCGTGTCGAGCAGTGGAAAATATCCACGCCAGCGTCGGACAACGGCTTGAGGAATTCGCCCAACGCTTCGGGTGTTTGCACCAGACGCGCGGTGTAATCCTGCTGCTTCCACTGCGAGAAACGGAAGATGATCGGGAAACCCTCACCGACCGCTGCACGCACCGCCTGAATCAGTTCGATGGCGAAGCGCGAACGGTTCGCCAGGCTGCCACCGTATTCGTCAGTGCGCTGATTGCTGCCTTCCCAGAAGAACTGGTCCACCAGATAACCGTGGGCACCGTGGATTTCCACACCGTCCATGCCAATGCTCTGAGCGTCTTTGGCAGCCTGGGCGAACGCGGCGATCACGTCCTGGATATCTTCCTTGGTCATGCCGTGAACCACGACCTGACCGTCCTTCAATTTTTCCGACGGACCGTAACCCGGCACGCTGGCGTCCGGCTCGGTGCCGATGCGGCGCACGCTGCCCACATGCCACAGTTGCGGAACGATTTTCCCGCCCTCGGCATGCACCGCATCGACGACTTTCTTCCAGCCGGCCAATGCCGCTTCACCATAGAAGTGCGGCACGTTCGGATAGCCGTTGGAGGCCTTGTGACCAACGGTGGTGCCTTCGGTGATGATCAGCCCAACCCCGGCAGCGGCGCGACGACGGTAGTACTCGATCACTTTGGAATTGGGCACACCGCCCGGCGAAAACGAGCGGGTCATCGGCGCCATGACGACGCGGGTCGGCAACTCGAGAGCGCCTAGGTGAAAAGGCTTGAACAGGGCTTTGACGGGCATGGGACGCTCCAAGGGACATAGACTTTATGACGGCGATAATATGGAGACTGCCAAGCCTTGAACAGCACTATTGATTTAAGTGATTAAGGATCAAAAGACAGAAAACATTGTAGGAGCGAGCGGTGCGGCGATCCGACTTGCCCGCGAAGGCGTCATATCATTCAACATTGATATCGACTGATATGACGCCTTCGCGGGCAAGCCTCGCTCCTACACAGAGGGGATGTCAGCTCAGCGCTTTTTCGATCGCCTGGATGACAGCATGATCATCCGGCGCCGTACGCGGCGAGAACCGCGCCAGCACGCGACCGTCCTTGCCCAGCAGGAATTTCTCGAAGTTCCAGGTGATGTCGCCCGGGAATTCCGCGCCTTCGCCCGCCAGCAGACGGTACAACTGATGACGCTCGTGACCGTTGACTTCCAGCTTGCTGGACAACGGAAAGGTCACGTTATAGTTGAGGCTGCAGAACGCCTGGATCTCCTGCTCGGTGCCCGGCTCCTGCCCGGCAAACTGGTTGCATGGCAAGCCCAGCACGCTGAAGCCCTTGTCCTTGTATTGCTGGTAGAGTTTTTCCAGCGCCGCGTACTGTGGGGTCAAACCACATTTGGAGGCAACGTTGACCACCAGCACGACACGCCCCTTGAAGGGCGCCAAAGGTAGCTCCTGACCATCCAGGGCTGTCAGTTTAAGGTCGTGAAAAGCACTCATGACGAACTCCAAATTCCAGTGTTCTTCTCAAAACAGCCACTTGGCGGTGCCATCAAGGACAGCCGCGGACTAAAAAAGGCGCCCCTCGGGCGCCTCTCCAGCTCTCGAAAGCTTAGCGCAGAAAATCAGTGGTGATGGCCACCTTCGCCATGGACGTGACCATGAGCGATTTCTTCCTGGCTGGCGTCACGGATATCGATGATCTTGACCTGGAAATTCAGGCGCTGACCGGCCAACGGGTGGTTGCCGTCGACAGTGACATCGTCGCCGTCCAGATCGCGAATGGTGACGATCTGCATCTGACCGTCCGGAGCGGATGCGTGGAACTGCATGCCCACTTCCAGCTCGTCGACGCCTTCGAACATGCTGCGGCTCAAAGTGCTGACCAGTTCGGCAGCGTATTCGCCGTAGGCATCTTCAGGTTCTACAGCGACAGTCAGCTCGTCACCGACTGCTTTGCCTTCCAGAGCCTTTTCCAGGCCCGGGATGATGTTACCTGCGCCTTGCAGGTAGACCAGCGGCGCGCCGCCGGCGGAGCTGTCGATGACCTCACCAGCGTCGTTGGTCAGGGTATAGTCGATGGAGACAGCCTTATTGGCGGCGATCAGCATGGGGCGAGACCTTTTGCATAAGAAAGATGAATGTCCAAGTTTAGCGAAGCAATCGCCCGAAAGCGAACACAACCCGGACAGACGGGGCGCGGCAAAGGGCTCGACGGTCACAGGCTTCCATCAGGATGAAGACGGACACTGGGTAGCCGAGCTTTCCTGCGGCCATACCCAACACCTGCGGCACCAGCCGCCGTGGCAATCCCGGGCCTGGGTGCTGGACCCTTCGTTGCGTAATGAAAAAATAGGCCAGCCCTTTGATTGCGGATGGTGCGCACAAGGCTCGGTTAGCGATAACCTTGGCGACTGAATTTCGGTAGAACGCCAGCCATAGGCGCTCACCATTGCCATGCACCCTTAGAGAATCCGCATGCAAACTTTTTTTATCGCACCCACCGATTTTGGTGTGGGTCTGACCTCCATCAGCCTCGGGCTGGTGCGTACGCTTGAGCGGGCCGGTCTCAAAGTCGGCTTTTTCAAACCGATTGCCCAGCCGCACCCGGGCGACACGGGCCCTGAACGCTCCACCGAACTGGTGGCCCGCACCCACGGTTTGAAACCGCCTCAGCCACTGGGCCTGGCCCACGTTGAGCGGATGCTCGGCGACGGTCAGCTGGACGAACTGCTCGAAGAAATCATCACCCTTTATCAGCAAGCCGCTGTCGGCAAGGACGTGCTGATCGTCGAGGGCATGGTCCCGACCCGCAGCGCCAGTTACGCCGCGCGGGTCAACCTGCATTTGGCCAAGAGCCTGGACGCCGATGTGATTCTGGTCTCGGCACCGGAAAACGAAGTGCTGACTGAATTGTCCGGCCGGGTGGAGTTACAGGCGCAATTGTTCGGCGGGCCGAAAGACCCGAAAGTCCTGGGCGTGATCCTCAACAAGGTCAAGACCGACGAAAGCATGGACGCCTTCGCCTCGCGCCTGAAGGAACACTCGCCGTTGCTGCGCAGTGGCGACTTCCGTCTGCTCGGCTGTATCCCGTATCAACCGGAACTGAACGCACCGCGCACCCGCGACGTGGCCGACCTGATGGGCGCTCAGGTGCTCAACGCCGGCGATTACGAAACCCGGCGCATGACCAAAATCATCATCTGCGCCCGTACCATGCGCAACACCGTGGAGCTGCTCAAGCCCGGTGTGCTGGTGGTAACCCCCGGCGATCGCGACGACATCATCCTCGCCGTCAGCCTCGCGGCGATGAACGGCGTGCCTCTGGCCGGCCTGTTGCTGACCAGCGACACCCTGCCCGACCCGCGCATCATGGATTTGTGCCGTGGCGCCTTGCAGGCTGGCCTGCCGGTGTTGTCGGTCAGCACCGGTTCCTACGACACCGCCAACCAGTTGAACGGTTTGAACAAGGAAATCCCGATCGACGACCGCGAACGTGCGGAGATCATCACCGATTTCGTCGCCAGCCACCTCGACGCCAACTGGCTGCACCAGCGCTGCGGCACGCCACGGGAAATGCGCCTGTCGCCTGCGGTGTTCCGCTACCAGCTGATCCAGCGCGCCCAGGCCGCCAACAAGCGCATCGTGTTGCCCGAAGGCAGCGAGCCGTTGACCGTGCAGGCCGCGGCGATCTGTCAGGCGCGCGGCATTGCCCGTTGCGTGTTGCTGGCCAAACCGGCGGACGTCGAAGCCGTGGCCCGCGCCCAAGGCATCGAGTTGCCGCCGGGGCTGGAAATCCTCGATCCGGACCTGATTCGCGAACGCTATGTCGAGCCAATGGTTGCGCTGCGCAAGACTAAAAGCCTCAACGCGCCGATGGCCGAGCAGCAACTGGAAGACACCGTGGTGATCGGCACCATGATGCTGGCGCTGGATGAAGTGGACGGGCTGGTGTCCGGGGTCATTCACTCCACCGCCAACACCATCCGCCCGGCCCTGCAACTGATCAAGACCGCGCCGGGCTGCACGCTGGTGTCGTCAGTGTTCTTCATGCTCTTCCCCGAGGAAGTGCTGGTCTACGGCGACTGCGTGATGAACCCGCACCCGAGCGCCAGCGAACTGGCCGAGATCGCCTTGCAAAGCGCCGATTCGGCCGCGGCGTTCGGCATCACTCCACGTGTGGCGATGATCAGCTATTCCAGCGGTGAGTCGGCCAGCGGTGAAGAAGTCGAGAAGGTTCGCGAGGCCACATTGCTCGCCCACGAACAGCAAAACTCGCTGTTGATCGACGGCCCGTTGCAGTACGACGCCGCCGCCAACGAAACCGTGGCCCGACAACTGGCGCCGAACAGTCAGGTCGCCGGTCGTGCCACGGTGTTCGTGTTCCCCGACTTGAACACCGGCAACACCACCCACAAAGCCGTGCAGCGCAGCGCCGACTGCGTCAGCCTCGGGCCGATGCTGCAAGGCCTGCGCAAACCGGTGAATGACCTGCCGCGCGGCGCGCAGGTCGACGACATCGTCTACACCATCGCGTTGACCGCGATTCAAGCTGCCAACCGACCTATGGATGTTTAAATGCTGGATTTTCTACCTGCACCCGTGCGCGGCGTGATCGCCTCGCTGTTGTTGGCGCTGAACACGATTGTCTGCTGCACGCCGCTGTTCGTGGTGGCGATCTTCAAACTGCTGCTGCCCTTCCCCGCCGCCCAGCGTTTCACCGACTGGCTAATGGGCCATATCCACGAAACCTGGATCAGCAACAACAAGGCCTGGATGGACCTGCTCGGGCACACGCGCTGGCAGCTCAGCGGGCTGGAAGGCTTGGACTATCAGCACTCATACCTGATCACCAGCAACCACCAGAGCTGGGTCGACATCATGGTGTTGCAATACGTGCTGAACCGGAAGATTCGCCCGCTGAAGTTCTTCCTCAAACAGCAACTGATCTGGGTACCGGTGATTGGCCTGGCGTGGTGGGCGCTGGGCTTTCCGTTCATGAAGCGTTACTCCAAGGCCTATCTGGAGAAGCACCCAGAGAAGAAAGGCAAAGACCTGGAAACCACCCGCAAGACCTGCGACAAGTTCCGCAATAACCCGGTGGGGATTTTCAACTTCGTCGAAGGCACACGTTTCACCGAGGGCAAGCACGTACAGCAGAGCTCACCGTTCCGCTACCTGCTCAAGCCGAAAGCGGGTGGCATTGCCTTCGTGCTGGATGCCATGGGCGACCAGCTGGAAGCCATCGTCAACGTGACCATTCACTATCCGGCCGGGCGTCCGGGTTACTGGAATTTGCTCTGTGGGAACGTGAAGGATGTGGTGGTGCACTTTCAGGAACTGAAGATTCCACCGCAGTTCGTTGGCAAGAACTACGACCAGGACGGTGTGTATCGGCTCGAGTTTCAGGGTTGGATCAATCAGCTGTGGAATGACAAGGATGCGTTGCTGGGGCAGATGCATCGCGAGTATCCAGCGCAGTAGTTCGGCGTCTGTTCCGGCCTCTTCGCGAGCAAGCCCGCTCCCACATTGGATCTTCATGAGACACAAGTTTTGTGTATGACAAAAATCCACTGTGGGAGCGGGCTTGCTCGCGAAGGCGTCCTCCCAGACACAAAAAAAACCGCAGACGATCACTCATCTGCGGTTTTTTTATTGGCAGCTAGCGCTTAGATCGCGCCACGTTTACGCAGCAGATCCAGCACTTGCTTGACGCTTTCTTCCAGCGACAGCGACTGGGTGTCGATCACCAGATCGGCATTCAGCGGCACGTCGTACGGGAAGGATTCACCCGGGATGTTGTCGCCACCCGCCGCGTACAGACCTTGCGGATCACGCTCGGCACAGACCGTCGGAGAGGCCTGGACGTAGACCGTCAGCAGACGCTCCTTGCCGATCAGTTCCCGGGCCTGCTCACGACCTTCTGCACTCGGCGCAACGAAGGCTGCCAAGGTCAACAGACCCGCTTCGTTGAACTGACGCGCAACGTGCGCTGCGCGACGCCAGTTTTCGGTACGCCCGGCGCGATCCTGTGGCAGACCTTTGTTCAGGTCGTGACGCAGATTCTGGCCATCGAGTACAAACACCGCACGACCCAGGTCGAACAGCTTGCGTTCAACCGCGTAGGCCAGGGTGCTTTTGCCCGCGCCCGACAGGCCGCTGAACAACACGGTGGCCGGTTGCTGACCAAAACGCTGGGCACGCTCTTCGGTAGCCACATGCGCCAGTTTGCCGTGGTGGGTGCTGGTGCCATGGCTCAACGGCTGAGCGATGATCATGCCGGCCGCGACGGTGCCGTTGGTCAGTCGATCGATGACGATGAACGAACCGGTGGTGCGGTTGCTGTCGTAACCGTCCAGCGCGATGGCCGCGTCGAGGCTGATCTTGACCCGACCGATCTCGTTCAGCTGCAGCGAGCTGGCGGGACCTTCGGCCAGGGTGTTCACGTCCACACGATTGACGATGCTGGTGATCGAACCCGGCACGTAAGTCGTGGCGCGCTTGATGTCGTATTTCTTGCCCGGCAGCATCGGCTCTTCGGCCATCCACACCAGCATGGCGTCGAAGGCGTCAGTCACTTGCGGCTGGTTGTCGGCATGCACCAGCAAGTCACCGCGGGAGATGTCGATTTCGTCTTCCATGGTCAGCGTCACGGCTTGACCGGGACCTGCATGCTCCAGTTCACCTTCGAAGGTGACAATGGATTTCACGCGGCTGCTCTTGCCCGACGGCAACACAACGACTTCGTCGCCCTTGTGCACGATGCCGCTGGCCAGGGTGCCGGCGAAACCACGGAAGTTCAGGTTCGGGCGGTTGACGTACTGCACCGGGAAACGCAGGTCGGTGTAGTTGCGGTCGCTGGCGATTTCGACGGTTTCGAGGATTTCCATCAGCGACTGGCCGGTGTACCACGGCGAGCGCTCGGACTTGTTCACTACGTTGTCGCCCTTGAGCGCGGACATCGGCACGAACGCCATGGTGGTCGGCTTGAACGCGATGCCTTCGGCGAACTTCAGGTAATCGGCCTTGATCGACTCGAACACGCTTTCGTCGAAGCCGTTGAGGTCCATCTTGTTGATGGCGACAACGATGTGCTTGATGCCCAGCAACGAGGCGATAAAGCTGTGGCGACGGGTCTGGGTCTGCACGCCGTAACGGGCGTCGACCAGGATGATCGCCAGGTCACAGGTGGAGGCACCGGTGGCCATGTTGCGGGTGTACTGCTCATGGCCGGGGGTATCGGCGATGATGAATTTGCGCTTGGCGGTGGAGAAATAGCGGTAGGCGACATCAATGGTGATGCCCTGCTCACGCTCGGCCTGCAAGCCGTCGACCAGCAATGCCAGGTCGATGTCTTCACCGGTGGTGCCGACTTTTTTCGAGTCGCGGGTAATGGCTTCCAGGTGATCTTCGTAGATCATCTTGGAGTCGTGCAGCAGGCGCCCGATCAGGGTGCTCTTGCCGTCGTCGACGTTGCCACAGGTAAGAAAGCGCAGCATTTCCTTGCGTTCGTGCTGGCCCAGATAGGCGAGGATGTCCTCGCTGATCAAATCAGATGCGTGACTCATTGCATTCGAGCTCCAAGCTGTAAGCTTCAAGCGGCAAGCTTGTCGGCGTACAGCTACTCAGAAATTTTGTTGATCAAGCCGCATAGCATTCTTGAAAGCTCGCGGGTCTCTGTAATCCAATCGTCAGCCAGAGGATCAGCGATGTAGGCAATTTCACGGCCGATGAGGATCTGAGTGCGTAACTCACCGCATGAAGCTTTCGCCACCCAAAGAAAATGTACTTTTTCCTTGGGACCGCAACGCTCCATTCCTTCAGCAATATTGGAAGGCACCGAAAGTGCAGAGCGGGTAATTTGATCCTTGAAGCCAAAGTCCCCACATCTCGACAACTCTCTATAGATCCTTACCGCCAAACACTTGCTTCTCTGCCAGACAATCAGCTTCTCGAAATCCATTGCGAGTCATCCGATAACGGCTCGCAACACCCAGCTGCAAGCACCAAACTGCGAAATTACGCGTACCGCCCTTAACTTGCAGCTTGCCGCTTGTAACTCGAAGCTTAAAAGTATCCCTGACGTTTCTTTTCTTCCATCGAACCGGCGCCATCGTGATCGATGACCCGGCCCTGGCGTTCGGAAGTTCGCGTCAGGAGCATTTCCTGAATGATGTCGGTCAGGCTGGTGGCCTCGGACTCGACCGCACCGGTCAACGGGTAGTCGCCCAGCGTACGGAAACGGACCTTCTTCTTGACGATGCGCGCCTTGTCTTCGTCGCTCAGGTGATTGAGCAGGCGCTCGTCGTCGATCATGATCCAGGTGCCATTCATCTCGATGACGTCGCGCTCGGCTGCAAAATACAGCGGCACGATCGGGATGCCTTCGAGGTAGATGTACTGCCAGATGTCCAGCTCGGTCCAGTTCGACAACGGGAATACGCGGATCGATTCGCCCTTGTTGACCTTGCCGTTGTAGACGTTCCACAACTCGGGACGCTGGTTTTTCGGGTCCCAGCGGTGCTTGGTGTCACGGAAGGAATACACGCGCTCTTTGGCACGGGATTTCTCTTCGTCGCGACGGGCGCCGCCGAATGCCGCATCGAAGCCGTACTTGTCGAGGGCCTGTTTGAGGCCTTCGGTCTTCATGATGTCGGTGTGCTTGGCACTGCCGTGGGTGAGCGGATTGATACCCTGCGCAACACCCTCGGGGTTCACGTGCACCAGCAGGTCCAGGCCGAGCTCTTCGACCATGCGGTCGCGGAATGCGTACATTTCCTTGAACTTCCACTGGGTGTCGACGTGCATCACCGGAAACGGAAGTTTGCCCGGGAAGAATGCCTTGCGTGCCAGGTGCAGCATCACGGCGGAGTCTTTACCGACGGAGTACAGCATCACCGGGTTATCGAACTCGGCGGCGACCTCGCGGATGATGTGGATGCTTTCGGCCTCCAGCTGTTTCAGATGCGTCAGTTTGTCGACCATGGCTACTCACGAAAACGATCTTATGGACGGCCTGCGGGCCGTGTTCGAGCGGGGAATCCTAGCACAGCGCCCTCTTCTAATCAGGACGCCGGCTAGATCGAAAGGGTATATGAATATACCCCCTCGTTTGGCACAACGGCCCCATTCAGTTTTGAAATCAGATAGGGTTCGGGCAATCGATGAAGATGTGCTCGAGGGCGAAACGTCGCGCCAGGTAATCGCCCAAAGCCTGCACACCATAACGCTCGGTGGCGTGGTGGCCGGCGGCGATGAAGCTGATGTCGTTTTCCCGGGCGCTGTGAAACGTCTGCTCCGAGGCCTCGCCGCTGAGGTACAGATCAACGCCCGCCAACACCGCCTGATCAATGTACCCCTGGCCGCCACCGGTGCACCAGCCGACCCGACGAATCATCTCGCTGCCTTCGATCAGCAGTGGCTCGCGCCCCATGACTTCCTGCACGCGACGGGCGAAATCGCGAGGGGTCATCGGTTCGTTCAACGAGCCGACCAGGCCAACGATTTTCAGATTGTCCGGATCCAGCGGGCCTTCGACGGTGATGTCCAGTTGCCGGGCAAGCTGCACGTTATTCCCGACTTCCGGGTGCAGATCCAGCGGCAAGTGATAGGACAGCAGGCTGATATCGTGCTTGAGCAAGGTTTTCAACCGGCGCTGCTTCATGCCGGTGATGCACGGGTTTTCGCCTTTCCAGAAATAGCCGTGATGCACCAGCACCAGATCGGCCTGGGCTTCCACCGCCGCGTCCAGCAACGCCTGGCTGGCGGTAACACCGCTGACGATGCGCATCACTTGCGGCCGGCCTTCGACCTGCAAACCATTGGGGCAGTAATCGGCAATCTTTGCACTTGCCAGGTAGCGGTCGGCTTCTTCGACCAGGGTGCTCAGGGCAACGGCCATAAAAGACTCCTAAATATCCCGTTCAGAGGCACGTGCGGCCTCGTATAATGCGCGACATTATGGGCGGTCTCACACCGCCTGCAACCTCTGTAGGACTTGCTTAATGCTCAAGGCGCTGCGTTTTTCCGGCTGGCCGCTGTTGGCCGGCGTGCTTATCGCTCTATTGATTATGCAGCGTTATCCGGAGTGGGTCGGGCTACCGAGCCTGGACGTCAATTTGCAACAAGCCCCGCAAACCCTCGGTCTGCAGCAGGGGCCGGTGTCCTATGCCGACGCGGTGACCACGGCCGCGCCGTCGGTGGTCAACCTGTACACCACCAAAGTGGTCAACAAGCCCAGCCATCCGCTGTTCGAAGACCCTCAGTTCCGCCGCTTCTTCGGCGACAACTCGCCCAAGCAGAAGCGCATGGAGTCGAGCCTCGGTTCGGGCGTGATCATGAGCCCGGAAGGTTATCTGCTGACCAACAACCACGTGACCAGCGGTGCCGACCAGATCGTGGTGGCGCTCAAGGATGGCCGTGAAACCCTGGCCCGAGTCATCGGCAGCGACCCGGAAACCGACCTCGCGGTACTGAAGATTGACCTGAAAAACCTGCCGTCGATCACCGTCGGCCGTTCCGACAATATCCGCATTGGCGACGTGGCCCTGGCCATCGGCAACCCCTTCGGCGTCGGCCAGACCGTGACCATGGGCATCATCAGCGCCACCGGGCGCAATCAGCTGGGGCTGAACAACTACGAAGACTTCATCCAGACCGACGCCGCGATCAACCCTGGCAACTCCGGCGGTGCACTGGTGGACGCCAACGGCAACCTGACCGGCATCAACACGGCGATCTTCTCCAAGTCTGGCGGTTCTCAGGGCATCGGCTTCGCGATCCCGGTCAAACTGGCGATGGAAGTGATGAAGTCGATCATCGAACACGGCCAGGTGATTCGCGGCTGGCTCGGCATCGAAGTGCAACCGTTGAGTCAGGAACTGGCGGAATCGTTTGGTCTGTCGGGACGTCCGGGGATTGTGGTCGCGGGGATTTTCCGTGACGGCCCGGCGCAGAAGGCCGGCCTGCAACTGGGCGACGTGATCCTCAGCATCGACGGTGAACCGGCCGGCGACGGTCGCCGTTCGATGAACCAGGTGGCACGGATCAAGCCGACCGATAAGGTCACCATTCAGGTTATGCGCAACGGTAAAGAGCTCAAGCTCACGGCAGAAATCGGTCTGCGTCCGCCACCCGCGCCGATCAAGGAAAAAGAAGGCGAATAAGCGGTAGGAGCTGCCGAAGGCTGCGATCTTTTTGCACCCTCAGCAGCTCCATAACTCCGAATCCGTTAACAGCAGACATTCTCATTAGGCATGTTATATTGTTTCAATATTACTATTGGAACAACATAACATGTCGTCTCGAACAATGGCTTCCCTCGCAGGCCTGGCCCTCGGTTTGCTGGGGGATCCGGTCTTCGCCGAAGAATCGCAAACCGTTGAACTGGACGCCATCAGCGTCACCTCCGACTACGAATCCCCCACCGGCCCGGTCAAGGGTTACCGCGCCACGCGCTCCTCCAGCGCAACCAAAACCGACACCGCCCTTCGTGATATTGCGCAATCGATCAGTGTGATTCCCGTCAGTGTGCTCAAGGACCTGGGCAGCACCAGCGTCGAACGCGCGCTGGAATTTGCCGGCGGGGTATCGAAACAGAACAACTTCGGCGGCCTGACGCTTTACGAATACAGCGTGCGCGGCTTCACCACTTCGGAGTTCTACAAGGACGGTTTCAGCGCCAACCGCGGCTATCCAAGCACGCCGGACGTAGCCAACATCGAACGCATCGAAGTGCTCAAAGGCCCGGCCGCCAGCCTCTATGGTCGTGGCGATCCGGGTGGCACGGTGAACATCGTCACCAAGAAACCCCAGCCTGAAGCCTTCACCACACTGCAAACCAGCGCCGGCAGCTGGGATCGCTATCGCACCGCCGTGGACGTCAATACGCCGCTGGATGATGAGGGCAACGTTCTGTCCCGGGTGAACCTGGCTGTCGAGGACAACCACAGCTTCCGCGATCACGTCGACAATCAGCGTGTGTTTGTTGCGCCCTCCTTCAGCTGGCAACTGAACCCGGACACCAGCCTGTTGGTGGAGAGCGAATTCGTCCGTCACAGCTCGACCTTCGATCGCGGTATCGTCGCGCCAAACAATAAATGGAGCGGTGTCTCCCGTTCGACCTTCCTTGGCGAACCCAACGATGGTGACATCGACAACCACAACAATCTGCTGCAAGCCGCCCTCGAACATCAGCTCAACGACCGCTGGAAACTGCGCCTCGCCAGCCATTACAAAGAAGGCAAACTCTGGGGCTTCGCCTCCGAAAGTCGTCCCTTGAACGCCGACGGCCACACCATCGACCGTCGCTATCGCGAGCGCGATACCAACTGGCATGACAGCATCACTCAGCTCGAACTGCGTGGTTTGTTCGACATCGGCAGCTGGCAACACGAACTGCTGATCGGCAGCGAATACGAGAATTTCCGCAAGAACGAACGGGTCACGACCATTGCCGGCGGCCCGTACGCCATCGATATCTATCGACCGATCTACGGCCAGCCGAAACCCAATGGCGCACGCTCCGGGACCGACTTCTTCGAGCACGTCGAAAGCCAGGCGCTGAACCTTCAGGACCAGATCGTCTTCACCGACAAACTGCGCGGCATGCTCGGTGCGCGCTTCGAACATTTCGAACAAAGCATCTACGATCACAGCCGCAACGCCACCAGCCGCCAGCGCCACGATGCCCTGACCCAGCGGGCCGGCCTGCTCTACCAGATGACGCCCGAAGTGGGCTTGTTCGCCAACGTCTCCACCTCATTCAAACCGAACAATGGGCTGGACGCCGCCGGCAAATCCTTCGACCCGGAAGAAGGCGTCGGTTATGAAGTCGGGATCAAGAGCGAGCTATTCGACGATCGCCTGAGCACCACCCTCGCCGCCTTCCATATCGAAAAGGAAAACGTCCTGGCGCTCGATCCGAGCACCGACTCCAGCCGCGCCATGGGCAAGGCCCGCAGCCAGGGAGTGGACCTGCAAGTCACCGGGCAAGTGACCGATGCCGTGCGAGTAATCGGTGCTTTCGCGTACATCGACGCCGAAGTCACCCAAGGCGACAAGGTCATTCCAACCGGCAGCCGAATTCTTGGCGTGGCCAAACGCAGCGGCAGTCTGTTGGGCGTTTATGAATTCCAGGACGGCTATTTGCGCGGTTCGGACGTTGGCGCAGCGTTCACCTATGTCGGCGATCGCTCGGGTGAAGCCGGCAGCGATTTCGAACTTCCGGCCTACCACACCGTCGACCTGCTGGCCCATTACAAGGCCAGCGAAAACGTCACCGTGGGCCTGAACCTGAACAATCTTTTCGACGAGAAATACTTCGAGCGCTCCTACAGCAACTACTGGGTCAACCCCGGTGAGCCGCGCAATTTCACCGTCAGCCTGACACTCAACCTGTAAAAGGACGTCCACCATGCAACACCTAAAATCCCTGGCGCTACTCAGTCTGTTGTGTGCCGGCCAAGTCTCGGCCCACGGTCTCTGGACCGAAGAACGTCGCGGCAACATCGAAGTCATCTACGGCCACGGTGCCGAAGACAACGCCTTCAAGGCACAGAAAATCAGCGGCGCGTGGGCCTATGACGTCGCCGGAAAAATGATCCCGGTGAACGTGCAACGGCTGGCCGACCACGCCCGCCTGCAGCCGTTGAAACCACCGGCGGTGATGGCCGTGGCGCTGAACAATGGCATGTGGTCGCAGACGGCGGATAAGAAATGGATCAACGAAGGACGCAGCAAAGTGCCGGGGGCTATTGAGTCGACCCAGACCTTCAAGTACAGCCTGGCGATCTACCAGCCGGGGGCGAAGCTGCCAAAGCTCGATCAGATGAAACTGTTGATTCTGCCGGAGGTTGATCCGCTTACCGTGGGGCCGGGCAAGTCGTTGCCGGTTCGAGTGCTGTTGGACGGTAAGCCGGCGGCGGGCGTGAAGTTGGTGGGCGACTATCGCAGCGCGCCGGATACGTTAAGCACCGAGACCGATGCAGAGGGTCGGGCGCAAGTATTGGTGCGTAATGAAGGGTTGAATGTGATTGCGGCGCAGATGGAGATTCCGCTGAAGGACAACCCGGATGTCGCGACGCGCGGGCTGTTCACGTCGCTGACCTTCCTGGGCGAAGCGCATCACGAGTAACCCAAAAAACCTTGTGGGAGCGTGGCTTTCCCGCGATGGGGACACCGCGGTGCAATAGGTAGTCCGCGTTATCGTTCTTCGCGAGCAAGCCCGCTCCCACACTTGATCTTCTGTGAACACACCATTGGTGAGCAATGGAGATCCAGTGTGGGAGCGGGCTTGCTCGCGAAAGCGATCTAAAGGTCGCCGAGGCCGTCGATCAGCGCCTGATTCTGCTCCGGCGCGCCGATGGAAATCCGCAGGAACTGGGCAATCCGCTCTTGCTTGAAGTGCCGAACGATCACGCCCTGTTCGCGCAACTTCGCCGCCAGCCCTGCCGCATCGTGCTTCGGGTGACGGGCGAAAATGAAGTTCGCCGCCGACGGCAACACCTCAAACCCCTTTGCCTCCAGCTGCGCGACCACCTTTTCGCGACTCTCGATGACCAACCGGCAGGTCTTGTCAAAATACTCGCGATCCTCGAACGCCGCTGCCGCACCCACAATCGCCAGGCGATCCAGCGGGTAGGAGTTGAAGCTGTTCTTGATCCGCTCCAGCGCCTCGATCAAGTCCGGATGCCCCACCGCCAGACCAACCCGCAGGCCCGCCAGTGAACGGGACTTGGACAGGGTCTGAGTCACCAGCAGGTTCGGATAACGGTCCACCAGCGTGATCGCCGTTTCACCACCGAAATCAATGTAAGCCTCATCCACCACGACCACCGAATCCGGACTGGCCTTGAGGATTTGCTCAACCGCGTCCAGCGCCAGCAGGCAACCGGTCGGTGCGTTCGGGTTCGGGAAAATGATCCCGCCGTTCGGCTTGGCGTAGTCCGCCGGGTTGATCTGGAATTGCTCATCCAGCGGCACCGCGTCGAATGCGATGCCGTACAACCCGCAGTAAACCGGGTAGAAGCTGTAGCTGATGTCCGGGAATAGCAGCGGCTGATCGTGTTGCAGCAAACCGTGGAAAATGTGCGCCAGGACTTCATCGGAACCGTTGCCGAGGAACACCTGATTGCCCTGCACGCCGTAGTACTTGGCAACAGCCTGCTTGAGCAGGTCGCTGTTCGGGTCCGGGTACAGACGCAGGTTATCGTTCAGTTCGGTCTGCATTGCGGCCAAAGCTTTGGGCGATGGACCGTACGGGTTTTCGTTGGTATTGAGCTTCACCAGTTTTGCCAGCTTCGGCTGCTCGCCCGGCACGTAAGGCACCAGGCTCTTGACGAAGGGACTCCAGAATTTACTCATGTTCAGTTGCCCTTCTTATCGTCAACGATACGGTATTCGGCGCTGCGGGCGTGGGCGGTCAGCGACTCGCCACGGGCCAGCACGGAAGCGGTTTTGCCCAGTTCGGAGGCACCCTGCTCGGAGCAGAAGATGATCGACGAACGTTTCTGGAAGTCGTAAACACCCAGTGGCGAAGAGAAGCGCGCGGTGCCGGACGTTGGCAGCACGTGGTTCGGGCCAGCGCAGTAGTCGCCCAGCGCTTCGGAGGTGTGGCGGCCCATGAAGATCGCGCCGGCGTGGCGGATCTGCGGCAACCAGGCCTGTGGATCGGCAACCGACAACTCCAGGTGTTCCGGCGCGATACGGTTGGCAACTTCAATCGCTTGTTCCATGTCGCGAACCTTGATCAGCGCTCCGCGACCATTGATCGAGGTTTCGATGATCTCGGCGCGCTCCATGGTCGGCAGCAATTTGGCGATGCTGGCGGCGACCTTGTCGAGGAACTCGGCGTCCGGGCTGACCAGAATCGCCTGGGCGTCTTCGTCGTGCTCGGCCTGGGAGAACAGGTCCATGGCAATCCAGTCCGGATCGGTCTGACCGTCACACACCACGAGGATCTCGGAGGGGCCGGCGATCATGTCGATGCCGACCTGACCGAACACGTGGCGCTTGGCGGTGGCGACATAGATGTTGCCAGGGCCGACCACTTTGTCGACCTTCGGCACGCTTTCGGTGCCGTAAGCCAGCGCCGCAACAGCCTGGGCACCGCCGATGGTGAACACCCGGTCGACGCCCGCGATACAGGCCGCGGCCAGCACCAGTTCGTTGACTTCACCGCGCGGAGTCGGCACGACCATGACCACTTCGGTCACACCTGCCACCTTGGCCGGAATCGCGTTCATAAGCACCGATGACGGGTACGACGCCTTGCCGCCCGGCACATACAGACCGGCGCGATCCAGCGGCGTGACTTTCTGGCCCAGCACAGTGCCGTCAGCTTCGGTGTAGCTCCAGGAATCCTGCTTCTGTTTTTCGTGGTAGCTGCGCACGCGAGTCGCGGCTTTTTCCAGGGCTTCACGCTGAGGCGCGGTGATGCGGGTCAGGGCCAGTTCCAGGCGTTCACGCGGCAGGATCAAATCTGCCATGGAGGCGACTTGCAGGCCGTCGAACTTCTGGGTGAATTCCACCAGCGCCGCGTCGCCGCGTTCGCGCACTGCCCTGATGATGTCCAGCACTCGCTGATTGACCGAGTCGTCAGACACACTTTCCCAGCTCAGCAGATGATCCAGATGATGTGCGAAATCCGGGTCAGCAGCGTTGAGTCGGCGAATTGCAGTCGGTGCGGTCATAGCGAGAGCCTCATAGGAATGGCAAAAACTCAGGCGCCCTAACTTAGCAGTCGTTTCCGCTTGGGCACCTGAGAATTCTGGCTATGAGGCGGATAGACGGGCGCGACTCAAGGTCGCGCGGGTGAATCAGCCGCGGTGTCGAGACTCCACTGCCTTGCGCAGGGTGTCGATCAACGCCTGGATTCGGGCGTGCTGCATTTTCATCGAAGCTTTGTTGACGATCAGCCGGGAGCTGATGTCGGCAATGAAATCCTGGGGCTCCAGGCCATTGGCACGCAGAGTGTTACCGGTGTCGACCACGTCGATGATCTTGTCCGCCAGACCGATCAGCGGCGCCAGCTCCATCGAGCCGTAGAGCTTGATGATGTCGACCTGACGGCCTTGCTCGGCATAGTAACGCTTGGCGACGTTGACGAATTTGGTCGCCACCCGCAGACGCCCCTTGGGCTCGACATCGCCGACACGGCCGGCGGTCATCAGCTTGCAGAGGGCAATTCGCAGATCCAGAGGTTCGTACAGACCCTGGCCGCCATACTCCATCAGCACGTCTTTACCGGCGACGCCCAGGTCGGCGGCACCATGCTCGACGTAGGTCGGCACATCGGTGGCGCGCACGATCAGCAGGCGCACATCGGCCTGGGTCGTGGGGATGATCAGCTTGCGGCTCTTGTCCGGATTCTCGGTCGGCACGATACCCGCTTCAGCCAGAAGCGGCAGGGTGTCGTCAAGGATGCGGCCCTTGGACAGTGCGATGGTCAACATGGGAAACGTCAGTCCTTATCAAGGTACTCATGCCCGGTCGCAAACGGCGCCGGACATACATCGAGGCCGTTACCAGCCCCGACTTGAACAAAATCAACGGGCGCGTCCTTGCGCCCATGCAGCAGAAACTAGCCCGGTACGCGGCGGATCTTCGCGCCGAGCATCTGCAGTTTCTCTTCGATGCACTCGTAACCACGGTCGATGTGGTAGATGCGGTCGATCAGGGTATCGCCTTCGGCGATCAGCGCCGAGATCACCAGGCTGGCCGAAGCACGCAGGTCGGTGGCCATTACTGGCGCGCCCTTGAGCTTCTCGATACCGGTGACGATGGCGGTGTTGCCTTCGACCTGGATGTGAGCGCCCATGCGGTGCAGTTCGTAAACGTGCATGAAGCGGTTTTCGAAGATCGTCTCGATCACCGCACCAGTGCCTTCGGCAATGGCGTTGAGGGAGATGAACTGCGCCTGCATGTCGGTCGGGAACGCCGGGTATGGAGCGGTCCGCACGTTGACGGCTTTCGGCCGCTTGCCGTGCATGTTCAGCTCGATCCAGTCTTCGCCGCAGGTGATTTCAGCACCCGATTCGCGAAGTTTTTCCAGAACGGCTTCGAGGATGGTCGGATCAGTGTCCTTGACCTTCACACGACCGCCGGTCACCGCCGCCGCCACCAGGTAGGTGCCGGTTTCGATACGGTCAGGCATCACTTTGTAAGTGGTGGTGTGCAGACGCTCGACGCCATCGATGGTGATGGTGTCAGTACCGGCACCGGAAACCTTCGCGCCCATGGCGTTCAGGAAGTTCGCCAGGTCGACGACTTCAGGCTCGCGAGCGGCGTTCGCCAGCACGCTGCGGCCCTTGGCCAGAGCGGCTGCCATCATGATGTTCTCGGTACCGGTCACGCTGACGGTATCGAAGAAGAAGTGCGCGCCGCGCAGGCCGCCTTCAGGAGCCTTGGCCTTGATGTAGCCACCTTCGACGTCGATGACCGCGCCCATGGCTTCGAGGCCACGAATGTGCAGGTCAACCGGGCGCGAACCAATGGCGCAACCGCCAGGCAGTGCGACTTCGGCTTCACCGAAACGTGCAACCATCGGGCCCAGCACCAGGATCGAGGCACGCATGGTTTTCACCAGTTCGTACGGCGCGATCAGGGTCTTGATGGTGCGCGGGTCGATTTCGACGCTGAGCTTCTCGTCGATCACCGGCTCGATGCCCATGCGACCGAACAGCTCGATCATCGTGGTGATGTCGTGCAGGTGCGGCAGGTTGGCAACGGTCACCGGGCCATCGCACAGCAGGGTGGCAGCCAGGATCGGCAGGGCAGAGTTCTTTGCCCCGGAGATGCGGATTTCGCCATCAAGACGAGCACCGCCAGTAATAATCAATTTATCCATAAGAATCTCGACGCCCTTGGGCTCAGGTGCGCTCGGCCCAGGCCGCGCTGCTGAAAAATTTCATAGTGACCGCATGGATGCTGCCATCGGCGATCCACGGGTTCAAATGGGCATAGATGCTTTGCTGACGCTTGACCGGGCTCAGTGCCGCCAGTTCATCGCTAATCACGTTCAGCTGAAAGTTGCAGCCTTCGCCTTCAACTTCTACCTGAATTCCTGGCAGCTTTCCTTCAAGGAAGCTCTTCACTTCTACGGCCTGCATGCTCAACCTCAATCGGCGCCCTGTGCGCGCGGGTCGGACATCATACAAAAAAGCCCCGCGCCTGCGAACCCCGCATTCACAGGACTCTGACGGGGGGCTTCTTTATAGATGCGGTTCAGGGGTGCGCCAACAGCTCGGTCAATTCGCTGACCTGAGCGATTTCACGCATATCGTCGGGCATCGCGCGAATGCTCAGGGCCTTGCCGGCCGCCTGGGCATCGCGCATGAAGCACAGCAACAGCGACAAGCCAACGCTGCTGGACTTCTCCACCGCTGAGCAATCAACCACCAGCGCAGCCGCGTTACTGGACTTGATCAGCGCCTGCCCCTGCTTGCGCAGGTTCGGGCCTGTCCGGTAATCCAGCACGCCACTGAGCAGCAGTTCGCCGGATTCGCTCATGCGAATGGCCGACTCACTCATTGGGTTTGCTTCTCGGTAGATTGTTCGGTGGCTTCCTTGGCTTTGGCGACTTCCCCGGCCCAACCGTTGATGGTCTTGTCCAGGTCGTTGCCATTGCGCTGCATCGCATCAGCAAACTGATCGCGGAACAGCTTGCCAATGTTGATGCCGTTGATGATCACGTTGCGCAGCTTCCACTCGCCGTTGATCTTCTCGAGTGTATAAGACACAGGATAGATCGCGCCGCTGCTACTCTTGACCGTCATGCCAACGCTGGTACGGTCGCCTGACTCATCCTTGGCAGGATCGACGACGATGCCCTGGTTGTCGTACTCAAGCAAAGCATTGCCATAGAACTGGAACAGGCCTTTTTTGAAGTTCTCGACAAACTTCTGCATCTGCTCGGGCGTGGCCTTGCGTGAATACTTGACCGTCATGATGCTCTTGGAAATGCCTTCGGCATCCACCACAGGCCCGACGATGGCATTCAGCGCCGTATAAAAGTCCTGCGGGTCCTGCTTGTACTTTTCTTTGTTGGCAGCAAGATCCGCCAACAACCGGGTGGTGGTGTCCTGTACCAGATCGTGCGCGGAAGGCGCCGCCACGGCGTTAGCCATCATCGGCAAAGCCGCGAGTATTACCAACAGGCCACGTCGCAAGATAGAGATCATTCAAAAGCTCCTCATTTGGCGTCTTTGCTAACGGTATTGAGCAGGAATTTACCGATCAGGTCCTCGAGCACCAGCGACGACTGCGTGTCGTGGATGGTTCCCCCTTCCTTGAGCAGGGTTTCTTCCCCGCCCACGCTGATACCGATGTATTTCTCACCCAACAGGCCAGCGGTCAGGATAGATGCAGTGGAGTCGGTCGGCAGATTATCTACGCGCTTTTCCAGTTGCATGGTCACCCGACCGGTGAAGCTGTCGCGATCCAGATCGATTGCGGTGACTTTGCCGATGGTGACACCGGCCATGGTCACTTTAGCTCTGACCGTCAAACCGGCGATATTGTCGAAATACGCATAAAGTTTATAAGTATCGGTGCTCGCCGTCGGAGCCAGGCCACTGACCCGCAGCGCAAGCAACAGCAAAGCCAGGATGCCAGCCAGCAAGAAAAGGCCGACACCGATTTCCAGGGTGCGGTTTTGCATCAGAAATCTCCAAACATCAAGGCGGTCAAGATAAAGTCCAGGCCAAGTACAGCCAAAGAGGCATACACCACGGTCTTGGTAGTGGCACGACTGATCCCCTCGGAAGTGGGCTCGCAGTCATAGCCTTGGAATACGGCGATCCAGGTCACGACGAAGGCAAAAACGATGCTTTTGATAATACCGTTGAGCACATCGTCGACAAACGTCACGCTGTTCTGCATGTTCGACCAGTAGGAGCCTTCATAGACACCCAGCCAGTCGACGGCCACCCACGAACCGCCCCAGATACCCACCACGCTGAAAATCGTCGTCAGTACCGGCAAGGAAATGAAACCGGCCCACAGGCGCGGGGCAATGATGTACTTGAGCGGGTCGACCCCGATCATTTCCAGGCTGGACAATTGCTCGGTGGACTTCATGTTGCCGATTTCGGCGGTCAGCGCCGACCCTGCGCGCCCGGCGAACAGCAAGGCCGTGACCACCGGCCCCAGTTCACGCAGCAGCGTCAACGCGACCATCTGCCCGACGGCCTGTTCCGAACCGTAGCTGGACAGAATATTGAACCCCTGCAGGGCCAGCACCATGCCGATGAACACCCCGGAGACCACGATGATCACCAGGGACATCACGCCCACCGAATGCAGTTGCTTGACCAGCAAGCCGAAACCGCCGCCGATGCCGCCACGACCGAGCAAGGCATGGAACAGGAACAACGCCGAACGCCCGAACACCGCCATCACATCGATGCCGGCATGACCGAAACGGCGCACCCTTTCTATTAGTGTGATCTTGCGCATCAACGCTTCCCCAGAAGATCTGCGCGGTAATCCGGCGCTGGAAAGTGGTATGCGACCGGGCCGTCGGGTTCGCCAGTCAAGAATTGACGAATACGTGGCTCATCCGATTTCATCAGATCCTTGGGAGTGCCTTGCCCCAACACTTGCCCGTCGCCCACCACGATGAGGTGGTCGGCGATGCTCGCGGTCTCGGCCAGGTCGTGGGAAACCACAATGCTGGTGATGTTCAGCGCATCGTTGAGCAAGCGGATCAAGCGCACCAGCACGCCCATGGCGATCGGGTCCTGGCCGACGAAAGGCTCGTCGTACATCAGGATTCGCGGATCGAGAGCAATTGCCCGGGCCAGCGCGACGCGACGTTTCATGCCGCCAGACAATTCGTCAGGCATCAGGTCGATGGCGCCACGCAAGCCAACAGCCTGCAATTTGAGCAGGACAATGTCGCGGATCATTTCTTCCGGCAGCGCTGTATGAACACGTAGCGGAAAAGCGACGTTCTCGAACACATCAAGGTCGGTAAACAACGCACCGCTCTGAAACAGCACACCCATGTGCTTGCGCGCATCGAACAGATCGTTGCGCGACAGTGTTGGCAGGTTCTGGCCATTGACCCAGACTTCGCCGCTGGTGGGGCGCAACTGTGCGCCGATCAGCCGCAACAGCGTGGTCTTGCCACACCCGGAAGGTCCCATGATGCCGGTAACCTTGCCGCGCGGGATGCGGATATCGATGTTATTGAAAATGCTGCGCGTACCGCGCTTGAAGGTCAGTCCCTTCAGCTCGACCGCGTAGGCGTTATCGGCACTCATCTAAACTCCTTGCGATGCAGCCTCTCACTCGGACGCCTGGCTTTCTGGCGAAAGCACATACCTCCCCGGGCAGGCCGAACTGGCGGCGAACTATATCACTGCAAAGCTCAAGCGCCCAAGGCCCAAGCCGGGCATGTTCAGCAACATGACCGCCCGAAATCATCCATTTAGAGAGGATTCGGTAACAAGGAATGACAAACCGCGACGAACTAGCGTGAGGGTTTTGATCATTACCGTTATAATCGCCGCCTTTTCATCAGGCTATTTGATTTCCGACATGAACCAATCCAGCGACCTGATTCAATCCGCACAACGTACCATCCGTTTGGAACTGGAAGCCGTACAAGGCTTGCTACCCCATATCAATGCGGATTTCGTACGTGCGTGCGAGATGATTCTGGCCAGCAAAGGCCGCGTAGTCGTGGTCGGCATGGGCAAATCGGGGCACATCGGCAACAAGATTGCCGCCACCCTGGCCAGCACCGGCACCACAGCGTTCTTCGTGCATCCGGCCGAGGCCAGCCATGGCGATATGGGCATGATCACCCGTGATGACATCATTCTGGCGCTGTCGAACTCCGGCTCCACCAACGAGATCGTCACCTTGCTGCCGCTGATCAAACGCCAGGGCATTCAAATGATCAGCCTGACCGGCAACCCCGAGTCGCCGCTGGCCAAGGCGGCGGAAGTCAACCTCAATGTAAGCGTCGAACACGAAGCCTGCCCGCTGAATCTGGCACCCACCTCGTCGACCACCGCGGCACTGGTCATGGGTGATGCTCTCGCCGTTGCCTTGCTTGAAGCTCGCGGCTTTACCGCCGAAGACTTCGCCTTTTCCCACCCGGGCGGCGCCCTTGGCCGCCGCTTGTTGCTGAAAGTGGAAAACGTCATGCATGCCGGCACCGAATTGCCGCAAGTGATGTGCGGTACGCTGCTCAAGGATGCCTTGATGGAAATGACCCGTAAGGGATTGGGCATGACCGTTGTACTGAGTACGGATGGAAAACTCGCCGGGATCTTCACCGACGGCGACCTGCGCCGCACGCTGGACCGCACCATCGATATCCACAGCACCACCATTGATGAAGTGATGACCGCCCACGGCAAGACCGCCCGCGCCGAGATGCTCGCCGCCGAGGCCCTGAAAATCATGGAAGACCACAAGATCAACGCACTGGTAGTGGTCGACAGCG
Organism: Pseudomonas sp. GM79; assembly: GCF_000282495.1. Taxonomy (GTDB): domain Bacteria; phylum Pseudomonadota; class Gammaproteobacteria; order Pseudomonadales; family Pseudomonadaceae; genus Aquipseudomonas. Next base: position 127,495 of record NZ_AKJE01000035.1, read on the forward strand.
AAGACCGTCCGGTCGGCGCCTTGAACATGCACGATTTGCTGCGTGCGGGAGTAATGTAATGAGCACGGACCTGCTGCAACGCGGCAAACAGATCAAACTGGCGGTGTTCGACGTCGATGGTGTGCTGACCGACGGGCGCCTGTACTTCCTCGAAGACGGTAGCGAATTCAAGACGTTCAACACCCTCGACGGCCAGGGCATCAAGATGTTGATGGCCGCGGGCGTGCAGACCGCTATCATCAGTGGCCGCAAGACCCCGGTGGTTGAACGGCGCGCGAAGAACCTCGGCATTCCGCACCTTTATCAGGGTCGCGAAGACAAACTGGTGGTGCTCGACGAACTTCTTGGCCAGCTCAACCTGAGCTATGAACAAGTGGCCTACCTGGGCGACGACCTGCCGGACCTGCCGGTGATTCGCCGCGTAGGCCTTGGCATGGCAGTGGCCAACGCCGCCAGTTTCGTGCGCGAACACGCCCACGGCATCACCCAGGCCCGCGGTGGCGAGGGGGCCGCTCGCGAATTCTGCGAATTGATCCTGCGCGCCCAAGGCCGCCTCGATGCGGCCAACGCCGCATACCTGTGAGCCCATCATGCTGAGCAAGAAAATTCGTAACATCCTGGTGTTCGGTTGCATCGCCGCGATTTTTGCAGCGGTCGGCTACTGGAACATCAGCCCGGAGCGTTTCCTCGACAAGCCGGTGGTGAAGGTCGATGAAACCGCGATCGACTATTACGCCATCAACGCCCACAGCGTGCAGTACCTGCCCGACGGCAAACTGCAATACGAGATGACGTCGGACAAGGTCGAACACGTGAAAGCGAGCGAGGTGACGTTGCTGACCAATCCGGACCTGAACATGTTCCGTGGCACCGAATTCCCCTGGCACGTCCAGAGCGAGCGCGGCGAAGTCAACCCGGACGGCACTCAGGTCGAGCTGATTGACTCGGTACGTATCACGCGTTTCGACGAAAAAAACCGTAAAACCCTGATTACCACCACCCGTATGACAGTGTTCCCGCAGCAGCAATATGCGCAGACCGATCAACCCGTTAGAATCGACGGCGCCGGCGGTGTATCGACAGGCAACGGAATGAAAGCGTACTTGAAAGAAAGCAGGATACACCTGCTATCGAACGTAAGAGGACAGTATGAGGCTCGTTAAAACTCTCCCTATTTTGCTCAGTCTGGGCGCAGCACTGGGAAGCGTGAGCGCCTGGGCTCTGCCGAACGATCAAGAGCAGCCTATCCGCATTCAGGCCGACGATGCCCAACTGGACGACAAGAACGGCGTTGCCACCTATAAGGGCGATGTGATCATCACCCAAGGCTCGATGAAGGTCACCGGCAATACCGTGACCATCACCCGCACCCCGGCCGGCGACATCGACGTGGTGACTTCGGTGGGCAACCTCGCCTACTTCGAGCAAATGCAAACGGCGGGCGATACCAAGCCGGTCCAGGGCTACGGCGTAACTATCCAGTATCACGCCTCGCAAAACCGCGTAGTGCTGATCGATCGCGCCAAGGTCATCGATAAGGACAACAACGTCACCCAAGGCGAGAAAATCGTCTACGACACGGTCAAAAAGCTTGCGAGCGCCGGTCGCGCCACGGGTAACAAGGTCACCGAGGCACGCCCTCGCATCGACATGGTGATCCAGCCGAAGAAGAAAACCGACGAGCAAAAGGCCCAGTAATGGCAACTCTGAAAGCTCAGCATCTGGCCAAGAGCTACAAGAGCCGTCAGGTCGTGCGCGACGTCAGCCTGTCCATCGACAGCGGTCAGATCGTCGGCCTGCTTGGCCCTAACGGCGCCGGTAAAACCACCTGTTTCTATATGATTGTCGGCCTGGTACAGGCCGATCAAGGCCGCGTACTGATCGACGACCTGGACGTCAGCCACCAGCCGATGCACGGTCGTGCGAAGGCGGGCATCGGCTATCTTCCGCAAGAAGCGTCGATCTTCCGCAAACTGTCGGTGGCCGACAACATCATGGCCATCCTCGAGACCCGCAAGGAGCTCGATCAGGCCGGTCGTCGCCAAGAGCTGGAAAGCCTGCTGCAGGAATTTCACATCCATCACATCCGCGACAATCTCGGCATGAGCCTGTCCGGTGGTGAACGCCGCCGTGTGGAAATCGCCCGGGCACTGGCTACCAACCCGAAGTTCATCCTCCTCGACGAACCCTTCGCCGGCGTGGACCCGATTTCGGTGGGCGACATCAAGCAGATCATCCATCACCTCAAGGCTAAAGGCATTGGCGTGCTGATCACGGACCACAACGTTCGTGAGACCCTGGATATCTGCGAAACCGCCTACATCGTCAACGATGGCCAACTGATTGCTGAAGGTGACTCCGCCACCATCCTCGCCAATGAACTGGTCAAGGAAGTGTATCTGGGCCACGAGTTCCGCCTGTAAGCACCTGAGGTGCCCGGGTCGTCGAAGGGGCGCTCGTTTCAATAAAAAATCAATAACTTTTTATTGTTACAGCGCTCTAGGCAAACACTTCAGTTTCGGGCATATAATTTGCTTATGTTTGGCGCTTCGGCGCCCTGTAGTGGATGGCGCATGTGCGCCGGCGAATAAGGTGTTAAGCCCCTGCCATGAAACCATCGCTAGTCTTGAGAATGGGCCAGCAGCTGACGATGACACCGCAGCTGCAACAGGCCATCCGCCTGCTCCAATTGTCGACCCTGGACCTGCAACAGGAAATCCAGGAGGCTCTGGAGTCCAATCCGATGCTCGAACGCCAGGAAGAAGGCGACGACTTCGATAACGCCGACCCCTTGGCCGATAGCGCCGAACAGAAACCCAACGCCGACATTCAGGAACCCTCCTACCAGGAAACCGCCCCGACGGTGGACAACCTTGAGGAAGGCGACTGGAACGAGCGCATCCCCAACGAATTGCCCGTCGACACAGCCTGGGAGGATGTCTACCAGACCAGCGCCAGCAGCCTGCCTAGCAACGATGACGACGAGTGGGATTTCACCACCCGCACATCGGTCGGTGAAAGCCTGCAAAGCCATTTGCTCTGGCAACTGAACCTGGCACCGATGTCCGACACCGATCGCCTGATCGCCGTGACCCTGATCGACTGCATCAACAATCAGGGCTACCTGGACGAAACTCTCGAGGAAATCCTCGAAGCGTTCGACCCGGAGCTGGACATCGAACTGGACGAAATCGAAGCCGTCCTGCACCGCATCCAGCAATTCGAACCCGCTGGCATCGGCGCCCGCAACCTCGGTGAATGCCTGCTACTGCAACTGCGCCAGTTGTCCGCCAAGACCCCTTGGCTGGCCGAAGCCAAGCGCCTGGTCACCGATTACATCGACCTGCTCGGCAGCCGCGATTACAGCCAGCTGATGCGCCGCATGAAGCTCAAGGAAGATGAGCTGCGCCAGGTCATCGAATTGGTCCAGAGCCTCAACCCACGCCCGGGTTCACAAATCGAGTCCACCGAAGCCGAATACGTCGTTCCCGACGTGATCGTGCGCAAGGACAACGAGCGCTGGCTGGTGGAGCTGAACCAGGAATCGGTGCCACGCCTGCGGGTCAATGCCCAATATGCCGGTTTCGTGCGCCGCGCCGATACCAGCGCTGACAACACGTTCATGCGTAACCAGCTGCAGGAGGCTCGCTGGTTCATCAAGAGCCTGCAAAGCCGCAATGAAACCCTGATGAAAGTCGCCACCCAGATCGTCGAGCATCAACGCGGCTTTCTCGAATACGGTGACGAAGCCATGAAGCCGTTGGTGCTGCATGACATTGCCGAAGCAGTCGGCATGCATGAATCGACGATTTCACGGGTAACCACGCAAAAATTCATGCATACCCCACGGGGCATCTATGAACTGAAATACTTTTTTTCCAGCCACGTCAGTACCTCTGAAGGCGGTGAATGCTCGTCCACGGCGATCCGCGCGATCATCAAAAAACTGGTTGCCGCGGAAAATCAGAAAAAGCCGTTGAGTGACAGCAAGATCGCTGGTTTACTGGAGGCACAAGGCATTCAGGTAGCCCGTCGCACCGTCGCCAAGTACCGCGAATCCCTGGGGATCGCGCCTTCCAGCGAACGGAAGCGGTTGATGTAGCCGCCGGGCTCGCCACAGCGTTCCAGTGGCAGGCATTTCTGCCTGCCGCTTTATGCACTGGCAACGAAGGAGAAGCTGTATGCAAGTCAACATCAGTGGACACCAACTGGAAGTGACCGAACCCCTGCGCACCTACATCGGCGAAAAACTCGACCGATTAGAGAGGCATTTCGACAAGATCACCAATGTGCAAGTCACGATGAACGTCGAAAAACTGCTGCAGAAGATCGAAGCCACGCTGCATATTCCCGGCGGAGAAGTGGTCGCCAATGCCGAGCATACGGACATGTATGCCGCCATCGACCTGCTGACCGACAAGCTGGATCGCCAACTTAAAAAGCATAAGGAAAAGACCCAGAGCCTCCTCCAGGGCGCGACCGGTCGTTAACACCCCCAATCCATGATCCGACTAGAAACCATCCTGACCCCCGGCCGTTCCCAAGTGAACGCGCCGGGTGGCAGTAAAAAGAAAGCCCTCGAGCAAATTGCCAACCTTATCCACCGCGAAGTACCGGATCTGGAAATGCAGGACGTCTTCGAGGCCCTTATTGCCCGTGAGAAACTCGGTTCTACCGGTTTCGGCAACGGCATCGCCATCCCCCACTGCCGGCTCAAAGGCTGCACCTCGCCAATCAGTGCGCTGCTGCACCTGGAAGCCCCTATCGATTTCGATGCCATCGACGGTGCCCCGGTTGACCTGCTGTTTGTGCTGCTGGTCCCGGAAGCCGCCACCGATGCGCACCTGGAATTGCTCCGCCAGATCGCCAGCATGCTGGATCGCAAGGAAGTGCGTGAAAAACTGCGCAGCGCCCCGAGCAACCAAGCCTTGTATCAGGTTGTCCTGGACGAGCAGAACGGTCATTAATCATGCGCCTGATCATCGTCAGTGGCCGCTCCGGCTCAGGTAAAAGCACCGCCCTCGATGTTCTCGAGGACAACGGCTACTACTGCATCGACAACCTGCCTGCCGGCTTGCTGCCGGAGCTGGCCGAACGTGCGCTGATTCACACCGAACTGGCACAACCGCTGGTGGCCGTGTCCATCGATGCACGCAACTTGCCAAGCCACCTGTCACGGTTCCCCGAATTGCTGGAGGAGGTCCGCAGCCGGCATATCCAGTGCGATGTGCTGTATCTGGACGCTGACGAAGAAACCTTGCTCAAGCGCTTTTCGGAAACTCGCCGTCGTCACCCGTTGAGCAGCGCCAATCGTTCGCTGGCGGAGGCGATAGAGGACGAAACCAATCTGCTGGGGCCTATCGCCGATTTGGCCGACCTCAAAGTCAATACCACCAATCTGAACCTGTATCAGCTACGCGATACCATCAAGCTGCGCCTGCTGAATCAGCCGGAGCCCGGCACCGCGTTCCTGGTGGAATCTTTCGGGTTCAAGCGTGGCATGCCGGTGGACGCCGATCTGGTGTTCGACGTGCGCTGCCTGCCCAACCCTTACTGGAAGCCGGAGCTACGGGCACAGTCCGGGCTCGATCAACCGGTGGCCGAGTACCTGGCGGCACAGCCGGACGTCGAAGAGATGTTCCAGGACATTTCCTCATACTTGCTCAAATGGCTACCCCGCTTTGCTGCCAGCAATCGCGCCTATGTCACCATTGCCATTGGCTGCACTGGCGGGCATCACCGCTCTGTCTACCTGACCGAACGTCTGGGTCAGGTCCTGCAAAAAACCCTGAAGAACGTCCAGGTCCGCCACCGCGACCTCAGCTAAAGGATTCACATCGCGATGCCTGCTCTGGAAATCGAAATCATCAACAAGCTGGGCCTGCATGCCCGCGCGTCTGCAAAATTCGTTGGGGTAGCGGGTCAGTATCCTTGCCAGATCAGGGTTGGCCGTACACCGGAATCAATGATCGACGGCAAAAGCATCATGGCCATGATGATGCTGGCCGCTGGCAAAGGCACCACAATTCACCTGAATACCGAAGGCGAGCAGGAACAGGAAGCGCTGGATGCATTGGCGGCACTGATCAACAACTTCTTCGACGAAGGCGAATAAACAGCAAAAGATCGCAGCCTCGTTTCACTCGACAGCTCCTACGGTATGCCGATCCTTGTAGGAGCTGTCGAGTGAAACGAGGCTGCGATCTTTTGATCCTGTTTTTCAAGCCAACGCTGTATCCATCACCATCATCAGACAAAACCCGATCAGCAGCCCAAGGCTGGCCAGTTTGTCGTGACCATGGCGGCGCGATTCGGGGATGACTTCGTGAGTCACCACCAGCAGCATCGCACCGGCCGCCAGTGCCAGCCCCAAAGGCAACAACAGTTCGGCCAGGCTCACCAGCCAGGCGCACAACAGTGCGAAGACCGGCTCGACCAACCCTGATGCAGCACCGATCAGGAACGCCTTGACCCGCGACATCCCTGCTCCGGCCAACACCAACGCGATCACCAGCCCTTCCGGCACATCCTGCAAGGCGATGCCCATGGCCAGGCTGTCGGCGTCAGGCATGCCACCGCCCGCCGACACGCCAACCGCCATGCCTTCGGGGATGTTGTGGGCGATAATGGCAAACACAAACAACCAGATCCGGGGTGCAATCACCGATCGCTTCAGTGTCCCCACGAGCATTTCGGGCGTAGCGCCAGACACCCTGCGATCCACCAGAAACAACCCGAATGCGCCCAGAAGGATGCCGAAGCTGATCAGGCCGCTGGCCGCCCAAGGCGTCAGCCCGAGGCTTTCAGCCGCGGCAATGCCGGGCACGATCAGCGAAAACGCTGTCGCCGCGAGCATCACTCCGGCGCCGAAACCCAGCAGCGAATCGCTGACTGCCTGGGGTATCCGCCGAATCACCAGCACCGGCACCGCGCCCAAAGCCGTACCCAAGGCGCAAATCGCCCCGCCTTCCAGGGCGCGCTGCAGTTTCGGTTCGAGGTCCAGCCAGCTCAGCCCTTGAGCAGCCAATAACGTCATGCCCGCCAGCAGTAACAGCGATCCCAGTGCGTAACGAAACATCCGTCCACTTCCGACCGCCAGTGTTTCAGTGCCCATAGTCAGCCCTGGATTGTTTTTACAGAAGACTTAAACCAGCGCAGCCTGATAACGCGCAGCGACTTCAGGCCAATTGATCACGTTGTAGAACGCATTGATGTAATCCGGACGACGGTTCTGATAACGCAGGTAATAAGCATGTTCCCAGACGTCCAGGCCGAGAATCGGCGTATTGCCGTTCATCAACGGGCTGTCCTGGTTGCCGCTGCTTTCAACGATCAAGGTCTTTTGCGGCGTCACGCTCAACCAGGCCCAACCGCTGCCGAAACGGGTCAGCGCCGCTTTGGTGAAGGCCTCCTTGAAGCTGTCGAGACCACCCAGCTGTTCGTCGATCGCCTTGGCCAGCGTGCCTTCAGGTTGGCCTCCCCCGTTGGGTGCCATCACTTCCCAGAACAACGAATGGTTGGCATGCCCACCGCCCTGATTGATCACTGCAGCACGGAGCTTTTCCGGCAATTGCTGGACAGCCGCCACCAGTTTTTCCACCGGCCATTCAGCAAATTCAGTGCCTTCGACTGCAGCGTTGAGGTTGTTGATGTAGGTCTGGTGGTGTTTGGTGTAGTGGATTTCCATGGTTTGCGCATCGATGTGCGGTTCCAGGGCGTCATAGGCGTATGGCAAGGCAGGCAAGGTAAAAGCCATTTCAATGAACTCCATGTTGTAAGGGCGCAGGCTGATGCGAGGTCGAAGCGGTGTCGGTGCGCAGCAATCTGTGGGTGCGCGGATACTCACCGTGTTCGCTGATGAAATTCAGCAGCTCGACATAGGTTTTGCTGCTCTGGCGCAGCGCGGCTTCACGCAAAGCCGGCGCCAGTCGCGGGTCTTGCATGGTCTGTAAAAGCCGTTGATGGATCGCGCACAGGTACTCGGCGCTCTCCTCCGGCTGGTTCAGACGCAGGTGCAGGTCCGCCAGGTTATGGTGGGAAATCACGCAAGCCGCCACCGCTTCGTCGGCATCCGCCCAGCGCTCGAACAACACCTGGGCCAAGGCCAATGCCTGCAAGTAGGCCTCGCGGGCATCGATCAGCTCCCCCAGCATGAAACAGCGATTTGCTCTTTCGATCGTGCGTTTCCAGTGCTCCATGGTGAGCCTCCAAAGCGGTAGCGGTGATTACACGCCGCCTGCGGTGAGCTTCTCTGGGTTGAGCAATTCTTCCAGTTGGCTGCGCGTTAGGTCGGTGTGTTCCAGGGCGACATCGATCACCGGCCGGCCCTGCTGATAAGCCTTCTTGGCAATCTCAGCGGCTTTTTGGTAACCAATGATCGGGTTGAGTGCAGTGACCAGAATCGGATTGCGCGACAGCGCTTCCTTGAGCCGGGCCTCGTTGACCTTGAAGCTGGCAATAGCCTTGTCGCCCAGCAGTCGGCTGGCGTTGGCCAGCATCTCGATACTGCTCAGCAGGTTCTGGGCGATGATCGGCAGCATGACGTTCAACTCGAAATTGCCCGACTGACCGGCGACGGTGATCACCGTGTCGTTGCCAATCACCTGAGCGGCGACCATCGCGGTGGCTTCCGGGATCACCGGATTAACCTTGCCGGGCATGATCGACGAGCCGGGCTGCAAGGCTTCGAGTTCGATTTCACCGAGCCCGGCCAACGGGCCGGAATTCATCCAGCGCAGGTCGTTGGCGATTTTCATCAAGGAAACCGCTGTAGCCTTGAGCTGCCCTGAAACGCTGACCGCCGTGTCCTGCGAGCCGATTAGCGCAAACAGGTCCTTGCCCGGCGTGAACTGCACCTGAGTCAGCTGGCTGAGTTGCTGGCTGAAACGCGCCGCAAACTGCGGATGGGCATTGACCCCGGTACCCACCGCCGTGCCGCCCTGGGCCAGCGATTGCAGGCTTGGCAGCAGATCCTGCAGGTGACCGATATTGGCCTTGAGCTGTTGCGCCCAACCATTGAGCACCTGACTCATGCGCACAGGCATGGCGTCCATCAAATGGGTACGCCCGGTTTTGACGAACGGATGAACCTGCTCGGCCTTGTACTCGATCACCTGCACCAGATGCACCAGCGCCGGCAGCAATTGCTCATGCAAGCTCAATGCGGCGCTGACATGGATGGCAGTCGGGATGATGTCGTTGCTGCTTTGGCCGCAATTGACGTGATCGTTGGGATTCACCGGCTCGCCCAACAAGCGGCTGGCCAGGGTGGCGATCACTTCGTTGGCGTTCATGTTGGAACTTGTGCCGGAACCAGTCTGGAAGATATCCACCGGAAAGTGCTGCATGAAGTCGCCTTCGAGCAGGCCTTGAGCGGCGTCGACGATCGCCTTGCCCTGGGATTCGCTAATCTGTTTGAGCTCGACGTTGGCTCGGGCGGCAGCGGCCTTGGCCAGAATCAGCGCCCGGATGAACTGCACGGGCATCGGTTTGCCGCTGATCGGGAAGTTATCCACCGCGCGTTGGGTTTGCGCGCCGTACAAAGCATCAATCGGGACATTTAACTCGCCCATGCTGTCGCGTTCGATACGTGTGTTATTCATCAGGAGATCCTTGCACCAGTTCTATGAGAGGAATCGAAGGTTGCAACTCGCAAGTCGCCAATTGCCACGCGTAGCTTTGCCAGCGTTTGAGGCGGCATTTGCAGAGTGACTGCCGTTCGAGATCGCGCAACGGCCGCCAGGCCTGGTCGAGACACAAGCTGCGCCAGTGCCAGGGCAGCGCGACGTCGAGGGCGGTGTCGAGCAGTAAACGCAAAGAGGTTTCGGCGATGGTCCAGGGTGAGGTGGCCGTGCAACACGCCAGATACCGGCCTTCGGCCAGGTAATGTTCGATCAGGCGCGGTTCGTCAGGGTCCATGGCGCAACGGATCTGGCGACTCATCCAGCGCCAGCTTTCGAGGTAAGGCTGCTCGTGCAAGGCAGAACTCATGATCCGGGCTCATTCGGTAATGAGATTTATTATTAGATGATAATGAGAACCAAAACAAGTACAGTAAAGCACTGAGTACTTTGTGGGAGCGGGCTTGCTCGCGAAAGCGGTGTACCAGCCGACGCTGATGTCGAATGTGATGGCCTCTTCGCGAGCAAGCCCGCTCCCACAGGGATCTTTTCCAACTCATAAAAAAAGGCGCGCCACCCAACGGTGGCGCGCCTTTTTGTGAAGCGATCGGAGGTTAGCTACCCGCCACCGTCATCCGCTCGATCAACACCGACCCAGTGCGAATATTGCTGCGCAGTTCCAGGTCATTACCAACTGCGATGATCTGCTTGAACATGTCACGCATGTTGCCGGCGATAGTCACCTCCTGCACCGCGAACTGGATTTCGCCGTTCTCGACCCAGAAACCCGCCGCGCCACGGGAGTAATCGCCAGTGACCATGTTCAGGCCCTGCCCCATCAGTTCGGTGACCAGCAAGCCTCGGCCCATGCGGCGCAGCAAGGCTGCCTGATCTTCATCGCCGTGGGTGACGAACAGGTTGTGCACGCCGCCGGCATTGGCGGTGCTCGGCATGCCGAGCTTACGACCGGAGTAGGTGCCGAGTATGTAGGACACCAACTCGCCCTTCTCCACGAACGGCTTGGCGTAGGTCGCCAGGCCATCGCCGTCGAAGGCCGAACTGCCCAAGGCGCGCATCAAATGCGGACGCTCATCGATGGTCAGCCATTCCGGGAAAAGCTTCTGCCCCAAGGTACCTTCGAGGAACGAGGATTTGCGGTACAGACTGCCACCGGAAATCGCCGACAGGAAACTGCCGAACAAGCCACCGGCCAGTTCCGCGGAAAACAGCACCGGCACTTCGCAAGTCGGCACCGGACGCGCGCCCAGACGGCTCGCCGCCCGTTGCGCGGCACGTTGGCCGATGCTCTCCGGAGAGGCCAGCAAATTGCCCTGACGGTTCACGTCATACCAGTAATCGCGCTGCATCTGGCCATCGGCTTCGGCGATCATCACGCAACTGAGGCTGTGACGAGTCGACGCGTAGCCACCGATAAAACCGTGGCTGTTACCGTAAACCCGGCAGCCCTGGTGAGTGCTGAGGGTGGTGCCGTCGGCATTCTTGATCCGGCTGTCGGCGGCAAACGCCGCCGCTTCACAGGCCAGGGCCTGCTCGATGGCTTGCTCCGGGGTAATGTCCCATTGATGAAACAGGTCGAAATCCTGCAGATCCTTGGCCATCAGCGCGGCATCCGCCAGGCCCGAGGCTTCGTCTTCAGACGTGTGCTTGGCGATGGCGAGTGCCGCGGCGACGGTTTCGCGAATCGCTTCCGGGCCGCTGGCCGATGTGCTGGCAGAGCCCTTGCGCTGGCCTACGTACAAAGTGATGCCGAAGCCCTGATCGCGATTGAACTCAACGGTTTCGACTTCCCGCTGACGCACCGTGGTCGACAAGCCCTGCTCCAGCGACACGGCCACTTCACAGGCACTGGCGCCCTGGCGCTTGGCTTCAGCGATGATCTGCTCGACTTGTTCTTGCAGTGCCGGCAACGCTTGTGGGCCGACGCTTTCAACTGCACTCATGCTGTTCTCCACTCAAATTCTGCTTTCGGCTGGGGCCTTCGAGCGACCGGGCCGGACAAGCGGCCCCCGACTGGTTATCATGGCGGCGTTTCTTTGCGGACGGCCACCATGGTTGATTCTTACGACGACTCCCTCGATACGGGAGAAAAAAGCAAATCCCAGGTTAAACGCGAGCTGCATGCTCTGGTTGACCTTGGCGAGCGCCTTACAACGCTCAAGCCTGACTTGCTGGCAAAACTGCCATTGACCGACGCTATGCGCCGGGCCTTGGCCGATGCGCCCAAGCACACCGCGAATATCGCGCGTAAACGGCACCTTATGTTCATCGGCAAACTGATGCGCGATCAGGACACTGACGCCATTCTGACTCTGCTCGATCAACTGGATGCCTCCACTCGGCAGTACAACGAACGTTTCCATGGCCTGGAACGCTGGCGCGATCGCTTGATCGCGGGCGACGATGCAGTCCTGGAGAAGTTCGTGCTCGACTACCCGGAAGCTGATCGTCAGCAATTGCGCTCCCTGATCCGTCAGGCCCAGCACGAACTGGCGACCAACAAGCCACCGGCTTCGAGCCGTAAAATCTTCAAGTACATCCGTGAGCTGGACGAGACTCAACGCGGTTTGCGTTAAGGCTCGAATCGGGTGGGTTGCCTCGCAACTCACCCGAAGCTCCATCCCTTATGATCCTGTGCCACCCACAGTAATCGCATCAATTTTCAGTGTTGGCTGGCCGACACCCACCGGCACCGACTGCCCATCCTTGCCACACGTGCCCACACCGCTGTCCAGCGCCAGATCGTTACCGACCATCGACACCTTGCTCATGGCTTCCGGCCCGTTGCCGATCAACGTCGCGCCTTTGACCGGGGCAGTAATCTTGCCGTCTTCGATCAGGTACGCCTCGCTGGTGGAGAACACGAACTTGCCGCTGGTGATGTCCACCTGGCCACCGCCGAGGTTGGCGCAGTAGATGCCTTTTTTCACCGAGGCGATGATTTCCGCCGGGTCGCTTTCGCCACCGAGCATGTAAGTGTTGGTCATGCGCGGCATCGGCAGGTGCGCATAGGATTCCCGACGACCGTTGCCGGTGCGGGCCACGCCCATCAGGCGCGCATTAAGCTTGTCCTGCATATAACCTTTGAGCACGCCGTTTTCGATCAGCGTGGTGCACTCGGTCGGGGTGCCTTCGTCGTCGACGCTCAGCGAACCACGGCGCCCGGCGAGGGTGCCGTCATCGACGATGGTGCAGAGCTTCGAGGCAACCATCTCGCCCATGCGCCCGCTGTAGGCCGAACTGCCTTTACGGTTGAAGTCGCCTTCCAGGCCATGGCCGACAGCTTCGTGCAGCAACACGCCTGACCAACCGGAACCCAACACCACCGGCAACGTACCGGCCGGGGCCGGGATCGCTTCCAGATTCACCAGCGCCTGACGCAACGCTTCGCGGGCATAGCCCATGGCGCGGTCGTCGCTGAGGAAATAGCGGTAATCGGTACGACCGCCACCGCCATGACCGCCGCGTTCACGACGGCCATTCTGCTCGACGATCACGCTGACGTTGAAACGCACCAGTGGTCGCACATCCGCCGCCAGCCCGCCGTCGGTGGAAGCAATCAAAATCCGCTCCCAGACCCCGGCCATGCTCACGGTGACTTGCTGGATACGCGGGTCGAGGGCGCGAGTCGCCACATCAATACGCTTGAGCAGCTCGACTTTCTCGGCACGGGTCATCACTTCCAGCGGGTTATCCGGCCCGTACAATTGGGTGACATCCTGGGTGGTGAACGCCTGCACAGTGCCGTTCTGCCCGGCCCGGGAGATCGAACGGGCTGCACGGGCTGCCGCGCCCAGCGCTTCGAGGGTGATCGCATTGCTGTAGGCAAAACCGGTCTTCTCACCCGATTGCGCACGCACGCCGACACCCTGGTCAAGGTTGAAGCTGCCTTCCTTGACGATCCCGTCTTCCAGCGCCCAGGATTCGGAAATCTGCCCCTGGAAATACAGGTCGGCGGCATCGATGCCCGGGCCAGCCAGATCGCCGAGCACACCTTGCAGGCTCTCGATCGTTACGCCGCCGGGCGCCAGGAGGTGTTCACTGACGGAGGACAACAACTCGCTCATATGCTTTACGCCTTAAATTCGTCGTTCTGATGCAGGTCGCTGGGCGCCCTGCGAGAAAAAGCGCCGGTGAGTGGACACCGGCATCCGCGCCCTGATGGACGCCTGTTCGCTGCTGTCGCGTTGGGCCAGCAGCACGGCCTCGCCCTGATCTTGTTGTGCCAGCACACGCCCCCATGGGTCGACAATGGCGGCGTGACCAAAGGTTTCTCGTGGCCCCGGATGCGTCCCACCCTGGGCGGCCGCGAGCATGTAACACTGGGTTTCGATGGCCCGCGCGCGAATCAGCACGTCCCAATGGGCCGCGCCGGTCACCGCGGTAAAGGCCGACGGCGCGGTAATCAATTCCGCGCCGGCCGCACGCAATTCGCTGTACAGCTCCGGGAAACGCAGGTCATAACACACCGTCAGGCCGACTCGACCGACCGGAGTGTCGGCAACAACCACACCACTGCCATAAGCATAGTCATCGGATTCGCGATAACGCCCGCGATTATCCGCCACGTCTACGTCGAACAGGTGCAGCTTGTCATACCGCGCAACGGTTTCGCCGCGGTCATCCACCAGCAACGAGCATGCATGCACTTTGGCCGTCGGTTGATCCACTGGCGGCAACGGCAATGTGCCGGCCACTATCCATAACTTGAGGTCGCGGGCGGTCTGTTTCAACCACGGCAGGATCGGGCCTTCGCCCAAGGCTTCGGCGCGGCCGATGTCAGCAATGTCGCGCCGGCCCATGGCAGCGAAGTTTTCCGGCAGCACGGCAAGCCGCGCGCCACCGGTCGCCGCCTGCTCAAGCAGACGACGGGCCTGGGCCAGATTGACCAGCACGTCGCTCTGGCTGACCATTTGAATCACCGCTACAGACATGGCCTATTCCCTATGTGAAATCTACGCATACCCGTAGGAGCTGCGGAGTGAAACGAGGCTGCGATCTTTTGACCTTGATCTTTAAAGTCAAAAGATCGCAGCCTGCG